>DASPMO010000029.1:0-41790 GCA_035627015.1 Thermoanaerobaculia bacterium | reverse complement strand
ACCCGCCGCCGCCGAAGGTGATGCCGCCGCCGGGGAAGAAGAACGGGAAGATGCAGCCGCCGCAGCCGCTGCGCCGCCGCGACAGCAGCGGCATGACGAAGAAGAAGACGATGATGGCGATGACGATCAGCTCCATGACGCCGAAGCCGCCTGGCTCGCCGCCCTGCACCGGTCCGCCCCGCGGCTGCTGCTGCAGCGGCGGCACCGGCTCTTCCCCGGTACGGATCTTCTGGATGATCGCGTCGGCGGCGGCATTCAGGCCGCCGGCGTAGTCGTTCTGCTGAAAGCGCGGCGCGATCTGCTCGCGGATCACGCGCGACGAGAACGCGTCCGTGATCGACCCCTCCAGGCCGTAGCCCACTTCGATGCGGACGGTCTTCTCCTGCACGAAGACGAAGAGCACCAGGCCGTTGTCGTACTTTTTCTGCCCCACCTTCCAGCGCTCGACGGCGCGGATGGTGAAGTCCTCGACCGACTCCCCTTCCAGCGACGGGAAGGTGTAGATGATGAACTGCGCGCCGCTGGTCTGCTCGAACTCCTGCAGCTTGCGGTTCAGCAGGTCGGCCTCGGTGCCGCCGAGGACGCCGGCGCGGTCGGTCACCCACTGCGTGGGCGGCGCGGGGATCTCGAGCGCGGCGGCCGAAGCCGCCGCGACGAGCAGGATTGCGAGGACGAGTCGTTTCACCGGGTGCCGGTGGTGGACGTGGCGGTGTTGCCGAAGTCGAAGTTGACGTCCGGGGCCTTGTCGCTGCCCGCCGCGCCCTGGAAGTACGCCTTCTGCTTGAAGCCGCTCATCGACGCCACGATGCTGGCCGGGAAGCGCCGCGTGGCCGTGTTGAACACGCGCACCGTGTCGTTATAGCGCTGCCGCTCGACGGCGATGCGGTTCTCGGTGCCCTCGAGCTGCGACTGGAGCTCGAGGAAGTTCTGGTTCGCCTTCAGCTCCGGATAGCGCTCCACGACCACGAGCAGCCGCGAGAGCGCGCTGCTCAGCCCCTGCTGCGCGGCCTCGAACTGGCGGAAGGCCGCCTCGTTCGACGGCAGGTCCGACGCCGCGCCGGGAGGTCCGGCCGGCGCGGCCACCTGCCCGACCCGCGCGCGCGCGTTGACCACCGCCTCGAGCGTCGACTTCTCGAAGTTCGCCGCCCCTTCCACGGTGCGCACGAGGTTCGGGATCAGGTCGAAGCGCCGCTGATACTGGCTCTGCACCTGCGCCCACTGCCCGTTGACGTTCTCTTCGAGGCCGACGAGGTTGTTGCGGACGCTGACGAAGAACGCACCGCCGATCAGGACGACCAGGACCAGGACCGCGATACATCCGAGGAGACCCACGTTCCGCATCACAGCACCTCATGTAGGACGGGCTTCAGCCCGTCAGAACTCTTCTTCTTCGTCGTCGTCCGTATCGACTTCGCGATCGTCATCGGCGGCGACGAAATCATCGCCCTCTTCATCCGAGGACTCCGCGCTTGCCGCCGGCGTGAACTCTTCTTCCTCGGCCGGCTCCTCGACCACGCGGCGGCTGCGCGGGGCCACGTAGACGGGCGCCTCGTCGGCATCGCGCTGGTCCGCCCCGCACTTCGGGCAGAGAGGCACAGGCTTACCGAGGTCGTAGAACTTGGTGTGGCAGCTATAGCAGGTGTACTTCTTTCCCAGCTCTGGCATTTCGTTCCGGATCTCCCCTTCGAAAAAGCGGCGAAACCTTAGCACAAAAAAATGTGGGGCGGGCTTCAGCCCGCCCCTGGGGAGAATCGCGGGCTGAAGCCCGCGCCACATCAGCGCGTTTTCGGATTCGCCTGCGCGGCGCGCGTGCTGCGCTCCGCGGGACGTCCTTCATTGTCGTGCGCGCGCTGCGCGGCCATAGTGGCGAGCTTCTGCGCCTCGGGGAAGATCTGCAGCGCCTTCTCCACCTGCGCGTCGCCCTGCAGGCGGTATGGATACGACGCATCGAAGCCGTACTTGGCGGCCACGATCTCCGCCTTCAGCGCGCGCTCGATGTACTT
Source organism: Thermoanaerobaculia bacterium (assembly GCA_035627015.1). Taxonomy (GTDB): domain Bacteria; phylum Acidobacteriota; class Thermoanaerobaculia; order Gp7-AA8; family Gp7-AA8; genus QHVT01. The sequence goes on along the minus strand of DASPMO010000029.1, from coordinate 39,787 downwards.
GCGGTCCTCGGCCTTGGCCAGCGCCTCGCGGATCTCCGCCTCGGGGGCGATCTCCGCGGTCACCGCATGGCGGACGAAGTCCTCGACGATCAGCGGCGTGACCGCGACGTCCTTGGTCAGGTCGGGATGCTTGGACGCGTACTCGACGGCGTAGTTGAAGATCGCGCTGCGCACTTCCAGCAGCTGCGTCGTGCGCGAGAGCTGCGGCTGCTTGACGATCACGTCGGGCGTGATGCCGCCGCCGCCGTAGACCGTGCGGCCCGTGGCGGTGGTGAACTTCTCACGCTGCGCCAGCGGGACTTCCGGACCGTTCTCGGCCTCGTCGGCCATGTAGTAGTCGTACACGGACGTGTAGTCGCGCTGGATGTTGCGGCCGGCCGGCGTGTAGTACTTGGACGTGGTGAGCGCCAGGCCGGCGCCGTACTGGAGCGTGTAAACGCTCTGCACGAGGCCCTTGCCCCACGTGGTCTCGCCGACCACCATGCCGCGGTCGTGGTCCTGCACCGCGCCGGCCACGATCTCGGAGGCCGAGGCGCTGCCGCGGTTCACGAGCACCACCAGCGGGAGGTCGAACTTCTCGTGCTTGCCCGGCGCCGTGTACTCCTGCATCGAGTCGGCCGTACGCCCCTTGGTGTAGACGATCATCTGCCCCTTCTCGAGGAAGTGATCGCTCACGCCGACCGCCGCGTCGAGCAGGCCGCCCGGGTTCATGCGCAGGTCGAGGACGAGCTTCTGCATCCCCTCCTTCTCGAGCTTCTCGATGGCCTCGTCGAGCTCGCGCACGGTGGTGGAGGTGAAGTCCTTGATGCGGATGTAGCCGACGCCCGGCTGCAGCATCAGCACGTTGGAGATGGAGTTGGTGGGGATGGCCGCGCGGGTGATCGTGAGCGGGATCGGCTCTTTCATGCCGATGCGCTTGATCTTGATGTTGACCGTGGTGCCCTTCGGTCCCTTGAGGCGCTTGACCACGTCGTCGAGCGAGAGGTCGTCGGTGTTGACGCCCTCGACCTCGGAGATGACGTCACCGGCGCGGATGCCGAGGCGCGCCGCGGGCGTGCCTTCGAGCGGGGTGATGACCGTGACCTGGTCGTTGCGCTTGGTCACCAGGATGCCCAGGCCGTAGAACGTCCCTTTCTGGCGATCCTGCATGTCCGAGTACTCCTTCGGCTCGAGGAAGGAGGTGTGCGGGTCGAGCGCGCGGAGCATGCCGTCGATCGAGGCGTACACGAACTTGTCCGAGCCGGTGTCCTCGGGGGCATTCGCGGTCACGGCGTTGAGGAGGTCGGTGTACTCCTTGAGCCGCTTGTTGAAGTCGGCGTTGGCCGGGGTGGCGCCGAAGAGGCGGTTGCCGTAGATGCCTCCGAACAGCGTTGCCGCCGCCATGGCCACGATGAGCGTCAGAGAGAATGTCCACTTCTGCGTTTTCTGAATTTTCGCCATTGTTGTCGCGCCCTTTTTGTGGCTCGCGTTACACTGTGGAGGTCGTAACGCCATTATAGAGTCGGACTATTCGACCGGAGGGTGGTGTTCACGTCGCTGTCACCGCCCCCGCGTCGAGGTCCGCTGAAAAGAATGTTCGGTTCACTCGGAGTCCCCGAGCTCCTGCTCATCTTCGCTGTCATTCTCATCGTCTTCGGCCCGCGCAAGATCCCCGAGATCGGGCGCATGCTCGGCAAGGCCATGGGGGAGTTCCGCAAGGCCACGGACGACCTGAAAAGCACCATCGAGCGCGAGGTGCGCCTCGAGGAGCTCAAGCAGATCACGCCGCCGACCCTGGAATCGTTCATGACGCCGGAGCAGTCGGTATCAAGGACTGAGCCAGTGTCGCTCTACGAGACGCCGGTCGAGGAGCCGCAGCCGCCGAGTCTTCGAGTCGTCGAGTCTGCCGGTGACGATCAGCTTCAGCCCGTTTCCTCGACGACCCGCCCCCTCGACGACCAGACGACTTGACCATGGCTGCCGACCCGATCCAGCAAGATCCCGATGCCGAGCTGCCGAAGATGTCGTTCCTCGACCACCTCGAGGAGCTGCGCAAGCGCCTGCTGATCTCGTTCATCGCCGTGGCCGTCGGCTTCCTGGCATGCTGGGCCTTCGCCGAGCCGATCTTCGGCAAGCTGCAGGAGCCGCTGACACAGTTCCTCCCCCCCGGCGACAAGCTGGCCTACACGCGCCTGACCGCGCCGTTCTTCCTTTACATGAAGGTGGCCTTTTTCGCCGGCCTCTTCGTGGCGGCGCCGGTGGTGCTGATGCAGCTCTGGCTGTTCATCGCGCCGGGGCTGTATAAGAAGGAGCGGCGGCTGGCCCTGCCGTTCATCATCTTCGGGACGCTCTTTTTCCTCATGGGCGGCTACTTCGGCTACCGCTTCCTGCTCCCCGCGACGTGCAGCTTCTTCGTCGAGACCGGCAAGCAGTTCAAGCAGATGGTCACGGTGGACGATTACTTCTCGTTCGCCAGCGTGATCATCCTGGCCACGGGCATCGTCTTCGAGACCCCGATCCTGATTTTCTTCCTGGCCCGCCTCGGCATCGTCACCCCGGCGTTCCTGATGCAGAAGTTCAAATACGCGGTGGTGCTCGCCTTCGTCATCGCCGCCGTGGTCACCCCCACCCCCGACATGGTCACCCAGGCCGCCCTGGCCGTCCCGATGATCCTGCTGTACCTGATCGGCGTGGGCGTGGCGTTTCTGTTCGGCAAGAAGGTGGAGTGACGCTGGCGCGTCACGTGGCTGGTGACTGGTTGCTGGTTCAAGGTGGCTCGCCGAGCGTGCTGGACGTAGGGCGGGCTGTCGCCGGCACAGAAGTCCCCTCTCCCCCATCGGGGGAGAGGGTAGGGTGAGGGGACGTTCTTCGCACGATGCACGACCCCTCACCCTAACCCTCTCCCCAGCCGGGGAGAGGGGACTGTGTACGCGGCTGTTTGACATCCTCTCCCTGTCAACCTCAAAATAACAACATCCAAGAGAGAGGACGGCTGCGCATGAATCGCCTGCTTCCGATCGCCGTTGTCGCGCTGACTTTCGTCGTCACCACCCCGGTGCTCGCGGCCGCGGCCGTCGGCGAGCCGTTTCTGCTCACGGACACGCGGTACGGGCCGGCCAGCGGGTATCCGATGCTGCTGTCGAGCGGGCGGGACGTCACGCTCTTCTGGAACAGCGGCACGCGGTTGCGCGCGACGCGGGTCGGGACGGGGCTGTCCGGGCCGAGTCACACGGTGCTGAAAAACAGCGGGGCGGACAGCTACTCGGCGGCGTGGACGGGATCGCACTTTCTGCTGGTGGCCGGGCAGGCAAACTCCACCTCGTCCGCCGACGACGACCGGATCGTCGGGCAGAAGATCGACTCCACGGGCCAGCCGATCGGCGCGCCATTCGTCATCATCGCCCGCGGGTCGCAGCCGCGGATCGCCTTCGACGGCACCACGGTCCTGATGCTGTACCTCCCCACGGACGCGGATCAGATCCACGCGATCCGCCTCTCGCCGGACGGTGTGCCGCTGCAGGCGACGTCCTCGCCGACCGGCCTCTCCTCCTACATTCAAGGCCTGGCCAGCAACGGACGGTCGTTCGCGGCAATCGCGTCGAACCGCTGGGAGCGCCAGGTCGTGCTGTTCGACCGCGGCGGCGCGATCCGTTCCACCACGCCGCTGGCCACCGACGACAGCGGCCGCGCCCTGATCGCGACCGACGGCGAGCGATATCTCGTCGCGGACGGATCGATCGGCAGGCTGTCCACGCTGCTCATCGAGGCGGACGGCACGGCCGGCCCGGAGATCGACCTCGTCCCGCGGCGCGGCGGCGTGGTGCATCCCACGGCCGCGACCTGGAGCGGGTCGCGCTGGGTGGTGGCCTACGTCGACGACCCCTACAACGCGGACGAGACGTACGCCGTCGCGCAGTTGAACGGCGCGACGCGCGCCGTCGAGGCGCGCGAGGAGGTCCCGGGCCCCGTGGCCTCGATGGCCGCCTCCGGCGGCCAGCTCACGCTGGCGTGGCTGCCGGGAGACGAGATCCGCCTCGCGCAGTCGTCGATCGCCGCGGGGCCGTCGGTGACGGCGTCGGTCGCGCCGGCCGCCCAGCGTCTCCACGGCACCGCCTCCGCGCGCCACGGCACGCTCGTGCTCTGGGAGGAAGGCTTCAGGCTGCACGCCGGCGTGCGCGGCGCCAATGGGCAGTGGACCGAGAACGAGCTGCCGGTGTACCCCGCGTACGCGGCGGCCGCCGCGTCGGATGGCGAAGGCTTCGCCGCGATCGCGCAGACCATGGACGGCCATCGCGTGCTCCGCCTCGACCGCAACGGACGGCTGCTCGGCGAGCCCGCGAGCGTCGACTGGGATCCGCAGCAGATCCTCTGGACGGGCCGCGAGTACGTGCTTTACCGCTCCTACCACGACCTCACCGCGGCCACTCTGAGCAGGAGCGGAACGCTCTCCGCGCCGCGCACGGTCAGCCTGGCCGCGATCGGCGCAAGTGGAGTGGATCTGGCTTCGAACGGCGACGGCTTCTATGCCGTCTGGCTCGCGGCCGCTCCTTTCGTGACGCCGCCGATGCCGCCGACGGGAGCGCTCGGAATCCGGCTGCGGGCGGATCTGACGCCGCTCGACGCGGCGCCCACGGTCTTCGCGGCACAGGAGGAGACGTACGCCGCGACGGCGACGTGGAATGGATCGCAATACGTCGTGGCGTGGAGCGGCGAGAAGGGCCTCCGCGTGACGCGCGTCTCCGCGCACGATGGAACGGCATTCGCGGCGCAGACGGTGTCCACGGAACCGTCGTACGCCGTCCGGCTGCAGACGCTGGACGGCGGCGATGTCCTGCTCGACTGGCAGCAGTGGTCGGACCCGCTCCCGCAGGTCGTCCCGCACCTGGCGTTTCTCTCGCCCGGCGGTTTCCCCTCGACACCGGTTGCGCTGCCGCGTCCCGATGACCGCCTCGGCAGCGACCTGCAGCGTGTCGCGGCGCTGCCCGGCGGGCGCGCGACCCTGGTCGAGGCAGCCGTCGCCGACGATGCCGCGGTCGACGGCGCGGTGCGCCTCCGGATGGCGGTCGTCTCGCGCGACACGCTCCCCCAGCGTCCCGCCGCACCGCAGTTGATCGCCCCCGCGCAGGGCGACGTCATCGAGCTTCGCTGGATCGCGCCGCCCCAGGCCATCAGCGGCTATCGCATCGAATATCGCAGCAACGACGGCCCGTGGATCGAGACCGGCCCCGTGCTGCCGGCCGAGCAGCAGTCCGCCTCCATTGCCACGCAGGGGAGAAAAGTCTCCTTCCGCGTGCGTGCGTGGAACGACGCGGGACCGGGCGCCTACTCCGATGCGGTGGTGGTGAACGGGGCGGCCAGGCGGAGGGTGGTCCGGGGACGGTAGTTACTGTGTTGCCGGTTGCTGGTTCGTGGTGGTTCCTCGGAAAGCCACCACGAACCAGCAACACAGCAACCAGCAACAGCCTCTACCGCTCCACCTCGAAATCCGCCGAGATCGTCGGCAGCGCCTCGTTGAAGATGATCACCGTCTCGGCGATGGGGAACAGCACGGTGTGGTTCCGCTGCTGCACTTCGAGCACGACCTCGTAGAACCCACCGTCCTCGTTGACCGCGATCAGCGTCCCCGCTTTTCCCTTGATCTCCAGCGTGCGGTTGAAGATCGATACCTTCGACGGAATCTCCATGGGCGCGCACGATAGCAAAAAAAAGGGCGGGCTGATTGCCCGCCCTTTCGCGTCGTATGACGGTGCGTGTTACTGGTTCGGGGTGGCCGGCGGCGTCGTCGGCGGGGTGGCCGGCGCCGGCGCCGGGGTGAAGTACGTATCGTTGAAGGTCGCCTTCGCGTCGGCCTTCATCTTCTCCAGGGCGGCCTGCAGGCGGGTCTGGCGCTCGTTGCGCTCGATCACCGGCTTGACCTGGTCGAACGGCGTGGAGCCGTGCGCGTCCACCTTGATGATGTGGTAGCCGAACTGCGTGCGCACGACCGGCGTCACGTCGCCGACCTTGGCCTCGAAGGCGGCCTTCTCGAACTCGGGGACCATCTGTCCGCGGTTGAACTCGCCGAGGTCACCGCCGCGGCTGCCGGAGCCGACGTCGTCCGACTCCTTCTGCGCCAGATCCTCGAACTTCGCGGTCCCGGCCACGATCTGCTTGCGGAGCTCTTCCGCCTTGGCCTTGGCCTGCTCCTCGGTCAGCTCGGGCTTCCCTTCCTGCGCGGCCGGGCTGCCCTTGAACGCGATCAGGATGTGGCGGGCCTTGACCTGCTCGTACTGATTCTTGTTCGCGTCGTAGACCTTCTTGAGGTCCTCGTCCGTGAGCTTGATGTTGTCCTCGATCTTCTGGAGCTGGGCGTTGGCCACCAGGTTCTCGCGCATCAGGGCGAGCTGCTGCACCACGTCCGGGCTCTTGTCGAGGCCTGCTTTCATGCCCGCCGAGGCCAGCATCTTCATGCGCAGGAAATCCTCGGCGAACTGCTTCTTGCCGGGACCCATGGCGTACTGCTGATACTGCTCCGGGAGCGTTTTGAGCGCGCTCTCGAACTCCGACTGGCGGATGGTGATGTCCCCAGCCGCGATGACGATCGGATCGGCCGAGGCGGCCGGGGCGGCAGGCTTCGTCTCCTGCGCCACCAGGACCGTGGCGGTCAGCGCCAGGGCGATCATGGTCGAAATAGTCTTTTTCACGAGATCTCCTCTTGTTGTTGTCGCAATCGGAACGGGCGGAAGTCCGCCTAGATTCCTACAGCGTGGCGACCGCGGCCGCGATGCGTGCGATCCCCTCGCGGAGGCGCTCCATGCTGGTGGCATAGCTGAGCCGGACGTAGTCGTCGGCGCCGAACGCGCCGCCGGGCACGACCGCCACGCGCGCCTCGTCGAGCAGGAAATCGGCGAACGTCTGCGAGTCGCGGACGCCGCGCTTGCCGAAGAACGCACGGATGTCGGGGAAGACGTAGAACGCGCCGTCGGGATCGGTGCAGCAGATGCCCGGCACTTCGTTGAGCGCCTGCACCAGCCACGCGCGGCGCTCGCAGTACGCGTCGTACATGCGGCGCACGTCGTCGTCCACCGAGCCGCTGAGCGCCTCGATGGCCGCGTGCTGCGCGATCGTGCTCGGGTTCGACGTCGAGTGGCTCTGGATCTTGCCGAGGGCCGAGACGATCTCCGGATGCGCGACCGCGTAGCCGAGGCGCCAGCCGGTCATGGCGAACGTCTTCGACATCGAGTTCACCACGATCACCGTCTCCGGGTACTGCTCGAACCAGCGGATGGCCGAGACGTGCTCGTTCCCCTCGTAGACGAAGAGCTCGTAGGTCTCGTCGAAGACGAGGAAGAGGTCGCGCGACACGCACCACTCCACGATCTTCTCCACCTCGGCGCCGCGGATGACCGCGCCCGTCGGGTTGCACGGCGAGTTGAGGATCACGCCGCGGGTGCGGTCCGTGGCCACCGCCTCGAGGTCGGAGAGGCGCACGCGGAAATGATTGTCGGGATCGGTCGGCGCGAACACCGGCGTCGCGCCGGCGAAGGCCACCTGGTCGGGGAAGCTCACCCAGTACGGCGCCGGGATGATCACCTCGTCCCCTTCGCGCAGCAGCGCCAGGGCGACGTTGAACAGCTCCTGCTTGCCGCCGCTGCCGGCGATCACGTGCTCCTGCCCGAGGGAGAGTCCGTAGCGGCGGTTGTAGCGGCCGGCGATGGCCTCGCGCAGCGCCTTCAGCCCGCTGGCGTTCGTGTACTTCGTGTAGCCGCGATCGACGGCGCGCTTCCCCGCCTCGGCCACCGCGCGCGGCGTGGCGAAGTCGGGCTCGCCCGGCCCGAAGTCGACGATATCCACCCCCTGGGAGATCAGCGCCGTGGCGCGGTTGAGCACGGCCAGCGTCGGCGACTCCTGCATCGACCGGACGCGGTCGGCGAAGCGGATCGTGGGTCGCGTACTGGTGGTCATCGGCGAAAGGAGTCTTTTATCATCATCCGCGACGCATTCGAATGCCTACCATCCGCAGCAGGCAGAATCCCCTGATCAAGCGTATCCGCGAGGCCATCCGCGAGCACGACTCCGAGATCGTGATCGAAGGGCCGAAACCGGTGGCGGATGCAATCGCCGGCGGGTGGCGGCCGATCGTGGTGATCCGGCGCGATGAAGACGTCTCGGCCGAGGTGTTCGACGCGCTCTCCGAGACGCGGCACTCGCAGGGCGTCCTCGGTCTTTTCGAGCGCCCGCGCTTCGAGGCCGCTTCCATTCTGGCGCGACGCGACTCCGTCGCGGTGGCGCTGGATGGCGTGCAGGACCCCGGCAACGTCGGGACGATCGTGCGCCTGGCCGCGGCCTTCGACGCCAGCGGCGTGCTGCTCCTCCCCGGCTGCGCCGATCCGTTCGGACCGAAGGCCATCCGCTCCTCGGTCGGCGCGATTCTTTCGGTGCCCGTGGCCTCCGTGACCGCTCGCGCACTCATCGACGCCGGAGTGCCGCTGTTCGCCGCCGATGCCTCGGGGGCGGCTCTCGCGCCGCCGGCGTCGCATGCGGTGCTCGTGTTCGGCAACGAGGGCGGCGGCGTGTCTCGCGAGCTGCTCGAGCACGCGACACCGATCGCGATCCCGATGTCCCCGCGCGTCGAGTCGCTGAACGTCGCCTCCAGCGCGGCCATTCTGTTGTATACGAGCTATGGAGTGCGGCAGCGCTAGCTGCCGCTTTCTATCGCCGCAGCGAAGCTGCGGCTCGCCGGCGACTTGCGTCGCCGGCGATGGAAAGCGGCAGCTAGCCGCTGCCGCACTCCATAAAACTCATGGCCAGGCTCCTCATCGTCGGTACGCCGCTCGGCAACCTGCAGGACATGCCGCCGCGCGCGGTCTCCGCGCTCAAGTCCGCGGACCTCATCCTCTGCGAGGATACGCGCCACACGCGCAAGCTGCTCACGCATTTCGGCATCGACCGCCCCACCGACAGCTACCACGAGCACAACGAGGACGCGAAGGCGGAGTCCCTCATTGCTCGCATCGAAAAAGGGGAGACGCTGGCGCTGGTGAGCGATGCCGGGATGCCCGTCATCTCCGATCCCGGCTATCGCATCGTGCGCCTGGCGCGCGAGCGCGGCCTGACCGTCGAGCCGATCCCGGGGCCGTTCGCGGGCGTGCTCGCCCTCGCCGCGAGCGGCATCGCGCCCCTCCCCTTCACCTTCCTCGGCTTCACGCCGCATCGCCAGAGCGAGCGGCTCGATTTCTACCGCCGCGCCGCGGAGCTCGGCCACACGACGGTGATGTACGAGTCGCCCGAGCGCGTCGTGGCCTCGCTCGAGGATGCCCTCGCGGTCCTCGGCGACACGGAAGTCACCGTCGCGCGCGAGATGACCAAGATGCACGAGGAGCTCGTCCACGGCCGGATCTCCGAGGTGCTGGCCACGCTCCACGAACGGGAGCGTGTCCACGGCGAGATCACGCTCGTCTTCGCCGCGCCCGCAAAAGCGGCCGAAGAAACGCCGCCGGAGGAAATCAGGAAAGAGTTCGAGCGCCTGCGCGACAGCGGCATGCGCCGCAACGACGCGGTGAAAGCGGTGGCCGAGAAGTTCGGGCTGCGGAAGAACGACGTCTACCGTCTGCTGCTCTGATCGCGCAGCACGGCGCGCGCGAACTTGGCGAAGTAGTCGATGCCCGAGGCCAGGGCGAAGATCATCACCGCCCAGAGCGCCACCGTGCCCGTCACGCGCAGCTCGCCGAGCTCGTAGCCGAGGATCAGCAGCGAGATGGCGATGACCTGCGAGACCATCTTCCCCTTGCCGAGGGGGGAGGCGGCGATGGTCACGCCCTGCTGCGCGGCGATCGAGCGGAGGCCGGAGACGGCGAACTCGCGTCCGATGATGATCACCACCATCCAGGCGGGCACGTGCTTCGGGTCCATCTCCACGAGCGAGATGAAGGCGGCGGACATGAGCAGCTTGTCGGCGATCGGGTCGAGCAGCGCGCCGAGGCGCGTGGTCTGGTTGCGGCGCCGGGCCACCCAGCCGTCGAAAAAGTCCGTGATCGCCGCGACCAGGAAGATGCTCAGGCCGACGAACTCGCGTCCGCTGAACTTCGTCAGCAGCACGACGACGAGGAAGGGCACGAGGAAAATGCGGAACAGCGTGAGCGCGTTCGGCAGGTTCCAGATCTCGTTCGAGAGAGTTTCGCGCGGCACGGTGCGGATCGCTTCTGGAGTCGACATCGGAGGTCGGGCTTCGCGTGGCGGAGAATAGCGCATGGAACGGAATTTCACTCCGATGATTGACATTCCAGAGCCTGCAACTAGAATCGCCCTCCCGAGCCCGGGTGGCGGAATTGGTAGACGCGCAGGTCTCAGAAGCCTGTCCTCATTAGAGGGTGCTGGTTCGATTCCAGTCCCGGGCACCAAAATCCCTTCCTCCCAATCTGGCCTGTCCTTCGCAGTTCACGATTCACGGATGAGCCGCATTCTGATCGTCACCGTTGCCGCGCTGGCGCTCGCTGCCTGCGAGGCCGCGCCGCCCCCGACCCGCGAAGTAGCCACGGCCGGCGTGGCCACGATCAACACCGTCCCCCCGAGGCCCGCCCCGCTCCAGCCGCCGCAGATGCTCGTGGACGAGGCGCCGCCGCCCAAACCGAAGCCGCTCCACCAGTGGGACCGCCCCGAGCCGATCGTCTTCTCCCCCGAGGACGAGAAGCTGCGCGCCTCCCTCCCCTTCAGTCCCGCCATCGCCATGGACCCGATCGACGGCAGCAAGATCTCGATCCGGGCCGCGACGCCGACCTTCGAGTACAAGGGGAAGATCTATTACTTCTCCTCGGAGGAGAACCGGCGCCAGTTCATGGCCGACCCGGCGGCGATCCTGAAGGGTGGGTTGATGAGGCTGTAAACGTAGGGCGGGCTTCAGCCCGCCTCCCCCGGGGTGGACGGGCTGAAGCCCGTCCTACGAAACGCTTCCATCGCCTGCGCGTCCGCCCGCACCGGCCTCCGCGTCTGCCGGTCCACCCACATGTGCGCCGAGAAGCCGGTGGCGCGCAGCTCTTCGCCGCAATAGAGCTCGTAGCCGAACTTCATGGCCCGGCTGGCGAGGCTGGCCACGTGCGTGCGGATGCGCACCTCGTCGTCGTAGAGGAAGGGGATGCGGTAGCGCAGCGCGATCTCGGTGACGACCAGGATGTAGCCGCGCGCCTCGATGTCGATGTACGGGATGCCGGCCTCGCGGCAGAGGTCCGTACGGCCGATCTCGAACCAGACGATGTAGTTCGCGTGATGGGCGATGCCCATCTGGTCCGTCTCCTTGTAGCGCACGCGGGTGCGTGACTCCGCGAACCTCACGGCGCGGCACTGTAGCACGGCAAAACTCTTGCTGAGCTTCCCCGGAGAACCGATGAAAACCGGTCGCAGACTGCTCATCGCCGCCGCGGCTCTGGCGGCGCTCGACCTCGGCCGCCGGCTCTATCGCAATTCGCAGCTCTTCGACCCTCTCCGCGAGCCGGTCCGGAGCTGGGACCCGGCCGACTACGGCATCCCCGCCGGCGCGGTGGAGGAGCACTGGATCGCCACGCCCGACGGCGAGACGCTGCACGCCTGGTACTGCCGCGCGCCCGAGCCGAGGGCGTCCGGCATCTTCTGCCACGGCAACAAGGCCAACATCACGCTGAGCGCGAACATCATTCCGCACTTTCTCCGCGCCGGCCTGAGCATCCTCTTCTTCGACTATCGCGGCTTCGGCCGGAGCAGCGGCCGCCCGACGGTGCCCGGCGTGCTCGCGGACGCGGTCACCGCCGCGCGCTTCCACGACACGCTCCGCCCGCCGCACCTCCCGTCGATCCTCTACGGCTTCTCCCTCGGCGGCGCCATCGCCGCGCAGGTGATTCGCCGCCACCGCTTCGACGCGCTGGTCCTGCAGTCGACGTTCACCACCCTGGGCGCCCTCGCCCGCGTGCTCTACCCGCGCCTGCCGATGCATCTCCTGGCGGGACGTCTCTTCGATACGCTTCGCGTGGTCCGCAAGCTCGACGTGCCGCTGCTCGTGCTGCACGGCTCCGACGACGAGGTGGCGCCGTGCGCCATGGCACACGCACTCCACGACGCCTGCCCCACGCCGAAGACGATCCACCGCGTCGACGGCGGGATGCACAACGACATCTGGGAGCGCGACCCCGAGGCACTCACCGGCGCGCTCTCCCGATTCATTGCCGACCTGCGTGGTGATAGAGTCCAGCGCCCGTGATCGCCGTCGTCAAATCCGCTCCCAAAGACGGTCCCGAGGGGACCGAGATCCGCGATTGTCCGGCGCCCGAGCCGGGGCCGGGCGAAGTGCTGATCCGCGTCGCCGCCACCGCCATCTGCGGCACCGACAAGCACATCTACCACTGGGATCCGTCGATCCAGTCGAAGGTCCACCCGCCGCGCATCTACGGCCACGAGTTCTGCGGCTTCGTGGAAGCCCTCGGCCCCGGCGCCGAGCGCGCGCACGAGGGGCGGCTCGCCGTCGGCGACTACGTCTCGGCCGAGATGCACGTCATCTGCGGGGAGTGCTATCAGTGCCGCCGCGGCGACGGCCACATTTGCGTACGCACGAAGATCTACGGCCTCGACTCCGACGGCTGCTTCGCCGAGCTGGTGAAGGTGCCGGCCGCGAATGTGCTCAAGCTCCCCCCCTTCGTGCCGCCGCGCGTCGGCGCGTTCCTCGATGCCCTCGGCAACGCGGTGCACACGACGCAGGTGGTCGATCTCGCGGGCAAGGCCGTGGCCATCACCGGCTTCGGCCCCATCGGGGCGATGTCCGCCGCCATCGCGGAGCACAACGGCGCCGCGGTGGTGATCGTCACGGACGTCAGCGATCACGCGCTGGAGACGGCGCGCCGCTGGGCCGCCTCGCGCAACTTCGACAACCTGCACGCCTTCAACGTCCGCACGACCGACAACGCCGAGGTCAAGAAAGCGATCCAGCTCTTGACCGGCGGCGTGGGGGTGGACGTGGTCTGCGAGATGTCCGGCTCGTCCGCCGCCATCAACTTCGGTCTCGACATCGTGCGCATGGGCGGCACGCTCTCGCTCCTCGGCCTCCCCGCGGGGCACAGCGTCACCATCGACGACTACACGAAGAACGTCATCTTCAAGGGCGTGACCATGCACGGCATCATCGGCCGGCGCATGTACTCGACCTGGCAGCGCATGCTCGGGATGCTGCGCGCGGGGCTGGATGTCGAGTGGGTGGTGCAGGCGACGTTCGACTCTCTCCACGACTTCCACGACGGCATCGGCAAGTTCGATCGCCATGAGGCGCTGAAGGTGGTCTTCTTCCCCGAGGGGGAGGAGAAGGCCCGCGCGCGCTTCAGGCAATGAGACGCATCGGCATCCTCACCGGCGGCGGCGACGTCCCGGGGCTGAACGCGGCCCTCAAGGCCTTCGTCTGGCGGATGCTCGACGAGCCGTGCGAGATCATCGGCCTGCGCCGCGGCTGGGCCTCGCTGCTGAACATCATCCCCGATCCGGAGGCCGACAACTCGGCGTGGATCCTGCCGCTCACGCGGGTGCTCACCCGGGCCATCGACCGCACCGGCGGCACGATCCTCCACACCTCGCGCATCAACCCGTCCATCAGCAAGGCGGAGCACATCCCGCAGCACCTCCTGGCCGAGCGTGGCGAGCCGGATGACCGCGGCCGCTACGACCTCACCCGCGCGGCGATGCGCACGGTGGAGTTTCTCGGCCTCGACTGTCTGGTGGCCCTCGGCGGCGACGGCACGCTCACGTTCGCGCGCCGGCTGCACCGGGAAGGCGTGCCGCTGGTGGCCATCCCGAAGACGATGGACAACGACGTCTTCGGCACCGACTACAGCCTCGGCTTCTCGAGCGCGGTGACGCGCTCGGTGATGTTCATCAACGACCTGCGCACCAGCGCGGGGTCGCACGAGCGCTTCCTGGTGGTCGAGCTGTTCGGCCGCAACTCCGGCGAGACGTGCCTGCTGGCGGCGTATCTGAGCGGCATCGACCGGGCCATCATCGCCGAGGTGCCGTTCGACCCCGACCTCGTGTACGACATGCTCTCGCGCGACAAGGCGGAGAACCCGAGCAATTACGCGGTGGTGGCCATCTCGGAGGGGGCGCGGACGATCACCGGGAAGGTCGTGGAGAGCGGCGAGGCCGACGCGGCCGGCCAGCGCAAGCTGGGGGGCATCGGCGGCGCGCTGGCGGAGCATCTGGAGAAGCTCGGCCGCGACAAGGTGATCTACCAGCGCCTGGCCTACCTGATGCGCTCCGGCGCCCCCGACTCGCTCGACCTCATCGTGGCCCGCAACTACGGCTCCCTGGCCGCCGACCTGGTCCGCCGCGGCCAGACGGGGAAGATGGTGGCCGTCGTCGACGGCCGCTACGCCGCCGTGCCGGTGGAAGTGACGGGCGAAGGAAAGAAACGCGTCGACGTGGCGCGGTTCTACGACCCGAACGAGTACCGCCCGAAGGTGGCGGAAGTGATGGGCATGCCGATGTTTCTCCACTGACAACAGTCCCCTCTCCCCGCGTGCGGGGAGAGGGGACTGTCAGACCGGCTCGACGATCTCGATGCCGGGGATGGCCAGCCGCTCCAGTTCCGAACGCCGGAACGACAGCAGCGTCTTCGCCCCCGCGTCGCGCGCGATCTCGACCATCTGCGCGTCGTAGGTATCGCTCCCTCCCACGGGGGCCACGGAGAGGCGGCGCAGGAGCGACCAGGCATCGCGCGTGCGCGGCCCTGCCAGGCGCGCGGGCCCGAAGTTCGAGCGCAGGAGATGGAACGCCTGCGCGTGCGGCAGCCGGTGCTGCGCGGGCAGTCTCGTGAGGATGGCGTACGCGTCGACGAGCGACGGCGCCGCCACGACCAGCGACTTGCGCGCCAGCGCGTGCTCGATCGCTCCCGCGGCGGCGCGGTGCCGCTCGTGCCAGGCCACGACGGCGGCCACGAGCACGGTGGCGTCGGCGGCGACGAGAGCCGGCATCAGGCCCGCTCTCCCGCTTTCTTCACCGCCGCGCGCGTGAGGGGCTGCCCCGGCTCCACGGATTCCGCCACCTGCAGCCTTCCCTTCTTCACGATGCGCACGGGACGCCGCCGCGGCTCGATCTCGATGCGCCCCTCGCGGCAGCGCACCTCCAGCGCCATCCCCGCCTCAATCCCCGCCTCGTCGCGGATTTCCTTCGGGATGACCAGACGCCCGACGCGGTCGATGGTAATGATGGTGGGCTCGTTCATGGCAGGAGGGATGGTAGCGTACAGGCTCATAGGTGCATAGGCTCATAGGTGCATAGGCTCACAGGCTCACAGGAGCTCCCTATGAGCCTATGAGCCTATGAGCCTATGCGCCTAGAATCCCCGGAGGAGTTCATCGGCCGGCAGCCGGAGGACAACGTGATGGAGTACCGGCGGCGCTCTCCCGTCTTCCATGCCGCGAAGCTGCGCACGCCGCTGCTCATCCACACCACCACGAACGACGAGGACGTGCACGTGCTGGAGGTCGAGCACATGATCGCGGCACTGAAGGCGGCCGGCAAGCAGTTCGAGTACAAGATCTACCAGAACGCCCCGGGCGCGCACCGCTTCAACCGCATCGACACGAAGCTGGCGAAGGAATCGCGGAAGGAGATGTGGGACTTTCTGGCGCGCTACCTGAAATGATGCGCACCTCGTTCTTCGCCGTTCTGCTGCTGCTCCTCACCGCCTGTGCCACGACTCCCGACGATGACGGGCCGCTGCAGCCCGCCCCGCCGTGGCGGCAGGAGCCGATTCCCGGCGGAGCAGCACCGGCGGTCTACACGCAGGAGTGGCTGCAGGCGGAGAACCGCGCTACCTGCGCCCTCATCGCCCCGCGCTCCCTCGGCCCCGAAGGGGCGGGCGCCACGCCGCGGGCGGCGACCTTCTCCGGCGGCTGGGCCGTGGCATACGACCTCCCCAACCTCCGCAGCGCGTTCGGCGTGGCCGGCACGGGCGCGAAGGCCGACGCCCCAGGCTCGTACGACCAGTGGCCGCACGCCATCCAATGGGACGACGGCAGCAAGGCCGAATACGGCCCCGAGGGCGGCCAAGGCCCGAAGCAGCTCGCCTACGTGAGGATCCAGGGACAGGAGTGCCTGTACAACGTCTGGTCGGCGATCGGCCGCGAGCACCTGGAGCTGCTGCTGCGCGAGCTGCGGTTCGTGCGGTAGGAGAGAAGGCTCATAGGCTCACAGGTACATAGGCTCACAGGGGTCCGATCAGCCTATGAGCCTATGAGCCTATGAGCCTGTGAGCCTATGAGCCTATGAGCCTCGATACGTCACCACCCACGCCAGCAACAGCAGCCCCACCACCCCCGCGATCAGGCCGTGCGTGACTTCGTCCGGCCAGTACCACAGCTCCACCTTCGCCTTCCCCGGCGGGATGTAGACGCCGTTGAAGGCGCCGTTCACTTTGACTACCTCGGCGTCGCGGCCGTTCACGCGCGCTTTCCAGCCGGGCCAGTGGGTGTCGCTGGTGACGAGGAGGTTCCAGCCGCGGCTTTCGACCTCGAGCAGCGTGTGCTGGCCTGCGTACTCGCGGAGGTCCACGCTGCCGCCGCGGAAGCTGTTCGGGACCTGCGGCGGCTTGCGGTCGACGATGGCCTGGGCACGGAAGTCGGAGATGAAGCGCGACTTGGCGACGGTCATGCCGAGGTCCGTCTCGACGCTCGCCTCGCGCACGAGGAAGTAGCGCGGCAGCACCTCGACGTTCTCGAGCACCACGCCGTCGGCGCCGCGGTAGCGCTCCACGAAGCCGGGCGGACGCGTTTCGTGGTCGGGCGGCACGTAGAGGTAGCGGACGTTGAGGAAGTCGAGATAGGCGCGCTCGACGTTGCTCAGCACCAGGTCCGGCGACGAGGGATCGATGCCGAGGTAGCCGCGCAGGAGGAACATGTACGCAAAGTGCTGCACCGGGTCGGTCGTCTTCACGTCCTCGAGCCCGTAGTAGCCGGGCGTCTCGGGCATGAAGGACCACCCCCACGCCGCGATGCGGTACGGCTTGGCCGCGCGCTGCATGAAGTCGATGGCGCCGGTGATGGGATAGACGTGTCCGGCCAGCGCCGGCGGGTTGTAGCGCCAGGTCGCGGCGGCGAGGTCGATGAAGACGAGCACAGTGGCCACCGCCACGGTGGGGCGCAGGGCGAAGATGAGCAGAGTGGCGATGGGGATCGCGAGCTGCGCGATGGCGAGGGCGTCGAGGGGGGGCTCGCGGAGGAAGTAGAGGGCGAGGAACACCGCGCCGGTGACCAAGAGCACGGGGCGGGCTGAAGCCCGCCCTACGTTGAGCGCGGTTGCGGCGGCGATGCAGACGCCGAGGTCCCACAACACCCGGAGGCGTTGATGGAGGCTGACGCCGGCCAAGGGGATGGCGCGGATGGCGTCGCGCCAGAGCGGGACTTCCGCGATCGTGAGGAGCGCGAAGAGCATCAGGCCGAGGGCGAAGAAGAGGGGGCGCTGGCGGGTCACGAACACCGCCGATAACGCCAGCGCCAGCGTGAGCAGCCCCGCGTAGCTCGAGGCCACCTCGCCGTAGTCGTTCAGCACCGCCGGATGCGCACCGCGCGGCGGGGTGTAGGTCCCGTTCACGGGATTCCCGAGGACATTCGGCGCCACGAGCGGCAGCAGCCATTCGTACGACAGGCCGTGATCGGCGGGGTTGAGCTCGCGCTGGTGGAACTTCTGGAAGCGCTCGGTGGTCTGCAGCGCGCGCAGCGTGGGATACCAGAAGAAGGCCGTCAGGAGGGCGGCGATGATGAAGGCCGTGGCGGGGATCAGCACGCGCGTTCGTGCCAGATAGACGATGAATACCGCCGTCGTGATCCACACCCACAGCGCCGACTCCGGATGTCCGCCCAGGACGGAGCACGCCAGCCCGAGCGTCAGCAGCACGTACGCGGGGCGGGTTCCCGTCTCGACGAGCTCGCGCGCGCCGGCGAGCGCCACGGGCAGCATCATCGTGGCCAGGCCGAGGGGAAAGAGCAGCCAGACCACGTGAAAGCTGCAGAAGGCGTAGGCCACGGCGCCGAAGACCGACGGCCCGTCGCGCAGGCCGAAGCCGCGCAGCAGGACGAAAGTGAAGAAGAGGAGCGTGAAGAGGCGCAGGGTGGCGGACAGCGTGAACGCCTTCCCCACCGTCAGCGGCAGGCCGAGCAGGGTGAAGGGATGAAAGAGCGCCGTCTGCTGATTGGCGAGCAGCGGCGCGCCGCCGGCCGAGTGGCGGTTCCAGAGCGGCAGCGTGGCGGACGTCAGCTCGTCGCGGGCGATGCGCGTCCACGGCGCGAGCTGGGTCAAGACGATGCCCGTGTTCGCGTTTGCAGGCGGGGCGTCGACGGCTTTCCACGGCCAGGCGTGGAAGGCCAGGTTGCCGGGCACGTCCACTTTGCCGGTGAAGAGCGTCTCCGCCTGCCAGAGGGCGCAGAGGACGAAAAAGAGTCCGGTGATCCGCCACGGAACGGACAGGAACCAGCGGTTCCAGAGGGCGGCCATCGCGGCGGACGCGGCCGCGACGATGAGCAGGGTCAGCAACACTTTGGCATCATATTCGGGCGGCGAACCTTGGTTCGATTCGTGCGTCGTAGAATGGAGGGAAAGAAGCGTATGAAGACGAAGATCGCAATCCTCGTGCTCCTCGCCGCGACGAGTCTCTCCGCCCAGGAGCAACTCCAGAACACGACTCCCCCGACGACGCCGGACTATTCGAAGCCGGCGCTGCAGCGTTTCGTGCTGTCGATTCCGGAGCCCCCGCCGCCGCGCGTGCGCAACGTGCGTTTCCACGTCGGCTCGGTCGAGTTCGGCGCCCTCGGCACGCGCTGGCGGTTCAACTATCTGCCGATCATGACACCGCTCTCCGGCTCACGTCTCGGCGTGACGCAGGAGTGGCCGGACCCGTTCTCGCTGACCGGCACCGCCATCGCCACGCCGCCACGCGCCTGGCGAACGCAGCGTGAAGTGAACGCGGAGCTGCGCCGGATCGAGAAGAGCGAGCGGGCGAAGATCAAGGTGAATGTGAAGTAGCGGTTGCTGGTTGCTGTGTTGCTGGTTCGTGGCGCTGCATCGCCTGAAACCCATACAGCGCCTTGAACCAGCAACCAGCCACCAGTAACGTCTAGCGCGTCAGTCCCCAGCTCGTCCGCGTCAGCCACTCCATCAGGTCGTTCGCGTTCATGGGGCGGGCGATCCAGTAGCCCTGGGCCAGGTCGCAGCCGAGCGATTTCAGGAGCTGCCACGTCTCGGCGTCCTCCACTCCCTCGGCGCAGACCTGCTTGCCGAGGTTGTGGGCGAGATCGATCACCGTGCGGACGATGGCCGCGTCGGCGTCGCTGGTGCGCATGCCGATCACGAACGACTTGTCGATCTTGATCTCGTCGATCGGCAGCTCGCGGAGATGCGTGAGCGACGAATAGCCCGTGCCGAAATCGTCGACCGACAGGCGCACGCCCATCGACTGCAGCATCGACAGGATGGCCAGCGCGTGCGCCGGGTCGGCCATGATGCTGCTCTCCGTGATCTCGATCTTCAGGAACCGCGGCTCGATCCCCCAGCGGTCCAGTGCGTTCTGCACCTTCACCGGCAGCTCCTGGTCGAGCAGGCTGCGCGCCGAGACGTTGACCGCGATGTGGATCGGCGCGCCCGCGTCCTGCCACACGCGGCACTGGCCGATGGTGTGATCCAGCAGCCAGTCCGTCACGCCGCGGATCAGCCCCGTACGCTCGGCCAGCGGGATGAAGTGCGAGGGCCCGAGGTGACCGCGCGTGGGGTGGTTCCACCGTACCAGCACCTCGGCGCGGGTCATGATGCCGCTGCGCATGTGCAGTTTCGGCTGATAGTGCGCCGTCAGCTCGCCGCGATCGACGGCACCGCGCAGCTCGACCACGAGGGCGAGCTGGTCGGGCGTGCGCGTCTCCTGGTCGTCCTGGTGAAAGCTGTAGCCGCTCTGCTTCTGCTTGGCCGCGTACATGGCCACGTCGGCGCGGCGGAGCAGCGTCCGCGCGTCGCCGCCGTGCTCGGGGAAGAGGGCGATGCCGATGCTGCCGCCCACCTCCAGCACCTGCCCCTCGATGACGAATGGCTGCTCGAGCGTGCCGAGGATGCGGCGGGCCGTCGTGGCGGCGGTCGTGGAGTCGGTCACGTGCGGCAGCACCACCGCGAACTCGTCGCCGCCGAGGCGCGCGGCGAAGTCGTCGCCGCGGAGCTGGTTCTGCAGCCGGAACGACACCTGCTTGAGCAGCGCGTCGCCGAACTGATGGCCGAACGTGTCGTTCACTTCCTTGAAGCGGTCGAGGTCCATCAGCATCAGCGCGAGCTTCGAGCCGTCGCCGCGCGACCCTTCGATGGCGCTCTCGAGCTTCTCGAAGAGCATGGTCCGGTTCGGGAGGCCGGTCAGCGCGTCGTGCATGGCCTGATGGCGCAGCGACGTGACCTGGTGCCGGGCCTGCGTGACGTCGCGGAGGAAGGCCACCCAGTGCGTGAGCTGGCCGCCGTCCTCGACCGGCACGAGCTGCAGGTCGAGCTCGAACTCCGCGCCGCCGGCGCGGCGCGCCGTCACTTCCGCCTCGAACGGGCGCCCCTCGAAGACGTGCTGCAGCAGCGCGTCGTAGACGGACTGCTGGCGGTCGACGATGCCGAAGATCTGCGGCGTCTGGCCGATGATCTCCTCGCGGCGGCGGCCGGAGATGGTGCAGAAGCCGTCGTTGACGAAGGCGATGCGCGGGCCGACCGCTTCGACGGCCGGCGTGAGGATGGCGATCCCCTCCCCCGTCACGCGCACGGCCGTGCCGAGGAGCTGGAGCTGCTCGCTCTGCAGCCGCTGCGCGGCCAGCTCCCGGTCGAGCGCGGTGATCCATGCCGTCTCCGGCACGGTCACCGGCTCGGGGAGCTCTTCTGGCATCGTGGGTTACTCGAGCCCGAGGGCGTTCGGGACATTGATGCGGCCGTGGCCGTACAGCGGGTCCTTGCCGGGCTGGCCGAGATCGTCGGCGGTCTTCTGCAGCCGCTGCTTCACCTGCGACGGCTTGCCGTGACCGATGTCTTCGACGAGCAGCGCGGCCAGGCCGGCCACGTGCGGCGCCGCCATCGACGTGCCGCCGATGCCGAGCACCTCGTCCGAGGTCTGGCAGAACGGCACGAGCAGCGACGTCTTCGAGCAGGCCGCCCAGACGCGCCCCGGGTTGGTGCCGCCGGGCGCGGCCACGCTGATCGACTTGCCGTAGTTGGAGTACGACGCGAACTCGTCGACGCCGGTGAACGGACCGGTCACGCTCGGGGCGGCCGTCGGGCCGGTGGCGGAGACGCAGACGACGTTCGGGGCGTCGCAGTACATGCTGAAGCTCTTCTTGTCGCGGTCGAGGTCGGTGCTCTCGTTCCCCGCGGCCACGACCACCAGCGTGCCCTTGCGGTGCGCGTAGTTGAAGGCCTGGTTGATCATGGCGATGTAGCGGCCGTTCTCCGGCTTCGACAGCGTATCGCCGAGGCTGAGGTTGGCGACGTCGGCACCGTGATCGGCGGCCCAGAGCACGCCGTCGAGCACGCCGCTGAAGCTCCCCTCGCCCCAGCGCGAGAGCACTTTCACGCCCATGATGGTGACGTTCTGGGTGACGCCGGCGGCGATCTGCGCGTTGCTGGCGATCGTCGCGGCGACGTGGGTGCCGTGGTAGAAGAGGTCGGTCACCGGGTGGCGTCCCGGGAAGATCGCGGCGACGTCGGCGTCGTCGCTCGGGACGAAGGAGACCGAACGGCTGAGATCGACGCGGCCGGCGAGGTCGGGATGCTCGTAGCTGACGCCGGTGTCGATGACGGCCACGGTGACGTCGGACGAGCCGAGACGGCCCGCGGCCCACGCCTTGTCGGCGCCGATCGCGCGCAGGTGCCACTGCCACGAGTAGATGGCGGCGTTCTCCGGCGACGGGCTGCTGAAGAGGGTCATGCCCGGATCGGAGGCTTCGCCCAGTCCGCCGAGGCGCAGGCGCACGTCGACGTCGGGCAGCACGTCCGCGGCGCCGGTCTCTTTGGCCAGCCGGGCCGCTTCTTCATCGGTGAGGTCGCTGACGACGGCCAGCCCCGCGCCGCTGTTCAGCGACACGAGCGCGCCGTCGATGGTGGCCAGGGAGGATCTGAACGAGACCGGGATGGAATTGGTGTAACGAAGGATGTGCCGGTCGGCGCCGAGCGCGACGACAGGAAATAGCGCTGCCAGTACGAACAACCGTCGAACCATCAATGTCTCCTGTTCGGTCGGGGAAATGGGGAGCAGTATTCTAACTCTTCTCTCTCTCCCGCAACGCCACCTATCCGGCATTACTTCCGCTCGACTGTTACACCTCGGCGGTCCTTGAAGTTTTCCAGCGCCGTCCGGGCCTCGGCGTTGCCTTTGAGGTAGGCGTCGAAAAACGCCAGCGCGCTGCCGCGCACGATCCCGAACATCTCCTGCGTGCGCAGCATGGCGTTCTGCACGCGCGCGGAGCGCATCTGCTGCTGCCGGTTGTCGTACGGGTCGAGGAGAGGATCGTTGCGCGCGGCCTCCCTGGCCTGCGCCTCGGTGAAGGCCTCGTAGCGTCCCGTGAACGCGGGCATGCGCGCCCCTTCGATGGCGATGAGCCACTTGTCCCCCGCGGGCGCGAGCGTGAACGGCTCCGCGGCGGTCTGCGCCGGATCGCGGGTGCCGCTGATGAAGAGCGCCGGCCTGGCGACGCTGGTGAGGGTGACGCCGCGCGTCTCCGGCACCATGGCCACGACGGCCTGGACGCGCGGGTCGCTGGCGAGCAGCAGCGCGGTCTGCCCGCCGTATCCGTGTCCGGCGACGCCGATCTTCGTGCGGTCGATCTTCCCCTGCAGCTCCGGGTAGCGCCGCTCGAGGTCTTCGAGCGAGTCGAGGATGGTGGCGAGGTCGCGCACGCGGCCCTGGAAGTCTCCCTCGCTCTGGGTCTCGAAGGTGCCGCGGTCGCCGTGGGAGGGGCGGATGACGACGTAGCCGTTGCCGGCCCAGTAGGAGCTGAGGCCGATGTAGGCGCGGTTCGAGCCGCCGAGCTCGTGGGAGAAGATGATGAGCGGGTTCGAGCCGCTGCGCGTCGGGTATTCGACGGTGAGCAGGATGTCGCGGCTGCGCGAGGCGTCGCGCACCGTGATGTCGGGAATGGCACCGACGGGCGACGGGCCGACTTCGTTCCCCGAGTACGGGCCGCGCGGCAGGACGCGCGAGGCCGAGGTGTCGTAGTCGTCGGACGACGACCCGCAGGCGATGCAGAAGAGAGCGAGCAGCAGAATGACGGCGAGACGACGAATCATGCTTCCTCCAGAGGGGTGCGTACGGCTGGCGCGTACTGCGCGACGAGAACGCTTGCAAGAACGAGGACGCCGCCGAGCACGACGACGGTACTGACGCGCTCCCCGAGGAGCAGCGCGGCGGCGACGAAGGTCACCAGCGGCTCGGCGTAGAGCAGCGCGGCCACCCGCGCGGTCTCGAGCCGCTCCAGCGCGCCGTACCAGAAGAGGTAGCCGAGCGCGGAGCAGCAGACCGCGAGAAAGAGCAGCGCGCCCCAGCCGGTGGCGGTGAGCCGGGGCAGTTCGACCCAGCCGCGCTTCAGGATGAAGATGGGGGCGAGCATGGCCGCGCCGAAGAGCATGGCCCCCGAGGTGGCGCGGCGCGGGCCGAGGGCACGGATGGTTTTGTGCCCGAGGACGGTGTAGACGGCCCAGTTGATGGTGCTGATGAAGATCAGCAGGTCGCCCGTCGTCGAAGGGGCGCCGAGGACGCGCGGGCTGAAGTCCCCTTTGGTGACGACGAGCAGTGCACCGAGGAACCCGCCCAGGAGGCCGGCGATCTTCCAGAAGCCGAAACGCTCGCGCAGGACGAGGGCCGAGAGGATGGCCGACCAGATGGGGGTGATGCCGATGAGCCACCCGGTGTTGGTGGCGCTGGTCATGGTCAGGGCGTAGGCCTGCAGCATCTGATGGACGAAGACGCCGACGAAGCCCATCACCGCCAGCGCGGCCCATGCCCGCCGCGGCGGCAGCTCGCGGACGATGGCCAGCAGGACCAGCGCGCCGATGGCGAAGCGCACGAAGATCAGGGTGGAGGGAGAGATCTCACGCAGCACCGCCTTGGTGGCGACGAAGGAAATGCCCCAGAAGACGACGGCAACGACGGCCAGCACCCGCGGCGAAAACATCCACACGGGAGACTAGCAGAACCGTGGACCGCCGGCGTCCTCGCCGGCTGTCTCCGCAGGCGTCCCGCCTGCGCCCCGGGGAGTGGCGGCGGGACGCCGCCACAGACAGCCGGCGGGACGCCGGCGGTCCACTACTATTTCACGTAATCGAGCGCCGAGACCCGGTCCCAGTGTTTCGTCACGCCGGTGATGCGGCTTCGCGCGTCGCGGCGGAAGCGGAAGTAGAGCGGGCCGTCGGCGAAGGCATCGCGGAAGACCGGCTCGAGCGGGTCGGAGCGCTCCTGCCGCGGGAAGGCGTAGGGAGCTTCCCGTCGCGCACGGTGAAGGTCAGGGTCGCCTCGACCTCGTCGCTGGAGAAGACGCCGGCGAACTCCTCGAAGGAGGACAGTTTGGTTTCGTCGACGCGCGCGAGCTCGATGACCGGCTCGTTCTGCGCGGAGCGGCGGACGCGGTCGCGCCCGAGCTCGTACTCCGTCGTCGAGCCGCTGGCGCGGAAGCGGCCGTTGCCGAGGTGGATCAGCGGGACCGTGCGCTCCGGACTGACCACCACCACGAAGGCGTCGTCCCGGACGCGGAACGCGCGCGAGAACGGTCCCCCATGGGACGTAAAGTACATGCCCGACCAGCGCTGCAGCGTCTCGCGCGCGACCCGCACCGGCGCCGGGTCCACAATCGCCGGCGGCTCGCTCTTCGGCACCGCGGCGATGGCGTCGGCCAGCACCACGTCGATGACGCGCTGCGAGAGAATTTCCGCGTTGTACGGCAACCCGGCGTTGCACATCATCGAGAGGGCGAACTTCTGCGCCGGGAAGCGCGCGAAGAGCGACGTGCCGTCGCCGCCGCCGCCGGAGAAGTAGAGCCCCTCCAGTCCCTTGTAGCGCAGCGGCGACAAGCCCAGTCCCCACTCCGTGGTGTGCCCCGTGTCGAGCTTCGCCCAGGTGGTCATCCAGCGGATCGCCTCCGCGCCGCCGACCTTCGGGCGGACGAAGTTCTCGTTCCATCGCACGAGATCCTCGACGGTCGTGAACACGTTGTACCGCTCCGCGCCGGGGCAGCTCCCCCCAGGTCACCGGCAGCGAGACGCGGTCCGTGCGCATCAGCAGGACCGGCCGTGCGATGCCGAGCGCATCGCGGAGCGGCGCGCCGACTCCAGCGCCACCGTGGGCGAGTAGCAGTACACCCGCCCCACTTCCTCGTGCGTGACGTGCCCCTTCTCCTCCAGCACCTTCAGCAGCGTGCGCATGGCGGAGTTGCAGGGTGCGTCGGGAATGGCCTCGATGAGCTCCGCGGCGGAATGGTGAACAGTTCAGCGCTCGAATTCCTCGCCGCTGCGCGGCGCGTCCGGCGCCTGCCGCTCCAGCGACTCGCGGTAACGCACGCAGCCGCGCAGGAACTGCGGCCAGTCGGGGACCACCGGCCGCGGATCGCTCTGCTCCGGCAGCAGCCCCCACAGCTCCGGGTGATGCCAGCAGAGCTCGTGCATGCTGCTGTCGCGGTGGCGTCGGATGCCGTCGCGCAGGCGGCGCACTTCCGCGATGAGCTGCTCGCGCGACAGTTCGTGCAGGTCGTCGTCCATACGTTCCTCCCTCAGCGCAGTCCCCGGACCGCCGGCGTCCTCGCCGGCTGTCTCCGCAGGCGTCTCGCCTGCGGGCTCCCGGAGTGGCGGCGGGACGCCGCCACAGACAGCCGGCGGGACGCCGGCGGTCCGCCTGATGCTCTCATTGTGTCAACCCGGTCAACGCCGCCAACGAAATTCGGGGGGGCGCGTCCGATCCCGCGTATGCGAATGATTGCCATCCTGCTGTTCCTCGCCACCACCGCCCTCGCCTCCTCACAGGACGACGCCGCGATCGCGGCCATGCACGCGACGCACGTGAAGAGCGCCGGCGCGCGTGTCGTCGTCTGGGCGCCACCGGCGTGGCCGGCGGAGAAGCGCGCCGGCGTGACCGCCTCGCTCGACCGCGCGGTCGCACAGGCCGAGACGGCGCTGGGGAAGAAACACGAGGCGCCGATCGAGTACTACATCAGCGACTCCGACGACCTCCCCTCGCACGTCTATGGCGGCTACGCGCACGCCGCTGGCGATCCGCCCGTGGTCTTCCTCTCGGGACTCGACTCCGGCGAGGCGCCGCACCTCCACGAGACCGTGCACCTCGTCGGCGGCGAGTTCGGCTCGCTGCTCCTCCGCGAAGGGATCGCCACGTACGTGCAGTTCGTCGTGCAGCCGGGCAAGATGCGTCCTCTGGTGAAGCTCGAGGCCACGGACCTCGAGTCGCTGGACAAAGCGGCCGCGCGCATCCTCGGCAAGCCGCAGACGCGCGAGCAGGCGCTCGGCTGGCTCGCCAGGCCGGCCAAGAGTGTGACCTTCACCTCCCGTCCTGAACGCGGCATGTTCTACGCCGTCTCCGCCTCCTTCACCGCGCACCTCGTCAAAGAGCTCGGCATGAGCGCCTTCATGGAAGCCTACGGCTCGGAGAATCCGGTGGCCGCCATCGAGCGGCGCAGCGGCAAGCCGTGGCGGCAATGGACGGATGAGTGGCTGAAGAAGATCGGTGCCTGATACGCTCCGGTCGAATTCATGACCGAGACCAAAGTCCGCAAGTACACCCTCAAGCGTCCCGACAAACCGCAGAAGCAGTACAAGGTCGCGTACGCGGATCAGCTCAACTCCGAGCAGCTCGAGGTGGTCATGGCCGGCGAGGGGCCGATGCTGGTCATCGCCGGTGCCGGCAGCGGCAAGACGCGCACCCTCACCTATCGCGTCTCGCGGCTGATCGAGGACGGCGTCGATCCGGCCGACATCCTCATCGTCACCTTCACCAACAAGGCCTCGCGCGAGATGCTCAGCCGCGTCGAGCAGCTCGTCACCACCGACACCCGCCGCATCTGGGGCGGGACGTTTCACTCCATCGGCAATCGTTTATTGCGCCGCCACGCGGAGGCCATCGGCTACCGCTCCAACTTCACCATCCTCGACGACGAGGACTCGAAGGAGATGATGGAGTCCGCCATCTCCTCCCTCGGCATCAAGACGCTGGAGAAGCGCTTCCCGAAGGGCGACGTCCTGCTCGACGTCTATTCGTTCCTGATCAACACCCGCGTCCCGCTGGAGCTCCATCTCGAGGAGAACTACCCGCACTTCGCGATGTACCGCGACGAGATCGTGAACGTGTTCCGCCGCTACAAGGAGCGCAAGCGTGACGCGAACGCGATGGACTTCGACGACCTGCTGGTGTTCTGGAAAGTGCTGCTCGAGGAGCACGACGAGGTCGCGGCCGCGCTGAAGCGCCGCTTCCGGCACATCCTGGTCGACGAGTACCAGGACACGAACAAGCTCCAGGCGGACATCATCGACCTGATGGCCTCCGAGCGCCGCAACGTGATGGTGGTCGGCGACGACGCGCAGTCGATCTACTCGTTCCGCGGCGCCTCGTTCGAGAACATCCTCACCTTCCCCCTCCGCTTCCCCGAGTCGCAGATCTACAAGCTCGAGACGAACTACCGCTCCACGCGGCAGATCCTGCGCCTGGCCAATGCGTCCATCGCCGCGAACCGCTTCCAGTTCCGCAAGGAGCTGCAGGCCGTGCGCGGCGACGGCCCCGACCCGGCGGTGGTCGGCGTGGACGACGTGTACGAGCAGGCGGCCTTCATCTCCCAGCGCATCCTGGAGCTGCGCGACGAGGGGGAGAAGCTGAGCGAGATCGCGGTGCTGTACCGCTCGCACTACCAGTCGCTGGAGCTGCAGATGGAGCTGACGCGGCGGCTGATCCCGTACGAGATCCGCTCCGGCGTGCGCTTCTTCGAGCAGGCCCACATCAAGGACGTGCTGGCGTACCTGAAGCTGGTCACGAACACGCGCGACGAGCTGTCGTGGAAGCGGATGCTGAAGCTCTACCCGAAGATCGGCGAGAAGACCGCGGCCGAGGTGTGGGCCAGGATCGCCACGGCGTCGAATCCGCTGGAGGCCTTCCTGCGGGGGCCGGCCGCGGGAGCGTATCCGCCGGGACGCGGCGTGGCGCCGTCGCTCGACAGCGCGCGCGACGTGCTGCGCCTGATCTCGGTCGACGCCATGAAGCGCAATCCGTCGGAGACGATCCGCCTGATCGTGGAGCGCGGCTACGGCGACTACGCGCGGACCAAGTTCGCCAACGCCCAGGCGCGGCTGGACGACCTCGAGCAGCTCTCGCAGTACGCCCTGCGCTACGACGACGTGGAGCAGTTCCTCGATGAGGTGGCGCTGGCCAACCCGATGGCCGGCGAGGACGTGGCCGTGGTCGGCCCCGAGGACGAGAAGATCGTGCTGTCGTCGGTGCACCAGGCCAAGGGGCTGGAGTGGCGGGCGGTGTTCGTGATGTGGCTGGCCGACGGACGCTTCCCGTCGCAGCGCGCGCTGCGCGTCCCCGGAGGGATCGTGCGCATCCCGCCGAACCGGGTGCACGAGGCGCTGCCGCTCCTGGAAGGAGCGACGCAGGACGCGCCGGTGATCGACGAGCAGGGAACGCGCGAGATCGTGATCCCCGGCGAGGAGGAGGAGCGCCGCCTCTTCTACGTGGCCGTGACCCGGGCCATGCAGGAGCTCTATCTCGTCTTCCCGGTCATGGCCCGCGACCGCGCCGGCATGGACATCCTCATGGAGCCGTCGCGCTTCATCCGCGAGCTGCCGGGGGACGCGTTCGAGAAGTGGGTGATCGGGTCGGAGTGACGAGAAACGCCGCGGCGTTCAGCACGATCATCACCGCCGAAAAAGACCACAGCCCGAGCACGACTCCGATGCCGGCATGCATGCCGATCGTGGCCAAGACCCATAGGTGCCGCATCCGCCGCGGCCAGACGAGCAACACGTAGCCAAGCTCAATCGCCATCGTCCCCCAGCACGCGAGGAGCGGAAGGAAGGGATATGCGGCGAGCCAGGAGAGGTCGAACATCGCAAAGCCGGGACGCATCACGGCGCGCCATATCGCCTCGCCGTTGCGCCACTGCTCGCCGCGGAGTTTCTCGATCCCGGAGAACAGGTAAACGATGCACAGATGAATCTGCAAGACGCGCAGTCCGAGGTTAGCCTCGAACGACGTAGATTCGTGCTTCGACGAGCCCGCATCAACCGACCAGGCCGCGCCCGAAGGAAAGGCCGCACAGTAGAAAAGCCCGATGGTCGCAAACTCGAAGACGCCGTAGGCCGACGGGTTGGCGGTGGTCTTCAGACCGAGGTGCAGCAGCCACGCGGCGATGGCCACGGCGCGCGTCTTCCATCCCGCGAGCAGCAGATGCAGCGCGGCCACATACAATGCAAAGCAACCGAGGAGCACGAGCCGTTCGTCGCGCACGTATGGTGCAAGTAGCGCGACGACATACGTCACCCGTGGCACGCTGGCGGACACGAGTGCGTTCGCGATTGGCGCCTGCACGATGCCGTGCTCGCCAAAGAAGAGGAAGAGGTGCGGCGCGAGTGCGAAAGCCTGTGCGAGCAACACCGCCGCCAGTCCAATGCGCAGCGCCGCCAGCGGACGCGCGCTCGCCTCGCCCGCCAGGAATCGCGGCAACGAGCTCGCACCCGCGTCACGGCCGGCCAGCGGCTCGATGAAATGCGTAGCCATACAGATCTCTCCATTGCGGCCGTTCGCCGCCCCTGTACTCCGCCATCGCCGGCACCTCGAAAACCCCCGCCTTCACCAGTACCACCTCGGCATGCGGATACCGCGCGAATTGCCGCGCGGCATGCGACGCGGCGATGAGATCGCGCAGTTCGTCCTCTCCGAGGAGGCCATCGATCGTGATGAGGAGCAGGCGCGCCTCGTGGCCCACCTGCTCCCTCGCTACCGGAATGCAATGCCGCTCATCGCTGCAGACGTCGAACGTGGCTCGCCATTCGGACGCAACGCCCGGAGCGAAGAAGCCGTAGCCGTTGTTCGCTCCCGTGTAGGCGCGGTACGTTTCGACGACCCTGCCGCCCGCGAGCTTCGTGGAGACCGGCGTTATCCCCGCGGCGCCGCAAACGACGAGCGCGAGATGCACGCCCGCCGCGGCCAGCCACGCCATGCGTTTCCGGCCGCCGCTGGTCATTGCAGCTCGCTGATCTGCACCGATGCACGCGGTGCGCTCACGTTCCCGGTCAGGCCGTTGCCATCGAGCTTTACGCTGAGCAGGTCGCGGTACGCCGACGCGTCGCCAGACTGGAAGGCCTCATCGACACGCAGGTTCATCAGGGCGCGGAGCTCCCGCAACTGCACGACGGTGATCTGCGCCGGCGGATCGATGGCCACGCTGCTGCGAACGATGCTGACCTTGTTCGCCACGATGCCCTTGTGCACTCGGAAGGTAGGGCGATCGGGGCAGATGTCGACGAACTCCCGCGTTGCTCCGCTGCTGCGGTTGGTGATGGCCTGGTCGATGATCTTGTTGAACGCCGCGGCGACTTGCTGCACCTGGCGCAGTTCGACCGTGCGCGCCGCCGGGCCCAGAGAGTCGGCCGAACGGCAGGTGATGGCGAGTGTCGACAATGCCGCCGCCGCGAGGACTGCAATCGAACGAATGGTTTTCCTGGTCATGATGGATCTCCTTCATTCGGTAGTGCGGGCGCGGGTCAAAACGTTTCATTTGCTATTGCCCGGAAAGCCCTTCACTGGCCGTGGCCGCGGCCGCGCAGTGTCTCCAGCGCCCGTTTCGCCCCCTCGTTGCCGGGATTCAGTTGCAGCGCGCGCTCGTACATCGCGATCGCCTCGGCCGTCCTGCCGTTGGCGGCGAGCGCCTCGGCGTAGCTGTCGTAGACGTTCGCATCCTCGGGATGCAGCACCACGTTGATGAGGAACGGGTGGAGCGATTCGGCGACGTAGCCGTTGTGGAGGAGGTCGTAGCCGAGGACGTTCATGCCGCGCCGCGTACCGACGTAGTGTGCGGGGTCGAGGCGCATGCGGTTGTACGCGATGAGCGCCGCCGCCGGACCGCGGTCGAGCAGCGTGCGGCCGTACTCGCGCGTCATCGAGCGGCGGCGGTCGAGCTCCAGCGGCGGCTTTCCATCGAGGACGTTCACCACGGACGCGACCTTGCGCCCGAACTCCTCGCCGTCGGCGTTGTCGAACATCACGATCGTCCGCTCCCGCGCCGGGTCGTGGTACAGCATCGTGGCGATGCCGCGGTTGTAGCCGCTGTGGCCGATCATTTCGGCACAGACCTCGAAGCCGAGGCCGTACGAGCAGCGCGTCGCGAACGGCGGCCCCGGCTCGTCGTAGCGCACCGTGCCATCCGCGAGCGGCGCCGGCGTCGCCGCTTCCTTCCGGGTCGCGGGGCGCAGGAGCGCCCCGCGCTGCAACGCCTGCTGGAACCGGAAGAGATCGAGCGTCGTGCTGATGACGTTCTGGTCGCCGAGCGTGCTGCCGAGGTTGTACGTCTCGTAGCGGATGCGGCGCATCTTCACCGCGTCCTTCAGCTTCACCTCGAGCACATCGACCGGCGTCGTCTCGTACATCGTCGGGAGGATGTGATTCTTCACCAGCCGCGCATCGGGCGGCGATGCGGCGGTGAGGACATACGTGTCGCGCATCCCGGCGGGACCGAAGACGGAGCGCTCGAGGTAGCGCGCGAACGGCATCCCGCCGGCCTGCTCCACCACCAGCGCCAGGAGGACGTAGTTCGTGTTGCTGTAGCGGAAGTCCGTACCGGGCGGGAACGCCGGTCCCTGGGCGTGCTCGCGCAGCGCGGCCAGGGCGTCGGCGTTGCGAATGACGCGCGACGGATCGCGCGCGACCAGCTTCTCGTACAGCTCGAGATCCGGCAGGCCCGACGTATGCGCGAGGAGATGGCGGATGGTGATGCCGTCCCAGGGAAATGCGGGGAGATGCCGCTTCACCGGGTCGTCGAGCCGGAGGCGGCGCTTCTCCGCGAGCTGCAGGACCGCGACCGAGGTGAACACCTTCGACAGCGAGGCCGTCTGGAAGCGCGAGTCGATGCGGTTCGGGCCGAACGCGCGGTGATAGACGACCTGCCCCTTTTCGGCGACGAGGATGCCGCCGTGCAGGGCGGGCGTCCCGCCGGGCGGTGCGAAGAGCGCGTCGAGACGCTCGGTCAGTGACTGCGCGGATGCGGCCGCGGCCGCGAGGATCAGGAGCACGGAGGGGAGGAGTCGCTTCATGCCGCGCATTGCAGCACGGCGTCGCGCGGGCGCTCTTGCACGCGCTTAAGAACGCAGGACGGGCTTCAGCCCACGCAGGACGGCTTCAGCCCACGCAGGACGGGCTTCAGCCACGTAGGACGGGCTTCAGCCCGTCCAGGCGGGCTGAAGCCCGCCCTACGTCGCGGCGGTACTGCGCGGGCGACGTCCCCGTGGCCTCGCGGAAGACGCGGGAGAGGTGGCTCTGATCGAAAAAACCGCAGGCCAGGGCGATCTCGGCCACCGTGGCGTCGCTCTCCGCCAGCGAGCGGCGCGCGTGCTCGACGCGAATGCGCCGCAGGTACGCGCCGAAGGTGACGCCGTAGCAGCGATGGAAGGTCGAGGCGAGATGGACTGGATGGACATCCGCGGCAGCCGCGGCGTCGGCGAGCGAGAGCCGCTCGGCGAAGCGGTCGTTGATCAGCTCCCGGACGCGCGCCAGCCAGCCGGGGATCCGCAGCGTCTCGCGCGGCGCGTCGCGGCACAGCACGGCCAGGAGGTGCAGGACGAGCGCTTCGAACGCGAACGGCGTCAGGTCGTCGTCGCGCCGCGCCTCGTCGAAGAGCCTCCGCATCAGCAGCGACCCCGCCCCTCCGCCGTCGAGATACAGCGGCCCGTCGAGCACGACGCCGCCGGCGCCGGCGCGCTCGAGCACGCCGTCCGGCAGCTCGATCAGAAACGCTTCGCCGCCGCGCTTTCCGTAGCGGTCCGAATGCCGCGCGCCCCGCGGCGAGAAGATCACCGCGCCGTCCGCGCACTCGTGCACCGCCCCGCGGCTGCGCTCCTCGTGCCCGCCGCGCAGCACGAGATAGACCGTGGCCGCGGCATGCTCGTGCTCCTCGAGCGCGTAATGCGCGGGATAGCGGTTGTGGACGACGCCGAGCTCCCCGACACGGTGATGACGGACGTGAAAATCATCCTGGCAGGCATGAGACGCGGAGGACATTGGAACGAGGATACATTTGACTCATGAAGATCGCGCTCGTCTTCGTCATGCTGCTGCTGGCCGCGGTCGCACTCTGGCACTTCGAGCGCACCCGCGCCTCGGCCAGCGAGCAGGAGCTCGCGCGCGTGCTGCAGCTCGATGCGCGGAAGGTCGCGCCGTCGACGCGGGCGCTCCTGCTGCTCGAGGCGATCCCGCGCCTGCGGGATTCCGAGCGCGGCGTGGCCGTGGAGCGGCTGCGCAGGACGCTCGAAACGGTTCCGCGCGGGCTGGTCCTGCACCACCCCTCGTTCGCGGTCGAGGCGATCCGGTTTTCCGCCGACGGCCGCGCCGTGCTCTGGTACGGCAAGACGCCGGACGGCATCACCGTCGAGCGCTGGTCCCAGCGCATGCCGCGGGTGGTCCCGTGGAGCGCCATGGCGGCCAACGCCACGTTCGTGGACGACGCGGGCTCGGAGATCATCACGGACTCGATCACCGAGCTCCGGAAAGGACGCAGGACCACGAACGAGCCGGCCGTCTTGATGACCGGCGACGGCGCGTATCTCTCCCGCGTCCGGGACGACGTCCTCTGGATCTGGAGAGTGCGCGATTTCGCCCGCTCCGGCTGGCCGGATCCCGCGTTCTGGGGCGAGGTGCCGTACCCGGTGAGGCGGGTGCATTGCGTTGCGGCCGCCGATCTCTGCGGCCTCGATACCCCCGGCAGCCTCACCATCGTCGACGTGAAAAAGGGGCGCGTCCTGCGGTCGATCCCCGTGGAGCGCACCGCCCCCGTCCATCTGAGCCCGAGCGGCCGTCTGGCCGGCGTGGCCGGAGCGCGCGGGGGATTGACGATCCACACCGTTCGCGACGGCAGGAAAGTCCGCGTCGACACGCCGGACCTCGAGGATTTCGCGTTCAGCGCCGATGAGCGCTCGGTGGTCGTCCTGGGCCGCGATGGCGTGCTCCATTCGTACGACGCCGCCACCGGCAAGCCGGGAGCCCGGTCCGCGGTGCTCCGTCACGAGCAGTGGAAAAGCCCCTCGCACATCGAGACCGCCGGCGACGGCCGTTTCGTGGTGTGGGGAGCGGAGAAGGTGCGGCTGGTCAGCGCCGATCTCTCGGCCGTGACCGCGAGCTTCGACGAAGGGGGTGAAGTGGTCCTGGTGAGCACGAATCCGCGCGGCGACCGGCTCGCCATCGCCCGCCGCAAGGGGCCGGTGGAGCTGTGGGATGTCTCGCCGAAGATCGCGGTGCCGGCCATCGACGACGAGATGCTGGAGTCGGCGTGCGGTCACATCGGCCGCGCGCTGACCGCCGAGGAGTGGGCGGCCTACATCCCGGACCGGCGGTACGTTCCCTATTGCCAGTGACCGGGTGTTAGCATCGCGGTATGCCCCGATCGCTGCTCCTGGCCGCGTGCATCGCGCTCGCGCTCCCGTTCTCCGCCCGCGGTATCGAGCCGCCGAAGCCGGCGGAGAAATGGGTCTCGCTGGACGCCGAAGAGCTCCGTCTCGTCAGCGGCGTCTCCGCGGCCGAGACGCGGCGGATTGCGCGCGACCTGCTGCGCATGCGTGGCGCGCTCGGCAGGCTGTCGGACCTGCAGGTGCACTCCAGCGAGCGGACGCATGTCTTCATCTTCCCCACGCAATCCCGCTTCGCCCCGTATTGCGAGGCCATGCTGCGCTCGAAGTGCGGCATGGTCACGGGCCTCTTCGCCGACGGCAGCGACGGCAACTTCATCGTCCTCTCCGCCGGCGCGAAGAGCGGCGTGGACCGCATCGTCTACCACGAGCTGACGCATCACCTGATGGCGAACACGAATGTCCAGCATCCGGCCTGGTACAGGGAAGGGGTGGCCGAATACTTCTCGACGTTCCGCACCTCCGGCGACGAGGCGCACCTCGGCGTCGTGGTCCAGGATCACCTGCGCTGGCTGCGCGCCGAGGAGAGTCTGGGCTCGCTGCGCAAGCGCCTGATCCCCCTGCGCGAGCTGTTCGCCATCACCCACACATCGCCGGTTTACGACGAGAGGACCCGCACCGGCGTTTTCTACGCGCAGTCGTGGGCGCTCGTGCATTACCTGCTGCACGACCACGAGCGCAGGGAGAAGCTGCACCGCTTCCTCCGCCTCCTCCGCGACGGGAAATCGGTGGATGACGCCTTCGCCGAGGGATTCGGGATGCCGTTCAGCGCCCTCGAACAGGCGCTGCGCAGCTACATCCGCGGCGATTCCTTCACCTACTACGCCCGCGACCTCGGCGAGCTGGCCATCCCCGCGCTGCCCGAGCCGGCGGCGATGCCGCACGACGCCGTGCTGCACCAGCTCGGAAGCCTGCTCGTGCAGACCCGTCCGGAGAATGCCCCCCTCGCCGAGCGCTTCTTCCGGGAGTCCGTGGCCGCGAACGAGAGGAACGCCGGCGCGCACGCCAGCCTGGCGCGGCTGTACGACGCCACCGGCCGCCGGGCGGAGGCGTCGGCGGCGTACGCGAAGGCGGTGGAGCTCGGAAGCGACGATGCGGAGGTGTACCTGCTCGCGGGCCGCAGCATGCTGGCCGGTGGCGTCGGCGAGTTTGCGAAAGCGCGGCCGCTCTTCCAGCGCGCCACCGAGCTCGCTCCGGAGTCGGCGGAGGCGTGGACCCGGCTCGGCGCGACGTACCTCGACCAGACCGGCGATCGCGCGGCCGGCATCGCGGCGCTGGAGAAGAGTCTGGAGCTCGACCCGCGGGGCGAAGAGGCGACGTTCTACCTCGCGGCGCTCCTGGCGGTCGACGGGCGGGTGGCCACGGCGCGCAAGCTCGCGCAGGCGCTGCTGGCGCGGACGGGCAACGAGACGCTGAAGGGACAGCTCACCAGCCTGCTCGCGTCCATGGACCGGCTGGAAAGCGCGATGTCGCTGACGCAAACCAGGCAGTCGGCCGATCAGGCGCTGGCCTGGCTCAGCGAGGCGGTGGACAAAGCGAACGCCGGTAAGTTCAACGAGGCGCTGGCACTTATCGACAAGGCGCTGCCGGGACTCCCGACCGAGAGAGCCCGCAACCAGGCGCTCCTGCTGCGCGACAAGCTCACGGGTGCGGCACCGATGAGAAGATAAGCGAGCTCGCTGAAAAGCGAACCTCGATCGCTTGCAAGCGAAGCGTTTTCGCTTGCAAGTTCAGCGTTCTCGCTTGCAACTTAAGCGATTTCGCTTGCAACTTAAGCGTTTTCGCTTGCAACTTAAGCGATTTCGCTTACAAGTTCAGCGAGTTCGCTTAAATCGCAAGCGAAAATGCTTCGTTTTTTAGCGAGTTCGCTGAAAACGGAAGGATGCGCGGTTAGATTTTCAGCAGATCCGCTGAAGAAACCAACGGAAATTCACCGCGGTGACATGACTTCTCCCGCCGCGGCACCTACCTTGGATCCCATGCTCGCCTTCGCCTTCTGGCTTCTCGGCCGGTTGATGGCCGAGAGCGCGCCGCCGCCTCCGAAGACGCCGGTCGACTTTGCGCGCGACGTGCGTCCCATCCTCGAGCGTCGCTGCCAGCCGTGTCACTTCCAGGGCGGGAAGATGCACGGGCAGCTCCCCTTCGACCGCCCCGAGACCATCACGAAGCTGGGGGACCGGCTCTTCACCCGCATCAAGGCAAAGGACGAGCAGGCGGTGATCCGGGAGTATCTATCCCGGTAACGTGAAGCAGGCTCTCTCATACAATGCGCTGCGTGATGCGCAAGGTCGTGTGGGTGCTCCTGCTGGTCGTCCTCGCCGGATGCGAGCGGGAGAAGCCCGTTCCCCCGGCACCCGCCCCCACCACCACCCAGGCCACCGCCACCGGCCCGCGCGCCGGCGGCCGGCTCGTGCGCCGGCTCGAGACCGACGTCAACACGCTCAATCCCCTCCTGCAGAGCAGCGAGGACGAGCGGCAACTGCTGCAGTACCTCTTCGATCCGCTCGTCGACTTCAACCACGAGCTCGAGCCGATCCCGGGCACGCTGGCGAAGTGGGAGATCCTCGACGGCGGCCGCACGTACGTGCTGCACATCGATCCGCGCGCGAAGTTCAGCGACGGCCAGCCCGTCACCGCGGCGGACGTGATCTTCACGCTGGAGACGATCGGCAAGGGAGAGTCGCCGCAGTTCGCGGCGTACTTCGACTCCCTCGACCTCGAGAAGACGCAGGCCGTCGACGACCGCACGGTGCGCGTGGCCTTCCGCGAGGCGCGCGTGCCGCAGCTGGTGGCCTTCAACATCGCCGTCCTCCCGAAGCACGTCTACTCGAAGGGAAAGTTCGACCAGGTCCGTGCCGTGGTCGGCAACGGTCCGTACGTGCTGGATCGCCGCGAGAGCAAGACCTTCTACCTGAAGCGCAACGAGAACTACTGGCGCGAGAAGCCGCCCATCGACAGCGTCGTCTTCCGCGTCATCGAGGACGACACCGTGGCCTGGAACGCGCTCCGGCGCGGTGACGTCCACGTGGCCCGCCTGAACAACGACGCCTGGATGCGCGTCAAGGACGACCCGGCGGTCAAGGAGCGCATCGTCTTCCACGACCGCTACGACTTCATGGTCAACTGCCTCCCCTGGAACCTGAAGGACCCGCTGTTCCAGGACGTGCGCGTGCGCCGCGCGCTGGCCATGGCCTACGACCTGAAGACGGTCATCCAGCGCCTCTATCACGGCAACGCGCGGCCGGTCTCCGGGCTGTTTCCCGCCGACAGCTGGGCGTACAACCACAACGTCCACCCGATCGAGTTCAATCTGCAGGGCGCCGCGGCGCTGCTCTCCTCGGCCGGCTGGGTGGATTCGAACAAGGACGGCGTCCTCGACCGCGACGGCAAGCCGTTCGCCTTCGAGCTGCTGATTCCGAGCGGCAGCGCCGTCTCCTCCGATCAGTCGCAGATCTATCAGGATGCGCTGCGGCGCATCGGCGTGCAGATCAGCATCCGCCCGGCCGAGGGGGCGGCGTTCTACGACCGCATCCTCAGCGGCAACTACCAGGCCGCGCTGATGGCCTGGACGATCGATCCCGATCCCGATCCGTACGCGCTCTTCCACTCCACGCAAACGCCGCCGCGCGGCCTGAACATCGTCCACTTCGCGAACGCGGAGGCCGACCGGCTGCTCGAGCGCGGACGCACGGAGTTCGACCGCGGCCGCCGTACGGAGATCTATCACCAGTTCCACGAGCTGATCGCCACCGAGCAGCCCTATCTCTTCATGATGCAGGTGGGGATGAAGTGGGGCGTGGACAAGCGCGTGCAGAACGTGAACGTGGCCAAAGGGGTGGGGCTGTTCCTCTGGAGACCGGGCCCCTTCGGCTGGTGGATGAAGGAGTCGTCGTGATGCGTCTGTTGCTCATCTCGAGCTCGAATGTGCACGGCTACGGCTATCTCGATCACGCCGAGCCGGAGCTGCGCCGGATTCTCGAAGGCCGCCGCGTGGCGTTCGTCCCCTTCGCCCTGCAGAACCACGATGCCTACACGGCCAAGGTGCGGGAGCGCCTGGCGAAGATGGACGTGGAGGTGGTGCAGGTGCGCGGCCGCGCGGAGATCGAGGCCGCGGAGGCGATCTTCATCGGCGGCGGGAACACGTTCCGCCTGCTGAAGCGCCTCTACGACGACGGACTGGTGGAGCCGATCCGCGACCGCGTGCGCCACGACGGCGTGCCGTACATCGGCTCGAGCGCCGGGACGAACGTGGCCACGCTGTCGATCAAGACCACGAACGACATGCCGATCGTCTACCCGCCCACGTTCGACGCCCTCGGCTTCGTCCCCTTCCAGATCAACCCGCACTACCAGGACCCCGACCCGAACAGCACGCACAAGGGAGAGACGCGCGAAGAGCGCATCCGCGAGTTCCTGGAGGAGAACGACACCCCCGTGGTCGGCCTCCGCGAGGGAGCGATGCTGCGCGTGGAAGATGAGACGATCACCCTCGTCGGCGACAAGCCCGCGCGCATCTTCCGCCGCGGCGCGGAGCCGGAGGAGCTGGCGCCGGGGTCGGTTGTAACCTTTTCCGTGGCGCATGTACGATGAGGTCATGAGCGACTTCACCGTAGACATCGAGCGCGAGACCGACGGCCGCTGGATCGGCGAAGTGCCCGAGCTTCCGGGAGTCCTCGTTTACGGAAATAGTCGCGAGGAAGCCGTCGCTCGCGCCAAGGCGCTCGCGTTCCGGGTCCTGGCGGACCGCCTCGAGCATGGCGAGGAGATCCCGGAGATTCAGGGCGTATTCGCGGTACATGAATGATCTGGCGGTCCGTGCGTGCAGGCCAGCTTCTGTCGGCACTCCTCCGAATCGGGTGGTCGATCAAACGCGAAACCGGCGGATCTCACCGCGTCCTTCAACGTAGCGGATGGCCGGACTTTGTCTTCGCTTTCCATACTTCCGACGAGGTAGGACCGAAGATGCTGGCCAGGATCGCAAAACGTACCGGCCTCACCCCCGGCGACCTCTAAGCAGACCGCACTGGTTCGCCAACGGATGCGGACCGCCGGCGTCCTCGCCGGCTGTCGTGGCGGCGTCCCGCGCCGCCACTCCCGCCCAGGGCGCAGGCGCGGGACGCCTGCGCGACAGCCGGCGAGGACGCCGGCGGTCCGCTGTGTTTCCGTT
>DASPMO010000028.1:0-2157 GCA_035627015.1 Thermoanaerobaculia bacterium | reverse complement strand
CCTCGCCGGCTGTCGTGGCGGCGTCCCGCGCCGCCACTCCCCGCCCAGGGCGCAGGCGCGGGACGCCTGCGCGACAGCCGGCGAGGACGCCGGCGGTCCGCTGTGTTTCCGTTGGCGAAGCCAGTGCAGTCTGCTTAGGGTCGAGTGGTCCTCACCAACTACGCCATGAATATGGCCGAGGTGCTGGAGCCGGGTGCGTGATGCGCTGCCTGGCCGTCGTTCGCCTCGCGAAGCGGAACGGCGTACACCACAGGTGCGCCGTTCGCGCTTTCGCGGCGGTTTCCGCGCAGGGTTTTACATCCGAGAATCGCGACCTTGCGAACCCGCTACCTCGGCGTGAAGGGCCGGCGTCCTAACCGCTCGAATCGTATCGACTACAGCCCCACACTGGCGCGTCGCCGGTGTGGGGATTTCATGCCTCAGTTGAGACGTCTTTTCGAGGTGGTAGCAGATTACGGTGTCGCCGCCGGCGCGGAGGCCGTCCTTGACGACGTCAGTCATGTCGCGGAGACCGCCCGCATTCGCATTCGCGCCGAAGGCGATCCGCACGTCAACGACCGCGCCGACCTGTGTCGGGAGATCTTCGTCAACGTTGTCGAGCCCGTCGTCGATGATGATGAGCCCATCGTCAGTCTTGCGGTCCGCATTGCTGCGATCGATGGGACCCGTCATCGATCGTCGCGAAAAAAGCGTCACTGTTGGCGACTCTGTCGGCGATGTTGATGGAGGTCGTCATCGATGTGAGGGAAATGGAGGCCTCCATCGATCGTGACGCGCCGGATCGTACGCTTACGGTCGCACGCGGTACGGTCGATGACCGCCTTCATCGATCGCGGCAACGGGAGCATGAATGGCAGCGGCGTCGCTCGCGCGTCGATGCGTCACGACATCCATCGGGAAGTCTGTCCTCCCACGCGTGCAAGAGGTCTTCGGCGCGATCTTCCTTGACTCTCGCAACCGGGTCATCAGGGAGAGGGAAATCTTCGTCGGGACGTTGTGGACGATTCGTCGATTTCGTGGAGCCGCCGATCCGCGCGCGCGTGGTGCGCCTCTACTATCTGATTCGAAGTGTCGCCATCACGCCGGCGGCGTTTGCCGGTGCGATTCTGCGTGCGCGCGAGCCCTCCGCCCCATTCCTGGCGGCGTTCGCGATCGGCCTCGCCGGAACGCTTCTCTTTACGCTCACGGTGCGTGAAGAACACGCGCCGCGCAGCAGTTCCGCTGCAGCCGGAAGTTCCGGAACTGCGTGACGGCCATGAGCACGGCCCCGCCCACGACGAGCGGCGCTTCCCACGCTTCGACGCCGAGGAGGCGGCTCGCCGCGAGCAGGAGCAGGGACACCACGAGCAGGGCCACCACGGAGCGGCGCCGGTGCTCGCGATAGCCAGCGGCCACGGCGATCACGCCGATGAGGATGGACAGGACGATGAGTCCCGTCTCGATCTGCTCGACCAGGGGGGATTCGGCGTGGATGACCGGGATCAGGCCGAGCAGGATCGGGCTCATCATGCAGTGAGCGGCACAGAGGAGCGAGACCCAACCTCCGAACTTCGACAGCTTCGAGACTTCGCGTTCCTCGTGCGCCATGCCCCGGACCTCCGCAACCGATCGTAGGGACCGGGCGGCCCGGCCACATGAGGCGCAGTGCTCAAAGAAGATGGAGGAAGGGGACCATCGCGTTCGTCACACCTGCCCGGCTTTTCGGCCCTGCGGTCCGGCCCTTCGTCTCATTCGGGGCTCCCGTACGGAGGGGCAGCGGGTACTTTCATTTACTCGCTTTTCTGCTGATCCTCACATTTGTCTCGCAGACGCTGACCGCCCACGACTTGACGAGCGCGCTCGAGCACGCGGACGAAGAGCGCCTGCAGATACATCGGCAGGAACTTCTGCCAGAGGTTTTCGCCGAGGGCGAGGAGAAACATCGCCGCCGATACCGCGACGACATTCCGCTCCAGCGCGAAGAACGTCGTCATCGCCATGACGGCAATCCAGCAGTCGCTATGTTCAAGCGTAACTGCTAAGCAGACCGCACTGGCTTCGCCAACGGAAACACAGCGGACCGCCGGCGTCCTCGCCGGCTGTCGCGCAGGCGTCCCGCGCCTGCGCCCTGGGCGGGGGAGTGGCGGCGCGGGACGCCGCCACGACAGCCGGCGAGGA
>DASPMO010000027.1:0-51430 GCA_035627015.1 Thermoanaerobaculia bacterium | reverse complement strand
CCTCGCCGGCTGTCGTGGCGGCGTCCCGCGCCGCCACTCCCCGCCCAGGGCGCAGGCGCGGGACGCCTGCGCGACAGCCGGCGAGGACGCCGGCGGTCCGCTGTGTTTCCGTTGGCGAAGCCAGTGCAGTCTGCTTAGGGTGAGGGGTCGTGCATCGCTCGAAAGACGGCCCCTCACCCTGACCCTCTCCCCACGCGGTGGGGAGAGGGGACGATGGGTTTCGTCATAGCAGCTTGTCGGGCGTGATCGGCAGCTCCCGGATGCGGCGGCCGGTGGCGTGGAAGACGGCGTTGGCGATCGCCGCGGGGATGCCCACCATCCCCAGCTCGCCCATGCCTTTGACGCCGAGGGGATTGATGATCCGGTCGTCCTCCTCGACGAACTCGGTCTCGATCTGGTGGACATCCGCGTTGACGGGGACGTGGTAGTGCTGCAGGTTCGGGTTCATGATCCGGCCGAAGCGATGATCGATCTCGGTGGCCTCCTGCAGGGCCATGCCGATGCCCCAGACGATGCCGCCGATCTCCTGGCTGTGTGACGCCTTCGGGTTGATGATCTTCCCGCAGGCCGACACCTCGATCGCGCGCGTGACGCGCACCGTGCCGAGGTCGGGATCGACTTTCACCTCGATGAACTGCGCGCCGTGCGCGAGCGACGCGTAGTTCGCGCGCTCCTTCGGCGCGGCGGACTCGTACGTCTCACTGACCGCCTCCAGCCGGTTGCGGCGCATCAGCGCGGCGATCTCGACGAAGCGCGACGGATCGTTCTTCAGTTGCAGGCGGCCGTCGAGCATCTCCACGTCCGCCGCGGCGGCGGATCGCAGCGGCGAGTCGGCGGCCTCGTTCGCCAGCCGCAGCAACCGCGCCCCGATCGCCAGCGCCGCACCGTAGATCGCCGAGCCGACGCTGGCCGTGGTCTGCGATCCGCCCTGCGCCGGCGCGCGGGGGAACTTCGTGTCGCCGAGCTCGAACCGCACCTGTTCGGGCCGCAGCCCGAGGTACTCGGCGGCGATCATGGTCATGACCGTGTACGTGCCGGGACCGATGTCGCTCGTCGCGCTGATCACGCGCGCCGTCCCATCGGCGTGCAGGGTGATGTTGGCCCGGGCGGGCCTCATGAACGCGCCCCAGACGCCGGTGGCCGTGCCCCAGCCGACCAGCAGGCGTCCGTCGCGCATCGAGCGCGGCTCGAACTTGCGGTCCTTCCAGCCGAACTTCTCGGCGCCGAGGCGGTAGCACTCCCGCAGCGCCTTGCTCGACCACGGCTTGCCGCTCTCGGGGTCGGTCTCGGCGTAGTTGATGAGGCGCAGCTCCAGCGGGTCGATCTTCAGCGCGTACGCCAGCTCGTCCATCGCGCATTCGAGTGCGAACATGCCGCTGACGGCGCCCGGCGCGCGCATCCAGGTCGGGGTGTTCAGGTTCGTGCCGGCGGTGCGCACGGGCGCGTAGAGGTTGGGGCAGGCGTAGACCTGCCGCGTGAAGTTCGTGGTGCCGTCGTTGAACTCCTCGAACGACGACGTGTTGTGCATCGCGTCGTGGATCATCGCGGAGAGCTTCCCGGAGCGGTCGGCGCCGAGGGAGACCTTCTGGATGGTGTAGGGACGGTAGCCGTGGCCCGTGAACATCTGCGTGCGCGTGTAGACGATCTTCACCGGCCGCTTCAGCTCCCGCGCGGCCATGGCCGTCAGGGAGGGGTAGTAGTTCGGCCGCAGCGACGACCCGAACGCGCCGCCCACGAACGGCGAGACCACCTGCACGTTCTCCTCGGGCACGCCGAGCAGCGACGACAGATGCTTGCGGACGCCGTAGACGTCCTGCGTCTTGTCGAAGATGGTGAGCCGGTCGCCCTGCCAGACGGCCACCGCGGCGTGCGGCTCCATCGGGTTGTGGTGCTCGATGGGGATGCG
The DNA here is from genome assembly GCA_035627015.1 of Thermoanaerobaculia bacterium. Taxonomy (GTDB): domain Bacteria; phylum Acidobacteriota; class Thermoanaerobaculia; order Gp7-AA8; family Gp7-AA8; genus QHVT01. The sequence continues at coordinate 49,524 of DASPMO010000027.1, read as the reverse complement.
GTACTCGGCCTCGATCTTCACCGGCGCGCTGGCCATCGCCTCCTCGGGATTGCCGCGCCGCCGCGGCGGCGTGCGCGGATTGGGGCGCGCGCTCTCGCGCACCGTCTCGGGGTCGGTGTTGTGCGGCGTGGTCCGGTAGGTGGCCTTGACCAGCCGCGCCGCGTAGCGCGCCTGCTCGTACGTCTCGGCCACGACCAGCGCGATCGGCTGCGCGTTGAAGAAGATGCGGTCCGACTGCAGCGCGCGGAAGGAGCGGTCCTGTTCTTCCTGCATGCCGCGCGGCGGCGCTTCTTCCGTCGAGGCTTTCGGGCCGAACTTCGGCGTGTTCAGGTGAGTGAAGACGCGCACCACGCCTGGCGCGCGCTCCGCCTCGCGGGTGTCGATGGACTGGATCGTGCCGCTGGCGATGGACCCAGTCACGATGAAGCCGTAGGCGAGGTTCGGCGCGCGGAACTCGGCGGCGTATCTGGCTTTGCCCGTCACTTTGGCCACGCCGTCGACGCGGCTCATTTCTTTTCCGATGTATCTCGGCATCGCGTCCTCCGTTACGCCAGACGGCTCGCACGCAGCAGCGCGCGAACGATGGCTCGTTTCCCCAGCTCGACTTTGTAGGCGTTGTGCGCGAGCGGCTTCGCGTCCCGCATCGCCGCCTCGGCGGCGCGCTGGAAGCTCTCCTGCGACGCCGGCTGTCCGGCGAGCGCGGCTTCCGCTTCCCGGCTGCGCCACGGCTTGTGCGCGACGCTGCCCAGGACGACGCGGGCATTGCGGATGGCCGGGCCGTCGAGCTCCAGCGCGGCGGCCACGGCCACGAGCGCAAATGCGTACGAGGCGCGGTCGCGCACTTTCAGGTAGTACGCATTCTTCGCGAAATTCGACTTCGGCAGCTCGATGGCCACAATGAGCTCGCCGTGCTCGAGGTTCGTGTCCTGCTGCGGCGTGGTGCCGGGGAGGCGGTGGAAGTCGTCGATGGGGATCGTCCGCTCCCGTCCGTCCGCGGCGCGCACGCGCACGACTGCCTCGTACGCGTAGAGCGCGTTGGCCATGTCGCCCGGGTAGGTGGCCACGCAGGCCTCGCTCCAGCCGAAGATGGCGTGAATGCGATTGAGGCCTTCGCGCGCGCCGCAGCCCGTGCCCGGCTCGCGTTTGTTGCACGGCATGGCGGTGTCGTAGAAGTACTGGCAGCGCGTGCGCTGCAGGAGATTGCCGCCGTTGGTGGCCATGTTGCGCAATTGCGCGGAGGCGCCGGCGACGATGGCCTGGGAGAGCAGGGGATAGTTGCCGCGGATGAGCGGGTGGTTGGCGGTGGTGGTGTTCGTGGCCAGCGCGCCGATGGAGACGCCGCCGCGGAAGGGCTTGATCTCCGCGAGCTGGAGCCGGGTGACGTCGACCAGCTGGTTCGGCCGCTCGATGTCCTCTTTCATCAGGTCGAGGATGTTCGTCCCGCCGGCGAGGAACTTCGCTTGCGGGTTTGCGCCGACGGCGCGGGCCGCGGCGTTGGCGTCGCTGGCGCGTACGTACTCAAACGGTCTCATGGCCGTCCTCCCTTCTGACGCGCGCGAGCTGCTCTTCGTCGGCGAAGTGCCACGTGTGCTGCGTCTGCCGTCCCGAATGGACTTCCTGGATGGCGGCGACGATGCCGGGATAGGCGCCGCAGCGGCAGATGTTGCCGCTCATGCGCTCGCGGATCTGCTCGTCGGTGAGCCGGGTCGCGGTCGCGCCGACGTCTTCGCTGACGTGACTGACGTCGCCGCGGCGCGCCTCTTCGAGCAGCGCCACGGCCGAACAGATCTGGCCGGGCGTGCAGTAGCCGCACTGGAAGGCGTCGTACTTGATGAACGCGGCCTGCATGGGATGGAGCCGATCGCCCTTCGCCAGCCCCTCGATGGTCGTGACCTCTTTCCCCTCGACCGTGGCGGCGAGGGTGAGGCACGACAGCACGCGGCGGCCGTCGACGATGACCGTGCACGCGCCGCACTGCCCCTGATCGCACCCTTTCTTCGAGCCGGTCAGCTCCAGGCGCTCGCGCAACGCGTCGAGCAGGACCACGCGCGAGTCGAGCTCGAGGGTCTTCGCCGCGCCGTTGACCTTGAAGGCCACTTTGACGAGGTTCTGGCCCGCCGCCCCGGCGGCCGTGACCGCATCGGGGGCCGGCGCCAGCGCCGCCAGCGCTTCCTGCTGCGCCAGCAGGTCGAGCGCGAACAAGCCGAGGCCGCCGGCGATCGTCGAACCGAGGAACATGCGGCGCGTGTGGCCGCCCACGTCCGTCAGCTCGGGCATTTCCTCGAGCAGTGCCTTTTCGTCGGGATTCAGTTCGCTGTCGTCGAGCTCATCACTCATCAGCTCCTCCTTCGTCACGGCCGACCATGCACTAGGCCGGCCAATGAGTCACGGGCGCGGTGCTATAGTCGATCCATGTCCACCGCGCCCATTCCTGTCCCTCAGGATCGGCCGCATGACCCCGATCAGCGGGTGATTCTCGGCGGCATCGACTGGTGGCGGTACGAAGCCTTCCTGGCGATTCGCGGCGACCGTTCCGGCGTCCGGGTGACGTATCTGGAGGGCGAGCTCGAGATCATGAGCCCATCACAGAGCCATGAAATGCTGTCGAAACTCATTGCCCGTCTGCTCGAGGCCTACGCCGATGAGAAGGAGCTCGTGTTCGAGGGCTACAAGTCGATGACCATGCGCAATGCTCCAACACAGCGCGGGATCGAACCGGACGAGTGCTATGCGGTCGGCGGACCGAAAGGCTCTCCTGACCTGGCCGTGGAGGTGATGTGGACTCACGGCGGGATCGACAAGCTGGATGTCTACCGCGGTCTCGGCGTGAAAGAGGTCTGGATCTGGAAGAATGACGAGCTCAAAGCGTACGAGCTGCGCGGCGGCGCCTATGTCGAGATCTCCCAAAGCGTCGTGATTCCCGGTTTGTCTCCGTCGTTCATCGCAGGGTTTCTCGATTGTGAGACCCAGACCGAGGCGGTTCGGAAGCTGCGGGCCGCGCTGAGGCAGTAAAAAGCGTTGTACCGGGCGCACGGTTTCGTTGCATGAAGGCGCGTGTGCCTTTCACGGAACGCCCGGCCGCCGGCTGGCGAACTTCACGGCGATTTTGTTCTCGCCCGTCAGCACGTTCACCTGGATCGGGGCCAGGAACGTCGAGCCGGCGGCGACGATCGACTCGGCCTCCGCCTGCGAGCGGTACGGCCAGAATTCGTAGCTGCCGCTGGGGATGTTCCGCAGATGCGCTTGGCTGTCCGGTCCGGTCGCGAGCTGCAGCCCCTGCACCTCGGTCAGCTCCTCAGCCACCTCGGTCGGGACGAGCTCGCCGTTGTAGCGCATGAGCAGCGAGAACGGCGGCATCGTCCCCCCGTCCGTGGTCTGCGCGCGGATCAGGAGCGACGACGTCGACGACGGCAGGTAGACCTGCAGGCGCCGCTTCTCGTCGGGGCGCGGCACGCGCATCATCGCGAAGGGTCCCTCCTCCGGGACCACGAACAGCGTCGCCGCCTCGCCGGCCGGCACGGGCACGCTGGCACGCCCGTCCTCATCCGTCGTGCCGCGGGCGCGGAGCTTGGCGTCCGCCACGACGAACACCTTCGCGTTCGCGACCGGGTCGTGCTCCTTGTCGATGACCACGATCGGCACCGGGCGGCCCGGATCGAGGCGCAGGTCGAGCTCGCGCAGCGGCGCGGCGTCCGTCAGCTCGAACGCGATCGGCTCCGGCTCGAGATGCTGCGCCGCATGGATCCGCACGATGTGGCTGCCGTGCTTGATCCCGACGAAGTCGAACCGTCCCTCGGGACCGGTGGTCAGCCGCACATGCTCCTCGCGGTCGCCGATGTTGGTCTGCAGCATCACGGTGGCGGCGTCGACGGGCTGGCCGCTTTTCGCGTCGCGCAGGATGCCGCTGATGCGGCCGTCCGGAATGTCGATGTGGAGGGATCCCGGCGACGCTCCTTCGAGCTCCGCCGTGTTCGAGTAGGTGGTCGGTAGCGCCGGGCCGCGCACACCGTACGAGAACGTGCCGCGCTGCCAGAAGGGGACGCGGAACGTGCCGTCCGGCGCGAGGAAGATCTCCGAGCGCGACTGGAATTCGCGGTGCTTGAGGAGCAGGCCGCCGGCGCCGAGCTCCGTGCCGCCGAGGGTCACGCGGCCAGAGAGGACGAACGGCTCGATGGTGATGGTGGTGCGTCGCGCGTCGGTGCGGCCGACGCCGATCTTCGTGGCCAGTTGCTCGGTCGCCGCCGGACCGCGCACCAGGAGCTGATAGACGCCGGCTTCGAGGCCGTCGAAGCGGACGCGCCGCGTTTCCGCGGGGAGACTCTTCCGTGCGATCCCTTTCCAGTTACCGGTGTCGTCGCGGAGCAGGAGCTGCACCTCGAGCGGCTGGGTCGTGCCGCGGATGGTGGCGTCGATCGAGGCCGACGGCGCCACGGTGGGCGCAGCCTCGGCGCCGAGCATCATCAGGATCAGGAGCAGTGGCATGGCGTATCTCCTTCGCGACGGAATCGGGACGCGGGGCCGGCCGCGATCAGCGCTGGGAGGGGGCGGGCGTCTCGAGCGAGGCGACGCGCGTCTGTTCCTGTTCGGCAGGGGCGGGCAGCCGGTTGTCGAGGCGCTCGACCGAAGCCACGGTGAACTCGGCGGCGAGCGGCTCTTCCTGGGTGAACGGATGCGGGCCGCCGCAGCCCCATCCGGTCAAATTACATGAGCCGTTGACCATTTCGCAGAAGTAGTACGCCGGAATCGTGGCCGGCCGGCAATTTCCGAAGCGGTTGCACGTCTGGCAGTGATCCGCCATTGCCACAGGGGCCATGGTCAGCAGGATGGCGAACACCATCAACATGAGCATCAGTCGTTTTCTCATCGAAATCTCCTTGTTCGTGCGGCCCCGCGTCTCTTTCATGATTGGTGCCGTCATGCCGTCTTTATTGAGACATGCGGCGCACCGCGGCGACTACTCATGCCGCCGGCTGCAATCACGCACGGCGGCGATCAGCGCGGGCAGCTCGAACGGCTTGCGCAGCACCGCATGAACCGAGGGCGACTGGATCTGCTGAAGCTCGCGCTCCGCTGCCGCGGAGACGACGATCACACACGGCGCGCCTGCGTCGTCGTGCGTTTCGAGGTACTGGATCACCTCGATCCCGTTCATGACCGGCATCATCAGATCGAGGACCATGGCCGCGAACGGCCTCTCTCTCAGCCGTTCGAGCGCCTGACCGCCGTGGGCGGCCTCGGTGGTCTCGTACTGTTCGCGCCGGAGCACGCGAACGACCAGACTGCGGATAGCTTCATCGTCGTCAACGACAAGAACAGGCAATGACTCGGACATCAAGGGAGTGCATTCTAGGCAATTTGGCCGCCGCGCGGGCATGCACCCCCTCTCTGTTGCACGAGGTCCCGATGGCACTCTCCGAGCTCCGCCTGCTGGAAGTCGCCGCGCGTGAGCGTGCTGCTCATTTGCGACATTTCCCTGCCGGACCTCGACGCCTGCACGTTCCTGGCGGCGGGGAGGCAGGGCTCATCACGACTCCCTGGGCCACCGCGACAGCGCGGTGGCCCAGGGGCTCAATCAGTCGCGGAAGGACGTCCAGGCGGCCTGCATGCGCGCCGCCTGTCCGGCGGTGAACTCGTACATGCACGAGTCCTGGGAGTAGTCCATGAAGTTCGTGATCGGGTCGAGGCCTGGGTTGGCCGCGCCGACGCAGCTGTCGCGGCCGACGGGGCAGTTGAATGCCGGCGAATGCTCGGCCGCGGTGTCGGCCACGAAGTCGCCGTTCTTGCCGCAGCGGCCGTCGAAGGTGTGGTAGAGCGCGAGCCAGTGTCCGACCTCGTGCGTGCCGGTGTCGCCCTCGCTGTAGATCGCGAAGGGGCCGCCGGGGACCGACCGGTAGTCGACGATGACGCCGTCGAGGATGGCGTCCGAGGTGTTGAGGATCGAGGGGAAATAGGCCCAGCCGAGCCAGGGGGAGGCGTCGACGAGGTAGAGGTTGAGCGTGCCCGGGCCGCCGCGGCGCAAGGCCGTCTTCGCGGCGAGCTCCGCGCCGAAGTTGGTGCCCATCTGCGAGAACCACTCCGCGTTGGTCGTGCGCGTGATGCCGGCCAGGTCGAAGGCGAAGCCGGAGTTCACGCCGCCGGTCCTGCCGTTGAACGACTCGTTGAGCACGCGCATCTGCGCGCGGATCATCGTTTCCGGCACGTCGCCGTTCTCGTACCCCGGACCGGCGCTGATGACGTGCACCCATACCGGGATGACCGCGCTGCTCTTCCCTTTCTGGCCGCGGGCGACCGATTTCTCCAGCGCCGCGATCTCGCCGTCCGAGAGCTGCCGGGTGCCGCAGCGCTGCGGCTGCTGGGCGTACGACACGATTGGAAGGAACAGCGCCAGCAATGACACGAGCAGAGTCCCACGCATCTTCATGGATGCCTCCTGTGATTTGGTGTAGCGCGACTATACCTCGGGTCTCACACGCACCGCTGCAGATACGCCGCGGTGCGGCTCCTGGCTACCCTGGCCACGTCGCACGGCGGCCCCGCGGCGACGATCCTTCCCCCTTCGTCGCCCGCGCCGGGGCCGATGTCGAGCACCCAGTCCGAGCCGGCCACGACGCGCATCTCGTGCTCGACGAGGATCACCGTGTTGCCCGCATCGACGAGGCGGTCGAGCTGGGCCATCAGCTTCACGACGTCCGCGGGGTGCAGCCCCGTGGTCGGCTCGTCGAGGACGTACAGCGTGTTGCCGCGCTGCATGCGCTGGAGCTCCGTGGCCAGCTTGATGCGTTGCGCCTCTCCCCCGGACAGCTCCGTGGCCGGCTGTCCCAGGCGGAGGTAACCGAGGCCCACTTCGCGCAAGACGTCGAGGGAGCGGCGGACGGGCAGCTCGTCGGCGAAGAATTCCGACGCATCGTCGACCGTCATGCCGAGGACCTGCGCGATGTTCTTGCCGCGATAGTCGATCTCCAGTGTCTTGGCGTTGTAGCGCGAGCCGTGGCAGGTGGGGCAGGGGGAGTAGACGCTCGGGAGGAACAGCAGCTCCACCATCACGAAGCCTTCTCCCTCGCACGTCTCGCAGCGCCCTTTGGCCACGTTGAAGGAGAAGCGGCCCGCGTCGTAGCGGCGCGCGCGGGCGGCCTTGGTCGACGCGAACAGCTTGCGCACGTGATCGAAGAGTCCCGTGTACGTGGCCAGGTTCGAGCGCGGGGTGCGTCCGATGGGACGCTGGTCGACGCGCACGAGCCGCCGGATGGCCTCGATGCCCGCCACGATGTGCCCTTCCGAGCGCGCGGCCTCGTGCTCCTCTTCGTCCGCATCGAGCTCGTGCCCGAGGTGCCCCGCGACGAGCTCCACGAGGGCCTGGCTGACGAGACTCGATTTGCCGGAGCCGGAGACGCCGGTGACCGTGGTCAGCACGCCGAGGGGAAAGTCGACGCGGAGATTGTGAAGGTTGTTGCGCGTGACCCCTTCCAGCCGCAGCCAGCCGCCCGGCGTGCGCGGCGCGCGCGGCGCGACGTGATCGTCGGCGAATAGATGCACGCGCGTCTGCGACTGTTTCACCTCGCGCAGACCGTCGGGGGGGCCGCTGTAGAGAATCCGGCCGCCCCCTTCACCCGCGGCGGGGCCGACGTCGACGATCCAGTCGGCGCGGCGGATGACGTCGAGATCGTGCTCGACGACGAAGAGGGAGTTGCCCGATGCCTTCAGGCGGTCGAGCGCGTTGAGCAGCGCTTCCGTGTCGGCGGGATGCAGCCCCGCGGACGGCTCGTCGAGCACGTACACGACGCCGAAGAGATTGGAGCGCACCGCGGTGGCCAGCCGCAGCCGCTGCAGCTCGCCGGGCGACAGGGTCGGCGTGCTGCGCTCGAGCGAGAGATAGCCGAGGCCGAGGTCCAGCAGGACGTCCAGCCTGGCCAGGAAGTCCTCGGCGATACGCGTAGCGACGAGCGCTTTCTCCGGATGGTCCTTTTCCTTCTTCGCGGTCCCTTTCGCGTGCGGGCGGAGGATCGCCGCGAGCTTCTTCATCGGCAGGGCCGACATCTCCGCGATGTCGTAGCCGGCGAACGTCACCGACAGCGCCTCGCGCCGGAGCCGCTTGCCGCGGCAGGTGGGGCAGTCGGCGCTGATCATGTACTGCGAGACGCGCTTGCGGATCAGCGCGCTCTGCGTGGTGGCGAAGGCGTGCAGCACGTAGCGCTTCGCGCTCGTGAAGGTGCCCATGTAGCTCGGCTCTTCTTTGCGCTTCAGCGCGCGCTTCGTCTCCTCGGGCGTGTAGCCGGCGTAGACGGGCACGGTCGGCTGGTCGTCGGTGAAGAGAATCCAGTCGCGCTCTTTCTTCGGGAGGTCGCGCCATGGCTTGTCGACGTCGTACCCGAGGGTCACCAGGATGTCGCGGAGATTCTGGCCGTGCCACGCGGGCGGCCAGGCGGCGACGGCGCGGTCGCGGATGGTCAGCGACGGATCGGGCACCATCGACTGCTCGGTGACCGTGAACACCTTGCCGACGCCGTGGCACTCGGGACACGCCCCTTCGGGCGTGTTGGGGGAGAACGATTCAGCGTAGAGGATGGACTGCCCGGCCGGATAGTCGCCCGCGCGCGAGTAGAGCATGCGCAGCAGGTTGGAGAGCGTGGTCACGCTGCCGACGGAGGAGCGCGTGGTGGGCGTGCCGCGCTGCTGCTGCAGGGCCACGGCGGGCGGCAGCCCGACGATGTCGTCGACGTCGGGGATGCCCATCTGGTCGAACAGCCGCCGCGCGTACGGCGCCACGGATTCGAGATAGCGCCGCTGCGCCTCGGCATACAGCGTCCCGAAGGCGAGCGACGATTTTCCCGACCCGGAGACGCCGGTGAAGACCACCAGCGCATCGCGGGGAATGTCAACGTCGAGGTTCTTGAGGTTGTGCTCGCGCGCGCCGCGGACGTGAACGAAGCCTTCTTTCACCACGCGGGGGGAGGAGTTCATATGCGCTGCCAAGGGCGGCGGCGGGGCGGCGGGTGATCCCGAAGGGATCGTTCGGAATGCGCGGTGAGTTGGCACCGCACCGCCGCGCATTCTGTGACCGAACTTAGCGAAGGGAAACGTAGGGCGGGCTTCAGCCCGCCTCCCCCGGGGGAGGCGGGCTGAAGCCCGCCCTACGTTCGTATCGGCGGTCCGCCCGCGATCCGCACTGTCAGAACAGTACGGGGATCAGCAGCAGGTGGATCGCATTTGCCGCACAATGGCACACGGCGGAACAGATCACGCCGTAGCGCCAGAAGATCCAGCCGAACAACACCCTGCACCGCTGCTCTTGACCGCCATGCCGATCGCGTACAGTGGGTGGTCGACGCCACCATAGAAGATATGGGCAACACCGAACAGCAACGCGGAGGCGCGGCAGGATGTAGACGCCGCCCTGCAGCGCGTATCATGGTCCTCAAAGGAGCCCTTCAATGCGCAAACGCACGAGCCTGATGCTGGTGGCTGCGTTCCTCATGCTGTTTCCCTCGGCGACGCCGCACGCGAACGCCCTTCCGGCTTACCAGATCGAGATTTACTACTACAACTATGGTTCGGCCTATCCCGACGGCGAGGAAATGCAGATCAGCTGCGGCGGGTGGCACTGGACTTCGGGCGACACCACACCGGATCACGGAGGTCTGAAGGTGGTCATCACGACCGACTGCCGCACGTACGACCAGACCGTCGAATGGTACCGGTGGGACGACTCCCGCTCTGAATGCAATGGAACCCCATATTGGCACTGGATCGCGGAGCCGTACTACGACAACGCGCTTGCTTGCTGAGACGTTCATCGGAGGATAGGCAATCCTGCCTGTCTCACGTGCGCTGACCGCAGCATGCGCCTCCTCACGCAGTCGCCGTATCCGGAGCTGAACGGCGCGGCCCTGCTGGCGCTCTCGCAGTGGCGATTCACCCCCCACGCACCTCGACGGAAAGCCGGTCGACGTGCAACCTCACGGTCAACTTCAGAACGAATTGACGCCGCAGCGCCAGCTGCGGCGGCTGGCGCCGCCGCAATGGAGAGCGGCAGCTCGCGCTGCCGCACTCCAGACGCTATCGCGCGGTGACGACCTGGACCTCCCTCGCCACCCGCGCTGCCCGTGCCGCCCGCGAGTCGTAGATCGCGCTCAGCAGGTCGTACAGCACCAGTTCGTGCGCCCGTTGCGCGGAGCGGATCAGGCGGTTCACCTGCATGTGGATGAGGCTGGGGGCCAGTTGCGTCACGGGGATCGTCAGCCGCCGTGCCTGTTCCAGGCGCCGGAGCTCGGCGGCGATCGGGGCGTTGCGCTCCGAGCGGTGCCGCAGGATGGCCAGGCCGGGCGCGAGCTCGCCCGTGCCGCCGGGGACCGCGTCGAGTAGCGCCTCCAGGGCGCGGCGTTCCACGCGTTGTTTCCGGTCGAGCTGCACGCGCAGGGGCTTGCCGCCGCCGAATTCGTGGAAGAAGCCGTCGCGGACCTGCCGGAGAATCGTGCGCTTGCCGTCCGCGTCGAGGCCGAGGTCGCCGAGCAGCAGGTCGATCCCGCAGGCCGCGAGGCGCCACCGCGCCGCGGCGCCCTCGTCGCCTTCCAGCATGTCGACGATCGACAGCACCGCCTCGCTGTCCGCGTGGAACAACCGCTCGCACAAGCCGATGCCGGCGGGGCCCCCGTAGCGCTCGATCTCGCGGTCGTACGTATCGAGCTGCATGCGCCAGAGGCGGCCGTCGCGGAGCAGGGGCGCGATCGCCGCTTCGAGCGCCGGCACGACCTCCGCGACCAGGCGCCGCGGCGCGCCGTGAAACCGGAGGCTCAGGTGCCAGTGGGGATCGCCGTAGCGGATGAAGAACCAGGAGTGGGCGGCCCCCGAGACCAGGACCTCCCGCGTCACCGGCCCGACCACCTCGCGCAACACGGTGTCGGCGGTCGCGGTCCCGAGGTAGAGCTTCGCGTACAGCCATTCGGAGCCGGGCAGGAACGAGCGCTGAACGGTCACCGCCGGCGCGACTGCCGGCGCGGCCAGCGACGGCAGGCTGACGCCCGCCGCTCCACTGCGCGCACGCACGAACGGCATGACCAGTTCGTGCACGAATGCCCCTTCCGGGCCGCGCGCGCAGAGCTCCCCCGGCCTCGGGAAGAGCTCGAAGAGGAACGCGTCCTGCCGCCCTTCGAGGACGTCGAGCCACGCCTCCACCGAGAGCACGTTGTCGAAGTCCAGCAGCAGCTCGTTATCCCCGTCGGCGAGCAGCAGGTGCCGCGGCATGCGGCGCTCGGCGCGCAGGCGTTGCGCGCCGGCGAAGCGCGCCGCGCCCGACCCCGTGCAAAGGGCCTTGATCTCCTCCCCGGACAACCTCCAGCGGGCGCGCTGGAGCACCAGCCGGCCGCTCCGCACCCGCGGCAGAAAGGCGGCACTCTCCAGCGCCCCCCAGTTCCAACCGAGGCCGTTGATCGTCCCCTGATCCTGCAGGCCGCAGAGGAACCGGTAGGCCCCGAGCCCGAGCGAGAAGTTGTGCGCGCTGGTCAGGCGGGGGATCACTTCGCGTCCCAGGCGCGCGGAGCGCAGCACGATCCGCTGATTCGCGACCGTGACCTGCAGGTCGGTGAGCGGGATCTGGCGTTCGGCCGGCGCGCCCGAGCGGCCCAGGAAGGAGATCTCGTAGTCGCGGAGGACGGGCCGCGAGAGGATGTTGCCGATGCGTCCCTGCGGCAGGTGGACAACCTCGGCGAAGATCGCATCGGGCCGCACCGCCTCCTCGGCCGCCAGATGGTCGCGGAGGCGCGCCTCCAGTGCGGCGTCGGCGTGGCAGAAGCGGCCGAGGATGCGGCCCCCCGAGGGGCCGCCGGCACCCTTCCAGAGGAGCTGGAAGCGGCCCCGGTCGGCGTCCTCCTCGGAGGCCGCGGCCAGCACGGACGTCACCGCCAGGGCGTCCGACAGTGGATGGGTCTCGCGCAGGGCCAGTTTCTCGGCGTCCTGCTCCGTCAGCTCGATCTCCTGCTCCCCGCGGGCCAGAGCCGCCTCCAGCTTGCGGAGCTGCCAGGTTTGCAACGGACCCCAGGAGACCGTGGCGCCGCCGGCCTGTTGGCGGCCGAGGTCGAGGCCATGAAGAAGCGGCGCGGAGTCCCGCTGCTCGGCGCGATCGAAGCCGATCCCGGCCTCGTCGTCCAGCGCCTCGACGAGCGGCACCCACCGCCCTTCGCCGTAGCGCTCGAGGAAGTCCTGGCGGAAGCGGTCGAGCACCTCCTGGCGCGTGCGTCCGAACAGCCGGTGGAGGAGCGTCAAGCCGCGCTGCAGCTCCTCCACCACGGCCGCGCCGAGGCGGGCCTCGGCCGCCGGCTTGACCAGGTCCACCTGGAAGAGGCGCGAGAGCTCCACGGGAGTGGGCAACTCCCGCAACGTCTCGGCGATGGAACGATAGCGCCCGGTCGCCACGCCGAGGCCCTCCGCGTCGAGCGTGGCCAGCGCTTCGCGCGCGCCGCCCAGGGCCGCCGCGGCCACCCGTCCCGTGGGGAGCGCCGCGAGCTGTTCCTCCAGGCCGTGGATCGCCTCCGGCCCGGTCACCCCGGGCGACAGGTCGGAGACCAGCACCTGGGTCTCGATGAGCTGGTTCACGTACTCCGCGGCCTCTTCGAGCGTGACCTCCCCCTCCGGGTCGGCGGCCACGAGAGCCGCCGCGAGCTCCGCCGGCTTCGCGCCCGCGGCGGCGAGAGCCAGCGTCGCTTCAAGATAGTCGGTCGAATCGAGGGCGACCAGCAGATGGGCGCGTGCCTTGCCCGCCATGCGTGCCTCGGCGTAGCGCAGGCGGCCGGCTGCGCGATACAGGCTGGAATTGGGGCGGTACGTCAGTTCGCCGCGCAAGGCCGGATCCCGGCCCAGGTCCTCGCAGAGCGCGAAGAGATAGTCCATGTCCAGCCGGGTGTGCTTCTGATAGCCGGCTCGAGGTGCCAGCCGAAGACGCGTCGTGGCGTCGAGAGCTCCCAGCGAGCAGCCCGAGAAGAGGCCGAACGGCGTGGGGCGGGAGGCCATGCGCTGGAAGTAGCGCACGAGCGAGTCCTCGGCCCGCTTGCCCTTGCGGGAGTCGGGATCGGCGTGCCAGTTCGCGGCCGCTTCGAAGAGCGTGGGGGAGGCGAGGAGCAGCGCCTCGGCGATCTCGGGACGCTCGAGGATTTGTCGCAGCCGGGCGCGCAACCGCGCGCGGTCGCGCGTCAGGGCCTGCTCGAGCTGCCCGGCATCGTCGAGCGCGGAGGTGGCCTCGACCCCTTCCGCCCACGTCTCGAGCTCGTCGAACGGGAGCAGAGGCGAGCGCAGCGCGAAGAATCCGGAAGGCTCGAAGGGGGGAGCGACGCGGCGGCCGGTCATACGGCCACCTCCGTGCGATTCACCTGCTGGGCGATCAGCTCCGCGTACGTCCCGCCGCTGGCCGCCAGCTCGCCGTGCGTGCCGTATTCGACGATGCGCCCTTCGTCCATGACCAGGATCAGGTCCGCGTGGCGGATCGTGCTGAGCCGGTGCGCGACCACGATGCGGGTGCAGCGGAGCCGCGCGAGCTCGGCCTGGATCGCGCTTTCGGTGATTGCGTCGAGCGCGCTCGTGGCCTCGTCCAGCAGCAGGATGGCCGGCCGCGTCACCAGGGCGCGGGCGAGGGCCAGCCGCTGTCGCTGGCCGCCGGAGAGCGAAGCTCCGCCGTCGGAGAGAAGGGTGTCGTAGGCAAGGGGCATGGCCTGGATGTCCTCATGGATGTGGGCGAGCCGCGCGGCTTCGACCACGCGGCTCAGTGGCAGGGCAGGATCGGCCAGCACGATGTTCGCGCGGATCGACATGCCGAAGAGATAGGGGTACTGCGGCACCACGCCGAGCTGGCTCCGGACCGTTCGCAGGTCGAGCTCGGCGAGATCGCTTTCGTCGAAGAGGATGCGCCCCTCGGACGGACGGTACAGCCCGACCAGCAGGTTGGCGAGCGTCGACTTCCCGGCCCCGGAGCGGCCGACGACGGCCACGAAACTGCCGCGCGGAATGTCGACCGAAACGTCGCGCACCACCGCCGGTGCGGCCGGTCCGTAGCGGAAGCTGACGCGCTCCAGCCGGATGGCGCCGCGCAGTGGGCCGGGCGGCCGGCTCGCGCCCGGCTCCTGCTCGCGCGGGGTCTGCATCACGTCGTCGATGCGGTCGAGGTAACTGTCGAGGAACTGGAACTGGAACGCCGTCGTGACGAGCTGGGTCAGCGGCACGAGGAAGCCGGCCGCCAGGGCATTCAGCGCCAGCATCTCGCCGAGGGTGAGCGCGCCGGCGAAGACCTGCCGCGCGCCGTAGATCAGGATGGCCAGCGGCGAAGCCATGGCCAGACCGGCCAGCAGCGCGTCGATGACCGCCTGCAGGCGCCCGCGGGCGAGCGATACGTTCAGCGTGTCGACGAACAGGTTCGACCAGTGCTCGACGGCGCGATCTTCCGAGCCGCTGGCCTTGAGCGTCTCGATGCCGGCGAGCATCTGCACCTGGTAGGACTGCGCTGCGGACTGCGTCTCCAGCGACTGCGTCATGAGCTCCTTCTGGCGCGCCCGGGTGACGAGCAACAGCGCGATGCGCAGCAGCGCCAGGACGAGCACGAGGAGGCTCAATTGCGGGCTGGCGATCACCAGCACCACGAGGTAGAGGCTGACCAGCAGGCCATCCAGCACCGTCGACAAGGCGCCGGCGGTGAGGATCTCGCGCACGGTGGCGTTGCTGTTCATGCGCATCATCAGGTCGCCGGGGGAGCGCTCCTGGAAGAAGCTGTACGGCAGGGCCACGAGGTGGTCGACGAAGTCGAGCGTGAGCTGGGCGTCGAGCCGCGTGCGCAGGTCGAGCAGGAGGTGCGAGCGGATCAGGACCGCCAGCAGGTTGAAGCCGACCAGCGCGGCCAGGCCGAAGGCCAGCACCACCAGCAGGTCGACGTCCTGGTGCGGGACTACGCGGTCGACCAGCACGCCGATCAGCAGCGGCACGGCCAGGGCGAAGAGCTGCACGAGGAAAGACATCGCCAGCACGCGGGCCAGGGAGCCGGAGCGGGCCAGCAGGGGCTGGAGGTAGCGCCGCAGCCCGCGCCGGGGAGCACCGGCCGTCGTCCGTTCGAAGTCTTCGGCCGGCTCGAACAACAGGGCCACGCCGGTGAACGAGCGGCGGGCCTCCCGGGACGAGACGACGCGCCGGCCGCCGGCCGGATCGACGATGGTCAGCCGGTCGCCGCGCAACTGCTCGAGCACGACGAAGTGGCTGAACCGCCAGTGCAGGATGGCGCCCGGCTCCAGGGCCGCCAGCTCCTCGACGCGGTCGATGCGCACGCCGCGGCCGCGCAGGCCGAACCAGCGTGCGGCCGCGAGCAACGCCTCGGCAGTGGCTCCGTCGCGGCCGCTGCCGACCACCTGCCGCACGTCGGCCAGCGGCAACGGCTTGCCGTGATAGCCGAGGAGCATCGTCAGGCAGGCGGCGGCGCAGTCCATCGACGTGTCCTGCTGCACGACCGGGATGCGCCGCGGCTTCCGTCCGCCGAGCCGGCGGAGGGCGGAGAAGCGATCGAGGATGCCGGAGGAGGGCGCCAGCTCAGCCACGGCGGCGCTCCAATACCGCGCGCAGTCCGGGCACCAGGGCCGCGAGCAGCGACTCGGAGCGCACGCGCACCTCGGCGGCGCCCCACATCCCGTCGTGCAGCGCGTAACGCTTGCCGCTGGCCTCGAAGGTGCCGCTCGGGAAGCGCGCCTCGACGCGCACCAGCGGTCCGTTCAGCGGAACCGCGGTGGCGACCTCGGGTCCGAGCAGCCGCTTCGCCTCCTCCGGCCCCACCACCTCGTCCGCGACCACCGCGACGACGAGACGCTGCGGCGCATGGCCGTAGCCGCGCAGCTCCAGCTTCAGCGGCATCCCGGCCCGCAGCAGCGGCCGGTGCTCGCCGGGCAGCACGGCCACCAGCGTCGGTTGCGCGTCGGTGCCGGTGAGAGAAAGCAGGATGTCCCCGGCCGCGACGTGCTGGTCCCGCCGGCAGCGGAGATCGCCGACGATGCCGGCTCGCGGCGCCCGGACCACCCGCTCGTCGAGGCGGGCGCGCACGAGGTCGCGCTCGGCGCGCAACCCGATCAGGGCCTGCGCCGGCGCCGACAGGTCGCGCAGCCGCTCGATGAGCTGCAGCTCCCACTCGCGCTCGATCCGGGCCAGCTCGGCGGCCTCGCGCGCGTTCTGAAAGCGGACCAGGACCTGGCCGGCGACCACGCGATCGCCGGGCCGCACCTCGACGGCGGTGATCGGGCCGGCCTGGCTCGCCGTCACCTCCGTGCGGCCGGCAAGCCTCACCACCGCAGGCCCGGTCGAGTACTCGCCGATCGTGCCCACCGCGGCGAATCCGAGAAAGGCGGCGACCATCGCCACCAGCAGCCACAGCGTCGCCGACATCCACCTCGGGGAGAGGCGCAGCCAGTCGCCCTCGCGCACCCCCGCCGCGGCATGGTGCTCCAGCGCCTCGTCGCGAAAGAGGTCGGCCCTGCTGCGCTCGCCCGATTCCAGCCGGGTGGCCAGCGTGAGCTGGGCGAGGGACGGCGCCACCGTGGCGGCAAGCAGCTCGAGCGCCGCTTCGTCTTCTTCCGAGAACGGCGCCCGTCCGGGATCGCGGACGGCGCACAGCACCGCCAGGACGGGGGCGTGCGGCTCGGGCACGCGGATCGGCAGGGCCAGAAAATGCTCGCAACGCGCGCCGAGAGGATCGTCGGCCTCGCGCTCGAAGCGGGGATCGTCGGCCGCCCGTTCGAGGCGCAGCCGGCAGCCGGTGCGGGCGACGAAGCTGACCAGCCCCACCGCCGAGCTCTCGCGCCGCTCTTCCCTGGCCATCCCGGCCGCGCGCGACCAGAGCGTCTCCGCGTCGGAATCGTGGAGCAGGCAGTAGACCCGGTCGGCCTCGACGAACTCCTCCGCGGCCAGTTGCAGCAGGTCTCCGGCGCTGGCGACGTCCGGCTGCGCCGCGACCCGCCGGGCCGTCTTCAGGGCGTCGAACAGTCCGGCCGGCACCGTTTCTCTGGCGCGCGCCGCGCCGCGGCGCGCGAGGGCGGCGCGGACGAGCGCCGCCAGGTCCGCCGGCGGCGGCTCCCCCGGACTGAGATAGAAGAGCCGGTCCGCGTCGATCAGGTCCTGGAACATCGCCGGATCCGGCCCGGCCCCCGTCAGTACGAGGAGCGGACCGCCGCGATCCGTATCGCCGGCCTCCGCGATGAAGTGGCGCGCCTCGATCGTGGAAAGGAGCGCTCCGAGGCACAGCACCGCGCTCTTCTCGGCCGACCGTGCCTCGCGCGCCGAGCGGGCCGTGGCCACCCGGCACTCCGCCTCCAGCAGCGCGCGCAGCTCCGCGGCCTGCTGTTCTCCGAAGCCGGCCAGCACGACCAGGGGCAGAGGCACTCCCGGGACATGCGTTCGTGACTCCGCTTCGATGGACATGGACGATTTCATTGGCAGGTGGAGATGCAACGACCCGGCGGCGCCATACGATGCTCCGCCGGGTCCAATGCGGGTGTCCGGGCGATCAACCGCCAGTCGGGCAGCTTCCCTCGAGCGTGCAGGCGCCACCGCTGGTGCAGGTGTAGCTGCAGTTTTCGTAGGTGTTCGGGCAGCCGTCGTACGTGCCGTCATCACAGTAACGGCTCTGGACGCAGGGGTTGCTACAGGCCCCCGTGTACTGCGTGCGCTCGTAACCGCCGGCGACGCCGCGCAGGTCCATGGAGTGCAGCGTTTCGCGATGCAGGACGAGCTTTCGTGACTTCTTCATGTTTGTCTCCCTTTGACTGAACGTTCCTTCCGGCTCGAGCTCGGAATTCGGTCGTTGCAACGCCCTCAACCGTAGGCGCCGGGCACAATGGGGACAAGGAAATAGTGACTGGACGATTGCGCGCGAGGACGAGGCGCTGCACGCGGTGACGAGACGGACCAGCGCGTGGTCCGGTGCTCCGGAGCACTGAAAAAGCGTCCCTATAATCGGTCGCCGTGAGAGCGATTCTGCAACGCATTGCGATTGTGGCTTGTGCGCTCGTGGCCTGCGCCCGATCCCAGCCGGGCACGGCACCCGAGGCGGCGCAGACGGGCCGTGGCGAGACGCCCTCCAATCGTTTCGAGATGCGCGGGCGCGACGCGGGGTGGCTCGGAGTGGTCCTGCCGCGGCAGAGTCTGGACCTCGCGCCGGAGATCGCCGGACGGGTCGAGCAGGTCTACGTGCGCGAGGGCGATCCGGTCCGCCGTGGGCAGACCGTGGCGGTCCTCGACGCTGCGCAGGACCGGCAGGAGCTGGCCATCGCCGAGGTCAACCTGCGCGCGGCCGAGGCGGAGGTCTCCAGAAGCCAGCTGGATCTCGCCGACGCCGAGAACCGCCTCTCCAGCCGCCTGGCCATGCCGGACGCCTTTCCGAAAGAGGAGATCCGGCGCAGTGAGATCCAGAAGCAGATGGCCGTGGCCAACCTGGACGGGGCCCGTGCCCGGGCCGCGGCGCAGCAGGCGCGCCTGGCGCAGGCCCGCGACCGCGCGTCCAAGGCGGAGATCCGTGCCTCCGCGGACGGGACGGTGGCGCGCCGCTATGTGGAACCGGGTGCCCTGGCCGGCCCCGGCCAGCCGGTGGTGCGCCTGATCAGCGACGGACGCCTGATCGTGCGTTTCGCCGTTTCTCCCGAAGAGGCCCGCGCCCTGCGCCCTGCCATGCCGGTGAGGATCGGCGACGGCAGGCTGTCCGCGGTCATCGAGTGGGTGGCCCCGGAAGTGGACCCTCCGTCCGGCATGGTGATGCTCGTCGCCGTGCTCGATCCGAGGGTACGGCTCAAGCCGGGGTCCGTGGTGAGGGTCCATCCCACGAAAGGAGCCTGATGAACGTGACGACAGGAAACTGGCGGCCGCTGCTCGAAGGAGAGCTCGCGGCCCGGGCGGAAGAGGCGGTCCACGCCATCGCCGATGCCCTCGCGGCCCGGGCTCTCGATGCGCCCGACGTCGAGGGGAGGAGCTTCGGTTTCTCCGTGGGCAACGGCACGGCGGGACAGGCGCTCTTCTACGGCTATCTCGCCAAGTCCGGGAACGGGGCCTCGGCGCGCCATGCCGAGCAGTCGGACCGGTTCCTCGAGCATGCCGTCGACGCTCTGGCTACCAGTCCGGTGAGTCCGGGCCTCTACGGCGGGTTCACCGGTGTGGCCTGGCTCGCCGAACACCTCGGGGAGCCGGACACGGACGGCGACGACATGAATGAGGAGGTCGACGAGACCGTCCTGGCCATGCTCGACGCTCCCTGGAACGGCCACTATGACCTCATCACCGGCCTGGTCGGCCTCGGCGTGTATGCCCTGGAGCGCGTCCCGCGTCCCTCGGCCGTCCGCTGCCTGGAAGCGATCGTCGACCGCCTGCACGAGACGGCGGAGCGCCTCGGGGACGGGGGGATTACCTGGTTCACGTTCCCCGAGATGCTGCCCCCTCGCCATCGGGCCATGTACCCGCGCGGCTATCACAACCTCGGGGTGGCGCACGGGATCCCGGCCGTGATCGGCTTCCTGGCCGACGCCTGGCGCCTGGGCATCCGGCCCGAAAGGGCGCGCCCCCTGCTGGAAGGCGCCGTGCGCTGGATCCTGTCGCGCCAGCTCCCGGAGGGGGCGGGGGGGCGCTATTCCACCCTCATCCTGCCGGATGGTGGCGAGACGCCGCCCGCGAGGCTGGCCTGGTGCTACGGCGACCCCGGCGTGGCCGCGACCCTGCTGTATGCCGCCCGCGCCACCGGGAACGAGGAATGGGAGCGGGCCGCCCTGGACATCGCCAGCCACGCTGCCACGACCGCCCCGGAAGAAGCTGGCGTTCGCGACGCGGGACTGTGTCACGGCGCCCTCGGGCTGGCCCACATGTACAACCGCTTCTACCAGGCCGGTGGCGGCGAGCTGTTCGCCGACGCGGCACGCTCGTGGTACCGCCAGGGTCTCGACATGCGCCGGCCGGAGCGCGGCATCGCCGGCTTCGAGTCGTGGGAGCTCGGCCCGGACATGCAGATGGGCTGGCGGACGGATCCCGGCCTCATGACCGGCGCCGCCGGCGTCGGACTGGCGCTACTGGCCGGCCTGACGTCCGTCGAGCCGCGATGGGACCGCCTGTTAATGGTTGCGATTCCGCCGCGGGATCGCGGTGAGTCACCGTAATGTTGCCGGCTTCACTCGGGCTCGTTGCACCCTTCCGGACGATTCCACGTCACATTGGAATCATGCGGATCATCATCGTCGACGACGAACCCCTCGCGCGCGCCGAGCTCCGCGAAATCCTGGCCGGGGACCTCGGCCAGCAGGTCGTAGCGGAGTGCGGCGACGCCAACGAAGCCAGGCGGGCCATCGCGGCCCGCGAGCCGGACGCGATCTTCCTGGACATCGAGATGCCGCGGCAGAGCGGTCTCCAGCTCGCGGCCGAGCTGGATGCGGCGGGGCACCTGCCCGTCGTCTTCGTGACGGCCCATGCAAAGTACGCCTGCGATGCCTTCGATGTCGCACCGATCGACTACGTCCTCAAGCCCGCCGATCCGTCTCGCTGTCGCCGCGCGGTCCGCCGGATCGAACGACTCCTGCGGGCGCGCCGCGGAGCGCCGCGCGACCCTTCCGATGCCGCCTGGCTCGATCGCGTGTTCGTGAAGGACCAGGATCGCCTGGTCCATCTGCCGATGCGGGAGATCGAGGCCCTGGAAGCGATGGGGAATTACGTGAAAATCCACGCTCGCTCGCGCACCTTCGTCGTGCGGGCGAGCCTCACGTCGATCGAGGCGCGCCTGAACCCGGCCATCTTTCTGCGCGCCCATCGCTCGCACATCGTGAACCTGACCAAGATCAACGAGCTCGTACTGGCCGGGCATGGAGACTTCACCATCATCCTGCAGAGCGGTCACACCCTGCCGTTGAGCAGGGTGTACCGCGATCGCTTCGATTCGCTGGTTCTTTCCGGGGTTTCCTAGTGAGACATCAGGCCTTGACCACGCGTGAGCGAGTGGTGATTGCGTCCGCGGTCGTGAGTGTGACCTTCGGCCTGCGCATGGCCATCATCGCCGCGGCAGGCGCGCCCGGGGACTGGCGCATGCCTCCGGCGGCGTTCCTCACACCGCTGCTCCTGCTTCCCTGGGGTCTGGCCATCCTGGAACGGTTTCATCACGGCCGGTCCACCGGGTGGCGTACGGCCGCCCTGGTTGCCGTGTACGGCTGCCTCGTCGGAGTGCTCGCCGCGGCGATCTACGTCACGCTGATGCTCCTTGGCGGCGAATCGCCGAACCCGACCGTCGTTGTGCGATTTGCCTATTCGCTGGCGGTGTGGAGCCTGGTCCTGCTGCTCATCGGGGACGGTGTCGGAGAAGCCATTCACAACTACCGGGCGGCCGTTCGCGAAGGCGAACGCCGTCATGAAGTGGAGATGGCGGAGGCGAAGGATGCGCGCCAGGCGATCGAGCTGCGGACGCGGCCCGATACGGTCATCGCCATCCTCGAGAGCATCGCCGGGCGCACGCTCGCCGATGCCTCCGGCGCAAGGCGTCTGCTCATGCGCCTGGCCCGCCACCAGCGCATGCTGCTCACGCGGCCTTCGCCGCCATCGTTCGAAGACGAGCTGCGCATCGTCCGCAGCACGGTCGCCCTCTTCCGGAAGGATGTGCAACTGGAGATCGGCCATTGCGAGGGGTCTCCCGATCTCGACGCCGCGCAGCCGCGGCTTCGCGCCCTGGAGAGCGCGTTGCTGGAAGGCCCCCCGGGGCGGTATCTCGTCGAATGCGACCGCCGGGAGCACGCGGTGGTACTGCGCATGAAGTCGATGGAGTCCGGCCAGGCGTCGCTCTCCGTCGAACTGCCGCTGACCACGCCGCCCCCGGAGCAGCGGGAACCGGAACCCAGCGGAGAATTTTCTTTTTCCTTCGGTTCGTCGGCGTTCACGGCTGCACTGATCGTGTATCTCCTGGTGTCCATCGTTCCGGACCTGGGATCGCTGGACAGTCAGCCCGTGTGGAACGTCACGGTATTGACTCTGGCGTCGGCCGCTCTGTGGGTGGTCCTTGGACCGTCCCTCTATGCAATCACCACCATTTGTACGCGACTCCGGCTCTCCATCGCACTGCTCCTGTCCACCGCATCGGCCCTGTCCGCAGCGGCATTGGCCACGGCAGTCAGTTTCGCCGTGCTGCGGCAGGTGACGATCGGGGACGAGTTCATGCTGACGTATCTCCCCCTGGTGGCGTCGCGCAATGCGAATGTGGCGCTGGTGGTGTGCACCAGCAGCTTCGCCGAGGGCTTCAGCCGGATGCTGCTGGCCGCGCGAGCCGAGGCAATGCGCGCGCAACACGAGACGATTCGCGCGGAGGCGCGCGAGCTCGAGGCGCGCTTCCACCCGCACTTTCTGTTCAACGCCCTCGCGTCGATCGTGGGCCTGCTGCGCTTCGATCCCGCTGCCGCGGGAGAGATGTGCCGGCTGCTGGCGCGCCTGGTCGCGCGCAGCAGGGAGTACGCGGGCATCCCGTCGTGGACGGTGAAGGACGAGGTCACGTTCATTGCCGACTACCTGGCCATCCAGCAGCGGCGGTTCGCGAATCGCCTGCGGATCGCGAAGTGGGAGGTCGCTCCCTCAACGATGGACGTGGCCATCCCGAGACTCTCCCTCCAGCCACTCATCGAAAACATCTTCACCCACGCCGTCGCGGCCTCGGACGGCGTGATTTCGATCGGCCTGTCGATCGAACAGCGCGGCCGGACACTGACGGTCGAGCTCTGGAACGACATCGCCGACGGCCCCCCCACCCCCGGCCACGGCCGCGGCCTCGCCTTCGTCTCCGACCGCGTGCGCGACGCCGGCGGACGCATCCTGGTCGTCCCCGCCCTGGATCGCTTCACCGTGCATCTGACGATCCCGGTGCGGAAGGCGTCGAGCTACGCCTTGAGCGCGGCGGTGCTGCGGAGGGCGTAGACCACCGCTTGGTTCCACGACTTGCTCCAGGCTGCATGTGGACTCGTTGTACTGTCAGGCAATGAATCGCACTTGCCCGAGAGACTGCGGGTTGTTGACCCCATCCTGGGTGATGTCTGCTCTTCCGTACCAATACTCCTCCG
Organism: Thermoanaerobaculia bacterium; assembly: GCA_035627015.1. GTDB lineage: Bacteria > Acidobacteriota > Thermoanaerobaculia > Gp7-AA8 > Gp7-AA8 > QHVT01. The sequence goes on along the minus strand of DASPMO010000027.1, from coordinate 26,461 downwards.
CGACATCGTGATGATCGCCGCACGCGGCAGTGCGATGTGGCCCGAGGTGCCCGCGAGTCATCGCCACCTCCATCGGGATTGGCCGTGGCCTCTTCCGACGTGCCCGAAAGTGGCCACTTCAAAGAGACGAAACGTATAGTTGCTTCCGCACCCGGGGGACTCAGGAAGTAGTCCATCCACTTCCACGTCTGAGCCGAAACCGAAAAACCGACAGAGAGGCAGGCTAAGCAGACCACACTGACTTCGCCAACGGATGCGGACCGCCGGCGTCCTCGCCGGCTGTCGTGGCGGCGTCCCTGTTCCAGCGCCAGAGCGAGATTGAAGTGTGCGCCTGCAAGATCGGTCAGAGCTTCCGGATCGCCGTCTTCGGCCTCCCTGCGTAGTTTCTGAATCGCGGCTTCGGCCTGGCCGAGCATGGCTCCATCGCCGAGAAGATGTGCACCAATCCGGGATGATCTCCGCGTTCGGCGAGGATCTGCTGGATGCGATCCTCCTCGCGGAAGGTCTTCATCTTGCGGATGTACTCGACCGTCACGCCTTCTTCGGCTGCCACCTTCTCGGCGTGACCGCGAATCGCGTCGCGGAATGGCTGAACAAACTGCGTAGAGTCGAACAACCGGATCCCTCGGCTGTCGAGCAGCGTGGCCATCGCTTTCGGGTGGCAGATGCTCGGAATCGTTCCCTGGATGACCACACGATCCAGGCATGAAGCACGCCTCGGATGTCTCGCTGGTGACGCTCGATCAGGTTCGACATCGCCCGACGATATGCCGTTCGCCGCACGCGGGCTTACCTCTTTGGTTCGAGGCTACGCCTGGGTAGGGAATGCCGCCGTCAGAGCAGGAGCCGGCCCGCCAGGCGGAAGCCAGCTCCTGATTGGACCCGCAGTTACGAGCCGCTGGGGCGCCGCCGGGGCAGGTGCGAGTACAGCAGCAGGTTCGGCGACGTCGGCCAGATGTTCGTCAGGACTCCGGGGGTCGCCACGCCCTTGATCAGCCCTTCGATCTCTCCGGGAGTGGAGGCCGGGGAATTCGCCCAGCGGATCGCAAACACGCCGGCCGCGATGGGCGCGGCGATCGAGGTTCCGGAGGATCTGTATTCCTGGCTTCCGATCATGTATCCGGCCTCGGACTGGCCGGGGGCGAAGATCTCCACGCACGGGCCTTGGTTCGAATACCCCTCGATGACATCGGTTTCCGGATGAGCCGCGCCCACCGACAGAGCGCCCGAATGCGATGCGGCGACGCTGGCCGGATAAAACCCGCAGGCATCGGCCCCGGTCTGCCCGTCGTATCCGTTCCCCGCCGCGAACGTCCAGGCCATGCCGGCGTTGATCGAGGCCGTGAACGGTCCGGCGAGGGAGCTGTCGTTGCCGGAGAACGACGCGTTGCCGATGTGGAGCTCGGAGGGAGCGGCGGACCGCAGTTGCAGGATGTAGTTCAACCCGGCCACGATGTCGTCGCCGAAGCACCCCCCTTCGGATGCCGCCGAGCACACCCGGATGTTGTGAACCTTCGCCCAGTAGGCGATCCCGCGTGACCCGGCCGCGGCTACGGCCGATCCCGTCCCATGGTAATACGAGTTCAGCGGCAGGCCGTTGTCCGTGTAGTCGGAAGGATCGACGAAGTTGTTGTTGAAGATGTCTCTCGCGAAATTGATGTTCGTCACCACCCGGGACCCAAGCTGGGGATGGGGATCGATGCCGGTATCGAGGATGTAGATGTTCGTCGGCGTCGAGTACGGGTAATAGCTGTACTGCCCGTTGAGAGGCAGGTCGCGCTGATCGATGCGGTCCATGCCCACCGGTGGGCTGTAGAGGACCTCGGCAGGAGCGGAACGTCCTGTTTCGCTGACTCTCACGACTTCCGGGAGCTTCGCGAGCGCCAGCGCCTGCTGCTCGGTCGCCTGAATCGAGAATCCGTTCATGACCAGGTCGTACACGTGTCGAACGCGCGCTCCCACGCGTTCGCTGAGCCGCGGGGCATGGTCCCTCGACGGCGTGTCGCTGCTCAGGACGACGACATAGGAACCGGGTACGGGATTCTTGACGCGCTCGATCGATGCCGGGCCGGCATGACCGGCAACCGCCACGACGACACACACGAATAGCAGCGACCACCGTCGAATGCAGTGCAACATGGACTCTCTCCCTCTTGTGGTGATTGGATCCGGCAGACGCGCCGGTAGACCTACTCTGGCGATACGGAGTCGGGCAACGAAAACACCGCCCACGTCGGCGTCACGGAGCTGACCGTTGCCAGGAAGCGGCCGTTCGCCTCGAAATCGACGCGAAGCGGAGGGGGCGGAAACACGGCTGGAAAGGTACACGGGGCACCGCCGCATCGCGGCGTCGGCAGCGTGACGACGCGGGTCGTCCGCGGAGCGACGGAGACGCGCACTTCATTTTCGTCGCGGCTCATCATCCACATGGCCACGTCGAGCGTGGTGTCGGACGGGTTGGTCACGAACACGTTCATCCGTCCGCTGGCCGTGAATTCCGCGGTGCTGACGCGATGAGCGCCGGCTTCGAGCCAGCCTCGCGCCACATCCAGACGCTGCCGGACGGCCGTCCCTCCCTCGCGGATCGCGACGAAGTGAATGTTCACCGGCGCGCTCGTCTCCAGCTCCAGGGATCCGGCGACCAGCCGCTGGCCCGGCAGGATCGATGGCGGCTGCAGTTCGCGCACGCCGCCCGGCTCCAGGGTCACAACTGGGGACTCCCCGAGCGTGCAGGCCGGACACGGCGCGGTCGCGAGCGGGTAGACGTTCGTGACGCGGTACGTGACCTCGAATACATGAGGATTGATCACGTATCCCTGGGCCCACCAGCGGCCGTCACTCGCCGGAAGGTCATGCGCCCACATGGGAACGACGTACGTTTCTGCGGCCGCAGCGACGGTCAGGACAAGGCTGAAGACAGCGGCGAACGCGCATGGGGGAATCCTTGGGAGACCATTCACAATGTTCATAATAATATAGGTACACACTCCGGTATTCCCCCGCCGGAACGTCCTGCGCGGCCGCTGTGGCATTCTGCGGTGAACGTTTCCGAACCTGATTAACGATGGAGGTAGTCCGTTCATCGGACTGGCAAGCCATACGTGGACGTGGACCAACAGCCACCATATCGCCGGCCTTGTGAGGCACCTTGTGAACTCCAATTTTCTTTGTCCGATTCACGGGCAAAAAAAGCCGCCGAAGTGGCGGCTAATCAAGTGCTTAATTTGGCGGGGCCGACGGGGCTCGAACCCGCGACCTCCGGCGTGACAGGCCGGAGGTCTAACCCCGATCTATCCTCCTGACGTACGAGCGGCCAATGGCCAGTGCTGTCCGGGGGCCGCGTCCGGCCGCACCCATGGAGGTTTCAGCTGAGCTGCTCGGCCAGTCCGAGGATGCCCTCCGGGCCACGCAGGAAGCAGACCGGGTGGATGTCCTCGTACTGCGCGATCTCGCCGACGATTTCAGTCCCGTGGCTGCAGGCGGGCCACGACGTCGTCAATGTCGTCCACAGCGAACATGATGCGGCGGATGCCCAGCGCGTTCGCAGGCGCGTTTTCCGGGTCGGTTCGGACTGCCGCCGGCGTGTGGCACTTAGTCAGCTCGACCCGCCTGTGGCCGTCCGGGGTGCGCATCATGGCGATGTCGGCACGGACGCCGTCGAGCCCGACCACACGGTCCACCCAGCGCCCCTCGACCGTCGTCCCCCGTCCAGCTCCATCCCGAGTTTGGCGAAGAACGCTGGCTCTTCGCTGTTTCAGATGGGTAAGGCCAGAGAGAGTTCATCGGTAAAGCGCGTTCCGTCGCTGCTCGATTCTGTCCTGCCGCGGCGTGGCTTCTCAAGCCCTCCGCCACCCATCCGGCTCGACAAGCCACGCCGCGGCAGTAGGTTACGCAGCGATGCGACGAATGGCCGGCCCTGGAAACGCGGTGGCTCGCTGTTCTCCCGCCGCGCGATCGTCGGCGTCGTGGCAACCCACCTGCGATAGCGCAGAGGCAGAACGCTTTCGCAGCCGCTAGGTCTTTGACGACGATGAGAACGTTGTCTATCCGCCGAAGCGTCATATCCCGGAGCCTAGGGTCGGAGGTTCTCTGTGTCAATGACGATGCCTTGGATCGAGGTTCCGATCTGTCCGATAGAGGTTTCGATGCCTTCGAGCGACAGTTCGATGGCTCGGTCCGGCAGTTCGCCGGAAACGGTTGGCGACTCTCGGTCGTCAGTTGTCAGTTGTCTGCGATTCTTCGCCTGGACGACAGTGCCAGCAGACAACCGGTAACCACGCGCCTCTCGGCACACCCGCCAATCACGCGAGTTTCCGCCTGCGACGCGCGCCTGACGAATCCGCGGAGGCGTCCGGTGGTCCGAGGAGACTACCTCTCGCACGCGCCGACGCCTGGGAACCTGCAAAACCTTGGCTACGCAGGCTTTACGCGGCCCTCGTCCTGGCGCATTCCATATTGGGTGGGAATTGCGGTAGCTGTCACCTGCTACACTCGATCCCTCTAGAAGGCTCAAGCTTATGAAGCAAGGAGAGACGATGAGACAAGAAGATGCCGCGCCAGCTCCAATCACGGTAGAGAGGATCTCCCATCTGATCAATGACAAGGGGATCGACCCGGCCATTGCACGGATCGATCTCGAACCGGTGAAAGCAAAACTCCAGGACATGGAAGACGGTCTCGGGTGGACGGCCGAACAATGTGATGCGGCCGAGGTCATGTACAAACGCTTCCTGCACCTGAACAAGAAATTCCCCAATTTCGTACTCGTCCCCAGCAGAATGATCGACAGCGTGTGGCATCAACACATTCTGGACACGAGGGCGTATCACAGGGACAGTGAGCAGATATTCGGCGAGTATCTTCACCATAATCCATACCTGGAGCAAAGAAACGGGCTGGACGACTGGGATACGCTTCGGGCGTTCGAGGGAACGCAGAAGGCCTATCTGCGCGAGTTCGGGGAAGCCATGACGCCGGGCTCGAATGTATACGCCAGCAGCGGCAAGCCTAAATGCGGCATGTCCTGCTTTCCGGCAGGGACGAGAATTCTGCAACCCGGAATGAGAACGAAACCCATCGAGGAAGTAGAAGTGGGCGATCGGGTCATGTGCTATGACGGCTCGAAACTCACCGAGGATACGGTGGAGGAAATCGAGTCGCCGACGCGTGATCACCTGTACACACTGACATTCGAAAATGGCGATCGTCTGCAGCTGACCAATGAGCATCCCCTCTATACCACCCTGGGATTGAAGTCGCTTTCACCCATCAGCACCGAACAGGAGAACCCGGAGCTGATCGTGGGGACGCTGAAAATCGGGGACAGGGTGAAGACCGCAGCCGGTCATCAGAAACTGATCGGGGTCGAGCTCGTCAGCGGTGAGGTGCAGACGTACAATCTGAAGAGGCTCACCAACTTCAGCTGTTACTACGTGAACGGTTTCCTTGCGCACAACAAAGCCGTGCTGACTGACGCGGTCACTTCCAGTGTCAGCCCTGCGGAGCGTACATTGGTTTCAGCCTAGATCCCGCACCAAGCCGCAAGCTTCCATTACCGGTTCGCGCCGGTCCGCCTCTCAGGCTCCTCGACTGGGGCGGGCGGCGCGGCCGGCGCGAATTCGATTCTCCAGAAAGATTTCCGTATCGGAAACATATTCAGAGAACGACGGAAGCTTGCTTCTGATCTCTCGATATCGCCTTAGGACAGGCTCGTTGACGGCGTCATTCCGAGCTACGTCCCTGATCTTTGCGACAATATCTTCCACCCTGGGAGTTTCAATACCAATCATGAATTGCTGCAGACCCGAATAGTTGGCAATGATCTGGTTGCTCACCAATGCAATCCTGCCACAGAGTATGGATTCGACAGGTAAGTTCGACCTGTGAACGTCAACACCGAAATTCCACTCGGGAACTATCAATGCTTTGACGCTCCGCAGGATTGCCGGGATCCTCCACGGTGCGACTGCGTCCAGTAGGAAGACATTCTCAGGCAAGTCTACGGAGATAGTTCTCTTGTTCGGGCAAAAGATGACCAGGGTGGCGGTTTCCAGCCGGCGGAATGCTTCGATGATCTCGTAGAATCCCTTGCCCATGGAAAACTTTCCAAGACACAGGAACGTCGAGTCGAGGTCGCATTCGACATTGAACTCCTTGAGGAAGTCCACTTGCCCGCCATACGGGTTGAATAGATCCGGAAGGCCCTGGTTCTGACATAGAACGCTCTCCGGCGACTTGGCATCGAAATACGACGCGGTCAAGGAGTACGTCAGGATTCCGGCTGACGCTTCGATGATGTTTTGAAAATACCGGTTGAGAGTTGCTCTCGGATAGAGTCTTGTCAGGTCGCTGCCGGCGTGCTGCATGACCAGAGGAATCGAGAACATCCGGGAGAGCAGGTACGCAGCCGATACGTACGGAAGAAGATACCAGCCATAGATCAGGTCGAACTTCTGCCTTGAAAGGATCTTGATCCCTTCGTTCAGGAGCTTCTCGGTTTTGGGATCATACTGAGGAATGAAGTCCGGAACCGATTCAGCTTTCACGCTAACGATGTCCAGATTCTCATTGGCTCTCAGGGCAGCGAGATCGTCTTCCGTAAAGACAGCCTTGTTGTTCTGCGGAACATCATCGTAGTTCGTAAGAACGGTGACCGTGTGTCGTCGTTTTCCTAATTCGTCGAACAGGAAGAACGCACTAGTACTCTCGCCGCCTTGTATGGGCGGAAATTTCGTGATCGCGAGAATATTCATTCTGTCCATGATAGTTCACGACGGGCTGCCACGGGTCGTCCCTTGGCGCAGGCTGCTTCCCGGTGCCATGCGCAGTCCGCCGAAAGCTCTGAGATACTGCTACCAACGCCATGTTCGACGTAATTGTCGTAGGTAAGGGTCTGATGGGTGTCGCCGCGTGGCGATCCATCACAGAGACGACCGCGAACGCAGCGGTCATCGGCCCAGATGAACCAGCGCACTACGCGACGCACACCGGCGTGTTCGCGAGTCACTACGACGAGGGACGGCTGGTTGGTCGTATCGGGAAGGACCGCGTGTGGGCAGGCCTGATCACACGTTCGATGAACGACTTTCATGACATCGAGGAACGCAGCGGCGTCTCGTTCTACGACCCACGCGGCCGGCTCGTGGTCGCGGAGCACCTCCACGAGCGACTCAGTGCCCTTCACGATGTGGAGAGAACGCTGGGCATCCGCCAGGACAGGCTGGATCGCGCCGCCCTTGCCCGGCGCTTCCCGCTCCTCACCTTTCCTGCTTCCTACTCCGCAGTGTTTGAGCCGGCTCCGGCAGGACTGCTGCGACCGCGGCAACTGCTCGCCGCCCAGCTGGCACTCGGACAGAAGCAAGGTGGAACGATCATTCGCGAAGAAGTACACGCGATTCATCGCCGGAGGGATCGACTGGTGGCCGTCACGAGTAGCGGTCGCCGCTACGAGGCCAGGCGCGTACTCATCGCCGCTGGTGCCTTTACGAACTGCTACGGCCTCGCTCCCGCGCAACTCGCCATTCGCGTGAAGAGCGAGGTCACCCTTCTGGCGGAAGTATCGAACGACGAGCGGACACGCCTTCGTGAGTTGCCAACCCTGACGTATGCAATCGCATCGGCAGGTCTCGCCGGAATCTACCTGACTCCGCCGCTGCAGTACCCCGATGGCCGGTGGTACCTGAAGATCGGATGTGACACGGCAACGGACCAACGACTCCCAGACTTGCCCGCCATGCGGGATTGGATGCGGCGAGGTTCGCAGGACGAGATGCCGGCCGCCATGCGGGCAGCGCTCCTCGCGTTCATGCCCACACTCGACGTGCGCTCATGGCAACGTCGCCCTTGCCTGGTCACGTACACCTCCCACGGCAAGCCGTTCATTGATCAACTCGACGAGCACTTGTTCGTCGCAACCGGTGGGAACGGCGGCGCGGCGCAATGCTCCTGCACGCTGGGTGAGCTCGCCGCACGCCTAGTTCTCGAACAACCATGGCCTGATGCGTTTCTGCGCCAGGACTTCGGCGTGCGCTATGTCGATGACCCAGGGCTCACCACCGAACGCTACGATCGACTCGGTGTCATGTAGCTCGATAACTCGCAGCTACTTCTTCTTCCACTCCTCCATCATCGACCTGGTTCGCGTGAAGGGGCTTTGCGCCGACCATGCCCAGAAGGAAGAGCGTTTCGTGCGCGGCGATGTTGTTCGCCGTCGCCGTCGCATCGCTGCGCACGATCAGGGTGGCCCGGCCACGCGCTCTTCCCCGATGTCGTGCACCACGATGACGTTCGGATGATTCAGCGCCGAGGCCGCGCGCGCCTCCTGGATGAATCGCGAGACGCGCGTCGCGTCCGTCACCAGCTCCGCGGGGAGGATCTTGACGGGCGACATGGCGCCCGAGTGCCGCGTCGTAAGCTTTGTAGACCTGCCCCACCCCACCTTTGCCGAGGAGCGAGACGAGGCGATACCACCCGATGCTCTGGAGGGTCGAAGCCATGCAGGATCCGGCGCCGATCCTCCAACGTCTTCCACGTTCGAACCCATACGTGCCGGTGAGGCACGAGTGCCCCGCCGGCGAATGCGGGCGCCGCTCTGCTCGACGTGAGCGGATTCGAGCTACGCCTGGGTAGGAGAATCCGCGGTAGGGTCACTCCTCCCGCAGAGAGGCGATGAACCACGTGATGAAGGTCTTTCTCTCGTCCACCGCGCTGGACCTGATGGCGTACCGGAAAGTGGCCGACGACACGATCCTGCGGATGTCGCAGGAGGCGGTGGTGATGGAGCGCTTCGGCGCGCTGCCCGGCGAGCCGGTGGCCGAGTGCGAGCGCAAAGCCCGGGAATGTGATGTGACGGTGTGCATCGTCGCGCACCGCTACGGCTTCGTCCCCGACAAAGGGCGGGGCAGCGTCACGCGGCGGGAAGTCGAGGCGGCGAAGGCGGCCGGTAGGGACGTGCTGGTGTGGATCGTGGCGGACGATCACCCCTGGACCCCAAAGAAAGAGCAGGATCTTCTCGCTGACCCCACGGTACTTGCAGACGCGGCGCGTATAGCGGAGGTAGCGGCGAATGTTCGAAGCCTGATCGAGTTCAAGACCTGGCTGCGGGCCAGCTTTGTCTGTGAAGCGTTCACCACCCCGGACGACCTCGGACGCAAGATCGCCATAGCGTTGAGCGCGCGGCGCGGAACGATACCGGCGGCAGCAAGCCGGACTCAGAAGCGCGGCGAGATCCGCATTGTTCATGCGCTCCAGCCCGCGCCGCATTTTCACGGGCGCGAGGAACTGGTCCGCGAACTCGGTGAGTGGGTGTCCGATCTGACGTCGCCCGACCGTGTGTGGTCGCTCGTGGCGGCGGGAGGTACCGGTAAGACGGCGGTGGCCGAGAGGGTCGTCGCCGACATGAAGTTGAGCGAAGCCAACGTGCTGGTCTGGTCGTTCTATGAACGGCCCGATGCCGATGCTTTTCTGCGCGAGTGCAATCACCTCTTCCTCGGCGAGGAGGACGGGTCACCCGGCGGGCGTCTGGAACGGCTCGAGCGTGGGCTGCGCGACGGGCGGCCGCACCTGATCGTCCTCGACGGCCTGGAGCGCGTGCAAGAGGACGCCGGCGGTGGCAGGGTGCGCGGCGAACTCTCGGACCATACTCTCAAGCTGCTTCTTCGAACTATCGCCGCCGGCCTCGGACGGGCCCGGGCACTGGTGACTTCTCGATATCCGTTGGTCGACCTCCAGGACTGGACGAATCGGGGATATCGCCACACCTCTCTCGACGACCTTTCGCCCAACGCAGCTGTGGCTGTCCTGCGCGGTTGGAATGTGGTAGGGAATGACTCGGCGCTGCTCGCGGCGGCCGCGCAGGTGGGCTACCACGCATTGTCGGTGGCGGTGCTCGGCTCCTATCTTCGCTCCTTTGCCGGCGGGCGGATCGAGGCAGTGGAGGAGTTCGACCTCGACGTGGTAACGGGCGACGACCCGAGGGCGGCCAAGCTCGCACGCGTGCTCGCCGATTACGCGCAACGGCTGCCGGAGGAGGAGCGGGATCTGCTGGTCCGGCTCTCCGTGTTCCCCCGTGGGGTGACGATCGATCTGCTCGGCGTGCTGGTCGATGCCGGCGGCGAGGTGGCGGGACTCCTTCTGAAGGCAAAGCCGCGTCTGGTCGCGTTACTGGGGAGTCTCCGGGTGCGTGGACTGGTCTTTCAGTACCACAGTGACGAGGCGGTCACCTGGACCGCACACCCGTTCCTGCGCGAGCGCTTCCGCGAGTTGCTCGGCTGCCCCGCCGAGCGGGTCTTCGATGCCGTGGCGCAGGCGCTCGGCGCCGGACTGGAGAAGCGTCCCGACACAAATCCGCGCGACCCGACCACCCTTGACCGGTACGAACGCCTGATCGAGGCCACGCGGCTCGCCGGGCGGGAGCAGGAGGCGTTCGAACTCTTCGAGTATGGGCTGGGAAACTACCGACACCTCGGGTGGGTCCTCGGCGAATACGAACGGGGCTATCGCATTCTCGCGGCGTTCAGCGCGACGGGCCGCCCCGAGGATCTCGGCGTGACAATGGCACTGTGGTTGCGGACACTGCTCGCCGCCAATCTCGCCCTGTTCGCTCGGCGAATCGGCCGGCTGGCGGAGGCGCGAGTGATCCGGCGGCTCGACGACGCCTGGACGAAGTCGCTTGCCGACCCCAGGGAGGCATCAATCGGGCTCCAGAACTCTGGCGGGGTGGTGTTCGGCCTCGGCCGTCTGGCCGAAGCGAGGGGGCTCGCACGCGAGGCAGTGAACGAAGCCGAGACGGCAAGCGACAACGAGGAAAAACAAGACTCCCTTGTCCAGCGTGCCATCGCCGCTCACGCCTTGGGCGACGTAGCCGCGGCGCGCGCCGACTTCGCCGCCGCAACCGAGTTGCAAGGCCAGCCACTCTACTCGTTGCGAGGCTTGCTCCACGGCCGCCATCACCTCGACTTGGGCGACCTCGCCGCGGCCCGCGCACTCGCCGATAACGGCTTGGTAAAGGCCCACGAGCATGGCTGGAATCAAGACCTCCCGCGATTCGACGCCTTGTTGGCGAGGATCGCCCTTGCCGAGGGTCGCGCCCCCACGTCCCACCTCGACGAGATCCGTGCCTGGACCTCGCGAACCGGCGACATTGAATACATCATTGAAGCGCACCTCCTCACGGCGCGCTATCTCCTCGTCCTCGGCGACACCCAAGCCGCCCTCGGCGAGGCGGAGACGGGCCTGCTCCACGCCCTGGCCTGCGGCTTCGGCCTGCTGCGCATCGAGCTGCTGGTCACGCTGGCGCACATCTGGCTGGCCTGGCCCGATCCGCCCAAGGCCATCCAGGCGGCGCGGGAGGCGCTCGACCTCGCCGCCCATCCCGACTGCGGCTACGCCTGGGGCGAAGCCGACGCGGCACAGGCCTGGGGCGAGGCCTTCTTCGCCAATGGCGAGCTCGCCCTCGCTCGACGCGCCTTCACCCGCGCCCTCGAAGTGCGCCGCCGGATCGAACACCCCGCAGCCTCGGAAACGGAGCGATGGCTTGCCCGCACGACGTAGGACCTGTCACGGCGCTCCTTTTGGAGGGATATTCGGTGGAGGACAGGCAATCCTGCCTTTCCCGCCGTCCGGACAGGCAGGATTGCCTGTCCTCCACTCCGTTCATGGTCTCGGCGTCCCTCTGAACGGGTGCTGCGAACCTGCGATTGATATGTAGTGATATCAATCGTGGCTTCGACGATCGTATGAACAGGTGCGGTGGAGGTACGATTGATATGGGTATTATCAATCGTGACCTAAACGAACGTATGAACAAGTGCGGCGAACAGGGGATCGATATGAGGTGATCTCAATCGCAGCTCTGCGCCGGTTGTCGAGTAGATATCCGGCGCCGGTAATGACATCCGAGCCGCGGCAGGCGGCCAGCCGCTCATGACACGCTGCCATGACCGCTCATGGACAACGGCGTCACTCTCGTGCGCAGCTATCTCCAGCTCAACCACTACTTCACGATCACCGCGTGCATGCCCGAAGCTCCTGTCCGAGGGAGTGCGCCGCTGCGATCAAGCTCACGCGCCGGAGTGGAAGAGGCGCCTGAGCGCCTTCACCAGTTGTGTCTGTCAAGTTCTGCAGAAGTGAGGATGGCGGTCTTCGGTCGTTCTCCTCGTCTCGCTTTCTTCCTAGCAGCAGGCGCTGTGGAGATGTGGGAAACGCCGGCGGCAGTTGGCCGGTGTTTTCCAAGTCTTGGGGGGAAGGTGCGGCTTCATCGCGGCTTCCACAGGACGGCAGCTTCCATAGCGCGGTCTCTCACGCCGCGACGTCGCGCAGCAGCAGTTTCTTGTGCTCGGCCAGCAGGTCCATGTTCAGGTACACCTCCGGGTGTGCGCCGTTCGCGCTTTGAGGGCATGCAGCGTGCGATAGCGGCGCGCTCTTCCTCGCTTCACTCCGGCCGCTGTTCCGCCGCCGATCGCCGGTCGATTTCGGCCGCCGCGTGCACGCATCTTTTCCGTGGAACACTCGCGCCGATTTGTGAAACATCACGCGCTTTCGCGGCCGTTTCCGCGCAGGTTTTCGCGCCCCGAGAATCGAGACCTTGCGAGTCAGCTTGCGAGTTACAACTTTTTAAGCAACCCACTGAAAACACGAAAGCCGCCGAAGTGGCGGCTGGTGAGTGCTTTAGATTGGCGGGGCCGACGGGGCTCGAACCCGCGACCTCCGGCGTGACAGCGCGGCGTTCTAACCAGCGCCGCCCCGAGTCGCGCCGCGTGGTCCCCCGGCAAAGCTAGGGACCACGCGGCCTCATTGCACGTTCGACAGGTTGTCCCTCGAATCGCGGTCGATGTAGTAGTTGTACGGGTCGACGCCGGCGTAGAGCGGTTTCCGGTCGCTGACGAGCTTCAGGACCTGGTTGCCCGAGCGGAGGTGGTGGCGCTCCATCAGCAGCACGTGCGATTTGTCGAAGGCGTCGAGGCCCGGGACCTCGGTGAAGAGGCCGATCTCGATGTGCTCGTCGAGCGGCGTCTCGCGCTCGATCCCGTCCTCCGTGGCGTAGAACTTCTTCGCCTCCACCGGCACGGTCACGTCCCACTTGCCGTCGGGGCGGCGCACGGCGGTCGGCTGCGTGACTTTGAGGTCGTAGAGCGTGATGCGCTCGAAGAGATCGGTGATGAGCGCCTGCTCCTCCGGCGTGTCCGCTTCGGCGCGCAGCGCGGCGATCAGATCGAGCGTGCGGGGGTACGGCGCGCCCTTGAACCTGTAGCGCGCCAGCATGTTGCGCAGCGCGCGGTTGACGCCGTCCTCACCGATGCGCTTGGTCAGGAGATACATGACCACCGACCCCTTGCGGTAGGCGATGTGGTCCTGGCCGAGGACGCGGGCCAGCGGCGGCTCTTCCTTCTCCCAGGCGCGCCCCCCCAGATAGCGATCGAGCTCGTACTGCAGATAGCGGCGGATCTGATCCTCGCCGCGGAGCTTTTTGGTCACCATGTGCGCCGAGTATTGCGCGAGCGTCTCGACGAAGAGCGTGTAGCCCTCCGTCTCCGCCCCCATCATCTGCCCCGGCCAGTACTGATGCGCGAACTCGTGCGTGGTCATGCCGGCCACGAAGTCGAGCTTGTCCTCCTCATTGAGCGCGGCGATGAAGCCGACCGACTCCGAGAAGGGGATCGTGGCGGCGAACGCCTGCGCGTAGCCGGCATAGGCGGGGAACTCGACGATGCGGAAATGATCGAACTGGTACGGGCCGAAGTTCGCCGTGTAATAGTCGAGCGAGGTGGCCATGGCGTCGAGCATTCGATCGACGTTCCACGCGTGCCGCGGATGGTAGTAGACGGCGAAGTCGACGCCCTTGTACCGCCGGTGTTTTTCCGCGTAGCGCGCGGACTGCACGGAGAACTTCGGACGGGTCGTGGCGGTGGTGACGAAGCGCGCGGTGCGCCGGCCGTCGCGCGTGACGTCCGAGATCCGTTTGCCCGGCGCGATCGGCGTCTGATCGGCATCGGTGGACAGCGTGATGTCCAGCTTGCGGAGCCAGGAGTTATGGAACGACATCTTCGTCGTCGCCGAAAGGTCTTCCAGCTTCGGCGGCCCGGGGAGCTCGGGCAGTCCGTGCTCGCGGCGCAGCTCGGGGTCCTGCAGCAGCGCGCTGTTGCTCAGGCCCAGATAGGGCATGAGGTCCTGATCCTTGAGGAACGTGCCGTTCTCCACGATCGAGGTTGCCTGGCTTCCATTGCGGAAGCCGCGGTGCCAGCGCTGCGTCTCGAACGTGAGCGGCAGCGCGTCCCCCGGCTGCATCGGACGCGCGAGGCGGTAGATGCGGTAGCGGTGCTGTTTGTCGTCAAGCGTCAGCTGCGCCCCGGCGATGTCGACGCGTTTGAGCTCGAGACCTCCGTCCTCGTCGAGGAGACGGAAGTGCAGGTCCCCGATCGGCTGCCGCGTCGTGTTGCGGAGCAGGTAGCGTCCCTTCGTCACGGCCCGGCGGTCCCGCGGGTGGATGGAGATGTCGAGCGTCAACTCCTCGAGCGTCGGCCGCGGCAGGTCTTTGTACTTCGCGAAACGCTTCTCGTAGTCGACGGCCAGCGCGATCTTCTCGAGCTTCGTCCGGTACACATTGAGGACGTTGGTGTTGTAGTACGCATACGCGCCCGTGCCGGCGAACGTCAGCAGCGTCGCGGCGGCGACGAGGCCGGGCGTCCCCGCCAGACGGCGCCGCGCCAGCGCGAGCCGTGGCGCGGCGCAGGCAGCACGGCGGTCGCTGCGGCGGCGAACGGCGCGTCCACCGGCTGCCGCTGCGCGAGCTTCTGCTGTTTGCGCTCCCGCTTCGACATCCCCCGATCGGCGAAGCGGTAGACGGCGTAGGCGATGCCGAGGCAAAGCAGCGACACGCCGAGCCACAGCAGCCGGTTGTAGAGGAGCGCGCCGGTGAGGTCGGGGAGGAGCGTGTTCCGTTCGGGGATGGTCCAGTAGCGGACGGCATCCTTCACGGCGCGCGCGGCGAACGGCTCCGCGACGGCGATGGCGGTCTGGAGATGCGGCCGGTCGAGCGCACCGTCCAGACTGAAGAAGGCGGCCACGAGGCTGATCACGCCGAGGTACGTGGCCATCATGGAACGCGTGATCGTGGCGAGGGCGAAGAAGATGGCCGAATGCGCGAGCAGGTTCGGCAGCCCGATCACAAAGTACGCGTAGAGATGGTCGGTGATGCGGGTCGGCCCGAGGTTGGCCGGATCGGCCCACGGCATCGCGGAGCCGAGCAGCGTCCCGAGCGGCACGGCCAGCATGCAGACGGCGGCGACGGCGAACGCGCCGAGGAAGCGGCCGAAGATGTACTCGCGCTTCGTGATCGGCGTCGAGCGGATGATCGGGCCGTAGCCGGTCTCGTCGTCGCGGATGACGGCGTTCGCGACGAACGACGTCGTCACGAACATGAACATCAGCGAGACCATCAGCGTGTTGCGCAGCGTCGCGTACGCCGCGTTGCGCACCAGCCCTCCCTCGGAACCGAGCTCCCAGTCCTGGATGTTCATCGAGAAGAAGACCATGGCGAACGTGAACGCGAACGTGAGCCACAGCAGCGAGTTCCGGAGCAGATAGCGGAATTCGAAGCGGGCGATCTGGATGAGCATGGCCATCGCCTCAGGCCGCGCGGCGCGACTGCGCCAGCGTGGAGAAGTAAACGTCCTGGAGCCCGGCGTCGACGGAGGTGAAGCCGTTGCCGGGATCGCGGTCGGAGAGGACGTGCACCACGGTCCGTCCGGCGAAGAGGCGCGTGGAGAGGACTTCGTACTGCTCGCGCACGCGGGCCAGCTCGGCGCGGTCGACGACCTTCATCCAGATCCTGCCGCGCGTCGACTGGATGAGCGTCTGCGGCGACCCTTCGAGCTGCACGCGTCCGTCCGTCATCACGGCCATGCGATGGCAGAGGTCCGACACGTCCTCGACGATGTGCGTGGAGAGGATGACCACCACGTTCTCGCCGATCTCGGCGAGGAGGTTGAGGAAGCGGTGCCGTTCCTCGGGGTCGAGACCGGCCGTCGGCTCGTCGACGATGATCAGCTCCGGGTTGCCGATCAGCGCCTGGGCGATGCCGAAGCGCTGGCGCATGCCGCCCGAAAAGCCGGAGAGGTTCTTCTTGCGGACGGTCCACAGGTTGACTTGTTGGAGCAGCGTCTCGACGGTCGTCTTCCGGTCGGCCGGCGAGGCGATCCCTTTCAGCACGGCCATGTGGTCGAGCATGTCGTACGCGGAGACGCGGGGATAAACGCCGAAGTCCTGCGGCAGGTAGCCGAGCGTGCGGCGCAGCTTCTCCGGCTCGCGGATGACGTCGATGTCGCCGAAGAGCACGGTGCCTTCGCTCGGCGTCTGCAGCGTGGCGATGGTGCGCATGAGCGTCGACTTGCCGGCGCCGTTCGGGCCGAGCAGACCGTACATCCCGCGCGGGATCGACAGCGATACGTGGTCGAGGGCGCGGGTTCCCTTGGGATAGACGTGGCTCACGTCTCGAAGCTCGAGCATGGTGGTTCTCCTTGAATGTGGGGGGTGTTGGTTGAGGTTCGTTCAGTGGCGCCGGCGTTCTTTGTGGCGCGTGACGGCGGCCCAGAGCGCGGCCAGGCCGGCTCCGAGCCAGAGGAATGTCGTCATGGCCCATTGCGCGGAGTCGGGCAGTTTCAGCCAGAGCTCCATGGCCTGGTGTACCTCTTCAAAGAAAGCGTGGGCTCCCGGGATGTACGCCCACTCACTGTCGTCCGGCCGGCTGAGCGCATCGCCGACGATGCCCAGCAGGAACAGCACGCCGCTGCCGCCGAGGAGCCAGCGGATCGGGTGGCGCAGGCCGAGTACCAGCGCGCTGCCGAAGAGATACGCGCCGACCGTCGCGACGACTGGAATGCGCAGGATGGTGTGCGCGAGCGGCGCGCCGGCCACGAGACCGAGGGTCAGCAGCCACGCGGCGAAAGAGGCCACCGCCACCATCAGCCACACGAAGCCGGCGAAGACGCGCGCCGCCGCCAGCCGCCGCCGGTCGACGGGGAGGGTCCAGAGGAACGACGGGGCGAAACGTTTGTCGTGCCGCCAGAGGAGGAAGGGAAAGAAGAAGGCGACGAGCGCGGTCGGCAAGGTCTCGTTCGAGTCGAAGCCCGGCCCTCCGGCGACGATCTCGCTTCCCACCATGGCCGTGCCGACGCCGAGGACCGCGATCGCGACGATCGCCTCGCGGCGGAGCCCGTGGCCGGCGACGCGGACCTGTTCGAGCACGACGTCGCTCCAGCGCGGCGTGGCATGCAGCGTCACTTCGGGCATGGCTTTGGTCAAGGCGTTCCCTCCTCGGACAGAAAGGCGAGCGCCGCGTCTTCCAGCGCCAGCGGCGCGACCTCGCGAATCGTGGCGCCGGCCGCGGTGAGGCGCGCCGTCACGTCGCGCTCTTCGCCGGCCAGCGTCCACTGCAGCTCGCGGCCGCCGCGCGAGCGCCGCGGGCTGCGCGTCCGCAGCTCCGCCGGCGGCTCCCATCCCTCCGGGACTTCGACGCGGTAGCGGCGGACGGTCCTCCGCAGCTCGTCGCGCGACATCTGTGCGACGAGACGTCCCGCGCTCAGCACGCCGACGTGATCGGCGAGGCTCTCCACTTCATGGATGTGATGCGTGGCGATCATGACCGTGGTCGGCGTGTCGGCCAGATGCTCGGCCAGGTGCGTTAGCGTGCGGTTGCGCACCACCGGATCGAGGCCGTCCGTCGGCTCGTCGAGCAGCAGCAGCGCCGGACGATGCGCCAGCGCGAGCACGAACTGCAGCCGCCGGCTCTCGCCCTTCGACAGCGTCCTGACCTTGCGCTCCGCGCGCACGCCGAAGACCTCGATGAGCCGCGCGGCATACGCGTGATCCCAGGCCGGGTAATGCGCGGCGACGTGGCGGATCAGGTGCCCGCAGGTCAGCCAGGCGTAGTCGTGCTCGTGCGACTCGGGGATGTAGCCGATCTGCGCGCGCACTTCGGGGCCGCGGGAGATGGTGTCCAGTCCGAAGACTTCCGCGCGTCCGGCAGCGCCGCGCTGGAGGTTCAGCAGCACCTTCATGGCGGTGCTCTTCCCCGCGCCGTTCGCGCGCTCCTCCATTCCGACCATCAGTTCGTGGCCCCCGATCTTCTGTTCGCGGAAGTGGCGAACAGTATTTGGAAGAAAACTCTCCGAGGTGAGCTGACCGCCATTGACAGTCACCAGCTGGCCGCCGACCTCGAGCGCATTGCCGTCGAAACGATTCCGTGCCGCGAGCTCGCGGCGGATGCGCACGCTCTCGCGCTGATCACATCTCGATCCGTCTACGACTCGGTGTATGCAGCGTTAGCGATTCGGCTCGAGACCCGCCTGATCACCGCGGACGAGCGACTTGTGAGCGCGCTCGCTGCATTTCCGAAGGTCGCCGGTTACGTCGAGCTGCTTGGCAGTTCCTGACTGGACTTGCAGCTTCACCAGCAGGAATCAGTTGTGACTCGGATCCGCGCTCGACGGAATGGCGCGCTCGGAAGCGTCCCCACCAGGCATCGGCACGGGTGGCGATGAAGATCAGCCCGAAGACGAGAGAGCAGTCCCTGCCGAGGGCCAGCAGGGAGTGAGGGAGCCGCGAACGGACGGCACGGTTCACGCGGGATCATAAACGTCCACGCGCGACGAAATGCGGGCGCGTTCCCGAAGGAACGCGCCCGCGGGGCTTTACTGCACGTCAGGCGTCACGAGGTCCGCCTGCTGCGCGGCTTTCTTCGCCGCGCGGCGCGCGAGCGCCTCGGGCGACAGCTTCCGCACGCGTCCCAGCGCACGGCGCATGTCGGCCACGTACGGCGCCAGGTGCGCGTACTCCGGCCGCTTGGCCAGACGCTGCGCCAGGGAGTAGGTCGTCAGCGCCTGGCTGCCGGCCTGGTTGCGCGCGGCCGTCACGCTGTGACGGACGAAGTGCGCCAGGGCCTCCAGCTCGTCCGCGACGGGGCTGTACGCATCCGCGTAGCCCATGAGGTCGCGCGTCTCGGCCGGGAGGGGACTGTCGCCGCGCATCAGCGCCTTCTCGTTCGCCGTCGCCACGGCCGTCAGCTCGACGAACTCCGGCGGCACGGACGCGGCGGCGCTCAGCCGGTTCGTCTCCTTCGGGGACGTCGGGATGACGAAGCGCGGGATCAGCTCCCGCAGCAGTCGCAGGTCCTGCAGGCGCGCCTGCGCCGCCTCGGTGTGGGTAGTCGTAGTCTCTTTCTCTTTCTCTTTCTCTTGCGTGCTCATGAAGAGTTCCTTTTTCTCTTTCGATCTGTGATGGTGGTCAGAGCGGGCAGACCGGAGAGAAAGGAGGAGCGCGCCCCTGAGAGGTGCGGGGTGGAACGCTCAGGGCGGCCGGACGGGGAGTCCGCCGGCGCCTCTGGAGGACGGGGGAGATGCGGTCGGCGGCCCGCGAGCGGCGCGCGCGGAGGAACGCGCGGATGGGGGCGGGCCGCGGGGTCAGGAGGATCCGCGGGCGGCGTCCCGGGGCGCGTTCCGGCACGTACAGGCCCGCCTTGAGGCACTCCAGGACTTCCGCGTGCAGGCCGAAGACTTCTTCCGTGGCCTGCTGGAGCAGGGCGGCCGTGCCCACCCAGCGCTGCGTGGTCCGGATGAGGATCTCCGGGACGCCGGCGGCGTGTTCCGGCTCCTGGCCGATGCACTCATTCGTCTTCGCGATCTGCTGTGCCGCGCGCACGAGGCGCCTGGAGGCCGTCACCAGCCGCCCTCCCGCGTCCCGCAGGTTCCGCGTGCTATGGATCGGCCGGCGGTGCGCGCAACGGTCCGAGCGGGCGGCGGTGGCCAGGCAGGAGACGATCAGCCGCATCGAGGCGTCGAGGGCCCGGTGCGCGCGCTGGATCGGACGCACCCACGCCGGCCGCCCGCCTTGCGGGCGGCGCCGGTCCCGGCAGGTGCCGTCGGTGGGCTGCGGCCTCTTCATGCTCTCTTGGACGCATGAGGCCGCCGAAAGGTAACCAGCGCGCGGGCATCGATCTCCAAAATCCGGTCAACATTGACCGGCGGCCGGTCATCGATGACCAGAATCCAGTCAACGTTGACCGGCGGCCGGTCATCGATGACCAAAATCCGGTCGACATTGACCGGCGGCTGGTCATCGATGACCAAAATCTGCTCAACGTTGAGCGGCGGCTGGTCATTGATGACCAAAATCCGGTCAACGATGAGCGGCGGCCGGTCATCGATCCCCAAAATCCGGTCAACGATGAGCGGCGACTGGTCATCGATCCCTGAAAATCGGTCAACGTGCGCGGAAACGTTTTCACGGGAGCCGTCACTATCTCTGTGATGGCGGATCGACTGGAGCCGGGACAGACTCTCACCGCGGGACAGACGCTCGTGTCGCAGAACGGCCTATACCTGCTCATCCTGCAGCACGACGGCAACCTGGTGCTCTACAAAAACGGGTTTGCGCGCTGGGCCACGCATACCGGCACGGGGACGCGCGCGGTCATGCAGTCCGACGGCAACTTCGTCCTCTACGGCGCGAGCGGTTCGGTGTGGGCGACGAACAGCAGCGGCCATCCCGGCGCGTACCTCCTCGTGCAGAACGACGGCAACGTGGTCGTCTACGCTCCCGGCGGCCGCGCGCTCTTCTCCTCGGACACGGTCTTCGACCGCCTGTTGCCGGGAGAGTCGCTGGGACCCGGCGGCCATCTCCGTTCCGAAGACCGCCGCTTCGTGCTGATCCTGCAGCACGACGGGAATCTCGTCCTCTACAAAGACGGCCAGCCGCAATGGCGCAGCGACCTCCCCGTCCGCCTGGCTGCCATGCAGGCAGACGGCAACTTCGTGCTGTACGACGAGCAGCGCGCCGTATGGGAGTCCGCCACCGGAACGCCCGGCTCGCAACTGGTGCTGCAGAGCGACGGCAACCTCGTCGTCTACGACCCCGACGGGCAGCCGCTGTGGGCCAGCGGCGCCATCACCGCGCGGGCCTTCGTGCCGGGGTTCAGGCCGTCGAAATCGGGGTTCCGGTTCAGCAACTCGTCCTTCCCCGCGAGCACCCCTCATCACACGATCCGCTTCGCCGGCGTGGAGATCCCGATCGGCGACGCGAAACGCGGTCTGTGCGGCGGGATGGTGTTCGCCGCGCGCGACTACTGGCAGGCGGGGCGGAAGCCGCCGGACACGGATCAGCCGCCGACCTCGGGAACGCTGTACGACTATCTCGTCGCCCGCCTCTACGCCAGCTTCAATCTCGACAAACTCCCCGTCGGGCCGTCCCGGTACCGCGACCTGATGGATCCCACCCTGCCCGACGACCAGCCTTTTCTGCTCCTGCCCGGCATGGTCGCCGGACGTTCGTGGACGATGGCCGTGGAGGAATGGCCGAAGATCCGCGCGGACATCGACGCGGGAGCGCCGTCACCGATCGCGCTGGTGACGCAGAAAACATTCGACGTCGGCAAGATGGGGGAGAACCACCAGGTACTCGCCTACGGCTACGACCTCGACGGCACCATCCTCCGCCTCTACGTCTACGACCCGAATGCCGTGGCCGAGGATCACGCGCGTCTCCGGCTCGATCTTTCCCGGCCGAAGGAGCGGATCTCTGTCGACTACAACGTGGGCGACGACGAGGTCCTCTGCTTTTTCAAGGTCGCGTACACGTTTCGGCCGCCGCCGTGATGCTGGCAGCCGCACCAGAGCGAGGGCGCCCTTCCCGTTTATGAGATTTACGGTGCGACCACCAGCAGGGAGATTGTCTCATTGTGGACGCCTGTTGTCTCATTTCTTTTGTTCCCGGTAGGCGAAGGGGGTCATCTTTTTGACCCGCATGAAGACTCGCTGGAAGGTGGAGCGCGTTCCGAAGGCGGCCAGCGCGGCGATCTCTTCGACGGAGTGCGGGGTGCGCCGGAGCAGGGTGGCGGCGTACTCGACCTGCTTGCGGCGCATCCAGTCGACCAGCGGGCTGCCGAGGAGCTGCGTGGCCAGCCAGCTCGCGTAGGGCGCCGTCAGCCCGAGCCTCGCGGCAAAGTCCTGGCCGCGCGCGGCCTTCTTCTGGCGATAGCACTCCTCGAGATAGAGCTCGACCGCCCGCCGGAACCGCTGGCGGTCTTCGTGCGTGAAGGTGCGCTCTTTCCGTCCCGTCGCCATGCCGCTGGTGAGGGGGGACGCGGGGCAAACCTCTCCCTACCCGGATCATGCGGGGATTCGAGGAGACGGCGGGGCCGCGGGTCGCCGGTTGACCCGGCGCTACGGAAGCAGGATGCCGGCCCGCTCGCGCAACCAGATCAGGAGCAGGTCGACCAGGTTCTGGTCGCGGATGCCGACCGGCGGCTGCAGCCGTGACTCCGCGGTGTCCCCGCCCGGCGGCTGGATCCGAGACTGCGCGGTCACACCGACGGGCGGCTGGACCCGGGCCTGCGCGGTCATGCCGACGGGCGGCTGCATGCGCGACTGCGGCGGATCGGTGGGGGATGGCGGGTCATCGGCCCAGGCCGCCGGCACCGCCAGCACGACCAGCACCAGTGCCGCGCCGACCCACACTCTCGTAGACACACCTCGCATAAGCCCCTCCTGCGGAGAGGGCGCCCTCGCGAGGGATAGTTGCCTCGGAGGAGCGATAGTTAACTAAAAGTGTCTGATTGCGGGATGAAGAGCAGCTCCGGCTCGCGCTCCGCGCGCCGGAGGAACCGGCGCACGCCGTCGATGACGGCGGGGCTCACGCGGCGGCTGGCTGCCGCTTCTTTCAGATACGCGAGCGCCGTCAGCGCTCCCGTGAGCACGCCTGCCTTCTTCAGGACCCGAAATGCGTGCGCGGCAATCTTCTCGATCTGCTCCGGCCGCTTCAAGACCAGAAAGGCATCGGCCATATCCAGACTCGCCATGGCGGCGTCGCTCACCATCCCCATCTGCTCGAACGCTGCGATTACTTCCCGGAGGCGTCTTATTGCCTCGGTAGGGTTCCCGCCGTGCAACACCACGCGCGCTAACCCCGACTCCGCGCTCACGCGATCTGCCACGGGACCGATTTCCCGAAGGATCGTGAGCGCCTTCGTGAACAGAACCGCCGCCTCACCGAGCTTGCCGCAGTCCAATTCGCAGTGCGCCAACGTATACGCCCCCTTCGCGATCCATTCGGCGTCGTTCAGCTCCTCACCGTAGTCGATCACCTGCCGGAAGATCTGCGCAGCTTCCTCGTATCGCGCCGCTTCGTACTTGATCTCGCCCTGCAGATACAGCGCTTTCATTCCGCGATGTCGCTGCCCCAGCTGCGCGTATGCATGTGCAGACAGATCGGCGTGTTGTGCCGCTCTCTCCAGCTCACCCATGCGGTAGTACACCGCCGCACGCACCAGCTCCACCGCTGCCAGGCCATGCCCCGGAAACCGCAACCGCCCATATGCGCGCTCCGCGCGCTCCAATGAGTCCAGCGCCTCGCTCAACCTGCCGAGCCGCAGCAGCGCGTTGGCCCGCTCCTTCCACGCCGTGCCGCGCAGCTCGTACACCGCGTGGTTCGGGTACAGCTCGTTCGGCAGCGCGTCCGCGATTCCCTGCGCGTTGTCGGCGTGCGTCAGCGCCGCCAGCGGCTCGCTGGCCACGATCGCATGCGCCCGCGCATTCAACCGCCGCACGACGCCGCCGGTCTGAAACTCGCGCTGCCTGCGCAGATTCGCCCGCGCGGCCCTGGCGGGGCTCTCAAAGTACGGCCTCAGCAACTCATCCGCTTTGGCATCCTCGGCCTCGCACGGATCCTCGGTCACCATATAGAAATCGAGCCGCGTCCCGCAGTCCGCGCACCGGGCCGTATGCCGCTCGATCTCCGCGGCCCGGTCGGGCTCCATCGAATCGGGATCGTGCGCGAACCGGGAGAGCTCGAGATCGGGAATGTGTCCGCTCATTCACGACCTCCTCATGATCGCGCGGTACGCTTCCAGCGCGCGCTGCCGGCACTTGAACAGCTTCACCTTCACCGAGCCGCGCGCCAGTCGCAAGTCGGCCGCGAGCGCCTCCGTCCCTTCGCCGTTCACGTAGAAGCGATAGAGCAGGTCGCGGCACCCTTTGCCGACGCGGGCGAGCATCTGCGCCAGCAGCCGCTTCCTCTCGATCTCGTCCAGCGGGCCCTCATCCGGCGTCGCGGCGCGCGGCTCCTCGCCGCAGAACAGCGCCCGCGACGCCGTCCTCCGCCGCAGGTAGTTCTTCGACGCGTTGCAGATCGCACCGATCAGGTACCGCTCCGGCGATTCGACGTTCGCCGCGTGCTGGAAGTAGGTCGTGAACACGTCCTGGACGAGCGCTTCCGCATCGGTCGCGCCGATCGAGTACCGCCTCATGGCAATGCGTTGTAACCGTGGTGCGTATCGCAGGTAAGCCTCCTCGAATGCCCTGTGCCTCACATCAGTCGACGGGTCTTGCATTTCTCCCCTCTCCACGGAGTGACCCATTTCGCGGGTCTGCCACCCCCGGCGCATCAAGATGAAGAAACGCGACACCGGCTTCGCATTCAGACTCCGATGCGAGTCACTCGCGCGCGGATCGGAAGAATTGCGACAGAGAACGTGCACGCGAGCCCGGACGAGGCCGTGCGGTTTTGCGCCTCCGCGTCCGAAAAGACAAGACACTGATCCGAGCCATGCCGATCGCACCTGCTGCCCCGCGCTTCCCCCTCCGCGAGACCCTGGCGAGGTTTTTCCGCCTCGATCCCCGGTCGCGGATTCCGCTCGACGAAGCGGCCCGGCTGGCCGGCACGACAACCGAGCGCTTCCGGGCTCTGCTGCTCGCGGATGGCGCGCACGACAGCAGCACGTCCATCCCCTGGCCCGAGGCGGCCGCGTACCTGTTCGACGCCTGGCCGCGCGCGCGGATTCTCGACGCCCTCGGCCCCGGCTTCGCGGAGATCATCCCGCCCGACTTCCGGCTGACACGCGTTGACTGGTCGTTACCGATCTTCCTCGTCCGCGCGCTCGGCCACCAGGCCGCGCGCGTGAGCCACGCCCGCGGCATCGACGACTACGTCGCCGACCTGCTCTACTGCGCGATCGAGCCCGAAACGCTGGATGCGTTCCGCGACGATCGCGAGTTCCTGCGCGCGTTTCACTTCCCCGTGCTGGACTGAAAGACGACGCTCAGGCCTTCGGGGGACGGAATGGCCATGTATCGCGATCGGGCTCGCTCGCGGGGCCGGCGTGCGAAGCGTGAGCGGCCCCGACGATCTCACCGGCAGGATCGCCATCGGGGCGGTCCACCGGATAGAGCGGGATGGGGCGCGAGCGCGAGCTTCCCGGACCGGTCGGGTTGCAGCTCCAGCACCGCCGGTTTCTTGTTGAAGAAGGTTCCGGACGGCGTTTCGATGGCGTGGAAGAGGGCGAAGCCCGGACGCTGGCCGCAAATTCTGGGAGTGTGTCCGGACGGACGCCAGCGTCTGGAGTGCGGCAGCGCCAGCTGCCGCTCTCCATTGCGCCAGCCGCAGCTGGCGCGGGCGGGTGGAGGCTGGCGGAAAGCCGCAGCTGGCGCTGCGGCAAAGGAGAGCGCGAGCTGGCGCTCGCGCACTCCAGATCAGCGTCTGGAGTGCGGCAGCGCCAGCTGCCGCTCTCCATTGCGCCAGCCGCAGCTGGCGCGGGCGGGTGGAGGCCGGCGGAAAGCCGCAGCTGGCGCTGCGGCCAAGGAGAGCGCGAGCTGGCGCTCGCGCACTCCAGACTACATTTCCCCGCTGTACCGCACCACCTCGCCGAGTCCCAGCTCGCGAATCCCTGCCTCCACCTTCTTCAAATCGCCCACCACGATCCAGATCACTTCGTCCGGGTGGACGATGCGTTTGGCGGCGGCGTTGAGCTGGTCGGCGGTCAGGGCGCGGACGCTGCTCGCGTATTTGGCGTAGTAGTCGTCGGGGTAGCCGTAGTTGACGAGGCTGAGGGCGGCGTTCTCGAGGGCGTTGAGGGAGTCGAAGCGGCCGGGAAGGCCGAGGGTCTGGTTGCGCATGGCGCTGGCGAACTCCTCGCCGGCGATGGGGCGCGCGCCCGCCACGCCGCGCATCTCCTGGATCAGCTCGAGGATCGACTCCTTCGTCTTGTCGGTCTGCACGGCCGTGCTGATGATGAAGGGCCGCTGGCCGCGCGCCTCATTGAGGCCGCCGCGGACGCCGTACGTCCAGTGCTTGTCGAGGCGCAGGTTGCGCATCAGGCGCGAGGTCGAGATCCCGCCGAAGTTGCGCAGCACGCTCTCGATGGCCAGCTCGTCGGGCTGGCCCCCCGTCTCGGAAATGTGCGCGGCCACGAGCAGCGACTGCGGCGCGTCGGGCTTGTCGATGAGGTAGACCTTCTTCCCCGCGGTGCGCGGCACGGTGGCCAGGTTCTTCTTCGGCGTCGCGCCCGCTTTCCACGCGCCGAACGCGCGCTCGAGCTCCGGCACGAGCTGCTTCAGCGTCACGTCGCCCGTGACGATGACCGTGGTGTTGTTCGGCACGAACCAGGTGCGGTGCCACTCCGTGAGGTCGGCGCGCTTCA
>DASPMO010000026.1:0-32368 GCA_035627015.1 Thermoanaerobaculia bacterium | reverse complement strand
CTCCGCGAGGGTCTGCACTCGCGCTGCACCGCCCAAAAATGCAATCAAATACGGCCACTGGAACTCGACCCACTCCCGCACATCCACCCGTTCCTTCATACACTTAGCTTACGCCGTTTGCTAAGTTAGTGCATATGGGCTTCAGCCCGCCCTTTTTTGCGACGACTTAGTAAACGCCCATTGACAAACCGTGGTTAGTGAACCTACGTTCACTAACCATGGGACGTCCCCCGCGCATCTCGCGCGACCAGATCCTCGAAGCCGCCCGCGCCGCCTTCCAGGCGCGCGGGTTCGCGGCCACCACGCTGGCGGACATCGCCAAGGCGCTGGACGTCACCCCCGCGGCCATCCTCAAGTACTTCGACTCCAAGCAGGCGCTCTTCAGCGCCGCCATGGCCACGCAGGTCCTGGAGCTGGCCAGCCTCGATCCTGACGAAGATCCGCGCATCGCCCTGGCCGACTTCGCCCGGCGCCTCATCCCGTTCCTCACCGGCATCATCCGCTCCGCGATCGCCGTGCAGATGCACGCCACGACGCTCACGGTGCCATTCGATCCACGAAGCGAAGACGTGCCGCCGCGCCGCGTCATCCGCCTGCTGGCCGACTACTTCGGGCGCGCCATGAAGCGCGGCACCATCCGCCGCGCCGATCCGCAGGCGCTGGCCCTCCTCTTCCTCGGCCAGTTGCAGGCCTACGTCTTCTTTCACCAGGTCCTGGCCGTGACCCCCGCCTATCCCCTCGACACTTACATCGACACGCTGATCGACCTCTGGTCGACGGGCGTGCTGAACGCAGGACGGGCTTCAGCCCGTTCCTCCGGAGGTACCCGTGCTGAAGAAAGTCATCCTCGCGCTCGTCGTTCTGGCCGCGGCCACGGCGACGCTGCTGTACCTGCGCAACCAGCGCAAACCGAAGCCGCTCGTCCTCGCCGGGACGCTGGAGGCAAGGACGGTGCACGTGGGGTCGCTGGTCGGCGGCCGCGTGGTCCGCGTACACGTCGATGAGGGGCAGCAGGTCACGGCCGGCCAGACGCTGGTGACGCTCGAGACCGAGACCATCGACCGCCAGCTCGCCGAGCAGCAGGCGGCCATCGCCACCGCGCAGGCGCAGCTCGCCAAGGCGCTGGCCGGGCCGCGCGACGAGGAGATCCGCAAGGCCGCGGCGATCGCCGCGAATGATGAGCGCGAGCGCCGCCGCATCCACGCGCTCTACGCCGCCGGCATCGTGGCGAAACAACTGGCCGACGACGCGGGCACGAAGGCGAAGGCGTCCGCGGAAGATCTCCGCGCGCTCCGCGAGGGGACGCGTCAGGAAGACATCGCCGCCGCGCGCGCGGCCGTCGCGCAGCAGGAGAAGCGTCTGGCCTCGCTGATGAAGCAGCGCGAGGAGACGACGGTGCAGTCGACCGTCACCGGCACGATCCAGTCGTTCGGCCTGCGTCCCGGCGATATCGTCGCGCCGAACCAGACCGTGGCCGAGATCCTCGAGCCGCGCGAGCTCTGGGTCCGTGTCTACGTTCCCGAGACGCTGCTCGGCCTGGTGCGCGTGAACATGCCCGTGCGCGTGCGCGTCGACACCTGGCCGGATGTCTGGTTCCGCGGCCGCGTCGCCACCGTCGCCTCGCAGGGCGAATACACGCCGCGCAACGTGCAGACGCGCGCCCAGCGCGCCGAGCAGGTCTTCGGGGTGAAGGTGATCGTCGACCCCGATGCGCGCCTCAAGCCGGGCATGGCCGCCGAGGTCGACCTCGGCGTGGAAGGACGCGCGAAATGAGCGGCGCCATCGGCATCGACGTGCGGCACGTGTCGAAACACTTCGGCTCCGTGCAGGCACTCAACGACGTCTCACTGCAGGTGCCGCGCGGTGAGATTTTCGGCCTCCTCGGGCCGAACGGCTCCGGCAAATCGACGCTCATCCGCATCCTCTGCGGCCTCCTGCAGCCGACCACCGGCGACGCCACGGTGGACGATGCCGACGTGCGCACGCAGGGGGAGGAAGTGCGCCGGCGCATCGGCTACGTCTCGCAGGCCTTTTCGCTCTACCGCGACCTGACCGTCGACGAGAACCTCGACTTCTTCAGCTCCATCTATAGATTGAAAGGAGCCGAGCGCGCGGAGCGGAAGGAGTGGGCCATCGAGCTGACGCACATCGCGCCGTACCGCTCGCGCCTGGCGGGGCAGCTCTCCGGAGGGTGGAAGCAGCGCCTGGCGCTGGCCGCCGCGATGATGCACCGCCCGCGCGTGCTCTTCCTCGACGAGCCGACGGCCGGCATCGACCCCGTCGCGCGCCGCGAGCTGTGGGACCTGCTGTTCGGCCTCGCCGGCGAAGGAGTGACGATGTTCGTCACCACGCACTACATGGACGAGGCGGAGCGCTGCGGCACCGTGGCCTATCTTTACCTCTCGCGTCTGATCGTCAACGGCCATCCCGAGCAGCTCAAGCAGCTCCCCGACGTCACGCCGGAAGGGATGCGCCGCGTGGAGGTGGAGTGCCGCGAGGGAGTGGCGTCACTGATGACCTCCGCGCGCACGCTGCCGTATGTGCGCGCGTCGACGATCTTCGGGACGTCGCTGCATCTGCTCGTCGACCAGTCGGTCTCGAATCAGAAGATCGACGAGGATCTCGAGGCGTTTGGCGTGTCGTCCGTGGCGGTGAGAGACATCGCCCCGACCCTGGAGGACGTCTTCGTGCGGCTCACGGAGGTGCGCTCGTGATGCACGGGTTCACGGCGGTGTTCCGTAAGGAGCTGACGCAGATGGTGCGCGACCGCACGACGCTCATGTTCGCGCTGATGGTGCCGGTGTTCGAGCTGATCCTCTTCGGCGTGATCGACATGAACGCCAAGAACATCCCCACGGTGGTGTTCGACCAGAGCCGCACCCAGGAGAGCCGCCGCCTCATCGAGCAGTTCGGCGCGACGCATTACCTGAAGGTGGTCGGCTACGCGCAGTCGCGGCAGGAGCTGCAGCAGAACATCGTGGCCGGCCACGCGCAGGTGGCGGTGGAGATCCCGCCCGACTACGCCCGCGACCTCGCCGCCCGCCGCCGCGCCGACGTCCTCGTCCTCATCGACGGCTCGGATTCCAGCACCGCCTCGCAAGCCCTCTCCGCCGCAAACGGCGTCATCCTCACCCACAGCATCCGCGACCTGATCGTGGAAGTGCACCCGGTGATGATGTTCAACCCCGACATGCGCAGCGCCAATCTCCTCATCCCCGGCCTCATCGCCATCCTGCTCACGTTCTCCGGCACCATCCTCTCCGCCTTCGCCATCGTGAAGGAGCGCGAGCGTGGCACCCTCGAACAGTTGATGGTGACCCCCGTGTCGCCGCTGGCCGTGGTCCTCGGCAAAATCCTCCCCTACATGGGCCTCGCCTACGGCACCCTGGTCATCGTCCTCCTGCTGATGCGCTTCCTCTTCCGCGTGCCCTTCAACGGCAGCGTGACCCTGTTGCTGGCCCTCTCCTCGGTCTACCTGCTCGCCCTGCTCTCCTTCGGCCTCCTGATCTCCTCCCGCGCGGGCTCGCAGATGGAAGCAATGCAACAGGCGATGGGGATCATGCTCCCCTCGGTTCTGTTATCGGGCTACGTCTTCCCCCTCTCCTCGCTGCCGCTCCCGCTGCGCGTGGTCAGCTACATCCTGCCGGCCACACACTTCATCAAGATCGCACGGGGCATCGTCATTCGCGGTGCGACGTTCGCCGACTTATGGGAGCCGGTGCTTGCGTTGCTGGCGATTTCAACGGTGCTCATTGCGGTGAGTGCGCGGGCGTTCAAGAAGACCGTGTCGTAGGGCTCATAGGCTCATAGGCCCATAGGCTCATAGGCTCATAGGCGTTCCTCGTAGCGTTGGATCAGTCTGGTGAGACCGGCACTGAGTTTTGCGGTCAGCTCTCGGACGCCGGAGGAGTCTTTCGCGAGTTTGGCGCGCGTGATGATCTCGAGCTGCGTCTCGAGCTCGTACAGCGATCCGCGGGCCTGCACGAGGTAGTGACGGCGATCGCGAACTGTTGATCGGCCTTGTCCTTCCGCGATGTTGCTCGGCACGCTGATGGCGGAGCGGACGATCTGATCGGCAATGGCAAAACGCCTCCGAGCAACGAGACGATCTGCTAATGCAATGATGCGAACGGAGAGATCGACGGATGCTTCCCACACGTACAACGCTCGAAATGAATTCTTCATAACGGCCGGCGCCGAGGAAAAACGCACGCGCGGAAGCCGCGTGGACCGGCAGTGTGGAACCGCGATTCTAACAGCTATGAGCCTGTGAGCCCATGAGCCTCTGAGCCTACAAAACGTACCGACTCAAATCCTCATCGCGCACGATGCCTTCGAGCACACGTCCTACATACGCCGCGTCAATGACGACGGTCTCGCCACCGCGCTCCGATGCATCGAACGACAGCTCGTCGAGCAACCGCTCCAGAATCGTGTGCAAGCGCCGCGCACCGATGTTCTCGGTCTTGTCGTTTACCACCGCCGCGAAGCGAGCAATCTCGCGCACCGCGTCATCCGCGAATGTCAGCGTCACGCCCTCGGTAGCCAACAACGCGGTGTACTGCGTGGTCAAGGCGTTCTTCGGCTCGCGGAGGATGCGCTCGAAGTCGGTTTCGGAGAGCGACTCGAGCTCGACCCGAATGGGGAAGCGGCCCTGCAACTCGGGGATGAGGTCCGACGGCTTCGACACGTGAAACGCCCCGGCGGCGATGAAGAGGATGTGGTCGGTCTTCACCATCCCGTACTTGGTATTCACGGTCGTGCCTTCGACGATGGGGAGCAGGTCGCGCTGGACACCTTCGCGCGAGACATCCGGGCCACCCGAGGCGCTCTGCCGTCCGGCGATTTTGTCGATCTCGTCGAGGAAGACGATGCCGCTCTGTTCGACGCGCTCGATCGCTTCGCGGGCCACGTTCTGCTGGTCGACGAGCTTCTCCGCCTCCTCCTGGATGATGATGTCGCGGGCGTCGCCGACGCGCATCTTCTTACGCTTCGACTTGCCGCCGAAGATGCCGGGGAGCATGTCCTTCACGTTGACGCCCATCTCCTCGACGCCCTGCGGCGTGAAGATTTCGAACGAGGGGAAGCCCTGCTCCTTCACGTCCAGCTCCACCTCGCGCTCGTCGAGCTTTCCCTCGTCCAGCCAGCGTCCCAGCTTCTCGCGCGTCTCGGTCGAGGAGTCCTCGGGCTCGGGAGCGGAGACGAACGCCGGACGGGCGCGCGGCGGGCGGGAGTCCGGCAGGAGGATGTCGAGGATGCGCTCGCGCGCGTTGCGCTCGGCCTGGTCGCGCACGAGGCGGTTCTTCTCGTCCTTGATCAGCTTCACGCCGATCTCCGTCAGGTCGCGCACGATCGACTCCACGTCGCGGCCGACGTAGCCGACTTCCGTGAACTTCGACGCCTCGATCTTCATGAAGGGCGAGCGCGTCAGGCGCGCCAGGCGCCGCGCGATCTCCGTCTTTCCGACGCCCGTGGGGCCGATCATGATGATGTTCTTCGGCGCCACCTCGTCGCGCAGCTCGGGCGGGAGCTGCTGCCGCCGCCAGCGGTTGCGCAGGGCGATGGCCACCGCGCGCTTGGCCGCCTTCTGCCCGACGATGTACTTGTCGAGCTCGCGCACGATCTCTTTCGGGGTCAGTCGTTCCGCGTCGAGCGGCGCTTCGGTAACTGCGGGGAGCTGGATCACCATGTCAGAGCGTTTCCACCGTGATGTTGTCGTTCGTGTAGATGCAGATCTCGGAGGCGATGCGCAGCGACTCCTTGGCCACGTCCGCCGCGCCCATCTGCGTGTGCTGCACCAGCGCGCGCGCCGCGGCCAGCGCGAACGAGCCGCCCGAGCCGATGGCCAGGATGCCGTCGTCGGGCTGAATGAGGTCGCCCGTGCCGGAGACCAGGTAGGCGCGCTCGTTGTTCGCCACGATGAGCATGGCCTGCAACTGCCGCAGGTACTTGTCCATCCGCCAGTCCTTGGCCAGCTCGACGACCGACCGCTCCATGTTGCCGCGGTACTCCTCGAGCTTCGCCTCGAACCGGGAGAAGAGCGCGAACGCGTCGGCGGCCGAGCCGGCGAAGCCCGCCAGGATCTTGTCGTGGTAGAGGCGCCGCACCTTCGCCGCGCCGTGCTTCATGACCGTGTTGCCGACCGTGACCTGTCCGTCGCCGGCCATCGCCACCTGCCCGTCGCGGCGGACGCAGATGACGGTCGTTGCATGAAAAACTGGGATCTCCATTGCCGGGGATCGTATCGCAACGTAGGGCGGGCTTCAGCCCGTCCATGGGCGGGCTGAAGCCCGTCCTACGTCAAAGCGCCGGGAAATCGCCCGGCAGCGGCGCCGCCAGCGCGCCGCCGAGCCAGGCGTGCTCGAGCTTCCAGGCGTGCAGAAGCATGCGCAGCGCGGGGAGCGTCGAGCCGTAGCGGCGGTCGCCGACCACCGGCTGTTCGATCGATTTCATGTGGATGCGGATCTGGTGCGTGCGGCCGGTGAGGATCTCCGCCTCGACGAGCGTCATCCCCTCCAGTTGCCGGAGGGGGCGGACGATGGTGTGGGCGTCGCGTCCGCCGATCGGCGACTCGATCGTCAGCTCGTGCGTCACCGCCCCTTCGACGACCGCGAGGTAGGTCTTGCGGATCTCGCGCGAGGCGAAGAGCGACGACAGCCGCGCCGCGGCCTCCTTCGTGCGGGCGAAGACGACCACGCCGCTGGTCTGCGTGTCGATGCGGTGGACGAGATAAATGCTGCCGAAGCGCGCGCGCATCAATTCTTCCAGCGACCGCTGCTTGCGGTCGCGTGCGGGCTGCGTGGGGATGCCGGCGGGCTTGTTCACCGCGATCCAGTCGCGCGTCTCGCGGATGACGTCCAGCTCCGGCAGCTCCTCGGCGATGGTGATGCGATCGCGCTCGCTCACCTCGCGCGACGCCACGCCGACGGGGCGGTCGTTGACGAAGACGCGTTTCCCGGCGATGAGCTCGCGCGCCTTGCGGCGTGAGATCTCCGGGTAGCGCGCGGCGACGGCCTGGTCGAGTCTCAAGCGGTGACGACTCTACAGCAGCCCGGCCTCGAGGGCCTTGAGCACGGCGCGGGTGCGGTCACGCACGCCGAACTTCGAGAGGATGGACGCCACGTGGTTCTTGATCGTCCCGCTGGCCGCGCCGAGGGCGTGGGCGATCTCGCGATTGCTGTAGCCGCCGGCCATCAGCCGGACCACCTCGATCTCGCGCTCGGTGAGGCGCTCCGGCAGCTCGGCGCTCACGAAGTCGTTCTGCCGGCGCACGGCCTGCGCCATGAGCCGCTGCGTGATGGCCGGCTGAAACACCGTCGAGCCGACGGCGACGCTGCGGATCGCGCCGACGAGCTGCTGGAACGACACATCCTTCAGCAGGAAGCCGCGTGCGCCGTGGCGGATCGCCTCCAGGGCGATGCCGGCATCTTCGAACGTCGTCAGCACGAGCGCCGGCGGGAGGGTGGAACCGTGCTCGCGCAGCACGTCCAGGCCGCTCTTGCGCGGCATGCGGATGTCGAGGAGGAGGACGTCCGCCGCGGCTTCGGCGATGCGGGCGAGCGTTTCCTCGCCGTCCGATGCCTCGCCGGCGACGGTCAGCTCCGGCTCCAGCTCGATCAGCACGCGCAGCCCCTTGCGCACGAGCTCCTGATCGTCGGCGATGAAGACGCGGATCATGCCGGCACCAGCGCGATGACGTCGAAGCCGGCGCCGGGTTGCGTCTCGATCTGCAGCCGTCCGCCCGCGCCTTCGACGCGCTCGCGCATGGCCCTCAGCCCGAAGCCCTCGGGGACGCGCTCGCTGCCGCGGCCGTCGTCGTGTGCGCGGATGCGCACCGAGTCGCCCTCCCGGTCGATGACGATCCAGAGGTTCTCCGCCGCGGAGTGGCGCGCGGCGTTGGTGATGATCTCCTGCGTGCAGCGGACGACCACCCGCGCGCGCTCCGGATCGTCGATCCGGATATCCGGCTCCACCGCGAGGTGGATTTGCGGGCGGGGGACGGAGGCGGTGAGGGTCTGCAGGGCGCCGGCGAGGTCGATGCCGTCGGGCTCGCCCATCGTGGCCACGATGTCGCGCACCTCGCCGAGGAGCTGCCGCGCGAGCGACTGCGCCGTATCGACGTACTCCCGGGCCGGCGGCGCGGACTTCTGCAGCGCCGCCTCGAGGTGCAGCGACAGCGCGGTCAGCCGGTGGCCGACGGTATCGTGCAGCTCGCGCGAGATGCGCAGCCGCTCGCCGAGCCGCGTGGAGCCGGCGATGATGCTCTGCGTGGCGCGCAGCTCCGCGTTCGCGGCACTTTCGCGGGCCAGCGCTTCGAGCGCCAGGTACGCGAGCAACTGAAAACCGAGGTACGGCGGGGTGATGAGCATCGCCGCGCGGGGTGTCCAGTGCCAGCCGATGGCGGCGCCGAGGAGCAGCGTCTGCGCCACGATCCAGAGGATGGCCGTGCGCCGCGGCAGGACGGAGCCGAGCTGCATCGCCACCATCACCAGCAGCGTTCCCTCGAAACCGTCGCAGAGCGTGAGCACCATCGCCGTGACCGCGGCCACCTGCAGCGCCAGCACCGGAAGCCGCGCCGGCGCGAGGAGACCCGCGCCGAAGACCGCGAAGGCGACGGACCAGATCACGAAGCGCAGCGGCGAGTCCGCCCCCGCCAGCGCGACGTGCGTGCCGACCGCGAGCCATGCCGCCGCGCCACCGATTTGCGTGATCCGCTTCATGCACGGACATCGTCACACGGAAGGGCTACGCGTGCGAATAGGCCATCCGGCACATGCGCGGCGCGGGCGGGCTTCCTACGCTGATGGTGGAAGGAGAAACGACATGAGACGACTGGCGATGGTGCTGCTGCTGTTGTTGCCCGGAACGGCATTCGCGGATGCGAAAGAGGACTTCCGGAAGGCCGCGGGCGCGGGAGACGTCGGGACGGTGAAGCGCCTGCTGGCGGAGGATCCGTCGCTTGCCGAAGGGGCCGTCCAGGCGGCCCTGTTCATCCTCGTCAAAGGCGAAGGGTTCCTCCCGCCGCAGGAGAACGAGATCCTGAAGATGGTCGTGGCCGCGAAGCCGAAGCTCGATCTGTACGACGCGGCGGCGGTGGGGAGCGCGGAGCAGGTCGCGGCGATGCTGCGGGCGGACAAGGACGCGGTCCGCGCGAAGAACCAGTTCGGCTGGACGGCGCTGCACGTGGCGGCGTTCGCGGGGAACGTCGAGACGGCGCGCGTGCTGATCGACGCCGGGGCGGACATCCACGTCCGCGCGAAGACGCGTTTCCGCAACACGCCGCTGCAGGTGGCGCTGCTCACGGGACAGTACGGGACGGCGAAACTGCTGCTCGAGCGCGGTGCGGATCCGCTCGACCGGCAGGCCGGGGGCTTTGCGCCGATCCACGAGGCCGCGTTCCTCGGGAGGGCCGACCTGGTCCAGCTCCTCCTCGACCATGGCGCGGAGCTCAACTCGCGCAGCGACGACGGCCGGACCGCCATCGCCGAGGCCGAGCGCGGGAAGCACGAGGCCGTGGCGAAGCTGTTGCGGGAAAAAGGGGCGAAGTAGCAGTTAACCCGGGACGGGCGTCCCGCGTAGTGGGAACATGAAAGCACTCGCGTTGCTGTTGCTGCTGCTCGTTCCCGCGTCAGCCGCCGCCGGTGGGGAGATTACGCGATCCTCCATGGGAGGCGACATCGACGTCGACGATGCGCCCGACGGCGCTGTCCTGCGCACGATGGGTGGGGACATCCGCGTGGGGAGGGCCCGAGGGCACGTCGTCGCCAAGACGATGGGCGGCGACATCCGCGTGCGCGATCTGGTCGGCTCCCTCGACGCCGGTACGATGGGAGGCAACGTCACCGTTGAGGTCGACGGTGTCGCGGGGAGCCGATCGCTGTCGCTGCACTCGATGGGTGGCAGCGTGACCCTCACGCTGCCGGCCAGCTTCTCGGGCACGTTCGAGATCGAGCTGGAGCAGAACCACGAGGGGCCGGAGGGCCGCATCATCAGCGACTTTCCGCTGGAGATTCGCAAGTCGCGCCGGAAGCGCTGGTGGCGGCCGGACGTCGATGTGCTGAACGCGACCGGGCGGGTAGGATCGGGAGACGCGCGCGTGAAGATCGACACCATCGGCAGCGACGTCACGATCCGCAAGCGCTGAGCCCACCTGTCATCCCGAGCGCAGCGAGGGACCCCCTGCTGGAACCCCGTGCTCGCTCCGTAGGCGGGGATCCTTCGCCGTCTGCGCGGCTTCAGGATGACAGGAAAAAGGGCGGCCCGAAGGCCGCCCCACATTCTGCGTCTTATTTGCGGACCATGCGTTCCGGTTTGGCCGGCGTGGCGGGCTCGCCGCCTTCGATCACATGGAGATCCGGGCCGCCGATGCCGAGGAGGCGGCGGACCTTCCCTTCGATCTCGGAGGAGAGATCGCTGTTCTCCTTGATGAAGAGCTTCGCGTTCTCGCGTCCCTGGCCGAGGCGCACGTCGCCGTAGGAGAACCAGGAGCCGGACTTCTCGATCAGCTTGTTCTCCAGGCCGATGTCGAGCAGCTCGCCGGTCTTGGAGATCCCCTCGCCGTAGCCGACGTCGAACTCCGCCTGGCGGAACGGTGCGGCCACCTTGTTCTTGACCACCTTCACCTTCACGCGCGAGCCGACCACTTCCTCCCCTTCCTTGATCTGGTTGGTGCGGCGGATGTCGATGCGCACCGAGGAGTAGAACTTGAGGGCCCGGCCGCCCGTGGTGGTCTCGGGGTTGCCGAACATGACCCCGATCTTCTCGCGGATCTGGTTGATGAAAATCATGCACGTTTTCGACTTCGCAAGAATGGCTGTTAATTTGCGCATCGCCTGCGACATCAATCGTGCTTGTAAACCTACATGAGAATCACCCATCTCCCCTTCGAGCTCCGCGCGCGGCACCAGCGCGGCCACGGAGTCGATGACGATCACGTCGATCGCCCCGGAGCGCACCAGCACCTCGGCGATCTCCAGCGCCTGCTCGCCCGAGTCGGGCTGGGAGACCAGGAGGTTGTCGATGTCCACGCCGAGCTTCTTGGCGTATTCGGCGTCGAGGGCGTGCTCGGCGTCGATGAACGCCGCCAGCCCGCCGGCGCGCTGCGCCTCGGCGATCACGTGCAGGGAGAGCGTCGTCTTACCGGAGGACTCCGGTCCGAAGATCTCCACGATGCGGCCGCGGGGGACGCCGCCGACCCCGAGGGCCGCGTCGACGCCGATCGAGCCGGTGGAGATCGCGCTGACCGCGCTGAACTCCTTCGCCCCGAGGCGCATGATCGAGCCCTTGCCGAACTGCCGCTCGATCTGGGAGAGCGCGGATTCGGCGGCTTTCAGTTTGTCATTCGGTACAGTGGCCATTGCCTGCTCCTTCATTCTGTTTCCCGATGGTGATCGCCGAGGAGAGGCGCGGGAAAAAGGTCGGGTGGATGGACATTCGTGTGGTGCAATCGAGTGTACGACGCGACTTCCGGGCACGCAACAAAAGCCAGTTTTCGCGCTATTTTGTGTGCAGGTTTCTACAACATGGAGAGTCCCATGAAGCTTTCACGAATCTTTCTGTCGATGATGCTGGCCGCGGCGTGCGCGGCCGCGGGGCCGGCGCCCGAGCGTCCGTGGCGCATCGAGGTGGCGACGTCGGGCGGAATTGCCGGCCGCGGCATCGGCACCTTCGCCATCGACTCCGACGGGAAGATCGCCGTCCGCAGGATGAACGGCGAGGCGTGCAGCTACGACGCGACGAAGGAAGAGCTCGCCCGCATCGAGACGCTCCTCGGCAACGCCACGCCGAAGCGCTGGCGCGCCTCCTACGTCCCGGAGAACAGTTGCTGCGACCGCATCGAGTATGCGATGACCGTCGACGAGGCCGGTGAGATCGTGGAAACGCGCTGGCTGGATGCACCGCCCGAGCTGCCGAAGGACCTCAACGCGCTGGGGAACGCGATCGTCGGCTCGGAGACGAGCATTCGCGTCCAGAGCGCCGAGCGGTGCCGATGACCCGGGACGCGGTACGGGTCGCTGCTCTGCTCTTCTTCTCCGGTCTTTCCGCTCTCATCTATCAGACGGTGTGGCTGCGCGAGTTCCGGCTGATCTTCGGCGCGTCGACGTACGCGACGGGGGCGGTGCTGGCGATCTTCATGTTCGGGCTCGGGCTGGGGAGCGCGCTGCTGGGCAAACGGGCCGACGCGAAGGAGCGCCCGCTGCAGTACTACGCGCGGCTCGAGCTCTACATCGCGGCGGCTGCAGCCGTGTCGCCGTTCCTGCTCGCGTTTGCGGCGAAGGTGTACTTCGCCAGCGGCGGCTCCCCGAGCCTCGGCATCGCCGGGGCGACGCTGCTGCGCCTGGTCCTGGCGACGCTGATCCTCGGGCCGGCCACGCTGCTGATGGGGGGGACGCTCCCGGCGGCCGCGCGGGCCGTGCAGACGAACGACGACAGCGGCCGCCGCGCGGTGGCGCTGCTGTACGGCGTGAACACGCTCGGCGCCGTGGCGGGGACGCTGGTGTCGACGTTCGTCCTGCTCGAGCAGCTCGGGAACCGCACCACGCTGCTGATGGCGGTGGGGGTGAACGTCGTCGTGGCGCTGGTCGCCCGCAGGATGAATGTGGTGCGGGCTTCAGCCCGCGATGAAGAAGCCGCCGAAGGCGGGCTGAAGCCCGCCCTGCATTCGTTCGTCTACGCCGCGTCCGCGCTGGTCGGCTTTGCCTTCCTGCTCATGGAGCTGGTCTGGTACCGCATGCTCTCGCCGATCCTGGGCGGGACGACCTACATGTTCGGGCTGGTGCTGGCGGTGGCGCTGGCGGGGATCGCCCTCGGCGGGGCGCTGTACGCGTTCCGGCGCCGCGGCGAGGCGACCATCGGCGCGTTCGCCATCACCTGCAGCCTGGAGGCGCTGGCCATCATC
This sequence comes from Thermoanaerobaculia bacterium, assembly GCA_035627015.1. Lineage (GTDB taxonomy): Bacteria > Acidobacteriota > Thermoanaerobaculia > Gp7-AA8 > Gp7-AA8 > QHVT01. The sequence goes on along the minus strand of DASPMO010000026.1, from coordinate 19,470 downwards.
ATCCCGTTCGCGCTGGGCGACCGCCTGGCCTTGCTGGCGAACGTGCTGCGCGGCCTGGGTATCCTCGGGTTCGACGGGCACATCGTGGCGTGGGTGCTGGTCACGGGCATCGTCGTCTTCCCGGCGGCGGTGATCTCGGGGATTCAGTTCCCGCTCCTGATCGCGCTCCTCGGGCGCGGGCGCGACGACGTCGGCCGGCAGATCGGGGCGGCGTACGCGTGGAACACGGCCGGCGCGATCGCCGGCTCGCTGGCGGGCGGCTTCGGCCTGATGCCGCTGCTCACGGCGCCGGGCACGTGGCGGCTGGTGACGGCGGTGCTGGCGCTCCTCGGCGCGGCGGCGATGATGCTCGCCCTGCGCGAGCAGCAGCGCTTCGCCACGATCGCCACCGCCGTCACGTCCGTGGCCGCGCTGGCGTTCTGCATCGCCGCGACCGGTCCCACCGCGGTGTGGCGGCATTCGGGCATCGGCGCCGCGCGCGCGCCCGAGTTCAAGACGCGGAACGAGCTGCAGCGCTGGATCAACGAGCGGCGGCGGATGGTCCTCTGGGAGCGCGACGGGCGCGAGTCGAGCGTGGCGCTGACGGCGCACCGCGACCTGGCCTTCCTCGTCAACGGCAAGAGCGACGGCTCGGCGCGCGGCGACTCGGGGACGCAGGTGATGCTGGGAGTGGTGGCCGCCGCCGTCCATCCCCGGCCGCAGACGGCGCTGGTGGTCGGTCTCGGCACCGGCTCGACCGCGGGCTGGCTGGGCGTGATGCCGACCATGCAGCGCGTCGACACGGTGGAGCTCGAGCCGGTGGTGCTCGACGTGGCCCGCGCCTGCGATGCGGTCAACGCCGGTGCCATGCGCAACCCGAAGGTGCACATCACCATCGGCGACGCACGCGAGGTGCTGCTGACGACCGGCCGCCGCTACGACATCATCGCCTCGGAGCCGTCCAACCCCTACCGCGCCGGCATCGCCAGCCTCTTCACGCACGAGTTCTACGTCACCGCGCGCAACCGCCTGCGGCCGCGCGGGATCTTCGCGCAGTGGGTGCAGTCGTACGCGGTGCATCCCGAGACCGTGCGCACGATCTACGCGACCCTCACCGGCGTCTTCCCGCACGTGCACACGTGGTGGATGACCGGCGGCGACATGATGCTGATCGCGTCCGCCGAGCCGTTGCTGATCGACGCCGCGGACCTGCGCGCACGGCTGCAATCGGAGCCGTACCGTTCCGCGGCCATGAACGTCTGGCGTGTGGACAGCGCGGAAGGGTTCCTGGGGCGCCTCTTCGCCAACGAGGATTTCGCGCGCCTGGCGGCAAAGCAGGCGGAGGCCATCAACACGGACGACCGCACGGTGATCGAGTTCGGCTTCGCGCGCAGCATCGACGCCGCGACGAGCCTGCACGAACAGACCGCGCGCGATGCGGAACGGCTGCGGATGATGCGCCCGCGCGTGCGCGGCGCGGTGGACTGGGCGGCGGTCGACCGGATGCGGCCGTGGATCGCGCGCGACGCCACGCCGCGGCACCTCGGCGAGCTCGCGCAGATGGCCATCGATGCGGCGAAGAACGGCGACGCCCGCGCCGAGGAGTGGGCGAAGATGGTGGGGAGCGTCCAGCCGGTCGAGGCGGACCTCATCCTGGCCCTGCTGCGCTCGCGGCAGAACCGCATCGACGAGGCGGTGGCCCTGCTGCGCCGCTCCTTCCTCGGCTATCGCCGCACGGCCTGGCCGCAGCCGCTGGTGATGGATCCGGCCTTCGATCTGGCGCTGGATCTCGCCCACACCAGCCCGGAGCGCGCGCGCACCCTGTACAACGCGCTGTCGCTGCCGTTCGCGGCGTTTCAGCACGAGACCGGCAGGAACATGGCCCTCATCGCCATCGCGCCGCTGTTCGACCGCTGCGGCCCGCACGCCATCGCCGCGCTCCGCGTGGTGGAGCCCTATCCGATCTGGCAGCAGGAGATGCTCACCATCCGCGCCAACTGCTACGCGCTGGCGCGGCTCGGCGAGGCCGAGGAGGCATGGGCGGACCTGGCGCGCTTCAAAGAGGCGGCGCCGGGGCGTGTCGTGAAGTGATCAGAGAAAGTCGCGGATCGCCTCGCTGATCTTGCGCAGGTCCTCCACGAAGCGGGCGCGCTCGGTCTGCCGCGCCTCGTCCGACGGCGCGCGGAGGATCGACGACGGGTGCACGGTCGCGGTCACGTACTCGGCCAGGTCGGAGGGGACGAAGATCCCGCGCTGCACGGAAACGCGAAACTTCGGGCCGAGGATCGCCTGCGCGGCCGTCGAGCCGAGGCAGACGATCGCGCGCGGATGGACCACGTTGATCTCCGACTGCAGCCAGGGGCGGCAGGCCGTGATCTCGGCGACGTTCGGCTTCTTGTGGATGCGGCGCTTGCCGCGCGGCTCCCACTTGAAGTGCTTGACCACGTTCGTGACGTAGACCTTCCTGCGGTCGATCCCCACTTCCTCGAGCGCCTTGTCGAGCAGGGCGCCCGAGGGGCCGACGAACGGGCGGCCGGCCAGGTCTTCCTTGTCGCCCGGCTGCTCGCCGATGAACATCACCAGCGACTTCTGCGCCCCCTCGCCGAACACCGTCTGCGTGCCGGTCTTCCAGAGATCGCAGGCCTTGCATTCGGCGGAGGCGCCGCGGAGCTTGGCGAGCGTCGGTCGCGGCGGAATGAGCGGCGCGGCGGTTTCGATCGGCACGTTCGGGAGATGATGCGAAAAGCATGACCGACCCGATGGCACTGGTCACCGATTTCGCGCTGGGGGTAGCGGCGTGGATCTTCGCCGCGCGCTTGTGGCACATGCGAGGCGGGCTGAAGCCCGCCCTACGCTTGCCACACGCCGCGCCCGAGCCAAACGTAGGGCGGGCTTCAGCCCGCCTCTGGGCGCTGGCATTTCTCTTCACCGGCCTCGCCGCCTTTGCCGGCGGCGTGTTTCACGGCTTCGGCGACGAATGGCGGCTGCTGTGGAAGGCGACCACGTTCTCGGTCGGCCTCGCCAGCTTCTTCCTGCTCGTTGGAACGGATCAGCGTCTGCAGCTCGTGGCCACGCTCGAGCTGATTGCCTACCTGAGCTGGATGATCGGCCACGACGCTTTCCTCTTCGTCGTGCTCGACTACGGCCTGGCGATGATCCTCGTGGCCATCTTCCATCCGGCGAAGAAGTGGGTGCTCGGGAGCATGGGTGCTTCGCTCGCGGGCGCGCTGGTGCAGGCGGCGCACGTCACCATTCACGAGCGCTGGTTCGACTACAACGACCTGTACCACGTGATTCAGATCGTGGCGCTGTGGATGCTGTACCGCGCGGCTGTGGCGCATGCGAGGCGGGCTGAAGCCCGCCCTACGTTTGCCACACGCCGCGCCTGAGCCAGACGTAGGGCGGGCTTCAGCCCGCCTTTGGGCAGCTACAATGCGCGGCCATGCGTAATGCCCTCCTTGCCGCCCTCCTTCTGTTCGCTTCCGCCGCGCACGCGCAGCTCGAGTCCGATCCCGCGTACGGGTTGAGCGGCGACTTCCGCTCCTGGCTCGCCGCGAACGGCTACGGCTCGTACGGCTTCGCGCGCACCGACGTGCCGGGCGGCAGCTACGGCGGGCGCGTCTTCGCGGGGCAGGGCGTCGTCAACCAGCCGGTGATCTTCATCCACGGCAACTCCGACTCCGCCCTCGGCACCGGCTCCTCGCTGGCCACGGGGTGGCGGGCCAGCATCGAGTACTTCAAGTCGCAGGGCTACACCTCGGCCGAGCTCTATGCCACGACCTGGGGGCCGGCCAACTCCGCCTTCTCCTCGCAGCAGTACCACTCCAAGGAGTACCTGACGCGCATTCGCGCCTTCATCCAGGCGGTCAAGGCGTACACCGGCGCGGCCAAGGTGGACATCGTCACGCACTCGATGGGCGTGACCCTCACGCGCAAGGCCATCAAGGGGGGCAGCGGCAACGACTCGCTGGCGGGCGGCGCGTACAACCTCGGCGCGTCGCTGACCTCGTCGGTCGACACCTTCGTCGGCATCGCCGGCGCGAACCGCGGCCTGACCACCTGCTACATGACCGGCCCCACCACGCCGACCTGCGGCAACACCAACGGCTTCTATCCCGGCTACCTCGTCGGCGGCTTCGGACCGTACGGCGTGTCGGCCTTCCTCGTCGACCTCGCGGCCACGAGCCACTACGAGGGGTCGTACGTCTACACGATCTGGTCGAGCGCGGACGAGGTGATCGGCTACGGGACGATCGTGTACGGCACCTCGACCTGCCGCATCCCGGCGCAGGACGGGGAGAAGACGTTCAGCGGCTACCCGTACGGGCACATCGGCTCGAAGGACCAGACCGCGTACTACCAGTGGCGCATGGTGAAGTTCCACGCTACGAACTGAGTGTCATCCTGAGCCGCGCAGACGGCGAAGGACCCCCTGCCTTCAGATCGGGCACGGGGTTTCAGCAGGGGGTCCTTCGTCGTCTACGCGACTCAGGATGACACCGAGAGTCCCACGGTGGATCCCACCCAGGTGAACTGCTTGTTGAAGTCCACCCCCAGCATCTTGCCGCGCGAGAGGCGGACCAGGTTCTGGGCCAGGATCGGCTTCGGCTCGTCGTCGGGGCGGAGGAACATCATCCGCATCTCGATCTTCACGCCGCCGCCGTCCACCGACTGCAGCGCCGGCTCGTACTCGATCTTCTCCTGCAGGCACCAGCCGTGGCGGTCCTGCTCGGGGATGGCGTCCACGTCCGCGCGCGCCGGCTCGACGTTCACCCCCGCGCCAGCGAACGAGAAGAGCGGCTTGAGGACGTAGCGCGAGAGGTCGTCCGGCACGCGGTCCAGCTCCGACAGGAACGTCGCCCGCGGCACCGACTCGTGCCGCAGGAACGGCAGCGAGTACTTCGACCAGACCCAGTACCAGTTCGGGTGCGGCGTCCACTCGACATCGAGCTCCTCGCGGTAGTCGAACGGCAGCTCGATCCCCTTGCCGATCAGCTCATCGAACACCACGCGGTTGTAGATCCGCCGCACCGGCGTACCGTCGGCGCGGAAGAGATGTTTGCCGCGCTTCACCAGCGACGTCGGATCGACGGCGTCCACGCCGAACAGCAGCTTCGTCGCCGCAAAGTCGGGATACGTCTTCTGCCGCGGCGGATCGAGATCCATGAGGATCACTTCCGACGGATCGTGCAGGCCGACGATCGTGCGCCGGGCCAGGTCGAGGAAGGCCTCGCGGTCGTAGCCGGAGAACCAGCATGACCACGCCACGTCGAGGCCGTCCATCCTGGCCATCGTGTCCTTCCAGGCGTCGCGCTGGAACACCTGCAGCGACGTAAGCGAGGGAAAGCCCTGCAGCTCGATCAGCTTCGGCACCAGCGTGCCGTCCGCCGCGCGCACGACCGCGAAGTCGACCTGCGCGAAGTTCGGCAGGTGGTCCATCCCGGGCGTGTTCCAGCGCTCCGGAATGGCGGCCTTCATCCGCTCGATCAGGGCCGGATCGGAGAGCTGTTCCAGGATCGCGTTCGCGCTCTCCACCGCCCGCCGTTTGAAGTCGTCGGAGAGGAACAGCGGCGACTCGGCCAGGCGGAAATCGAAGGTGCAGTCGAGGCGGCGTTCGAGCTCGTGCCGGTAGAAGTCGTACAGCTCGGGCGTGAATTGCGCGTTGAAGAGCTGGCGGAACTGCGCGTCCATAGGACGCGTACATTACTTCTTCTTGAGCTCCGTGAGCACCAGCTTCGCCACGGCCTTGAGCGTGTCGAACACGCCCGTGCCGTTCATGGCCACGGCCTCGAAGGTCGGCTCGCCCTTGAAATTGAGCTGGCGGTACATCTCGTCCATCGGCAGCGCGGTCGGGAGATCGCGCTTGTTGAACTGCAGGACGTAGGGCACCTGCTTCAGCTCGTAGCCCTGTTCCTTGAGGTTCTTGTCGAGGTTGGCCAGCGACTCGATGTTGGCCTCCATGCGCGCTTCCTGCGAGTCGGCCACGAACACCACGCCGTCCACGCCCTTCAGGATCAGCTTGCGCGAGGCGTCATAGAAGACCTGGCCGGGGACGGTGTAGAGGTGAAAGCGCGTCTTGAAGCCGCGCACCGTGCCGAGGTCGAGCGGGAGGAAGTCGAAGAACAGCGTGCGGTCCGTCTCGGTGGCGAGGGAGATCAGCTTTCCCTTGGCCTGCGGGTTCGTCTTGTCGTAGATCCACTGCAGATTCGTCGTCTTCCCGCAGAGTCCAGGGCCGTAGTAGACGATCTTGCAGTTGATCTCCCGCGCCGCGTAGTTGATGAACGTCATGGAGGGTTATTCGCTGAAGAGACTGTCGATGTCTTCGTCGGTGATCTCGGCGAACGGCGAGTCGAAGCGGTTGGACATCGAGCCGCGCTCGGCTTCCGCTTTCTTCAGGAGCACCTCGAACGTGCGCTCCAGCTCCTGGGAGGCCTTCTTCACGCGCAGGCGGACCAGCCCCAGGGACGACTTCTCGTCGAAGATCACCACCAGGATCACGCGTTGCGCGACGAGAGAGATGTGGATGTTGTCCTTCTCCCCCTCGTGAAAGAGGATCGAGAACTCCTTCTCGCCGATGAGCTTGGCCAGGCCGTCGGTGGCGGCGACGTTGCCGGCCGTCAGCGACGCGAGCGAGGTCGCGTCGACGCCGCGCATGTCGCCCATGACGGCGATCTGCTGCCCGTTCTTGTCGACGAGAAAAACGATCTTCGAGTTGGAGTCGACCTGCAGACGATGAAGGATGTCCTTGATCTGCTGGTACTCCTCCTCGTACATCACGAGATCAGGAGCGGCCATTGTTCCTCATACAAATGCCCGTGAAAAAGGGACGCAACTGTATAGCACAGATTGGGTTGTCGGTTGTCGGTTGTCGGTTGTTCGTGATGCCTCGCGTAAATTCACAGACAACTGAGAACCGACAACAGACAACACCACCGCGTGGCCCATCAGATCTCGCGACGTCCTTCCAGCGCCTTGCTCATCGTGACCTGGTCGGCGTACTCGAGGTCGCCCCCGACGGGGAGGCCGAAGGCCAGCCGCGTGGTGCGCACGTTCAGCGGCCGGAGTTGCTGGGCGATGTAGAGGGCGGTTGCTTCTCCCTCGACGTTGGGGTTGGTGGCGATGATCACCTCGCGCGGCTGCGACTGCTGTACGCGCTTGACCAGCCCGGCCACGTCGATGTCCTGCGGGCCGATGCCTTTGAGCGGCGAGAGCGCGCCGAGGAGGACGTGGTAGACGCCCTTGAAATCGCGCGTCGACTCGATCGTCTGGATGTTGAATGCTTCCTCGACCACGGCGATCAGCGTCGGATCGCGGCGCGCGTCCCCGCAGATGGCGCACGGCTCGATGTCCGTCATGTTGTTGCAGACCGAGCAGCGGAAGATCTTCGTCTTGACGTCGAGGATGGCCGTGGCCAGCGCCTCGGCCTCGGCGGCGGGGCGCTTGAGGATGTGATACGCCAGGCGTGCGGCGGACTTGCCGCCGACGCCGGGGAGCTTGGTCAGCTCGTTGATGAGGTTCGCGAGCGGAGGAGCGGTCAAATCAGAACCCGGGGATCTTCATCCCGCCGGTCATCGCGCCCATCGACGACTGCATCTCCTCGTCGACCTTGCGCGCGGCCTCGTTGACCGCGGCCTTGACCAGGTCCTGCAGCATCTCCACGTCGTCGGGATCGACGGCTTCCTTGTCGATGGTGATGGAGAGGAGCTCTTTGTTGCCCCCCATCTCGGCCTTGACCATGCCGCCGCCGGCGGTGCCTTCGACGCGGATGGCGGCCATCTGGCGCTGCATCTGGTCCTGCATCTGCTGCGCCTGCTTCATCAGTTGTTTGATGTTCATCGTTTGCTCTCCTTCACGAGCTCACCGCCGAGGTGCTTGCGGAACGCGCTGAGGACCGGGTCGTCGCGCAGCGGCGCCGGCGCCGGCTTGTCCTCGGCACGACGGCCACCTTGCGGCGCCTGTGCCTCCTGCAGTTTCGCCTCGACGGTGATGCGCTCGCCGTGCAGTTCGGACGCGATCTGTTCGATGGTGCTCTTGGCATCGTTGACGGCATCGACGGCAAAGTCGTCGCCGAGCTCGATGGTGATGCGCGCCCCGTTTTTCGTGACCGTGGCGCTGCTGAGGTAACTCCCCACCATCGGCTTCGCCTTCCGGATCCGCTCCACGAGATCGCCGCTGGACGTAGGACGGGCTTCAGCCCGTCCCTCGGCTGCCTTGGGCGCGGAGGGAGCCGCTGGCGCGGCTGGACGGGCTGAAGCCCGTCCTACGTTTGGCGCGGGTGTCGTGTCGCCCGCGAGCACGGATTCCACGCTCTTCAGGCGCGGGAACGTGGCGGCCTTCAGCAGCGCGATCTCCACCGCCAGCCGCTGATGCTCCGCGCGGTTCACCGTCTCGTCGTCGCGCAGGAGCAGGTTGGCGATGCGGAGGAGCTCTGTGTACGAGAACTTCTCCGAGACGGCGCGCATCGTGGGGAAATCCTCGGGAGCGGCGGCGAGCATCGACTCCGGCGCGCCTCCCGCGAGCAGCAGCAGGTTGCGCACGAAGTTCAGCAGGTCGCGGTAGAGCATCTTGAAATCGCGGCCGCTGTCGGAGGCTTCCTGCAGCGCCTCCAGGATGCCGGTGTGGTCCCCTTCGCCGGCCAGGGTGATGACGCGGGCGAAGAAATTGGTGTCGGAGAGGCCGAGGATCGTGGCCACGTCCTCGGCGGTCACGTTGCGGCCGGAGAAGGCGATGATCTGGTCGAGCAGCGACAGCGAGTCGCGCACGCTCCCCTCGCCGCGGCGGGCCACGATCTCCAGCGCCGCGCGCTCGGCGGTGATCCCTTCCATGCGGCAGATCTCCTCGAGGCGGCCGATGAGATCGTCCAGCGTGATCTTGCGGAGGATGAACTTCTGGACGCGGGAGAGGATCGTCTGCGGGACCTTGTGCATCTCCGTCGTGGCGAACATGAACACCACGTGCGGCGGCGGCTCCTCGATCAGCTTGAGCAGCGCGTTCCACGAGGCGGTGGAGAGCATGTGCGCCTCGTCGATGATGAAGATGCGGTAGCGGTCGCGGGCCGGCTGGAACTGCGAGACGTCGCGGAGCTCGCGGACGTTGTCGACGCCCGTGTACGTCGCGGCGTCGATCTCCCGCACGTCCATGTCGATCCCCTCGGTGATCTCCCGGCACATCGTGCAGCTGTTGTCCGGCTCCGTGGTCGGACCCTTGATGCAGTTCAGTGCCTTGGCCAGGATGCGCGCGGTGGTCGTCTTACCGATGCCGCGCACGCCGGAGAAGAGATAGGCGTGATGGATCCGGTTGCCCTCGATCGCGTTGTGCAGCGTCCGCACGGCGGTCTCCTGACCGACGATGTCGTGGAACGTCTGCGGACGGTACTTGCGCGCGAGCGCCTGGTAGGACATGAGGGGCGCAGTTTATATGGAGAAGGACCGCTCGGAAGAGCCCAGGCCTGACTGTGTCACGCAGGTTGGGCCCCTTAGCGCTGCTACCTTCCGGTCCTGACGCGGTTCGCGGCTCCTGCTGCACAGGACCCGAGCTCATCCCAGCGGTCCCATTTACCTCGTGAATCGTGCGCGTACCGAATGGCGGAGAGAGTGGGATTCGAACCCACGGTACGGGTTAACGTACACACGCTTTCCAAGCGTGCGCCTTAAGCCACTCGGCCATCTCTCCGTGCACGGCAGCTGTCAGCTGTTAGTTCTTAGCTATTAGGAGTACCACGCACCACGCATCTCCTAACAGCTAACAACTAAGAGCTAACAGCTAACGAGCGAATGGCGGAGAGGGAGGGATTCGAACCCTCGATACCCGTGAAGGTATAACGGTTTTCGAGACCGCCGCATTCAACCGCTCTGCCACCTCTCCGTTCGATCGCGCTGGCGCAGCTGGCGGAAAAACGCCTGGAGCAGGTCCCGCGAGCGCTCCTCCATGAAACCGCCTTCCACTTCCAGGCGATGGTTGAGACGCGCGTCCTGCACCAGGTTGCCGAGCGAGCCGCAGAAGCCCGCTTTCGGATCGTACGCCGCGAACACCAGCCGTTCCACGCGAGCATTCACGAGCGCGCCCGCGCACATCGCGCACGGCTCGAGAGTCACGAACATCGTCGTTCCTTCCAGCCGCCAGTCGCCGATGGCGCGTGCTGCTTCATGAATGGCGTAGATCTCGGCATGTCCGAGGGGATCGCCCGACTCGCGGCGGTTGCGTCCGCGGCCGATGATCCGTCCTTCGCGATCGACGATCACCGCCCCGACGGGGATTTCCCCATCGGCAGCCGCTTCGTCCGCGAGCGCGAAGGCCGCTTCCATCCACTGCACCTGATTCACCTGTCAAAGAGTATTACGGCGGGCCGGAGCCCGCCGTGTTTTGAGTCGGGGTTGGTGCACCCAAGAGGACTCGAACCTCTAACCTTCTGATCCGTAGTCAGATGCTCTATCCAATTGAGCTATGGGTGCGAGCACGGACGCTAACGGACGAACCGGGCGGTTCATTCCGGAGCGTGGCGGCGGATTCTACCCGCGACCCGGAGGCGCCGCAAGACCGTTGCGGGCGTGGATGTTGGAGCGTATCCTTGTGACTCCTGAGCTGCAGCAATCACAGCTTTCACGGCCTCTACGGTTGGCTCACTGCCTACCCAACCCTTCCCCAGCCAACCGTGGAGGCGTGATTTTTTCTCCCGCATGAAGAAAGAAGACCTCTACGCGCGGATGATGCACACGCCGGACGATCCCGTGCGCGCCGAGCTCCGCGCCGCGCTGCGCGACCTCTGGAAACAGCTCATGCCGATGCACCGCGCCCTGATCGACGCGGCGCGCGACGAGTACGCCGCCACGGTCGCGCCGGTGAACGGGCCGAACCACCTGCTCCAGCTCCTGCAGGAAGAGCCGTTCTTCGAGTGGCTGCGTCCGATGACGTCGCTCATCGTCGACGTCGACTCGCTCTCGCGGACCGACTTCCAGCGCGCGGACGTCGACGCCATCGTGGCCCGCGTGGAGCGCCTCTTCGGCAACGGCGCCGACGCGGCCTTCTCGGTGCGCTACCTTCCCATGCTGCAGCGCGAAATTGATGTGGCCGCCGGCCACGCCTCGATTCGCAGGATCCTCAAGCGTCTCCTCCCCGCCGCCTGACCCGAATTGCAGTAAAGTAACAAGACACCACAATGGAACTGTTCGTCTTCGACGACGACTATGTGCGGCGTCTGCGCGAAGGGGATCGGGACACAGCGGACCATTTCCACGCCTACTTCCGGGACCTCCTGCTGCTGAAGCTGCGGCGGCGCCTGGCGTCCCTCGATGCGATCGACGAGGTGCGCCAGGAGGTCTTCGTGCGCTGCTTCCAGCATCTGGGGGAGCTGCGCGAGGCGAAGAAGCTCGGCGCGTTCGTCAACGCGATCTGCAACCGCGTGCTGATGGAGTATTACCGCGCCGAGGGACGCACCGAGCCGCTCACCGAGGAGGCGGAGGAGATCCCCGACCCGGCCGACACGGTAGCGTCGCTCGACAGCGCCCGCAGCGTGGTCCGCGTCCGCCGCGTGCTCGAGGACATGCCGCAGCGCGACTCGGACATCCTCCGCGCCGTGTTCCTCGACGAGAGCGACAAGGAGGAAGTCTGCCGCCGCTTCGGCGTCGAGCGCGACTATCTCCGCGTCCTGCTCCACCGCGCGAAAGAGAAGTTCAAGTCCTTTTACCTGCGCCGCAAGAGCGGCCGCCTCAACATCGATGAAACGTTTGGCGGGGATTCGTCACTATCCCGGTGAGAGTCAGCAATGGAACACTCCCAAGCCATCGAGATGAACGCCTCCGACCGCTACGTGCTGGGCCAGCTCAGCGCGGCCGAAGCCGACGCGTTCGAAGAGCACTACTTCGACTGTGCCACCTGCGCGGACGACGTCCGCCTCGGCATGACGATCATGGAGGGGGGCCGCCGCCTCGTGCGGGAGACGTCCGAGCCCACCGCCCCTCTGGCGCCGGTCGTCCCGATCGATGCAGGCCGTCGTCGCTTCATGAAGTGGCTTCCCGCCGCGGCCGCCGCGGCCTTGCTGACTGCCAATCTCCCCTTGCTGATGCGCACGCAGAGCGCCATTCCCGCTCTGAGCCCGATTGTCGGCGAGGCGACCTATCTCATCCCGGCAGGACGAGACGCGAACCACGTCGAAGTGGTGGTGTTGCCGGAAGGAAAGACCGCGGTGCTGGCGTTCGACGTCCGGCCCGATCGGCCCTATCCGCGCTATGAGGCGCGAGTCCTTCGCGGCGACGCCGTCGTCGTGACCTACCCCCTCGATCCCGCATTGTTCGAAGACGCCGTGAAAATCCCACTTCCCGACCCGGGTCCGGGAACGTACGTCCTGGTAGCCGTCGGTATTGCACCGGCCGGAGAGACCGTCGTCGCCAGGCACGAATTCGAGGTAATGCGTAAAGCGGTCAACAAATAGGGTCACGCAAGGAGAGAGCTATGGCCGAATTCACATACAACGCGAGTGCTTTGGGTGCGGGTGGAATCATCCGCCACCGGAACGTCGAAACCTACATCCCCAGCATCGGCTCGGTCGCGCTGTCGCCGACGGGCGGCGCGGGACGGACGGTCGTCGAGAACTACTACTCCGAACCGCTGTCGTTCGACTTCGCGGAGACGCGCGTGTCGGGCGGGAAGGTCGACGGCAAGCACACCACGCAGACCTACGTCTACATGAAGAATCTGCAGGTGTTCAACAAGGTCACGATTGGCGAGTTGCGCGGCATCGTGACCTCGACGCAAAGCAGCATTCCCCACGACGACGACAACTCGATCGTCATGGAGATTTACTACCACGACGTCTGGGTGGCAGGACAGGAGGTCAGTCCCGACGTCGACGTCTGTGTCAAGAGCCTCAAACGCTACAACGACCTGGCGGCCGTGCTCAGCGCCGTCGAAGGGAATGAAGGGCCGCTGCCGACCGGCGTCGTCCTGCCGGACAATCCGGAGGCCGACCTGCCGCCTCAGTTCACGATGTCCACTCTCGCGCAACTGAAGGAGCACGTCACTGTGCGCCGGGCCCTGCGCGGCTCGCTGGTGCGGAAGGTTTACGAAGACGTCGTCCCGGGGCAGCGCCCGTTCGACGTGCCCGTCGTCGGCCTCGGCACTGTGCGTTTCGGGGAACTGATGTTCAAGCCCGGACGCCGCCGCGTGAACCTGCTGCGCGTCGCCCTCGGCGCCGACACGTTCGAGGAGGACACCAACAATGAGTCGATCGTTGGCCCCAACGGCGGCTCGCTGACCATCGCCTCGGTCGAAGGAAATGGCACGCCTGTCTATCCGTAGTCACCGACTGCTGCCGCTGCTGGCCGTGCTCTTCTTCTGCGCGGCCGCAGCGGCATCGCCGGAGCAGGCCGCGGTGCGTGCGGTCCGTACGGCCCTCGACCGCGCCCAGCTCGACGAGGCCAAGTCCCTCATCGACGACGCGCTGGCGCGCTTCGGCATGCGTGATTCCGAAGCCGTATGGGCGCTGCGGGTGATGGGGATGGAGCTCGCGATCTCCAGGCTTGAGCCCGTCGAGAACTTCACCCTGCCGGCAAAGTACGCCACCAGCGAGACGGCCGTGCAGTGGTGGATCATGCGCGCCCTCGCCGAGCGCGATGAGAAGCTGCTCGGGCACGCGGAGCGAATCGCGACGAAGCATCACCCGGCGCTGCTCGCCGATGTCTACATGTATCGATCGAGTCTCAATTGGAAGGCATCGGACGCCGAGAAAGGATTGCGGCTCGCGCGCGAGCATCGACGTCCCGTCATGGAGGCGAAGGCGCTGACGAATCTCTCTCTTTTCTTGTTCCACGAAGCCCACTATGCCGAGGCGGTCGAACGTGGCGAGCAGGCCGTCGCCCTGTCGAAGAAGCTGAACCTCCCGAAGCTCCGGCAGACCGCCGAGGGAAACCTCGGCTGGGCCTATTTCGAGCTGGGCGACTATGAATCGGCCGAAGAGCTCCTGCGCAGCGCGGAAGAGACGGCGCGGCAGATCGGGGCGAAACGCGATCATCCGCTGTGGCTGGTGCAACTCGGGAACATCGAATTTCAGAAGCGGCACTGGGCACGCTCCGCCGAATACAACCGCGAGGCAGCCGCGAACGGCCCGTCTCAGCGCGGCTACGCCTTGGCCAATCTTGCCCGTGCGGCCCTCGAGCAGGGCGACTACCGCCAGGCCGCGGTCTTCAACCGGGACGCCATGGAAGCAAAAAAAGGCGACCAGGAAGCGGTCTTGAGCTCGCGCGTGATCGACGCGCGGATCGCCGCTCACGATGGCCACTTCGATCGCGCGCGCACGCTGCTCGAGGAAGTCGCTGCGAAGAGTAAGGTTTTGGCGACCCGCATCGAGGCCCGCACGTATCTCGCCAAACTGTATGTGAGCGCCGGCCGCCACGAAGAAGCGCGCGCCCAGTTCGACGAAGCGGTGAAGATCGCGCACGAAGAGCGTGGCAAGATCGACGCTCCCGAGCTGCGTTTTTCGTTCTTCAACACCGTCGAGGGCATGTACGACGCCTACGTCGACTTTCTCGTGCAGAACAAGTACGTCTACGCTGCTCTGGCCGTCACCGAGAGCAGCCGCGCGCAATCGCTGGGGATGGGCCGCCGGATATCCGGCACCTTCGATCCCCGCCCGATCGCGAAAGCGTACGGCGCCACCATTCTCTGCTACTGGCTCGGGCGGAATCGCTCGTATGTCTGGGTCATTACTCCCGAGGATGTGAAAGTGGGCACGCTGCCGCCCGACACGACCGTCGAGAAGCTGGCGCAGGCCTATCGCACCAAGTCGCTCGGTCCCGACGCGCGGGCCAGCATGAAGCAGGGAAAAGAGCTGTTCCGCCTCCTCGTCCCGGGAGACGCGCTGCCGAAGAACGGACGCGTGATCGTCGTCGCCGACGGGCAGCTCCACACGCTGAACTTCGAGACGCTCGTCACGCCGGCCGGTCACTATTGGATTCAGGACGTGGTGGTGATGAACGCTCCGTCGCTGCAGTTCACCATGCGCCCGAAGGCGGCGGGCGGATCGCCGTCGATCCTGCTGGTGGGGAACGCGCCTTCGGTCGATCCGTCGTTTCCGGTGCTGAAGCATGCGAAGGCCGAGCTCGACCGGGTGGGAGCGCTGTTCGACCACCGCACCGTGCTCCAGGACACGGAGGCCACGCCGGAGGCATTCAAGGCCGCCGCGCGCACGAAATACGACTACGTCCACATCGCGGCGCACGGCGTTGCCTCGCGCAAGCGCCCGCTCGACTCCGCCGTCATCCTCGCACGCCGCGACCCGAACAGCTCGTACAAGCTCCTCGCGCGCGAAGTGGTCGAGCAGCCGCTCGACGCGCGCCTGGTCACGATCTCCAGCTGCCACGGAGCGGGCCAGCGCACGTACACCGGCGAGGGCGTGGTCGGCCTGGCCTGGGCGTTTCTCAAGGCCGGCGCCGACCAGGTCATCGCGGCGCTTTGGGAAGTCGACGACGCCGCCAGCCTCGAGTTGATGGAGACGATGTACTCCGCCATCCAGAGGGGCAGCGATCCCGCCGATGCGTTGCGCGCGGCGAAGCTGCGGCTGGTGAACTCGGAGACCGCTAATCGCAACCCCCGCTACTGGGCCCCCTTCGTCCTCTACGCCGGCAACTGATCGCGGGTACACTTCGGGCTCGCATGAGAGTCCTTACCGCGGTCCTTGCCGCCACCTTCGTCGCCGCTCCTCTTCTCGCCGCCGGGTTCGAGCTCCCTACGCAGAGCGCGAAGGCGCTGGCGATGGGGGGGACGTTCGTCGCGCAGGCGAACGATCCCACGACCGTCTACTACAACCCCGGCGGGCTGGGGCTGCTGGCGAAGAAGAAGGGCGCGTCCGTGGGGGCGACGATGTGGAAGCTCAACGAGTCGCTCTATCAGGGGCTCGCGCCCGGGATCGGCGCGGGGACGGTCGGCGAGCAGGAGACGCCGCTGCAGACCGTGCCGCACGTCTTCGGGACGCTGCCGTTCGGCAGCATGGCGGTCATGGGCGTGGGCGTCTATTCGCCGTTCAAAATGAGCACCGAGTGGGCCGAGCCGGAGACGTTCGCCGGGCGGCGCCTGGCCACACGGTCCGAAGTCGACTCGCTCGACATCTCCACGGGCCTCGGCATCGCGCTGGGGAGGAGTTTCGGCATCGGGGCGAACTTCATCTTCCGCACCTCCGATTACTCCGCCTCGCGGCGCGTCACCGTCGACGACCGCGGCGTGCTGCGCGACATCGGCACGCTGGAGATGAAGACCGACACGGAGCGCTCCTACACCTGGAGCGCCGGCGTGCTGCACCGCATCGGCAACTCGTTCTCGTGGGGAGCGTCGTATCGCGCCGCCAACGAGACCGAGTACAACGGCGTCGGCACGCTGACGCAGATCGAGACCGGCGACGCGCAGCTCGACGCCCTGGTGCGCACCCAGTTCCCCTTCGACCAGGACCTGGCCCTCGGCTCGACGCTCACCCTCCCGGCGCAGGCCACCTTCGGCATCGCCGTCGGCTCGAACCAGCCGATCCTCGTCGAGGTCGACGTCACGCGCACCGATTGGAAAGACGTGCAGGAGATCGCCTTCGCTTTTCCGTCGAACGCCGGTCTGAACACCACCTATCCGCTGGCCTTCGAGGACTCCATGACCTACCGCGCGGGCCTCAGCTTCCGCTTCCCCACTGGCCCGGAGCTGCGCGTCGGCTACGCGATGGAGGAGAGCCCGCAGCCCGACGAGACGGTCGGCGCCTTCCTCCCCGACGCGGGCCGCAGCACCATCAGCGCCGGCTTCGGCCTCGACTGGCTGAACGTCGGCGTAGCCTGGACCACGTTCGAGCAGCGCGTCATCGGCACGAACGTGGATACGCTGAATGGTAACTATCGCGCGAATGCGTGGTCGGTGGCCATTACCGCGACGAAGTAGTTGCTGGTTGCTGGTGGCTGGTTCCGGGTGGTGTCTGGCGAGCAGCGCGCCTCTCGCGAGAGCTCACCACAACAACCAGCAACCAGTAACCAGCAACCTCACGGCGGCGTCACCGACCCCGTCTTCACTTCCTTCGTGATCGTCCCCGTGCCCGAGGCGTTGGTGGCCTCGAGGGTGACCACGTACGTGTGGTTCTCGCGGTTGTAGGTGTGCGTCGGGTTCTGCTCGAAGCCGAGGAGGCCGTTGCCGAAGCGCCAGCGCCACTGGGTCGGGGAGTTGGTGGAGAGGTCCTTGAACGTCACCGTCACGCCATTGACCGTGAACGAGAAGTTGGCCGCGGGGATAGGGTCGGTCTGCACGATCTTTCCCGCGGTGGCCGAGCCGCCGGCGTTCCTGGCCGTGAGCGTGACGGGATAGGAGCCGGCGTTCGCGTACTCGTGCGACGGGTTGGTCTCGGTCGATTTCGTGCCGTCGCCGAAGTCCCACTCCAGCGACGTGGCGTTGGTCGACTTGTTGACGAACTGGATCGTCTTGCCGGTCGCGTCCCAGTCGAAGTCCGCCGTCGGCGCGGACGGCGCGGTGTTGACGAAGCGGCTGACCCTCCCCGAGCTGTACGCGTTCGAGGCGGTGAGCGTGACCGTGTACGTGCTCCCCGCGGGGAACGTGTGCGACGGATTGCGGGCCGAGCTGGTGGTCTGGTCGCCGAACTCCCACTGCCAGGAGGTCGGATCGCCCGTGGAGCGGTCGAAGAACTGCACGTTCAGCGTGTTGTTCGGGTCGATCTCGTAGTCGAACGCGGCGGCCACCGGCGTGCCGGTGGAGAGCGTGACGAACTTCGTGCGCGTGCTCGAGCCGCCGGCGCCCGTCGCCTGCAGCGTGACGGTGTAGGTGCCGCCCACGCTGTAGAGGTGCACGGGGTTCCTCTCCGTGCTCTTCGAGTTGTCGCCGAAGTCCCAGTTCCACGAGGTCGGGTCGCCGGTCGAGGTGTCGGTGAAGGTGACGGCCAGCGTATTGGCGGCGTAGGAGAAGTCCGCCACGACCGCGGGCGGCGCGGCGGCCACGGTGACGCTCACGCGCCCGACCGTCGTCCCGACCTGCGCCAGGATGCTGGCCGTGCCGGTCGTGCTGCCGGCGTAGAGCGGCACCTGCACGCTCCCTTTGTTGAGGAGCTGCTTGATCGTGGTCACGGCCTCGCCGCTGGCGGCGAAGCTGCCGAGGGACGTGGTCAGGGAGACCTCCGTGCCGTCGTCGACCGGATTGCCGTCCCCTTTCTTCGCCGTGACGGTGATGAGCGACGGCGTGCTGCTGCCCGCGGTGAGGGTCGAGGGAGCGGCGCTGGCGGTGACGGAGAGGTTGCCCGGGGTCGGTGGAGCGGGATCGGTGGGCGCAACGGGGTTGCCGGAGTTGCACGCCGAAAAAAGACAGAGCGCTGCCGCCAGGGAAAAGGGGACGATCGACCGGACCATGGGTGGGAGAATTATAGATTGGCGGGGACGATGACGGGCAAAAACCCGAGCCGGCTCTGCAGTTCCTTCGCCGCGGCGTTCGCCGCGGAGCGCGTCTCGTACCGGCCGACGCAGATGTTGTAGAGCGTCACCCCGGCGCTGGTCGGCATCTGCACGATGACCGGCTGCAGCCCGAACCCGGTGAGCCGCGCCAGCTCCCCCTTCGCCTCCTCCTCGCTGGTCGCGATCGATACCCGAAGCGTCAGAGCTTCGCGAGGCTCGCTCAACGTAGGTCGGGCTTCAGCCCGACCCCTGGGTGGTGGCGCGGGCGCTTTGGACGGGCTGAAGCCCGTCCTACGTTCGGCGACCGCAGGGCGGGTATAGACGGCGGTGACATACCCCGCCACATAGATCAGGATCGACAGCACCACGCACAACACCACCAGCAGGATCACGCCGCTGCGGTGAAGCCGGAACGTGACCATGGTGTGCGGCATGGGGTTACCTCCGCGCGCCGCGCGGCTCGGGCACGGGCTCGCCGGCGCGGTAGAGCGTGCGCTGCGCGGCGCGCCCGCGCTCGTCGTACTCGATCGACTCGCCGTCGAGCAGGCCGTCGGCGTACTCCGCGCTGCGGAGCATGGTGCCGTCGGGGCGATACCAGGCACTCATCCCCTCGAGCTTGCCGGCGCGGTGCTGCGACGTCGCGGTCGGCAGCCCGGTCGGGCCGTAGACCGTGGTCTCGCCGTGCTGCAGCCCGTTCCGGTAGAACATGCGCAGCTGCGGCTGGCCATTGTCATAGAAGACCGCCTCTCCCTCCAGCTTGCCGGCGGCGTAGTGCATGATCGCCTGCGGCTGGCCGTCGGGGCCGTACTGCACGAGCTCGCCGTCGAGGAGGCCGTCTTTGACGGTGGCGCGCTGCGCCAGCCACCCCTCCTCATCGTACGTTTCGACGACGCGCTCTTCCATCGGGCCAGAGAGTAGCAGACGTATACTCGCCGCATGTCCAAGCCGGCCGCGCGCATGACCGACATGGTCCTGCAGGAGGCGCCGCACTGCCACGCGCCGATCCATCCGCCCGCGCCGGTGCCGGCGCCCGCGCCGCACCCCTGCCTGCCGCTGACGATCATCAAGGGAGAGGCGACGG
>DASPMO010000025.1:0-27863 GCA_035627015.1 Thermoanaerobaculia bacterium | reverse complement strand
GGTTTTGGTTTGAGACTGCCGGTGACGTTCCCCGTCGTCCTGGATGGGAGAATCGACAATCAGGTCGTTGGCGACTCGTTCCGTTTCTCGATGACGGCGGCCGGGCGTGTGCTCCTGAACGCCAGCAGGCGCAGTTCTTTCGAGGGAGCGGTGCGCCTGCTCAGAATCGAAGGCGGCCGCGAGACCTATCTCGACGCAGTGGCGTTCGAGGCGTTTGGGACGACGCGTGTGCCGTGGGAGCTCGCGCCCGGCTTGTACGAGCTGTCGGTCAGCGGCTCGATTCCGGGCGAGTACCGGCTGTCCGTTCAGCACGCGCAGCCGTGGCCGGTGCAGTGGGGAACGGTTCCGCCGCCGGTCATCAGTAACGGCCAGGCGAAGCTCGTGGTCGATACCAATGCCGCGGTACTGACGACGACGCCGCGGCACGTGGTGTTCTGGATCGACGGCGTCGGTGAAGTGGCGAGACTTCCGTGGAGCCCTCACGTGGAGTACGAGTGGAACGCTGCTGCTGCCGATGTCACCCGGATTCGGTATCGCGCGCGGCTGATCGATGGCGATGGGCCGATCACGAGCTGGTCATTGCCCGCGGATAGCGGCGTAACGTCCGCTCCACGACGCCGCGCCGCTCGTCATTGAGCGCGAGCTGAAGCATCTGTAGGCAGCCGCCTCTGGCGGTCTCGTCTTAAACTACGCGGATGCCACAAGTCAGCAGCGACGCGCCGATTCTGGCGACGAAGCTGTTCGTGCCCGCTCCGCGGGATCACGTCGTGCATCGCGTGCGGCTGCGGGAGCGGCTCGCGGCGGCGCGCGGGGGGCGGGTGACGCTCGTCGCCGCGGCGGCGGGTTGGGGGAAGTCGACGCTGCTCGCGGAGTGGGCGCTCGGGGCGCAGGGACGGGTGGCGTGGCTTTCCCTCGATCCGACCGATGACGAGCCGCGGCAGTTTCTCAGCTATGTGATCGAGGCGCTGCGCGCGGCGCAGTGTCTCGACGCCGACGAACGGCTCGACGTGCTGTCGCTCAAGCCGGAAGCGATCCGCGCGACGGCGACCGAGCTGCTGAACGCGATCGCCGCGCGCGGCGCGCCCGTGTCGCTCGTGCTCGACGACTATCACGTCATCGAATCGCGCGACGTGCATGATGCCGTGCAGTTCCTCATCGACCATCTGCCGCCGAATCTGCATCTCGCCATCGCCACGCGCGTCGATCCGCCGCTGACGCTGTCGCGTCTTCGCGCGCGCGGGCTGCTGGTCGAGCTGCGCGGCAGCGATCTGCGCTTCAACGCCGACGAGGCCGCGGCGTTTCTGAACACGGCCATGGGGCTCACGCTCGCGCCGGACGAGATCGCGGAGCTCGAGCAGCGCACGGAAGGGTGGCCGGTGGGATTGCAGATGGCGGCCATCTCGCTCAGCGGCGGCGCGAAGGCGCGTCCGTTCATCGAGCGCTTCAGCGGCTCGCATCGCTACGTGCTCGACTACCTCACCGACGAGGTGCTCGACCGCCAGCCGGCGGATGTCCGCCAGTTCCTGCTGGCGACGTCGATCCTCACGCGCCTCAGTCCTCCGCTCTGTAATGCGGTCCTGCAGCGCAGCGACAGCGAGGCGATGCTGCAGCAGCTCGACGCGGCGAACCTCTTCCTCATCGCGCTCGACGACGTCCGCTACTGGTACCGGTATCACCATCTCTTCGCCACGCTGCTGCAGCACCAGCTCGCACGCGCGTGCGGTGCGGGAGAGATCGCGGAGCTCCATCAGCGCGCGTCGGCGTGGTACGAGGCGAACGGGATGCCGGAGGCGGCGCTCGACCACGCGCTGGCGGCGAATGACGTCGACCGCGGCGTGACCATCGTGTTTCAGCATGGCATGTCGCGCATGTTCGGCGGCGACAGCCAGACCGTGGTGCGCTGGTTCGACCGCATTCCGAAGGAGCGCGTCGACAATGATCTCGAGCTGCTCCTCGCGCGCGGCATGGCCCTCCTCGGCGACTGGCAGATCCCGCGCGCTTACATCTGCGCGCTTCGCGCGATCGAGCTGCTGCAGGACGATCCGGCCGCGCCGCGCTACGGTCCGGCGGTCGGTCTGCGCGGCGCCATCGAGCGCGCCCTCGGCCGTCACGACGACGCGACCGAGCATCTCCGCCGCGCCGTTCCGCTCGTCGCGAGCGATCCCTTCTGGCACTCCTTCGTCCACTACTTCCTCGGCATGGCCACCATGCTCGAAGCCGACGCCGGTGGCATCGCCGAGGCGTTCGCGCCGGTGCGCGCGCGGCATCAGCATCCGAAGGAGATCGTCGGCGCCGTGCTCGCGCAGACCTTCACCGCGTTCGGCGCGTGGTGGCGCGGCGAGCCGGACGAGGCAATGCGGCTCGCGAACGAGACCTTCGCCTGGATCGATCTGACCGAGCGATTGATCGAGGGGAGGCCGCTCGACGCACTGCCGCTGGCGGTGATGGCGACGGTGCAATGGTCGTGGAACGAGCTCGCGGCCGCGCGCGAGCTGGCCGAGCGCGCGGTGGAGCGCTCGCGTCGCGGAAGCATCATGCCCGGCGTCTTCGAGGCTTCCCGCGCGCTCGCGCAGGTCGCACTCGCGGCGCGTGAGTGGGACCTCGCCGAGCGCGCCGCCAACGATGCGCAGCGGGCGGTGCGCAACATCGGCAACGACGCGGGCGTGTACGACGCCGCGACACTCGTGTACACCGTCCGTTTCCGACGCTGGCAGAGCACCGGCGAACGCGCCGACTTCGAGGCGGTCGACGCCTGGTTCCGCACCGGCAACCTCGTCGATCGCCTGCTGCAGTGGGACGCGCGCCGCATCGCCGGCTTTCATTGCGACACGCCGCTGCTGCTCGCCGTTCGCATGCTCATCGAGCAGGAGCGGTACGAGCGGGGAGTGGAGATCCTCGACGCGATCCTGCCCGATGCCGTCCGAACGGCGCGCGTCGCGGCGCAGATCGAAAATCTGATCGTGCGCGCGCTCCTCGAGGCGCGCCGCGGCCGCATCGACGAAGCGATCGACGCGATGCGTCAGGCTCTCGACCTCGCCGCGGTGCCGCGCTACGTGCGTCCGTTTCTCGACGATGGCCCATCCGTCCGGCCGGTGCTCGAGCGCGCCGCGTCCGGTGCTGCAGACCGCGCGTTTGCCGGCCGCGTCCTCGCCTCGTGCGAAACCGCGACGCGACCCGCCGCCCGGACCGCCGAGGGGCTCAGCGAGCGCGAGCTCGAAGTCCTCCGCCTCGTCGCCTCCGGCGCCAGCAATCAGGACGCGGCGCGCAAACTCTTCATCGCCGCGAGCACGGTGAAGAAGCACCTCGAAAACATCTACGCCAAGCTCGCCGTCGGCGGGAGAGTCGAGGCGATCGCCCGCGCGCGGGAGATGAAGCTGCTGTAGCGCCTGGTGAGCGCTTCTCCTACTTCGCTGAACCCGGCGAGGCGACCGGCAGCACGTTATCCGCGGAGTCCCGGTCGATGTAGAAGTTGTATGGGTCGACACCCGCGAAAGCGGGCCTCTTCTCCGTGACGAACTTCAGCGTCTGGATGCCGGAACGGATTGGCTGGCGCTCCATCATGATCACGTCCGACTGCTGGAACGCATCGCTTCCTGGTTCGGCGGTGAAGAGGCCGACCTCGATTCGTTCGGCGAGCGGTGTCTCGGTCTCGACTCCGTCCCCGGTGGCGTAGAACTTCTTTGCTGCGATCGGGATGGTGACATCCCATCGGCCATCGGCGCGCTGCGTCGCTGTCGGGGCATCCACCTCGAGGTCGTAAAGCGTCACGCGCTCGAAGAGATCGGTGATGAGCTCCTGATCCTCCGGCGTCTTTGCCTCGGCGCGGAATGCCGCGATGAGGTCGAGAGTGCGGGGGTAGGGCGCGCCTTTCCATTTGTAGCGCGCCAGCATGTTGCGCAAGGCGCGATTGACGCCGTCCTCGCCGATGCGCTTCGACAGCAGGTACATGACCATCGCGCCCTTGCGGTAGGCGATGTACGACTGGCTTCCGACGCGCGCGAGCGGTGGCTCGTTCGTCTCCCAGGCGCGGCCGCCGAGGTATCTGTGTAGCTCGTACCGCAGATAGGGGCGGATCTGATCCTCGCCGTACATCTGTTTCATCACCATGTGCGCGGAATATTGGGCGAGCGTCTCGACGAAGACGCTGTAACCCTCCATCTCCGCGCCCGCCATCTGGCCGGGCCACCATTGATGGGCGAATTCATGCACGGTCATGCCGCTCACGAAGTCAAATGAGTCCTCCTTGTTGTACTGACCGGTGAACCCAGCCGACTCGGAGAAGGCGATGGTGCCGGCGAAGGCCTCGGCGTAACCGCGGTAGCCGGGAAACTCGATGACGCGGAAGTGATCCTGCTGATACGGGCCGAAATTCGGCTCGTAATAGTCGAGCGAGGCGGCCATGGCGTCGAGCATCCGGTCGACGTTCCAATGATGTCGCGGGTGGTAGTAGACGGCGAGGTCCACACCTCTGTGCTTACGGTGCTTTTCTGCATAACGTCCGGACTGGACGGAGAAGCGCAAACGCATCGGGGCCGTGGACACGAAACGCGCCGTTCGCCGGCCGTCGCGCGTGACATCGGAAATCTTTTTCCCAGGCGCAAGCGGTGTCTGGTCGGCGGCCGTGGACAACGTAATGTCGAACTTCTTGATCCATCCGTTCGGGAAAGACACCTTCGACGTCGCCGAAAGGTCTTCCAGCTTCGGCTGCGCAGGCAATTCGGGGAGGCCGTACTTGCGGCGTGTTTCGGGGTCCTGAATCAAGCCGGGGTAGTAGTTGCCGAGGACGGGGATCAGCTCCTCCTCGGTGAGGAGGGTGCCGTTCTCGAGGATCGCCGTGTCCTGGCTGGCGTTGCGGAAACCGCGGTGCCAGCGCCGCGTCTCGAACGTGAGCAGCACCGTGTCGTTCGGCTGCATCGGCCGCGCGAGTCTGTAGATGCGATAGTTGTACTTCTCGTCATTCAGGACCTGCCGTGCACCGGCGACGGCGACCTCGGTGAGATCGAGACCGTACTTGACGGGCAGACTGACGTGGAGGTCGGCGATCGGCTGCGCGGTCAGGTTACGCAGCAGGTAGCGGCCTCTCGTCACAGCCCGCCGCTCGTAGGGATCGAGGGCGATGTCGAGCGTCGCCTCTTCGAGCGACGGCTGCGGCAGTCCCTTGTATTTTCCGAAGCGTTTCTCGAAATCGACCGCTGCGATCTCGGCCTCTTCCTTCGTTCGATATCCGTGGAGGATGTTGATGTTGTAGTACGCATAGGCGCCTGTCGCGGCGAACGCCAGGAGCGCGGCTGCGCCGACGAGTCCCGGAGCTCCAGCCAGACGTCGCCGCGCGAGCACGAGCCGCGGCTTCAACCGGATCTCGGTGCCGCGCCTCCACAATAGATGCGCGACCAGAAGCAGGACGACGGCGAGCGCGCCCCAGTACAACCGCACAGTCCACGCGCCCTTCCAGAAAAAGGCCGCTCCATTCAGATCGCTGAGCGGCATGCTGGGCGTCTCGCCGTAATTGAGAAGGTTGTGATTGACGAAGCGGGCGGTGCGGTTCAGCTCCTGCCACAGCATGAAGAGCAGCATCACTCCCCAGCCGACCGCTTTGTGCGGGCTGAGCGATTGGACGAGGATGGCCACTGCCGCCAGGAGCAGCATGTCGAAACTGTTGGGGAGTACGTACCAGAGGACGTACTTGCCGAGCTCGATGTCCGTAAACCCTTCGGAGAGTTGCAGGGCGATCGCCGCGGAGACGTTGCAGAGGAGCACCGACACGAGCACGAGCGCCAGGGCCATGGTCTTGGGAACGACATACGCCCAGTTGGGGATCGGCGCGGCGTCGATGAGCTCGTGCACGCGCCGGTCGCGCTCGCGCCATACGAGCTCGCCGGCGTAGTAGACGGCGACGACCATCAGCGCCAGCCGGAATCCCTCCGCGATCTCCGGAATCAGCGACAGCGTGGTCGGATACTCCGGCTGGTACTCGGGAGAGCGCCCCGCCAGGGCGAAGACGGTCTGGAACATGCCGAACAGCAGCAGGACGGGAAAGGCGGGGCTGAGGATGACCTGCCGGAACTCGAACTTCACGCGCAGCCACATGAGCGCGCGCAGCGCGGGGTTGCCATGTCTTGGGGAGGGCAGGGCACGTCCCTCATCCGGCCTGCGCTCAACCGATGGAGTTCCTCGCGGCGCTTGTTCGCGCTGCGCGGCCTTCAGCTTCTTCCGCTCCCGTTTCGACATCCCCCGATCGGCGAAGCGGTACACGGCGTAGGCGACGGCGAGGCAGAGCACCGAGACGCCGATCCAGAGCAGGCGGTTGTAGAGCAGCGCGCCGCTGAAGTCGGGAAGCATCGCGTTCCGTTCAGCGAGGGTCCAGTAGCGGACCGCATCCTTGACCGCGCGGGCGGCGAACGGTTCGCCGATGGCCACGGCTGCGTTCAGCTGCGGCCGCACGAGACCCTCCTGCAGGCTGAAGAAGGCGAAGAGGAAGCTGATGACGGCGAGGTACGTGGCCATCATCGAGCGGGTGATCGTGGCCAGGGCGAAAAAGATCGCGGAGTGGGTGAGAAGGTTCGGCAGCGCAATCAGAAAGTAGGCGTAGAGATGGTCGGTGATGCGGTTCGGGCCGAGGCTCGCGGGATTGGCCCACGGCATCAGCGTCCCGAGGAGGCTGCCGATGGGCAGGACCAGCATGCAGGCCGCGGTGATGGCGTATGCGCCGAGGAAGCGGCCGATGACGTACTCGAACTTCGTGATCGGCGTCGAACGGATGATCGGACCGTACCCGGTCTCGTCATCGCGGATGACGGCGTTCGCGACGAACGACGCGCTCGCGAACATGAACATGAGCGTGAACATCAGCGAGTTTCGCAACGTCGCGTACGAGGAGTTCCGGTAGAGGCCTCCCTCCGAGCCGAGCTCCCACCCCTCGAGATTCATCGAGAAGAAAATCATGGCGAAGAAGATGGCGGCCGTGATCCAGACGAGCGGGTTGCGGAGCAGGTAGCGGAATTCGAAGACGGCAATCTTGATGAGCATGGCCATTCGCCTCAAGCCGCGCGGCGCGACTGCGCGCGTGTCGCCGCGAGCGTGGAAAAGTAGACGTCCTCGAGGTCCGCGTCGGCGGCGGTGAAGCCGTCGCCGGGATCGCGATCGGAGAGGACGTGCACCACCGTTCGTCCGGCGGAGAGGCGCGTGGAGAGGACCTCGTACCGCTCGCGAACGTCGGGAAGCTCCGCGCGATCGACGACCTTCATCCAGATCCGTCCGCGCGTCGCGCGGATGAGCTCCTGCGGTGAGCCTTCCACCTGCACGCGCCCGTCCGTGAGCACGGCCATCCGGTGGCAGAGATCGGACACGTCTTCGACGATGTGCGTGGAGAGGATCACGACCACGTTCTCGCCGATCTCCGCAAGCAGATTCAGGAAGCGGTTGCGCTCCTCGGGGTCGAGGCCGGCGGTCGGCTCATCGACGATGATCAGCCCGGGATTGCCGATCAGTGCCTGGGCGATGCCGAAGCGCTGGCGCATGCCGCCCGAGAATCCGGCCAGCATCTTCTTCCGGACACTCCAGAGATTGACCTGATGAAGCAGCGTTTCGACCGTCGCCTTGCGGTCCGCCTTGGATGCGATTCCCTTGAGCACGGCCATGTGGTCGAGCATGTCCTGCGCGGAGATGCGTGGATAGACGCCGAAGTCCTGCGGCAGATAGCCGAGCGTGCGCCGCAGCCGCTCGGGCTCGGCGATGACGTCGATCGCAGGATGGGACCCTGTCGGGTCGCCGAAGCGGATCGTTCCGCTCGTCGGAGTCTGCAGCGTGGCGATCGCGCGCATCAGCGTCGACTTGCCGGCACCGTTCGGACCCAGCAGCCCGTACATGCCTTTCGGGATCGACAGGGTCACGTCGTCGAGTGCGCGCGTGCCGTTGGGATAAACGTGGGTGACCTTCTCCAGATTCAGCATGGCGGGCACCGTAAAGCTGATTCGGAGTCGCCGGAAGAGGCTCTTCGCCGAACGGCAGATTGGAGCCGTTGAACGGAGTCGCGGTGTTCGTGCGCCGCTCCTATACTCGGGACGAGTCGACAGATGTCCTACGCACTCCTGCAGATCATCCCGACGCGTCGCATGTTGGGCGAGTGGTTCCCGGGCGAGATCCAGTCGGCGATCAGCGCCGTGAGCGCCGGCGCGATCGTCGCCTTTCTGGTGTACCGATTCGTCCGTCGGGTGCCATGGCCGCGCCGGTTCCGCCTGTCGTTCCTTCTCATCAACGTCGCCGCGGCGATCGCGACGACTCTGCTGTGGATCGGTCTCTCGATCGCCTTCGAAAGTCTGTTCACCGGAAGTCTGCTGAACACGCGCACCGGCACGATGTTCTGGCGGGAGCGGCTCAGCATGGGGATCTACCTGTACGCGGTGATTGCCGCGATCACCTATCCCGTCCACGCGGCCGCGCGGGCGGCTCGGGCGGAATCGCTGGCGGCGCGCACGCAACTGGCCGCGCTGCGCGCGCAGATCCAGCCTCACTTCCTCTTCAACGCGCTGCATACGGTCGTGCAGCTGATTCCGCTCGATCCGAACCGGGCGGTCGAGGCAGCGGAGTTGATCGCAGATCTGCTGCGCGCAACGGTGGACGAATCGCGCGACGAGGTGACGTTGGCTGAGGAGTGGCGTTTCGTCTCCCGCTACCTCGCGCTCGAGCGGATTCGTTTCGGAGAGCGGCTCGTCATCCGGTCGGACTTCGCCGAAGGCGTGCTCGAGACCCAGGTCCCCGCGTTCGCGCTGCAAACGCTGGTGGAGAACGCGGTGCGGCACGGCGCCGCGCGACGCGTCGCCGCTACGGAGATCGCGGTCACCGCGAGCGGCAGCGCGTCCGAACTGACTCTGTCGGTCAGGAACACGGACGACGGTGCGCGGGCGACGGCCTCGACCGCCGGCACCGGACTGGCGCGGTTGCGCGAGCGTCTCGGCGCGCTCTACGGCGATGCGGCGCGGCTCGAGTGTGGCCCGACGGATGACGGTGCGTACGAGGCGCTTCTGGTCGTTCCTCAACATGGGCCTCAAAATGGGCCGCGAAATCGCCGGAGCGAAACGTGAAAGTGACGACGTTCGTCGTCGACGACGAGCCGATCGCCCGCGCCGGCCTGCGCACGATGCTGCTGGCGTTCGAGTGGATCGAGGTGATCGGTGAGGCAGGCGACGGTCAGTCTGCCGTCGACGCGATCGAGTCGCTGCGGCCCGAGCTCGTCTTTCTCGACGTGCAGATGCCCGGGCTGATCGGAACGGATGTGCTGCGGCGCATCGAGCGGCAGCCGTACGTCATCTTCACGACAGCGTTCGCCGAGCACGCGGTCACGGCATTCGAGCTCGGTGCGGTCGATTACCTGCTGAAGCCGTTCGGCCCGCAGCGCCTCTCCGCGGCGATGGAGCGCGTTCGCGCCGCGATCGGCGAGCCCGCCGCCGCCGGCGCGCTCGAGCGTCTCACCGGCGCGATGGGGTCCGGACCGATCAGCCGCTTGTTCGTCCGGACGGGCGGCAACCTCGTTCCGCTGCCGGTGAACGACGTTGCCTGGTTCGAGGCCGACGGCGACTACGTCATCGCCCATTCCGCGCGCAGCAGCCACACGCTGCACCTGTCGCTGAACCGCCTCGAGAAGCGGCTCGACCCCGCGCGCTTCATCCGCGTCCACCGCGCGCACATCGTGAACCTCGACCACGTCCGCGCGTTCCGGCGGGACGATCGCGGAAACCTCGAGGCCGAATTGAGCAACGGCCAGCGGTTGCCGGTGAGCCGCGCACGCGCGCAGGAGTTGCGGCGGCTGGGACTCTGATCGCGCAACGAGTGCAACGGTGCGGAAATCGCGTGATACGGTTCGGTCATGGCGACACACAAGCTGGGCACGTTCGTCTGCGCGCTGTTCGTCATCGGATGTACGGCAAACCGAAACTCGACAACGGCCGACGACGCATGGCGCGCCGCCTCCGCGAGCATCACTGCCGCTGAGATGCTCGCGCATATCAGCGTGCTCGCGTCGGACGAATTCGAAGGTCGCGCGCCCGGCACGCCGGGCGAGAGCAAGACGGTCAGCTACCTCACCGAGGAATTTCGACGCGCCGGATTGCTGCCCGGCAACCCCGACGGCACGTGGACCCAGCGAGTGCCTGCGACCGGCTTCACGTCAACGTCCGCGCTCACGATTCGCAGCGGCAACGTCGTTCGCGAGCTGGCGCGCGGAAGCGAGTTTGCCGCGCGCTCGCGTCGCCTCCAGGCGGACGTGCGCGTCGACGACTCGGAGATCGTGTTCGCCGGGTACGGCATCGACGCGCCGCAGTATGGATGGAACGATTACAAACACTTCGACGCGCGTGGCAAGACTCTGCTCATGCTGGAAGGGGAACCGAAGGCGTCCGGCTCCGAGACGCCCGAAGCGACGCGATTCCGAAAGACGAAAGCGTCATTCTTCGGCACGAGGACGTTGAAGCTCGACACCGCCGCCCGAAAAGGCGCGGCCGCGGTGTTGTTCGTGCACGAGGGCGAAACGAGCCGGGTCAGCTTCGCAGTCGCCGCCGCCGCAACGGAACGGGAAGGGTTCGACATCGCCTCGAATGCGGCCGATCAGCCGGTCGCCGTCGAGGGATGGATCACGAGCAGCGTGTTCGACCAGCTCTGTAGCGGCGCCTGTGGTGATCTCGCATCGCTGAAGAAGAAAGCTTCGGACGAACGCTTGGAGCCTGTTCCGCTGAACGCGCGCGCATCGTTCTCCGTCCGGAACGCGCTTCGATCGTTCGAGTCGCACAACGTGGTCGCGTTGCTGCCGGGATCGGATCCGAAGCTGCGCGACGAGTACGTGTTGTTGACCGCTCACTGGGATCACCTCGGCCGAAATCCGTCGCTGGCAGGTGACCAGATCTACAACGGCGCGATCGACAACGCCGCCGGAACGGCGCAGTTGCTCGAGATCGCGGAGGCTCTCGCGAACATCGCGAACCGCCCGAGACGCTCCGTCCTCTTCCTCGCCACGACCGGTGAAGAGCGAGGGTTCCTCGGCGCGCGGTATTACGTTCGCCACCCGCTCTACCCGTTGGCGAGCACTGTCGCCGAGATCAATCTCGACTCGGGGAACGTGTGGGGCCGCACGTCGGACGTGAACAATCTCGCATACGGCGAGACGACGCTCGATGAGGTGTTTGCCGCCGCCGCGCGCCAGCAACGCAGGACCTTCAGCGAAGAGCCGTTCGCCGGCGGAACGTATTTTTTTCTCTCCGACCAGATCGAGTTCGCCAGGGCCGGCGTGCCTGCGTCGTTTCCCGGACCCGGCAATCTCTACGTTGGCAAGCCGACCGACTACGGCGACCAGCGATGGGGCGAGTACGGCGCGAAGGACTACCATCAGGTCTCCGACGAGGTGCGTGCCGACTGGGATCTCTCCGGCGCTGTCGAAGATGCGCAGTGGCTCCTTCACGCGATCTGGATCGTCACGCAGGACGAGCGCCGGCCGCAGTGGCGCGAAGATGCAGAGTTTCGCCGGCGCTAATGGAGCAGTCATCGAGCGCGTTTGCCGTACCCACGATCCGCGAGCGGTTCGACCGCGATGGCTGGGCGCTGGTTCCGCGCTTCATCACGTCACGAGAGGTCGAAGCGCTGCGCAGGGCGTGCGACGAGCTGGCGCGGAAGGGCACGCACCTCACCGCGGATGCCGAGATCGACGGCGCGCGGTATCAGGTGCAGACCGCGAGCGGCCGCCGTGGTGAGAGCGCGGTCGCTCCCGGCGCGCTGCGAAAGATCACATTTGCGTCCTCCGCAAGCGTGGAAGTGGCCCTCCTCCGCAACGACCGGCGCGTCCTGAAGCTCGTGGAGTCGGTCGGCGTGACCTCCCCGCGCTGGATCGTCGACCAGCTCAACCTGAAGGCGCCGAGGGTGGGCACCGGCTTTCCCTGGCATCAGGACACGGCGTTCGTTGCCTGGCAGCAGCGGGACGCGATCGCGAAATTCGGCGGGGCGAATTTGGTGATCGCCCTCGATCGGGCGGATGAGGGGAACGGCGGGTTCGAGGTGCTCTCCGGCAGCCACGCCAACGGCGCGGTTCCCTTCGATTACGACACGTCCGACACCAACACAGGCGTGTTCGACGAGAGCCGTCGAACGCTGATCCCGCTCGATCCCGGTGACGCGGTCGTCTTCCATCCGCACCTGGTGCACGGGTCGCGACCGAATCTGTCACCGCTTCCGCGCCGCCTCGTCGCTCTGTGGTTCATCGGCGCGCCAGCGATCACTCCGCGTCGCTGATCTCGAAGATCGACGTCGCCGCGGCGCTATCGCCGATCTCGCGCCGGCGCGACCACCGCGATGCGCTGGCGGCCGTAGTCGAAGATCACGGTCGTCCCTTCGAGCAGACGCCGGCCGATGATGCCGTCGACGCCTTCCGCCTCCTTTCCGTGACCCTCCAGCCGCAGAATGGTGTCGGGGCGGGTGAAGCGCAGGCCGGCAAATTCAAACGATGGGAGTGTCGTCGTCCGGATGCGCGTCGACCCGCCGCTGCCGGTCATCGTTTCTTCGACCGGCTTCGTCGCGGTTTTCACGTTCGCGGCGAACCGCGCGTTCAACGTCACGGCGTGATCGACGCCCGTGTCGATGAGAAACACGCCGCGGTGACGATCGTTCACGACGGCGGCCACGGCGGGCGTCAGCGACTGCACTTCGAGGTCCAGCCAGCGGCCGCGCGCGAGCTCGTACGTCGACGGGTCGTGCACCGCGACGGCGGCGCCGCCGTCGACGACTTCGAACAACGCGCGGACGAACAGCGGGTAGCCACAGAACCCGGCGCGCGACGCCCCCGCCGGCGCGCTCATCCTGGACATGTCCTCGGCGAGGAAGAGCGGCGACTCGATGCGCAGACGGCCCAGTTGAAAAGACTTTCCCTGCCGCACCGTCACCTTGCGTGCGACGCCGTCGGAGCTCATCGCCTCCGCCTCCGCGACGATGGGCATCCCGAGCTCGTCGGCGATTCGTGCGTCGATCATCATCGCCTGCGAGCCCGTATCGAAGTGGAAGAACCCCACATCCCGTCCGTCGACGAGCGGCCGCACGAACGGATGGCCGAGCCGGCCGCCGCTGTCCGTGGCGCCGCGCACCACCGGCACGGCCGCGGGCACGGTATGGTCGAACGACGTCCCGGCCGGACGAGGAAGGGTGCGCAGCAGTGACGCGTCGGCGGGAGGGATCGGTGCGGCGAAGGTCAGGCGCGACGTGGAACGCGTGCCGGCGTACGCCGTTTCGATGCAACTCGCGAGGACGATCCCCTGCGCGAGGCCCGAGCCCGACATCTCCATCATGAAGGGCCCACGCTCGTACGGAACGCTGAGGCGCGTTGGCAGCCAGCTCGCCCGGTCGATCGCGATCGTCGCCCGCACCGTCCCTTCTCGCATCTGCACCGCGAGCGTCACCTCTTCCGCGGTGGTCTGCTCGATCGTGATGTCGAGAGGCGCTCCCACGGCCGCCCAATACCCCGTACGCACCCACACCGGGAGCAGCGTCTTCTCGAGCAGATCCTTGCGAACGGGCACGGGGACGCCGCGGCGCGAGGACGTCTTCGTCGGATCGACCATCCACAGCGACTCGCCGTCGTACAGCCATTCGTTGACGCCGTTGCGTCCGATCGTGCTGTGCCTCACGCGGCCGCGCGCGTCGACGGCGATGACGGCGCTCGTCGTCGCGCCACCCGATCGCGCGTCATGGAGAACCAGTCCGTTCGGAAGGCGCGAAAAGCGTGACACGCCGAGCGCGGACGCGACGTTGCGCATGACTTCCGCCGCCGACTCCGCCGCCGCCGGCGACGCGCTCACGAGGATGAGGAGAAGGGAGAGCACGCGGGCCATGTCCCGGATCGTAGCTCACGCGCCCCGGCCGCTTCTTGAACGCGGCAAGCTTGTACGCGATTAGCGTTCCCGGCCACGGAGCGCGCGTGGAGACAAGCCCGTCGTGCGCGCGATCCAGCGACAGAGATGACTCTGATCGGAAAATCCGTTCTCGAGCGCGATCTGCACCAGCGGCAGGTCGCTCTCGACGATCTGCCGCCGCGCGCGATCGAGGCGGAGCTCCCGGAGAAATCCGCCGACGGTCGTGCCGGTGAAGCGGCGGAAGGTCCGCGCCAGATGCGTCGGGTGCACACCCGCCGTTGCGGCGAGCTCTCGAAGCGTCAGCGGCTCGCCGGCGCGATCGTGCAGCATGTCGATGACGTTCGAAAGCCACCGTGGCGTCCCCCGCTCTGGCGACGGTCCCTTTCTCGCGAACGCCACGAGCAGTTCGAGCACGAGCGACTCCACCGCGAGCGCGCTGGCGCCGTCGCGATGCCGCAGCTCGCCGCGCAACCGCGCGGCAATCGCCCGCGACAACGAGGAACGGAACGCCGAAGACTCTTCCACAGGCACGCCCGCCTCCCGCGCGCGAGCGAGCCAACCGGCACCGAGCTCGATGCGGAGGATCGTCGCGCCTTCGAACGACACGGCATGACGCTCGCCGGGTGTGTGAAAGATGACGCTGCCCGAGCGCCGGACCGCCTTCGCGCGTCCGCAAGTCTCGTCGTATGCGCCGCGAAGGACGAGCCCGAGGTATGCCGGCTCGTGCGCGTGCATGGCCATGCGAAAGCCGCCCTCATACGCCGCCTCGGCGATCGTGAGCCCTTCGACATGGCGGCGCAGATCGCCGGCCGCGTGAAACGGCACCGTGGCGGCAGTCACTTCTCCACCCCCCGCGCGTGCGGCGGCGGCACCGGATGCTCCACCGGTTTCTTCGCGATCTGCTCTTTGATGTACGCAATGGCGCGGTCGAGTTGCGGATCGCGGCCGGCGAGCAGCGACGCCGGATCCTGTTCGACTTCGAGGTCGGGCACGACGCCGCGGCCTTCGATGATCCAGCCGTCGGTCGGCGACCAGGCGCCGTAGTTCGGGATGAAGATCAACCCGCCGTCGAGGAGCGGATAGCCGTTGCCGCTGCCGACTTCGCCGCCCCACGAGCGCGAGCCGACCACCGGCCCGAGCTTCATCCGCTGGAACGCATCGCAGAACTCCTCGGCATTCGAGTAGCTCTGGTCGTCGCACATCGCCACACGGTACCCCGGCGTGGCCCAGCTCGCGCGCGTCCACGACGCGCCGTAGCGCGGCTTGAACCACGTGTGGGGGCGATCGGCGATCTGCGCGAGCAGGTTCGCGCTGATCCATCCGCCGCCGTTATTGCGGACGTCGAGGATCACGCCGTCGGAGTCGGGGATGTCGGGGTAGTACTGTTTGGCGAATTCCTCGAGGCCGCGGTCGCCCATGTTCGGCATGTGCACGTAGACGATCTTCTCGCCGCCGTGCCTGCGGACGTATTGCCGCCGTCCGGCGACCCAGTCGTAGTAACGCAGCCGCGACTCGCTGCGGATCGGCCGCACCAGCACCACCCGCACCGGCGCACCGGAGGCGGCGGAGCTCACGCCGATCGGCACGAGCCGGCCGGCGGCGCCGACGAGCATCGACGCCACGGGACGATCGGTCGTCACCGGATTGCCGTCGATCGAGACGATCACTTCTCCTGCCTTCACGTTCACGCCCGGCGCGAGCAGGGGAGAGCGATTCTCGAGATCGTACGGATCGCCCGGCAGGATGCGTGCGATCCGCCACGCTGTGCCGCTCGGGTCGGGCTCGAAGTCGGCGCCTAGACGGCCGGTTTCCGGAGCCTGGGTGCGCGGCAGATCGCCGCCGGCGATGTAGCTGTGGCCGGTGTTGAGCTCCGCCACGAGCTGGCCCAGGAGCACGTTGAGCTCCGAGCGGTCGCCGATGTTCGCGAGCTGCGCGGCGTACTTTTTCTTCACCGTGGGCCAGTCGACGCCGCGCATGGCCGGGTCGTAGAAGAAGTCGCGGGCGATGCGCCACGTCTCCTCGAACATCTGCTTCCATTCGGCCGGCGGATCGACGGCGAGCAGCACGCGGTCGAGCGGGATCGCATCGGGCTCCTTCAGCGGCGCGGCGTCGCTCGCACCGACGGAAAGATCCTTGTCGCTGCGCACGAGCAGCTTCTTCCCGTCGGCGGAGACGTCGAAGGACGTCATCTTCTCGACGACCGTCACGAGCTCGATCTTGCGCGGGTCCTTGAGCGACAGCGCGCGAAGCTGAAAGTGCGGCCGGTCGGGATCGCCGCTCGCGCCCGACGGCTCGGTGTCGATCGCGAGCAGCAGCCGGTCTTCGACGGCGGCGATCGTTGCGTAGCGATCGCCCGGCACCGGCACGTCGGCGATGCGGTCGGCGATGCCGTCGAGATCGACCTTCACCACCGGCAACGCCGCGGCTTCTTCCTTTGCGCTCTTCGCCGCGCTCTCCTCTTTCTTTGCCGGCTCGTCTTTCTTCGCAGCGATTCCCTCCTCGTCGTCGAGCTTGAGCAGCGGCGGCTTCGTATCGGCGGCGAGGGCGATCACCGATACACGGCTGGTCTTGTCGAACCCGATGTTCTGGTTCTGCGGCGACCACGCCGGCCGCAGCTCGCGGCGCGAGAGGAAGTAGAGGTACTTGCCGGAGGGGTCGAAGACCGGCGAGTAGGAGTCCATCGACGGCGACGTCAGTCTCGTCTTCGTGCCGCGCGCGATGTCGTACAGCCAGACGCTCTGGTACCACGTCGGCTCCATGACGGTGTACGTGAGCCACTTGCCGTCGGGACTGAAGCGATGGGAATCGACGACGGTGTCGTACGAGCCGCCGCGGTCCGCCTGTGCGACGACGGTGGTCTTGCCGCTGTCGACGTCGACGAGCAGGACGCGCATCTCGCGGTCGCTGGTCGCGAGGCGTTTACCGTCGGGCGACCAGACGATCGGACCGAGCGGCCCGACGTGATCCTTCGTCAACTGCCGCGCCGGCGCTCCGCCCGATGCGGGCGCGAGCCACACCTGCTCCTCGCCGGAGCGGTCGGAGACGAAGGCGATCCATTTGCCGTCGTGCGACCACGCCGGATATTGCGCGCGTGCGCCGGGCGTCGCCTCGATGATGCGCCACGCGCCCTCACCACCCGCGGGCAAGGAGACGATCTGGCCGCGCGAGGCGACGAGCACGCGCTTGCCGGTCGGCCCGATGGCGGCGCGCTGCAGATGCTCCTTCGCCGCGAGGCGGCGCGGGCGCGCGTGGATGCGGTCGGAGGTGAGGCGCACCGGCAGCCGCGCCGTCACGGCCCCCGAGGCGGGGTCGTACAGGCCGAGGCCGTTGCCGTGCTCGAAGACGACGCGGCGGCCGTCGGAGGAGGGATAGAGCAGGTCGTAATCGGTGAAGGACGTGACCGCCGTTGTCTTCCCCTTGTCGGGATCGCTGTCGGGATCGAGGCGGTAGAGATTCGACGTTCCGGTGCGGTCGGAGGCGACGAACAACTGTCCCGCTGCCCACACGGGCGTGGTCTCGATGGACGCCTCGGTGGTGAGGCGGCGGAACGATTTCGTGGGCAGATCGGCGAGCCAGACGTCGTCGGCCTGACCGCCGCGGTAACGCTTCCAGTGCTGCCACTCGGCGCTGATCGGCACGAAGGCCACGCGCTGTCCGGCGGCGTCGACGGCAGCGTGCTCGGCACGAGGGACCGGCAGCAGCTTCGGCAGGCCGCCCGTCACGTCGATGCTCCAGAGCCGGTTGTGCCACTCGCCGTTGAGGCGCCGCGAGCGGAAGAGGATCTGCCTGCCGTCCGCACTCCACGCCACCGGCCGCACGTTGCGGTCGTTGTCCCACGTCAGCCGCCGCGGCACACCGCCGGCGGCGTCGATGACGTAGAGGTCCGGCCCGCCGTCGTACTCGCCGACGAACGCGATGCGCGCTCCGTCCGGCGAGAAGCGCGGACTGGTCTCGGTGCCGTCGTGGGTCGTGAGCCGCCGCGCCTCCCCGTTCGGGAGCGACGCGACCCAGAGATCCCCCTCGGAGGTGAAGGCGATCGTGTCGCCGTGGATCGCCGGCCGCCGCAGAAACGGTTCCGAGGCGTGGGCGGAGAACGCCAGTGCGAGCAGGAGCAACGCGAGTTTGGGACGCATGGGGAGGAGTATAGGGCGCGCGCGAGAAGTACTTCGCGCTGCAACCGTACGGCTGGCTCGTCGGCACGCTGACCGGCTTGCCAGAGGCCCCGACAAGACGCGTTCTGCGCCATGCGTCACGCCTCGAGAAGCTACAGAGACGCGTGCCGGCGTCACTCCACCACTGGTGGAAAGTTGCTACTCTTACGCCGGTCCAAATCAGTCAGCAAACAGACGTGCTCCGCAATCGCGGCGAGGAGAACAGTTGCTCACGGGAGAGATCCGCAGTCAGGTCGACGCCATCTGGAACGCCTTCTGGTCCGGGGGCATCTCGAATCCGCTGGAAGTCATCGAGCAGATCACCTATCTGCTCTTCATCCGCCGTCTCGACGAGCTGCAGCTCAATGAGGAATCGAAAGCCGCGCGCCTCGGCACGCCGGTCGGGCGCCGCATCTTCCCGGCGGGCAAAGACGCTCACCCGCTGAAGCGCCGTCCGTACGACGACTACCGCTGGTCGCGCTTCCGCAACTTCGAGGCGAAGGAGATGTACGAGGTCGTCTCCGAACGGGTCTTCCCCTTCCTGCGCTCGATGGGGGGCGAAGGGTCGACCTACTCGCACCACATGAAGGACGCGCGCTTCACCATCCCCACGCCCGCGCTGCTGGCCAAGGTGGTCGACATGCTCGACCGCGTGCCGATGGAGGAGCGTGACACCAAGGGCGATCTCTACGAGTACATGCTCGGCAAGATCGCCACCGCCGGGCAGAACGGGCAGTTCCGCACGCCGCGCCACATCATCCGCCTGATGGTGGAGCTGGTCGCGCCGACGCCGGGCGACGTGGTCTGCGATCCCGCCTGCGGCACGGCCGGCTACCTCGTCGCCGTCGGCGAATACCTGCGCGACAACCATCCGGAGCTCTTTCGCGACGCGAAGAAGCGCCGGCACTTTCACGAGGGGCTGTTCCACGGCTTCGACTTCGACAACACCATGCTGCGCATCGGCAGCATGAACATGCTCCTGCACGGCGT
Organism: Thermoanaerobaculia bacterium; assembly: GCA_035627015.1. GTDB lineage: Bacteria > Acidobacteriota > Thermoanaerobaculia > Gp7-AA8 > Gp7-AA8 > QHVT01. The sequence continues at coordinate 8,842 of DASPMO010000025.1, read as the reverse complement.
GGAGAGCCCGAACATCACCTATCGCGACTCCCTCTCCCAGGACCACGCCGGGGAGGAGGAAAAGTACACGCTCGTGCTGGCCAATCCGCCCTTCGCCGGCTCGCTCGATTACGAGGGAACGGCGAAGGACCTGCTGTCCATCGTGAAGACGAAGAAGACCGAGCTGCTCTTCCTCGCGCTCTTTCTGCGCCTCCTGAAACCGGGCGGCCGCGCGGCGGTGATCGTCCCCGAGGGGGTGCTGTTCGGCTCGAGCAAGGCCCACAAGGAGCTGCGGCGCGTGCTGGTCGAGGAGCAGAAGCTCGACGCCGTCATCTCCCTCCCCAGCGGCGTCTTCAAGCCGTACGCGGGCGTGTCGACGGCCATCCTGCTCTTCACCAAGACCAACTCCGGCGGCACCGACACGGTCTGGTTCTACGACGTCGACGCCGACGGCTGGAGCCTCGACGACAAGCGCACCCCTCTGTTGCCGGAGGAGAAACTCGGCGCCATTCCGAAGACGCCGCTCAGTGAGGAGGAGCACGCAAAGAACAACCTCCCCGACGTCCTCGCGCGCTGGCGCGAGCGCGACGGCGCGGAGCGCGAGCGCACGCGTACCGCACAGAGCTTCGCCGTTCCGAAGGCGGACATCGCCGCGCAGGGCTACGACCTCTCCCTCAACCGCTACAAGGAAGTGGTGCACGAGGAGATCGACCACCGTCCGCCGAAGGAGATTCTGGCGGAACTGGCGAAGATCGAGGAGGAGATTCAGCAGGGGATGCGGGAGTTGGAGGGGATGCTTCGGTGAGGCACGAACTCGTGCGCCTTGGGGACGTCGCATCATTCATTCGCGGTGTGACGTTCAAGCCAGAGGACGTTGTCTCGCTGGAAGCGAAACGTGCCGTCGCGTGCATGCGGACAAGAAATGTCCAGGAGGAACTCGACCTAAGTGACGTGTGGGGCATCTCTGAGGACTTGGTGAAGCGCGACGATCAGTACCTGATCGAAGGAGATGTGCTCGTTTCGAGCGCGAATAGCTGGAACTTGGTTGGAAAGTGTTGCGTTGTTCCCAGATTACCGTGGCGTGCGACGTTCGGAGGTTTCGTCTCCGTCCTTCGACCCGAACGGCGCAAAGTAGACCCGCGCTACCTGTTCCGATGGTTTGCTTCGGATCGAATTCAAAAGACCGTCCGAAGCTTTGGACAGCAGACCACGAACATCGCGAATCTCAACATTGACCGCTGTCTTGGGTTGATGATTCCGCTACCGTCCATCGCTGAACAGCAGCGGATTGCGCAAATCCTGAACAAGGCGGACGCGCTGCGTGCCAAGCGCCGCGCCGCACTCGCCCAACTCGACACCCTCACCCAATCCATCTTCCACGAGATGTTCGGTGATCCGGCGAGTAGTGAGAAGCGTTGGCGAGCATCGCGGATCGGTGACGTGGCAGATGTCCAAGGAGGCCTGCAGCTCTCGAGTACGCGCAAGCAGCACCATCGCGAAGTTCCATATCTACGCGTCGCGAACGTTCATCGCCGTAGGCTCGACTTGAACCTGATCAAGACGATGACCCCCTCTGACGCGGAGATCGCGCGAACGCGATTAGTCACAGACGACCTGCTCGTCGTCGAAGGTCATGGAAACGTATCGGAAATCGGGCGCAGCGCATTGTGGGACGGATCAATTCCAGAATGCGTCCATCAAAATCACCTGATCCGCGTTCGTTTCCACCCCAACAGAATCGTCCCAGTGTACGCATGTGAATATCTGAATTCGCCGTCGGGCAGGCGGCACCTGCTCCGCGCCGGAAAGACGACGTCAGGGCTCAACACGATCACGGTGTCCGAAGTGCGATCAACTCCGATTGCGGTTCCGCCCGTCGAGCTGCAACAGAACTTCGCACTGCGCATGGCGGCGGTAAGTGAACTTCGATCGAAGTACCAGGCAGCGTTGGGCAATGCGGACGCCCTCTTTGCCTCCCTCCAACACCGCGCCTTCCGCGGCGAACTGTAAGTCAACTCGTTGATTTACGAATTACTATCAACCTAAAATAGCGCGCACGCTAATTTCAGGTTCCGTCATGCGGCGTCGAGCGACAGGGCAGTACCGCACCATCTCCGCCGCTTCGGAGCGGTTCCGGGCCTTCGTCCCGATGCCGCTTCCCCCGAAGCCGCCGCTGGTCTGGTCGCCGGCCTTGCGGCGGCGCTTCGACGACGCGCTGCTCGCCCTCGGCAGGCTCGACGCCGTCACCGCGCTCCTCCCCAACGCCTCGCTTCTCCTCTACAGCTTCGTCCGGAAGGAAGCGGTGCTCTCGTCGCAGATCGAGGGAACGCAGTCCTCGCTGGCCGATCTCCTTCTGTACGAGATCGACGAGCAGCCGGGCGTGCCGGTCGAGGACGCCCGGGAGGTGAGCCGCTGCGTGGCCGCGCTGGAGCTCGGGCTGAAGAAGCTGCGCTCCGGCTTTCCGCTCTGCATGCGCCTTCTCTGCGACATGCACAAGGTGCTGATGGCTCATTCGCGCGGCGGCGGCAAGACACCGGGCGAGGTCCGCCGGTCGCAGGTCTGGATCGGCGGAACTCGTCCCGGGAACGCCGTGTTCGTACCGCCGCCGGTCGACGCGCTGCCCGAGGCACTGAAACACTTCGAGCGGTTCCTCAACGACGAGCCCGAGCCGGTGCCGCCGCTCATCAAGGCCGCGCTGGCGCACGTGCAGTTCGAGACCATCCATCCTTTCCTCGACGGGAACGGCCGCATCGGCCGGCTGCTCATCGTGCTGCAACTGATCGCCGACGGAACGCTCCGCGAGCCGATGCTCTACCCGAGCCTCTTCTTCAAGCGCCACCGAGCGCTCTATTACGACCTGTTGAACGCGGTGCGGATCGACGGCGACTGGGAGCGGTGGCTCGACTTCTTCGCCGAGGGAATCGAGGCCTGCGCAACGCAGGGAGTAGCCACGGCCAACGCGCTCCTGCACCTGGTGAATGCGGATCGCGACCGCATCGTGACCCTCGGACGGGCGGCGCAGTCGGCACTGGTCGTCCACCACGCCCTGCAGCGGCAGCCGATCGCCACGTCGGGCGCGCTGGTGGAGGCCACCGGCCTGACCGCCGCCACGGTGAACAAATCCCTCGGACACCTGGCGTCGCTCGGCATCGTCAGCGAATTGACGAACCGTCAACGCGGGCGCGTCTTCAGCTACCACTGCTACGTCGACCAACTCACCGCCGAGCTGGAGCCGCGGTCGTGAGCCAGTTCGACTTCATCCGCACGCAATGGCCCGAGGTGTTCGAGGCCGCGGTGCGCGCGGAGAACGCCGCCCGTCCCGATCCGCGTACCTCGTGCTTCTATGCGCGGCGCGCGCTGGAGTTGGCCGTCGTCTGGATCTACAAGCACGACCCGGCGGTGACGCTGCCGTATCAGGAACAGCTCTCCGCGCTCATCCACGATCCCTCGTTCAAACAGAGCATCGGGCCGGCGCTGTTCGCCAAAGCGCGCCTGATCACAGATCTCGGCAACCTCGCCGCGCATAGTCCGAAGCCGCTGCAGGAGAAGGATTCGCTGCGGGCGACGGAAGACCTCTTCCACTTCCTCTTCTGGATGGCGCGCACGTATGCACGGGGAGCGGCGCCGCCGGACTCGCTGTCGTTCGATGCGACGAGGCTTCCGAGTGAAGCGGTCTCGCCGAAGAGCGTGGCCCAGATCCAGAAGCTGGAGAGCGACCTCGCGGCGCGCGACGAGAAGCTGTACGAGCTCATCGCCGACCGGCACAACATCGACGCCGAGCTGCAGCGCCTGCGCGACGAGATCGCCGCCGTCAAAGCGGCCAACAGCGCCCGCCCCGACACACACGACTACTCCGAGGCGGAGACGCGCGACTACTTCATCGACCTCCTGCTCAAAGAGGCGGGATGGTCGCTCAGCGGACTGGACGACCTCGAGTTCGAAGTGCACGGAATGCCGGCGAAGGACGGCCGCAGCGACGGCAGGGGATTCGTCGATTACGTGCTCTGGGGCGACGACGGCAAGCCGCTCGGCCTGGTCGAGGCGAAGCGGACGCGCAAAGACTCGCGCATCGGCCAGCAGCAGGCGAAGCTCTATGCGGATTGCCTGGAGCAGCGGTACGGCCAGCGGCCGGTGATCTTCACCTCCAACGGCTACGAGCATTGGATCTGGGACGACGCGTTCTACCCGCCGCGGCCGGTGCAGGGGTTCTACAAAAAGGACGAGCTGGAGCTGCTGATCCAGCGGCGCACGACGCGCAGGCCGCTCGGCACCGCCGAGATCGACGAGGCCATCGTCGAGCGTTACTACCAGACCCGCGCCATCCGCCGGATCGGCGAGGCCTTCGAGCAGGACAACGAGCGCAAGGCGCTGCTGGTGATGGCCACGGGCGCGGGCAAGACGCGCACCGTCATCGCGCTGTGCGACCTGCTGATGCGCTGCAACTGGGTCAAGCGCGTCCTCTTTCTCGCCGACCGTCGCGCGCTCGTGCGCCAGGCGGTGCGCGCGTTCGCGAGGCATCTGCCCAGCTCATCGCCCGTGAATCTGGTCGAAGAGCGGACGGCCGAAGGGCGCGTCTTCGTCTCCACCTATCCGACGATCATGGGCCTGATCGACGAGACGCACGATGGGCTTCGCCGTTTCGGCCCCGGTCACTTCGATCTGATCGTCATCGACGAGGCTCACCGCTCCGTCTACAAGAAATACGGCGCGATCTTCGAGTACTTCGACTCGCTGCTCGTCGGATTGACCGCCACACCGAAGGACGAAGTCGACCGCGACACGTACAAGCTGTTCGACCTCGAGCGCGGCGTGCCGACCGACGCGTACGACCTGGAGACGGCGGTGCGGGACAAGGTGCTGGTGCCGGCGAGGCCGGTGGCCGTGCCGATCAAGTTCGTGCAGCAGGGCATCACGTACAACGAGCTCTCCGAAGAGGAAAAAGAGCTGTGGGACGAGATCGAGTGGGACGACACCGGCCAGGTTCCGGCGCGCGTGGAAGCGGGAGCGATCAACCAATGGCTGATGAACGAGGACACCGTCGACAAGGTGCTGGCGCACCTGATGACGCGCGGCGTTCGCGTCGCCGGCGGTGACCGGCTCGGCAAGACGATCGTCTTCGCCAAGAACCACGCCCACGCGCTCTACATCGCCGAGCGCTTCGACGCGAACTACCCGCAGTACAAGGGCGATTTCGCGCGCGTGATCGACAACCAGATCACGTACGCCGAAAGCCTCATCGCCGATTTCGAGAAACCGGCGAAAGCGCCACACATCGCCATCTCCGTCGACATGCTCGACACCGGCATCGACATCCCGGAAGTGGTGAACCTCGTCTTCTTCAAGATCGTGCGCTCGAAGACGAAGTTCTGGCAGATGGTGGGCCGCGGCACGCGCCTGTCGCCCGATCTCTTCGGCCCCGGTCAGCACAAAGAGTTCTTCTCCCTCTTCGACTACTGCGACAACCTCGCGTTTTTCGGAGCGAACGCCGAGGGGAGCGAGAGCCATGCCGGTGACTCGCTGAGCACGCGGTTGTTCAAGTACCGGCTCGAACTGCTCGAGGAGCTCGACCGCCGCTTCCACAAACACGGCTTCGAAGCGGCTGCCGACGAAGTGCGCGATGCCGACGAGCCGTACGAAGGATTTCTGAGCGAGTATCGGCTGCGGCTGGAGCTCGCCGACCGTCTGCGCACCCAGGTCGAAGCGATGAACGTCGACAACTTCGTCGTCCGTCCGCAGCGGCGCCTGGTGGAGAAGTGGCGCGGCGCGGAGGCCTGGAAGAGCCTCACCACGGCCGACCTGGAAGAGCTCGCGCACCAACTGGCCTCGCTGCCGAACGAGCTTCCGGCGGAAGAGGAAGAGGCGAAGCGCTTCGACTCGCTCATGCTGCGCCTGCAGCTCGCCCGGCTGCAGGGCGACCATCGCTTCGTCAGGCTCGCCGAGCAGTTGCGTGCGATCGCCGGGCTGCTGGAAGAGAAGAAGAACATCCCGATGATCCGGGCCGAGCTGCCGCTCATCCTCGAAATTCAAAGCGACGACTGGTGGCAGGACACGACGGTGGCGATGTTCGAGAATGTCCGCAAGCGTCTCCGCTCCCTGGTCTGCCTGATCGAGAAGAAGGACCGCCGCGTCATCTACACCGACTTCGAAGACGAGGTGGGGGCGGAGGTCGAGGTGGAGCTCGGCCCGTTCGCCTCGGCCGCCGATTTCGAAAAGTTTCGCGCCAAGGCGCGCCAGTTCCTGCGCGAGCACGAAGACCACGTGGCCGTGCACAAAGTTCGGACGAACCGCCCCCTCACGCCAACCGACGTCGAGGAGCTGGAGCGCATTCTGGTGGAGAGCGGCGCCGGGACGCGCGCGGACGTGCAGCGCGCCGCGGAGTCTTCTCACGGCCTTGGCCTCTTTGTCCGCTCGCTGGTGGGGCTCGACCGAGGCGCGGCGAAAGAGGCCTTTGCGGCGTTTCTGAGCGGGAAGGCGCTCACGGCGAATCAGATCGAGTTCGTGAACATGATCGTCGATCACCTCACCGAGAACGGGGCGATGGACCCGGCGCTGCTGTACTCGTCGCCGTACACCGACTTCAGTCCACGCGGAGTGGATGGTGTGTTCGCCGCCGGCGACGCGGCCGAGATCGTGTCGATCCTGCGATCGGTCGCCAAGACAGCGGCCGCGTAGTTGGCCCTCCACGACCTGTGGAACTTTGCGGTTCGTGCGTGGTCCGAGGGACCCTCGGTCAGTGGAGACGCAACACATCGACATCGCGGACCTGCCGGTGGATGAACGGCCACGAGAACGAATGGCGCGCGGAGGTGCCGTCGCATTGTCGGACGCGGAACTGGTCGCGCTGCTCATCGAGCCTGGCAGGAAAGGAAAGAGCTCGCTCGACATCGCCCGCGAGGTGGTCGCGGACGGTTTGCTCGCAGTGGCGCGTCGTGAGTGGATCCCCGGCAAAGCGGTTGGAAACCTCGGAGCAAGCCGCGTCGCGCGGATCGGTGCGGCGCTCGAACTGGGGCGTCGCATCGCGACCCTCTCCGTAACCTCATCTGAACCCCTCCGCGACCCGGAGGCTGTCGCACCGCGACTGATGGCGACCTACGGCCACCGCGTTCAGGAGACGTTCGGTGGCATCTATCTCGACGCCCGCCATCGCATCATCAGCGAGCGTGAGATCTTCGTTGGAACGCTCACCTCAGCGTCCGTGTCACCGCGCGACGTGTTCCGCTTCGCGTTCAACGATCACGCTGCCGCCGTGATCGTCTTTCACAACCACCCATCGGGTGATCCATCGCCGTCGCCTCAGGATCTGGCGTTCACTGCGAAGCTCGTGAGTATCGGTCAGCCGCTCGGCGTGGAGGTGCTGGATCATCTGATCGTGACTTCGAGTGCCTTCGTCTCGTTCAAGCAGCGGCAGCTGCTTTAGGTGCGGTTCCCGGCATCGTGGTTCCAGTCGCGGTCCCGATGACTCACGAACGCGATGAGGAAACCGTCCGGCGACCACTCGGCGTCGTAGTGGTCATGGTCACCGGACGTCCCCTGTTTCAACTCCTTCTGCCGATGCACATACGGCCGATGGGCGAGCGCTAAAGAACAGCCTCGATTTCGGCGCCTACCGCGATCTGGCGCTTCAACAGCGTGCGTAACGTTTCGCCGCTCATTCTGCGGTTCGTGACGTACATCAGCGCACCTCCCTCCAGACTCAGCGGCGCGCGGTCCGGTGCGGCGTCGTAGAAATCGAAAACGGCTTCTCGCAAGAGTCCTGTCAGCCAGAGATCGCGCGGGTGAAAGCCGTTATTGCGGACGATGAGCGAGTCGGGGGTCCGGCCGTTGCCGCGGCGCTTGAACGTGAGGTTGTAAATATCGGACACGTTGCGGAGTGGAACGGTGACCACGAGCCCAAGCCCGCGAATGAACCGGCCATCCATGGTTCGCGATCGGTAGCCTTGCGCGATCTCGCACCGGCGACCGTCGACGTGCACATTGAAGTGGGAGGTTGCGTCGGAACCGTGGGCTGCTGTCGTCGCGAAGGCCACCGCCAGGCTCTCGACCCACCGCCGGCGTCGCCGCTCGATCACCCGCGAGCACGCCCACAGCAGGAGAAAGGCCAGCGCGATCCCACCGATGATGAGGATCTTCCGGGTGATCTCGTTCAATTCCATTCCCCTTCCCGCCGAGCAGGATTGTCCCTCGGCCGCGATCCGGCCGGCGTGTAATCATCGTTGAAGCGGGGGGCGGACTCCGACCGCCCGCTCCCGAGGAGGCGATCGTGGCGCAACCCAGCTCGCCCCGACCGCCTTCGCGAAGAACAAGTACATCCCCGCCGCCGCCAAGGCCCCGGGGGCGAACGGCACCTACTGGCGCACCGACGTGCGCATCTTCAATCCGTCGAGTGCCCATGACATCAACGTCAGCCTGCACTTCCTGCCGCAGGGGATAGACGGCCGCAACATACCCGGCCGCGGATTCCGCATCGGCACATGGGAGACGCTCGTTCTCGACGATGTCGTGGGCGTTCTCGCGCCATGGGCCGCCAGCGCCGTCGGCGCGATCCGCATCGATTCCGACCACGCGCACGCGGACGACGACTTCATCGTCAGCTCGCGCACGTACACCGGCACGGGAGACGCCAGCCGTCCCGGTACCTACGGCCAGTTCGTGCCCGCACTGGAGGTCGAAGAGGCGACCCGATCGGCCGCGGTGCTCCACATCGCTACCCGGCCCGACGTCCGCGCGAACCTCGGCGTCATGAACCCCGGCCTCGAACCGGTGACGGTCCGCTTCACGCTGCTGGGCATCGACGGGCAGCCGTTCCTCGGCAGCCTGCCGCTAAGCAGACCACACTGACTTCGCCAACGGATGCGGACCGCCG
>DASPMO010000024.1:0-72814 GCA_035627015.1 Thermoanaerobaculia bacterium | reverse complement strand
TGACCGCGCTCTCCCCCTTCGAGAAGCGGTGGGCCAGGACTCCCACCAGGCGATAGGCGGGATAGCTCACGATCGCGCCGGCCACCGCCAGCGGCAGCATCACCAGCACGCGGCGCAGGCGCCCGAAGCTGATGCGCGGCTTGAGGCCGTGCACGCCGATCTTCGCGCGGCGCAGCGACGACTCGAACTGCGCCACGGCCGACAGCAGCCGCCGCAGCCGCTCCGGGTCGCGGGTACGGAGGTAGTGATAGCCGACCACGAAGCGCCGCCGCAGCTCGAACTCCTCGACCAGCGGCTGCTCGTGGTCCGCGGTGAAGATGTCCTCCAGCCGCCCGACCAGCTCCAGCGCGGCGTGCGAGTCCGCCTGCACCGTCACCGCGTCCAGGCCCGCGTCGATGGCATCGGTGAGGCGCTCCACATCCTCCGGCGGCGGATCGTCCACGGCCACCGGCTGCACGTGCAGCGGCTCGCCGAACACCACCAGCGCGGCGCTGCGGAAGCGATGCTTGGCGGTGTAGTAGATGCCGGTCGGCACGACCAGCAGGTCGTCGAGGCTGGCGCCGAGGGCGATGCGCGCCGCGCCGGTCTTCAGCTCGCGCAGTTGCGGATCGTCGTGCGTGGTCCCTTCGGGAAAGATGGCGATGGCGCCGCCCCGCCCCAGCAGCGCCCGCGAGCGCTCGAACGTTTCGTGGTTCGTCCCGGCCGTGTTGTCCTGCTTGCGGTACACCGGGATCGTCTCGAAGAGCCGCACCAGCCAGCCGATGAACGGATACCTGAACAGCGGCGCCTTGCCGAGGAACGACACCGGCCGCTCGGTGAAGCAGAGCAGGAAGAGCGGGTCGACCAGGCCATTGGGATGATTGCAGGCGAAGATCACCGCCCGCTCGCGCGGCACGCGCTCCAGCCCCACCAGCTCGATGCGGCGGAAGAAGATCCGCAGCGTCATCCGGAAGAACGCGGTGATGGCCTTTCTCACGTGACCCGCTCGCCCCGCCACGCCGCGTAGCTCCAGATCAGCCCCGCCACCAGCACCGCCACCGGCACGACCAGCACTCCCTGCGCGAGCGAGCTGCGGTCGGAGATCCAGCCGATGAGCGGCGGCGAGGGGATGTCGCCAAGGAAGTGCATGACCAGCACCGAGAACCCGACCGCGGTGGCGCGCTCGAGCGGCGAGACGGCGTTGACGATCGCGGAGTTGATCGGGCCGGTGCACATGAAGATGAGCACCTCGGCGATGACGATGGCGGTGAGGTACACCGGCTTCGACGTGCTCCACAGGCCGACGAACGTCAGCGGCGCGGCCACCAGGGTGGCCAGCCCGGAGACCCAGAGATACGACTGGCGCGTGCGCTTCAGGAAGCGGTCGCCGAGGAAGCCGCCGATGAAGGTGCCGAGGAAGCCGGTCACGATCACGATCGCGCCGAACGTCACCGTGGCGTCGGCGCGCGACATCCCCCGCTCGCGCTCGAGGAACGCCGGCATCCAGAATCCGAGCCCGCCGAGGGCGAACGTGTAGGCCGCGTAGCCGAGGACGGAGAGGACGTACGGACCGTTGGAGATCAGGCTCCCGTACTGTTTCGGCGTCTTGTCCTGCACGTCGTGCTGCCCGCGCGGCGGGTCCTTGACCGTCAGCACGAGCAGCGCGAGGAGGATGCCGGGGAAGCCGACCAGCCAGAACGCCGCGCGCCAGCCGAAGTGCTGGTCGGCCAGGCCGCCCAGGACGTAGCCGGCCGCGGAGCCGATGGGGATGGCGGAGAAGAAAACGGCCATGATCCGCCCGCGCCGCTCGAACGGGAACTGGTCGGCCAGCAGCGCCGGGGCGATCGTCCCGTACGCCGCCTCCCCCACCCCGACCGCCGAGCGGGCGACGAAAAGCGTCCAGAAGCCGCGGGCGAAGCCGGCCAGCCCGGTGGCCAGGCTCCAGATGGCCACGCCGATGGCGATCAGCGGCGGGCGCGCCTTGCGGTCGCCGAGGATGCCGAACAGCGGCGACACGAGCATGTAGACCACGATGAACGAGGCCGCGATGAAGCCCATCTGCGTGTCGGAGAGGCCGAGGTCGCGCTTGACCGGCTCCACCACCGCCGCCACCACCCAGCGGTCGATGTAGTTGAAGAGGTTGATGAACGTGAGCACCGCGAGGGTGTAGGTCGCGCGGCGATCGGTCATCTTCAGAGTCTACTGAAACGCAAGCGCGACATGTCCGTAAAAGAAGAGAGCAATCGCTTCGGTATGATGACGGACACTCCATGAAACGGTTTTTCCCGCTGATCGCCTGCGTCCTCGGACTGGCCGCGCTCTTTGCCCTCCTGCCCGTTTTCGACCCGCCGCAGCCGCGGAACGTGCGTCTCACGCGGCAGCAGGCCCGCGAGCTCGCCGACGCCCAGGTGCGCAAGCTCGGGGTGAAGCTCGAGGACACGTGGAGCGTGATCTCGTGGGAGAACCACCCGCTCCTCGAGTCGGAGTTCAAGGGGAAGCCGGAGCTGCGCCGCCGCGCGGGGCTCGATCCCGTCGTCGGCCCGCGCCTGGTCGCCTACTACGTCGTCTACTTCTACAAGGACAAGTCGAAGTTCCCGCGCGCGGCGGACGTCTACCTCACGCCGGACACGGGCGAGACCATCGGCGTGCGCCGCTTCATCCAGACCGAGGACGCCGCGCCGCCGGCCACCGACGAACAGGTGCGCCGCGAGGCCGACCGCTTCCTGGCCACCCACAAAGTGCCCGGCGTGGTCAACCCGGTCTTCGACGACATCCGGCCGAACGTGCTGCGTAACCGCACCGACCGCCTGGTGCGCTACCGCGTGCCGAGCGACTTCCCCACGGGCAAGGTGGGGATGTACGTCGGCATCTACTTCATCGGCAACCAGTTCGCCGGCTGGATGCCGATCGAGGAGTACTCGGACGGCTCGCAGTTCCAGGGCGACGGCTTCGGGATCATCGGCACGTTCATCCAGTACGGCGTGGTCTTCACGCTGCTGCTGATCCTCGGCGTGATCTTCCTGAAGAAGTACCACGCCGGCGAAGTGGGCGTGCGCACCGCCTCGGGACTCTTTGCCATGGTGGCGGTCCTGTCGATCGCCCACAGCTACCTCTCCGTGCCGAGCAACACCATCGGCATGGGCTTCGGTCCGGGGCTGGACGCCCGCGCCACGGCCGCCTCGTACGGCGCGTTCAAGTTCATCTTCTACGACCTGATCGTGGCCGTGCTGGTGTTCTTCGCCTGGGCCGTCGGCGAGAGCTACGCCCGCGAGCGGTGGGGCGAGCGGCTGGCGTCGTACGACGCGCTGCTGCGCCGCGACTGGCGCAACGCCACCGTCGGCCGGGCCACACTGCACGGCATTCTCCTGGCGCCGGTCGTGGCCGCGGCGACGTATGCCGCCGCATCCATCCCGATCTTCCTCGGCTGGGCGCGCCCGACGGTCGGCGCGACGTTCGACATCCTCGGCGGCGGCGGTCCGGTGGTGCCGATCCTCACGGCCGCCATTGACGCCGCGCGCGGCGCGGTGGTGCTGCTGCTGTTCGTGATCGCGCTCTTCGCGCGCAAGCGCATGCTGCCGCTCGGCTTCGTCCTGGCCGCGGCCATCGGCTCGATCTGGGCCATCTTCGACGTGCCGCTCGATCCGGGCCAGCAGGCCATCCTCTTCGGCTTCGGCGGCATCCTCGCCGCGGCCGCGATCTTCCTCCGGTACGACCTCCTGGCCGCGGCCAACGCGCTCTTCTACGGCTCGCTGCTCTTCGCCTTCGTCCCCTACCTCCGCTTCGCCGACGGCCCGATGGGGACGCAGGCGTGGATCGCGTTCGCGGTGCCGCTGCTGTTCTCGGCGGGCATCGCGGTGGCGGGACTGATGACTGGGCGAGAGACCGTCTACACGTACGCGGACGTCGCGCCGCACGTGCAGCGCATCATCGAGCGCGAGCGGGTGAAGGCAGAGATCGACGCGGCCAACCGCATCCAGGCCGCGCTGCTGCCGCAGTCGTCGCCGAAGCTCCTCGGCGCCGAGGTGGCCTCGCACTACCGCGCCGCGACCGAGATCGGCGGCGACTACTTCGACTTCCTCGAACAGCCCAACGGCGACATCGGCATCGCTTTCGGCGACGTGGCCGGGCACGGCCTGACCAGCGGCATCGTCATGTCCATGGCCAAGTCCGCGCTGCTGGTGCAGATGGACTACGACTCCTCGCCGCGCGTGGTGCTGGAGGTGCTGAACGACATCGTGATCCGCACGGCGCCGAAGCGGATGATGATGACGTTCTTCTTCGGCCTGCTCGACGCGCGCGCGCAGACGCTGCGCTTCTCCTCGGCCGGCCATCTCGACCCTTACGTCTATCGCGCCGCGACGGGCAAGCTGGAAGTGCTGTCGTCGTGGGGCTATCCCCTCGGCGTCCGCCGCCGCGGCGACACGTTCCGCGAGCACCATGTGGAGTTCGAGGCCGGCGACCGCCTCGTCCTCTACAGCGACGGCCTGATCGAGGCCCTCGACGACGACGGCGAGCCGTTCGGCTTCGAGCGCTTCGAGGCCACCATCCTCGCCGCCGGCCGCGAGTCCGCCGACGACATGAAGGCCGCCCTGCTCCACGCGGTGCGCAAGTTCACCCGCAACCGCCCCCCCGAGGACGACCAGACGCTGGTGGTGGTGGCATTCGAGGAACCGGCCGCCGACCGCGCCCCCATGCCCGCCCCGGAGCTGGCCACCGTCAGCGCGGGCGAGACGGTGCACTGAGGAGCGCTATGGAGTGCGGCAGCGCCAGCTGCCGCTCTCTATGCGGAGGCGCCAGCCTCCGCCCGCCCGCGGCAGCTGCGGCTGCCGCCATGGAGAGCGGCAGCTGGCGCTGCCGCACTCCATATCAGCCGGCGGTCCGCCAGCACGGCTGAGCATGCTACGCTCTCCTCTCATCCAGCCAGAGAGAGGAGAGAACATGTACTACGCCCTCACCCTCAACGCCCAGGGAACCAGCGCCCCCGCCTTCTTCTCCGTCACCCCCACCTCGAACCTCCAGATCTCGCAGGGAGGCGTCACGCTCGCGCCGTCGTCGCCGACGTCCGCCGGGTCGATGGTCAACATCTATCCGCAGACGCTGCAGATCTCGGCGCCGGCCGGGCTCGTCGCCGCCGGCGTCACCATCATCACCAACGAGAGCAAGATCAGCGGGCGGGCGGTGGTCAGCCCGGCCATCACCGTGGCCACCGTGATCAGCCTCTACGGGAGCGGGAGCCAGCCGATCGGGCAGGCCATCATCGATCCGGGCGACACCAGCATCAACTTCTCGTTCGACGTGCCGTCGGGCTCCGGCCTCGCCGACGCGGGCACGGCCGAGAAGCTCATCGGGGAGAAGATCGGCGCCAAGGAGCCGCCGGCGGGGTACTGAGCCGGTAAACGGCGGACCGCCGGCGGGACGGCGGCGGTCCGCTATAGAATCGCGCGCCTATGGCGCAACCCGAACCGAACAAGATCATCTACTCGATGGTCGGTGTCTCGAAGTTCCACGGCAAGAAGCAGGTCCTCAAAGACATCTACCTCTCCTATTTCTACGGCGCGAAGATCGGCGTGCTCGGCCTGAACGGCTCCGGCAAGTCGTCGCTCCTGCGCATCCTCGCCGGCGAGGACAAAGACCATCTCGGCGAGACCGTCCTCTCCCCCGGCTACACCGTCGGCATCCTGCACCAGGAGCCGAAGCTCGACGAGTCGAAGACGGTCATCGAGATCGTGCAGCAGGGCGTGCAGCCCGTGCTCGACCTCCTCAAGGAGTTCGACGACATCAACAACGCCTTCGGCGATCCCGACGCGGACATGGACAAGCTCATGGACCGCCAGGCCAAAGTGCAGGACAAGCTCGACGCCGCCGGCGCCTGGGACCTCGACTCGAAGCTCGAGATGGCCATGGACGCGCTGCGCTGCCCGCCTGGCGACACGCCGGTGAGCGTGCTCTCCGGCGGCGAGAAGCGCCGCGTGGCGCTCTGCCGCCTCCTCCTGCAGGCGCCCGACATCCTCCTCCTCGACGAGCCGACCAACCACCTCGACGCCGAATCGGTGCAGTGGCTCGAACAGCACCTGCAGCAGTACGCCGGCACGGTCATCGCCGTCACGCACGACCGCTACTTCCTCGACAACGTGGCCGGCTGGATCCTCGAGCTCGACCGCGGCGAAGGCATCCCCTGGAAGGGGAACTACTCGTCGTGGCTCGAACAGAAGAAGGGACGCCTGCAGCAGGAAGAGAAGGCGGAGTCGAACCGCCAGCGCACGCTCGAGCGCGAGCTGGAGTGGATCAAGATGTCGCCCAAGGCGCGCCACGCCAAGGGGAAGGCGCGCATCAACGCGTACGAGAACCTCCTGGCGCAGGAAACGAAGGAGAAGATCCAGGAACTGGAGATCTACATCCCGCCCGGCCCGCGCCTCGGCAACGTGGTCGTGGAATCGGACGGCGTGTCGAAGGCGTACGGCGCGAACCTGCTGGTCGAGGACATGACCTTCCGCCTCCCGCCGGGCGGCATCGTCGGCGTGATCGGCCCGAACGGCGCCGGCAAGACGACGCTCTTCCGCATGATCATCGGGCAGGAGAAGCCGGACGCCGGCACGATCCGCCTCGGCGAGACGGTGAAGCTCGGCTACGTCGACCAGAACCGCACCCTCGACGGCGAGAAGACCATCTTCGAGGAGATCACCGGCGGCGGCGACGTCATCCAGCTCGGCCCCCGCGAAATGCAGTCGCGCGCCTACGTGGCCCGCTTCAACTTCTCCGGCAGCGACCAGCAGAAGAAGGTGGGCGTGCTCTCCGGCGGCGAGCGCAATCGCGTGCACCTGGCCAAGATGCTCAAGGAAGGGGCGAACGTGCTGCTCCTCGACGAGCCGACGAACGACCTGGACGTGAACACCATGCGCGCGCTGGAAGAGGCGCTGGAGAACTTCGCCGGCTGCGCGATCGTGATCTCGCACGACCGCTGGTTCCTCGACCGCGTGGCCACGCACATCCTGGCCTTCGAGGGCGACAGCCGGGTCACGTTCTTCGACGGCAATTTCACCGAGTACGAGGAAGACAAGAAGAAGCGCCTCGGCGCGGAGGCCACGCAGCCGCACCGCATCCGCTACCGGCAACTCTCGCGATGAGAAGCGAAGCGTTTTTCCTTCTCTTCTTCTTTGCCTTTCCTCTCCACGCCGCCCTCACCTCGCCGGCGATCACGGGACGCGTGATCGCCGGCGATGCACCCGCCGCCGGCGTCACGGTCACGGTCTCCTCCGACGTCCTGATGCACCCGCGCACGACGGTCACCGGTCCGCGCGGCACGTACTTTCTCAACGCGCTCCCCCCGGGGGTGTACGACGTGACGTTCTCGCGCGCGGGGATGACCACGCTCACGCGCAGGGCCGTGGTCGAGCTGGGGCGCGTGGCGCGCGCGGACGCGCGGCTGGAGCCGAGCGCCGACGAGGAGAGCGTGACCTCGACGGCGACGCAGACCAGCGTCGCCGACACGACCGCCATCACCTCGCACTTCGACGACGCGACGCTGGACCGCTTCCCGGGACGCGACTACGCGCTCGTCATCGCGCCCGACGCGGGCTATCCCACGGCGACGGAGATCGACGAACCGCAGCCGTTCGCCACCAGCGTCCTGCCCGAGGATCTGATCGAGCAGGTCACGGTCGTGCGGGCGGCGGTGCCGGTGGAGTGGGAATCGTACGGCGGACGGCTGCAGCTCCTCCGCACGCGCTCGGGCCGAGAGCAGTTCTTCCTCTCCCTGCGGGACACGGTCTCGCACGACGCGTGGAACGACCGCGGCCCCTTCGACGCGCGCGACGGCCTGCAGAACCTCTTCGAGGCCTACGGCGGCGGACGGATCGTGCCGCAACGGCTCTGGTTCTTCGCCTCGCTCTGGGACGGCGACGACGCGACGCGCTTCACGCGGGGGCTGCGCGGCGGGCAGGTGAAGCTGCACGCGCAGCTCGGCGCCGCCCATCACCTCGACGCCACGTATCTCACCGGGGAGAACGGAATCGGACCGCTCCTGCGGGCGGAGACGTGGACGGCCTCGCTGCGCTACACCGGCGCCTTCGGCCCGCGCTACACGACCGAGACGGCCGTCAGCCGCAACTCGGCGGCCGTGTCGTTCCCGCCGCAGCCGGGCGTGCCGCCCTCGCTCGACTCACGCAACCGCACCGACTTTCTCTCCAGCCGCGCCTCGTACGTCCTCGGCGATCACGTGCTGACCGCGGGCCTCGGCGCGTGGAGCTCCGCGGGGTTTGATTCGCAGTCGTTCTACGCCGGCGACCGCTGGTCGGCCGCGCGCTTCGTGGTGAACGCCGGCGTACGCTACGACGACGACGAGCTCCAGCCGCGCATCGCCGCGACGTACGACCTGCGCGGCGACGGCACGCGCGCCATCTCCGCCAGCTGGGGCGAATACGCGTTCGGCCCCTTCGCCGCGTCGCCGCTGCGCATCGCCACCCTCGGATACGCCGCGGCGATCGGCAGCTCCGGCACCGCGCGCGTCGACGTCATCCGCCGCGACGACTCCCACTCGCTGCAGCTCGACACGCGCTACCGCCTCTTCGACCGCTTCGAGGCCGGCGCAACGTACACTTACGCGCGCAACGGCGACGCCTCGCAGCAGGCGAACGCGTGGATCGGCGCGCAGCTCCCCCTCGGCGCGCACGAATTCGGCGTGACGCTGCTGCAGCGCTACTACGACTTCTACGACCCGGCCCCCGGCCTGAACGGCCCTGGCACCGCCGCCCCGACCGATCTCGCCCTGCGCTACGCCGTGCCGTTCTCGCGCTTGGGGCTGATGCTCGCGATCGACGCGGCGAACGTGCTCGGCGACGACGCCGCGCCGCGCACCGTCCGCTTCTGGACCCGCGTGCGGCTATAGGTATGGAGTGCGGCAGCGCCAGCTGCCGCTTTCCATGCGGGAGGCGCCAGCCTCCCGCCCCCGCCGCAGCTGGCGCTGCCGCACTCCATATCAGATCCCCAGCCTGACCTCGAGCTCCTCGCGTTTGGCGCGGCTCACGCTCAGCTCCACTCCGTTCTTGAGGCGCACGCCGTAGTCGCCGCCGGCGTGGCGGAGGAAGACGTCGATCATGTCCATGCGCACGATGGCCGAGCGGTGGATGCGGAAGAAGCGGCGCGGGTCGAGCTTCTCCTCCAGCGCCTGCATCCGCTCGCGCACGGCGAACGTCTTCCCCTCCACGTGCAGCTCCGCGTACGGGCCGCTGGCGGTGATGTACTCGATGCGGCTCACCGGCACGGCGCGCACCTGGCCGCGCAGCTCGACGGCGATGCGGTCCGCGTACTCCTGCCGCGGCGCGCGGAGCGCGGCCGCGCGGCGCGCGCGGGCCAGCGCCTGCGCGAACCGCTCGTCGTCGAACGGCTTCACCAGATAGTCGACCGCCGCCAGCTCGAACGCCTGCACCGCGTGGCGATCGAAGGCGGTGACGAACACCGTCGGCGGCATCTCCTCGCCGATCTCGCGGGCCACCTCCACGCCGCTGCGGCCGGGCATCTGGATGTCGAGGAAGACCACGTCCGGCTGCAGCTCGCGGATCAGCTCCACCGCGGCGTTGCCGTCGGCGGCCTGGCCGACCACCGTCACCCCTTTCTCCTTGGCCAGCAGATCCTCGATGCGCTGGCGGCCGAGGATCTCGTCGTCGACGATCGCCACGCGGAGATCAGGCATCGCGCCACGGCAGGCGGAGCTCCGCCGCCGCGCCTCCTTCGGGGAGCGACGCCAGCGTCACCGACGCCCGGTCGCCGTAGAGCGCGGCCAGCCGCGCGCGCGTGTTCGTCAGTCCCACGCCTTCCGGCTGGGCCTCCAGTCCCGGCCCGCGGTCGCGCACCGAGACGATCAGGACGTCCCCCTCGCGGCGCGCGTGCACGTCGACCTCCGCCTCCCCCGAGGCGCGGCTCACGCCGTGCTCGAGCGCGTTCTCCACCAGCGGCTGCAGGATGAAGACCGGCACGCGCGCGTCCAGCACCGCCTCGTCGACCGCGGTCGACACGCGCAGCTTCCCCTGGAAGCGCACGGCCATGATGTCGAGGTAGCGCTGCAGGAACGACAGCTCGTCGCGCAGCGCGATCTGGTCGGGACTCTTCGTGTCCAGCGTATGCCGCAGCAGCTCCGAGAGGCGGGCGATCATCTTCCGCACGCCGGACGGATCGCGCTCCACGAGCGCCGAGACGGCGTTCAGCGTGTTGAAGAGAAAGTGCGGGTTGAGCTGCATGCGCAGCGCGTTCAGGCGGGCGTGCGCGAGCAGCGCCTCGAGGTGTACGGCCTCGCGCGCGCGGCGCTGCTCGCGCAGAAAGTACTCCCGCGCGAAGCCGGCCATGAGCACCGCGCCGTAGATCAGGAGCTGGTTCAGCGGACCGAATCGTGCGAAGCGCGGCGCGAACCCGGGGCCGCCGCGCCGCCGCGGCGCGTCGACGAAGTCGCGGGCCAGGTCGAGGGCCACGTCGACGAAGACGGCGACGGCCAGTCCGGCCACCACCAGCAGCGCGAGGCGCGCCGCGCGCGACATGGCCGCACTGGAGCGGCTGCTGATCCAGAACACCAGCGGCGTCAGCGCCGCCCAGAGCCACGCCTCCACGAACGGCAGCACGAGCGGCCCGGCGCGGGTGATCACGCGCAGCCCCTCGCTCCGCGGGTCGTAGAGGCGGTTCAGCACCGTCAGCGCCGCGAGCGAGGTCCAGAACGCCGTGATGATGGCGATCTCGCGCCCGCTCAGGTGCCAGGTCGGTTCTTCGCGTACGGCAGACATCACGATAACTCTAATCCCTATCGAAAGTTAGGGACCGCAAATTCGTGTTTCGGAACATCCCGCTCCAGGAATTTGAACCGCCTCTCCATTCCTCCGGATGTTTTTCCGATCGTTTTCAAAGGTTTACCGCGATGACGCATACGGCGCGCCGCGTGCTCTGAACGGAAGCACAGTCCACAGGTCCAGAAAAGTCTCGTCAGGAGGAGATATGCCACGATTTCGTCGTCTGGTGTTCTGTTTCCTCGCCCTGCTCTGCGCGATGCCGTCGCTCGCCCAGACCACGGGCGCTCTCTCCGGTGTGGTCACCACGGACGGCAACCCGTTGCCGGGCGTCTCGGTGACGGTGTCGTCGCCGTCGCTGCAGGGAACGCGCACGGTGGTCACCGGCGACGCCGGCGGCTACAGCTTCCCGGCCCTGCCGCCGGGGCAGTACAGCGTCCGCTTCGAGCTGAGCGGCATGGCGCCGCTCGAGAAGCGCACCACGCTGCAGCTCTCGCAGCCGGCCAAGGTGGACGCCGAGCTGCGCGTCAGCTCGGTGTCGGAGGCGATCACCGTCACGGCCGAGGCGCCGGCGGTGCTGGAGACCACGGGCGTGGCCACCAGCTTCACCCAGGAACAGATCGACAAGCTGCCGGTCGGCCGCAACATCCGCGACACGACCCTGCTCGCGCCGGGGGTCAACCCGAACGGCGTGAACCGCCAGATCACGATCAACGGCGGCCCCTCGTACGACAACATCTTCATGGTCAACGGCGTGGTGGTGAACGAGAACCTGCGCGGCCAGCCGCACAATCTCTTCATCGAAGACGCCATCCAGGAGACGACGGTCCTCACCTCCGGCATCTCCGCCGAGTACGGCCGCTTCACCGGCGGCGTGGTCTCGACGCTGACCAAGTCGGGCGGCAACGAGTTCTCCGGCTCGCTCCGCGACACGCTCACGAACCCCAGCTGGACGGCGACGCCCAACTTCGCCGGCGCGGCCGACGGTTCGGACATCACGAACCAGACCTATGAGGCGACCCTGGGCGGGCGCATCATCCGCGACCGTCTCTGGTTCTTCGCCGCGGGGCGCAAAGCCAAGACGTCGACCGGCCGGGCCACGTTCAGCACCAAGATTCCGTTCAACGGCACCACCGACGAGAAGCGCTACGAAGGAAAACTGACGGCGCAGATCACCTCGAATCACAACATCGTCGGCTCGTATCTCGACGTCGACAATGTCGAGGGAAACATTTTCACCGGCGACATCTACGACACCGCCAGCATCGTCCCGAGCCGCTCGCTCCCGAACACGATCGCCACGTTGAACTACAACGGCGTCTTCGGCAGCAACCTCGTGGTCGAGGCCTCGTGGTCGGAGAAGGAGTACGCGTTCATCAACAGCGGCGGACGCTTCACCGACCGCATTCGCGGGACGTGGATCCAGGACTCCGTCACGGCGGCGCGCATGAACGCGGCCGTCTTCTGCGGCGTCTGCACGCCGGAAGAGCGCAACAGCGGCGGCAAGGGAATCAAGGGAACGTACTTCCTCAGCACGCGCAGCCTCGGCAACCACTCCATCGCCGTCGGCGCGGACCGCTTCGAGGAGACGCGCATCGTCAACAACCATCAGTCGGGGAGCGACTTCACGATCACCGCCCGCGTGGTGGTCCAGGGCGACAAGGCCTACCCCGTGTTCAACAACGCCACCCGCCTGAGCTGGTGGCCGATCTTCGTCGACTCGCTGGGCACGGACCTCAGCAGCGACGCGGCGTACATCAACGACAAGTGGGACCTGAACAACCATCTGTCGTTCAACATCGGCGTGCGGTATGACGCGAACGACGCCGTCGACGCCGACGGCGAGCAGATCTCGGACGACAGCAACATCAGCCCGCGCCTCGGCATCAACTGGGACGTGCAGGGCAACGGCAAGCATCGTTTCACCGCCAACTACGCGCGCTACGCGACGAAGATCGGCGACGGCAGCAACGTCTTCTCCACCGCGCAGGCGGCCGGCAGCCCCGGCACCTTCACCTGGGCCTACGGCGGCCCGAACGTGAACGCCGCCGCGCCGTACATCCCGGCCGATCAGGCGCTGGCCATCCTCTTCGCCTGGTTCGACTCGATCGGCGGCACGGCCAACACGAACTTCACCAGCTCTTCGTATCCGGGCTTCGGCTCGATCTTCCGCGAGTCGCTGGCCACGCCGACCGCGGACGAGTACACGATCGGCTACGGCATGCAGGTCACGCCGCGCGCGTCGCTGCGCCTCGATCTGGTGCGCCGCGAATGGCAGAACTTCTATGCGCGCCAGGTGAACGAGCCGGGCGTCTACATCACGCCGCCGAACAATGTCCTCGGCGACATGAGCGTGACGGTCAACGACGACGAGTTCACCTCCCGCACCTACAACGCCGTCTCGCTGCAGGGCAACTGGTCGGTGTCGAGCAACTTCAACGTCGGCGGCAACTACACCTGGTCGAAGCTGTGGGGCAATGACGTCAGCGAAGGCGCCGGCACGGCCACCATCCGCAACACGCCGGGCGAGATCTTCTACCCGCAGTACCTGAACTACGACCGCCGCCGTCCGGAAGGCTACCTGGGGCAGGACCGCACGCACCGCGCGCGTCTCTGGGCGTCGTACGATCTGGCCACGCCGGTCGGCTCGTTCACCATCTCGGCCATCGAGGCGTACGACTCCGGCTTCGCGTATTCGGCGGTCGGCAGCATCGACGCCACCGGCCGCTCCGCGAGCTTCCGCGCCTGCACGGCCACGGTGACCACGAACTGCTTCAACGGCCTGGCCGCGAATCCCGGCTACCGCCTGAACGGCGCGGGCGACCTGCACGACTACTACTTCAGCGACCGCGGCGAGTACCGCACCGAGGGACGCCTGGCCACCGACATGACCGTGGTCTACAACACCCCGACCTTCGGCAGGGTCTCGGCGTTCATCCGCGGCGACGTGCTGAATGTCTTCAATACGGACGCGATCGTCGACCCGGCGCAGCTGGACACGACCGTGGCCACCGCCCGCACCGCGCCGACCGCGGGACTGCTCCCGTTCAATCCGTTCACCGACACGCCGGTCGAAGGCGTGCACTGGCGCAAGGGGGACAACTTCGGCAAGGCCGCAACGCAGGACGCGTTCCAGACGCCCGACCGCACCCTCGCACCGCGCACTTACCGCCTCTCCGTCGGCTTCAAGTTCTAGGTCTCACCCTCGGGGCGGGCTTCGGCCCGCCCCGCGATTCCTGCCACGCGAAGCGGCATCGCTGGCAACGGAAGCGAGATCGCTGGCAACCGATTTCCCTTCGGGTGGAATCAGGCGCTCTTGCGCCGCTTCACCCCATCCATGTGATGGAGCTGGTGATAGAGCGTGAAGAAGAGCATCTCCCTCACGGTGAGCTTGCCCATGAGCGGGTGCGGGAGCTGGTAGCGGTCGAGGGCTTTCTCCGGCCAGCGCTCGATGGCCGCGCGCAGCTCGCGGTTGGCCTGCTCCTGCAGCGCCAGTACCTCGGACGGGTCGGTGAACGCGCGCGGCGACGGCGCGAAGCGGCCGGCGTCGTTCCCGCCGGTGAGCTTGGAGCGGTAAAACTCGAGCAGCGCGTCGTACGTCCGCGACGCGTGTTTCGGCGCACCGAACATGAGCCGCAGCACGAACCGCGGCAACCGCAACGCCTTCGTCACGGGGCGGATCGACTTCGCCAGATGGCGCACATTGTCGGCGGGCGACCACGCCTCCCCGATCTTCGCGAAGAACTCGTCCCTGGGAAACGCCGACCAATACGCGGCGCTGTCGCGCTGGATGTCGTCGAGCGAGCGCAGGATCTCGTCGCGGCTGTACATGCCGCTACTTTACACGGCCGCGACACGGGCGCACGCTGCGATACTCTCCACGCAGATGCCTTCCCCGCGTGAAATCCTCAGCGCCGGCTTCCCCGCTTGCGCTCCGCTGCCTGCGCTCCTCATCGGGATCGCGGCGATGCGCCAGCTCGGCGTGAGCACCACGGCGTGGGCGATCAATGTCGCCGCGGCGGCATTCGGGCTGCTGATCTGGATCGCCGGCCGTCGTTTGCCGCCACTGACACGACGCGGACCTCGAGCGCTCCTTACCGCCGCGGCCATCGCGGCGATTCTCCTGCCATTTGCGTCGGAAGGGATGCTCGGCGTGCATCGCTGGGTCCCGGTGGGCGGCTTGCGCCTTCATGCGTCGGCGATCGTTGCGCCGCTGATCATCCTGTGCGTCGCGGCGGCGGCATCGCACGGGATCGGCACTGCGCTCGCCATCAGCACGGCTTGCGCGACCATCCTGGCTCTACAGCCCGATGCGGCACAGACGACCAGCCTGGCGGCCGCTTGTGCTGTCGTCCTGGTTTGCACGCGACCAATGCACGAGGCGCTGCCGAGCGTGGCCCTGTTGCTCGCTGTCTCGGGCGCCTCTTTCATCCGCCACGATCCACTGCCGCCGGTCGCTCATGTGGAGGAAATCTTCGGGATCGTGGCCTCTCGTGGGGCGGGATGGGCCGCAATGGCGACAGCCGCGCTGCTGCTGCTGCCGGTGCCATTCTTCGCCGCATGGTATCGGCACCGGCACCCGGCGGCGCTGGCACTCGGCGTCTATGTTGCGGGGACGATCCTGGCACCGGCATGGGGAACGTTCCCCGTACCCGTCATGGGGTCCGGCGCCTCGCCGATCCTGGGGTACTTCATCGCGCTGGCAGTGTGGCCTGCTGGGCGCGTCAGACCGACGAAGAGAGACCATCGAACAGTTCATCACCACGACGCGGTTCCTGGCCGTCCAACGCGAGGCGCAAAAGCTCATGGCAGTATTTTCGTCCGGCATGGTCTCCCGTTCGAGGTCACGGGTGCTGAACAACTCGAGGGGCGGGTTGCGGCCCGCCCGTCGTCACCCCCGAACTGTCGGCCGGTCAGGCACCCGCCGGGGGGCCAAGAGCGTGCGTGATGAACTGCACCGCGGCGGCAAATGAGGAGAGATACCTGCAATTCAGCGCAGCGAGATCCTGGCGCAGGTCAGGATCATCAAAATCAGCTGGGTTTCTGCTCACGAAGCAACTCGTCGCAGCATGGTCAACTTCCAGCCGGGCGCGAACCGACGCATATACGATCGCATCCTGAGCGGACAGATCGAACCTGCCCTGGCATTCAATTGCGCTCCGCAGAACAGCCAAATCGAGTGGCAGGACTTCGGCAGTCGCCCAGACCCGCTGCTTCACCTCCTCGAGGCGCGTCGTCTCGTACTCCGTACTGTCGACCAGCAGCTTCACCATGTCTTGCGACGCGGCCACACGTTCTACAAGAGGAGTGCTTCGCGCGAGCTGCGCCAGTTCGTTCGCCATGCGTGCCCGAAGAGCCTCACGATCGATATGTCTTCGCGTAAACGTCTCATGGGGCTCAACGAAGCTATAGGCCGGAACCAGCAGTCGAATCCTGTGCTCTGCGGCGAGTTGGAGCAGCGCTTCACACGCTGCTACTTCCTGCTGCTCGAGCGCTACTCCAATGACGAAGTTCGTTTCGACAAAGATATTCACGCAGCGATATCGGCAACCACTCGGCCGTTAGCGATCGCTTGCAGCAAGCCGGTCTCTCGCAGCGCACGGATCTCTTCGGGTGCGGACGGTTGCCAGAGATGATGGGATAAGTCATTCAACCATGCTCCCACGACGAACTCGAACGCCCGGCTCGACAGATCTGCTGCGCTGGTCGCAGATGGTGGCAGGTAAGATGCGAATAGCCGACGCGCGTCGGTGACAGCAGTAGGCTCTGCCGATGAAGCGTGAGAAGGGCGCTTCCAGAGATACACCTTCTCGGGCGTGGCGAGGATCACGAAGGGAGGTCCCGAGCTCTGCTGATGGGCGAGGTAGTTGCGAAGCCACGCTGCTGCCCAAGTAGCCCCGACGTGCGGCTTCTTCTTCGCCTCAGCGATCGCGGCCAGCTGTCCGTCTGACCCGAATACGGCGAAGTCAGCTTGCCAGTCTTGCATCTGAGAAGGCATCACACAGATTGTATCGTCTTTGTTCTGTGCCCCACTTCTACACGGCGGCGAGGACTGCGGCGGCAGCAGACATCGAGGGGCGGGTTGCGCCCGCCCCTCGTCCCACCATTACGGCGTCGTGGCGCAGACGACTGGCCGCCGCCTTTCAGCACGAGCACCCAGTCCTTGTCCGTGTGCGGCTTGTTGAACGGCAGGCCGCTTGTTGTACGTGAGATAGCGCTGCGGCGGGGCCGGGGCGTTCCCCTTCAGCGGCCCCTGGGTATAGATGGCCACCTGATTGATGCCCGCGCTCCGGCTCCCGCGCCAGCCGTTCCGCATCCTGCTCCTGCTGGTCAGCCGCGCCGGCGAGACGGGCTCGCGCGAGGAGATCCAGGGCGCGATCTGAGGCGACGGGACGTACGTCGACTTCGAGCAGGGGATCAATTCGGCGATCCGCCAGATCCGCTTTTTCCTCGGCGACAACGCCGAGACGCCGCGCTACGTCCGCACCCTCCCCCGCCGCGGCTACTCGTTCATCGCGCAGGTCGAGCGTGTGGCCATGCCGGAGGTGGAAGAACGTAGGGCGGGCTTCAGCCCGCCCATGGACGGGCTGAAGCCCGTCCTACGCGGGCTGGAGCCCGTCCTACGCGGGCTGAAGCCCGTCCTACGTCCGGCGCGTTCCTGGTCGTTCCTGATCCTTCTCGGTGCGCTGATCCTGTCCCTGCTTCCGTCGCGCGGGCCGGCGCTTTCGGGGGCGAATCCGCGGACGATCGCCGTGAAACCGTTCCGCGTGCTCGGCCCGCCGCCGCAGGGGGTGGACCCGGCCGCGTTCGCGGCGGAGCTGCAGGCCGCGCTGGCCATCCTGCCGCGCAGGTACGTCCGCCTCGTCGAGCCCGAGCGCCGCTCCACGTTCGCCATCGAGGGGACGATCCAGCAGGTGGCGGGCAGCACGCGCGTGATCGTGGCGGCCGTCGATCCGAAGACGAAGACGCGGCTGTGGAGCGAGACGTACGAGCGCGCGCCCGACCGCCGCGCCGGGATGCCGATCGACGTCGCCTACCGGGTGATGGGCGAGGTGGCGCGCCGCAACCTGCCGCCGCCGCGGCACGAGCCGCTGCTGCGCAGCCGCGTCTCCGCCGCCGCCCTCGACTCCTATCGCCGCGCGCGGCTGGAGCGGTCGCGATCGCAGCGCGAGCGCGACTGGGCTGCGGCGCGCGAGCTCTTCATGAAAGCCACCACGCAGGACCCGCGCTTCGCGGAAGCGTGGTCCGGGCTGTCCGACATCTGGGCCGAGCGCGCGCTGCACGAGGAGTCGGAAGCGCTCTGCGCGCAGGCCGCGCAGGTGGCCAAGGCGTGCGCGCGCCGCGCGCTGGAGCTGCAGCCGGAGAACGCGGAGGCGCGGTCGACGATGGGCATCCTGGCGCTGCAGCGCGACTACGACTTCGCCGCCGCCGAGGAGGCCTTCCGCCGCGCCACGATCGACGATCCCGACTACGTCGACGCGCGCTTCAACCTGGCCATCGCCCTCATCGCGCGCGGGGAGCTCGGGCAGGCGCTGGAGCAGTACGAGATCGCCCGCGGGCTCGATCCGCAGACGTTCGCGCTGCACCCGCTGCCGGCCATGATCCATCTCTACGCGCGGCGCTACGACGATTCGCTGGCCGCCTACCGGACCATCCTGGCCGTGCGCCCGCAGGCGCCGCAGCCACCGTTCGGCATCCTCTCCGTCTACGTCGCGCAGCGGAAGTGGGACGACGCCACGGCCATGGCGCGGAGCATCGTGGAGGGGAGAGGGCCCGTCGCGCCGGAGCCGGGCACGGTGCAGACGTTCCGCGCCGCGTATCGCCGCCTCGAGCCGCTGATCCTCCGGCTGTACCAGGAGAAGACGTTCGACGACTATCACCTGGCCACGTTCTACGCGCAGCTCGGCGACCGGGACCGGGCCATGGAGCTCCTCGATCGCGCCGTGCGCTCGCACGTGCCGGCCGTCTCGTTCGTCCTCGTCGACCCGTGCCTCGACGCCGTGCGCGGCGATCCGCGTTTCACCGCGCTGCTCGCGCGCACCAACGTCGGGCATCCGGCGAAGGAGACGCTGGTGACGGCCATGAATCGTGAATCGTAGTGAGAGCGGACCGCCGGCGTCCCCGCCGGCTGTCTGGGCGGGCGTCCCGCCCGCCCAGAGTGACGGCGGGACGCCGGCGGTCCACTTTACTGATTGAGCGCCCCGGGCTGCGGGCAGGTAGCCGCGCCGACGACGACACCCGTGATCTGGTTTCGCGAGGCCACACCGGGCGGATAGCTGGCGGGCTTGACCCCATTGAACGGAACGGTCGCACGGCGGATCGCTCCATTGCGGAATTCGACCCAGTACAGACCGCCCGTGACGCTGCGCATGGTGGGAAAGTACAGCGTCCAGTCCTGCCCCATGCGATAGACACAGAGCGTGTCATAGAGCTTCGGACTGACGCTGTAGCCCGCCGGAGGCTGGCCGAGGCGCGGCACCCCTTTGGCCGCCAGGGCCTGCAGCACGAACGAGCTCGTGATCTGCCTCTCGGACGATCAGCTCCTCGTTCGCTCCGGCGGTCGTGGCGTAATGGCCCAGCGGTCCGCCGGAGCCGGTCACCTGCTGCTGCCTGTTGATGAAGTCGAGCAGGGTGGCGCGGATGGTGCCGAGATCGGCGGGGCGGGCTCGCAGCGCCCAGCCGTAGTGCCAGACCCGAACCAGCATCTTCTGGTTCGGCGTGCCGCCGTCGAAATACGTGGCCGGCGGCGGACCGAAGGTCCATACCGAGGAAGTGTCGGGATCGACACAACTCGAGCCGATGGCCATGCGGGCGATGTTGGCCACGGAGCGGAGCGCCACCTGCTCGTCGGGCGCCGCATGAAGAGGGAGGGGAAGGATGAGTGCGAGCGAGAACAGCAGAATCATTCGTTTCATAAGCTCTCCTTGCATCCGAATCTGGGCGCGCCGCCGCCGCACTTCCATGGTTGGCGCCTCAATCGCGCATCAATCGCCAAGTGCATTGGCGAGAGCGGATTGCGGCAGGAGATCAATTGCTGATTCAGCTCATTTGCAGAGCGTGATGGCGCTGTAACAAAGCGTCCACCTCGTGCCACTACGACGTACGGAGCTCTGGAATTGCGGACGGTGCTCGCCTTCCACAGAGAACAGGAATGCCGTTATAATGGCCCTACAGCTTAAAACGCATTTCAACCAGCACGAGGAGCGTGCCCGGTGGAAAACTCTCGACGTTCAGACGGTGAGTTGCAGGAATTCCGTGGGCTGGTCGCACGCATCAAGCGCGGAGATTGCGTGCTCGTGCTCGGTCCGGGCATCGCCGTACGGGTGGATGATCCCGAGCGGCGGCCGCTCGAAGAGTTGCTCGCCGAGGAGTTGCTCGCCAATGCCGGTGCGACAGGCCCGGCCACTCTGCGCACCGCGGCGGACCTCTACTTCCACCACGTCGAAATGCACGAGATCCTGGAGTTCACGGTCCGTGATTTCTATGAACGGGAAGCAACGACGCCGACCGATTTCCACCGCGATCTCGCGGCATTGCCGTTCCGCCTCTGCGTTTCGGCATCGCCGGACAATCTGATGTTTCGCGCGTTCGAGGACGCCGGGAAAGCGCCGCAGCGCAGCTACTACGATTTCCATGGGCCGGTGGCGGCAAAGCTTCAGGCGCCGACTGTCGAGCAGCCGCTGCTCTATCACCTGTTCGGCCATTGCGACGATCCGGCGTCGCTCGTGCTGACCGAACGGGATCTCATCGAGTTCCTCATTGCCGTCGTAAAGGAAACGCCACCCGTTCCCGATCAGGTCCGCAGCATCCTCGCCGACGAGGCGGTCTCGTTCCTCTTCCTCGGATTCGGCTTTCAGAATTGGTATCTCCGCGTGCTGCTGCAGGCGCTGAAGGTGTACGACCGTCGCAGCAAAACGCTGGCGTTCGAAAACAAGAAGTTCTTCGACGATCCCGATCACGAGCGGGCCGTCGCCTTTTTCGCGGACCGGCGCATCGACTTCCGCTCGCTACGCTGGGAGGACTTCGCCAGACAATTACGGACAACGTACGAGGCGGAAACGCAACGCTCTCCCACTCCGTCCGCACGCACGGCGCCACCGCTCGCCACCGCACCCGTGTCGCGCGGGCCGAAGGCATTCGTGAGCTACGCCAGCGAGGATCGTGCGGCGGTGGAAGAGCTCGCGGCCCAGCTCGAGGCGCGAGGGATCGACGTCTGGCAGGACACCCAGGATCTACGCGCCGGCGACAACTGGGACAACACGCTCAAAGACGTAATCCGGCGCCGCGTCGATTACATGATCGTCGTGCAAACACCCGCGATGACCAGTCGCGTCGAAGGCGTGTTCCACCGCGAGATCGAAACTGCACTGCAGCGGCAGAACGACATGGGTGAAGTCGACGGCCAGCGGCTGCGCTTTCTGATTCCGGTCCGAATCGGCCCTTGCAACGTATTGTCGGCGCTGCGCAACGCGCATGTAATCGACGTCGGCGCACCAGCCGGCATCGATGCGCTGGTCGCGTCCATTGACGAAGACTGGCAGCGCCGTCTGGCGCTGAAAAGGAGCGTGGCATGACTCCGAGCCCGCCGCCGGTCGTCCAGCAACAGACGCGCAGCCGTTATCCCGGGACACATCCGTTCGGCGACACGCCCGGCGATCAGGCGCGCTTCTTCGGCCGCGATCAGGAAGCCGAGGAGCTCTATCTGCGTGTGCTCAGCGTCAAACTGCTCGTGCAGTTCGGCGTGTCCGGATTGGGCAAGACCTCGCTGCTGCAGGCGGGCCTCTTTCCAAAGCTTCGGCAGAAACCGTTTCTGCCGGCCATGCTGCGGCTGAACAGCCCGGGCGAATCGTTGATCGCCACCGTGACGCGCGCGCTCAGCGATGCCTGTGCAGCGGAAGGCCTGGAGTTCATCGCCGGCGATCCGGCCGGCGTGTGGGAGTTGCTGGCCACGACCGCGATCTGGCGCGAGGACCTTCTCCTGACGCCGGTGCTGGTGTTCGATCAGTTCGAAGAAGTCTTTACCCTGCGCGACGCGGCGTTCCGCGCGGAGCTGGCCGCGGAGCTCGGCGCGCTCGCATCCGGCAAGCCGCCGGCGCGACTGGAAGGCACGCCGCGCGGCACACCCACGGCAAAAATCATCCTCAGTCTGCGCGAGGATCATCTCGGCGAGCTCGAAGAGTTCAGCAGCGCACTGCCGGCGCTGTTCCACGAGCGGCTCCGCCTCGAGGCGATGTCCGAGGCAGCGGCGCGAGAGGCGATCACCGGTCCGGCGAAGCTCGAGCCGGCGCCGGGGGAGCCGCCTTACGCGTCACCCCGCTTCGAGCTCGAGCAGGCGGCGCTGGACGAAATGATCGCCTCCCTCAAAGGGATCTCCGGCGTCATCGAGCCGTTTCAACTGCAACTCCTCTGCGGCCATGCCGAGGCGATTGCCGCGCGGAAAGGCAGCGGATTCGTCACGTTGACGCAGGACGACTTTCGCGGCGCACAGCGCTTCGAGAAAGTGTTCGAGAACTTCTATCGCGGCACGCTGGACAGATTGCCGGTGCCACAGCGCAGGAAAGCGGCGGAGCTGTGCGAAGAAGGGCTGCTGGACGGCGCCGGCCACCGGCTGATGCTGAACGAGCGGCAGATCATCGCGGACTACCGTCTAACGCGCCAGTCGCTCGAGACACTCTGCAACGCGCGTCTCCTCCGGACCGAGCGTAGGCTGGAGAGCACGTTTTACGAGATCAGCCACGATCAACTGGCCGATTCGATCGTCAAGGCGCGCCACCGCCGGCTGCCGAGGAAAGTGCGGCGGTGGTTGTGGGCAGCCGGCGCGGCGGCGATCGTGATTGCGATCCTGCTGGTGGCGTGGACGCAGAGCGTACGGCGGCAGAGCGAACGCGCCGAAAAGCTGGTCGGGTTCCTCCTCAGTGAGGACTTTCTGGGTGAGGTTCGCGATACCGGCCGCAGCGCGATGCTCGCCGCGGTGAAAGAGAAGGTCGAGGAAAGCGGCACGCCGGAACAGGAAACCGTCAACGGCGCGCTCGCGCTTCGGCACGCCGGCGACATGAAGCGGATCGCGAACGACCTCACATCCGCGCTCGGCTTTCACAATCGCTCCCTAGCGGTTTTCGAGTCACTGCAGAACGATCGCGAGATTGCACGTGCGAGTCAGCGCGTCGCGGACGATCTGGAGGAGCAGGGACACAACACCGAAGCTCTGCGGAACTACGTGAAAGCGATCGCGGCATGGCAACGTCTCGGAGCTGAGGCGACCGCCGATGACTGCGTGCAAATGGCCCACGCACACCTCGGAGCGGCAGGGCTGAACCGCCTCGCAGGCAGATCGAATCGCAACGCCACCCATCTCCAGCATGCAATCCGGATCGCATCGAATGTCCTTTTTGGCGGCCGGGGGCCATGCGCCGCGCAATGGAAATCGGTCGAGCCCTATCCACACCCGGGAGCCATCAGCGTATTGAGCAGCGTCGCGCTGAGGCGTGCGGCCGAACCCGGTGCGCATGAGGATTCGAGCGGCACCTATGCTCTGGCCGATCATGCACGGCGGCTGAGGCCTCAATCGGTAGAGGCGCGCAAAGAGGCATTCACGACGCTCATTATGCGCGCGGACTGGCTTGCGCCGGGAGTGGGGTTGAAGGACTACCGCGAGGCGCTGGCTGGATTCGACGAGCTTCGGCGCTGGGACCCGGAGAATCGCGTCTGGGCCCGCGAACAGGCGGTCGCTCAGTTACGCCTTGCCACGGAGATGGCAGCCTGCCACGGAGCGCCGTCGGAGACTCCCTGTTCGCCGATGCCGCCCCTCGGTGATGCCGAAGGGATGGTGTTCGACTCACTTGCGGCGCTGCGTGTACTTTCAGGACAGGATCGTACCAATGTGGTCTTGCGCGACCATGTCACATGGGCCTTGTACCGTCATGCACAGGTGCTCGTGGCTGCCAAGCGCCACGACGAGGCCGTGAAACGTATTCGCGAGGCGGAGCGCCTCCACCAGTCACGAACTCCGGATCCTGATGATGCCGAGTACCGTCTCGATCTCGGCTTATTGCTGCAGGAGTCCGTCAGCGCCTTGTTTGGGGGAAACCGCTTTCAGGAAGCTGCGGCCACCGTTCGGCGCACCGTCGACATTTACGAGCGTCTGGTACATGAGCACCCCGACAATGCGCGCTACCTCGATGCGCTCGCCAACACGCGGTGGTGGGACGCCGCCGTGCGAGAGAAGCTTGGCGACGACAAAGGTGCGGAGACCGCGCGTGCCGAGGCGGCGCGCGCCGAGGCCGCGCGCGACGCCATTGGGAACCGCGTAGACCATGAGCTCCAGAAGCTCGTGGACGTCGACAGCGAGCGATATACCAAAGGGAACGATTTCCTCGCGCAGGGAAATACCACGGCGGCACTCGAGGAGTTGCTCGCTTCCGAAGCCGCGGCGCGCGAATATGTAGTCCTCCGGCCGGCAGCCTTCGAGGGATACTTCAGCCTCGCTGGTACCTATCGCGCGATCGCGGTGACGCAGGAAATGCGTGAGAACTCCGCGGGACACCAAGCCGCCTTGACTGCGGCCATGAACGCCTTCCAGGTCGCGGCGTGGCTGGCGCCGGAGGAACAACGCAAGAAGACGAATCTGTCGCTGCTCCATGCGCGAAACGCTCTTACGTCATTTCTGTTCGAAAAGCAGCGCTACCGCGATGCCGTGCCCATTCTTCGGGAGACCGTGGTCCTGGCACAGGACCTGAGCCAGACAGCCAATTGTCCCGAATGCCGTTTCATCCTCGGGCACGTAAAATCGCAACTGGCGCTGCTCAGCCTCTTCAGCGGTGCGCGCGAGTGGGAAGACGTCATGCGCAGCGGGTTCATTCAAATGGAAGCGGCGGTCGCCGAAATAGAAACGGCTCAGGCGTTCCGTGCTCTCGGCGAGTGGCGGAACACGGTCGCACGACATCTCGACGACCAGAATCTGCCCGTCTTCGCGGCCGAGCACCGCCGGGCGGCGCTGGCCGCCTACCGGGAAGCGCTGCGCATCGAGCCTGACCACGCTGAAACACGAGCAGCCGCCGCCGAGATCGAGCAAGCCATGCCCTCCGGCTGATCGGGACCGTTCACTCGTTCGCCAGGATCCACGCCAGGCCGGCGATGGCGGCCGTGTTCTGCGCGAGCGCTTTCGGGTCCACCTTATCCAGCGTGTCGGCCGCGCTGTGGTGGTAATCGAAATAGTGGCGGGGCTCGGGGACGAGGCCGAAGCCGGGGATGCCGGCGTCGATGAGCGGCGTGGTGTCGGCGCCGGTGTGCTTGGAGCTGGTGAACTTCATCGGGGCGATGCGCTGCAGCACGTTGGTGCGGTACTGGATCGCCTCCAGCGACTTCCCCTCGTACGTGGTGATGAAGCCGGTCGGGGTCGAGGCGCCGGCGTCGGTCTCGATCGCGGCGATGTGGCGGTGCAGCTCCTCGCGCCGCGCCGCGCCCGCAAAGTAGGCGCGTCCGCCGCGGAGCCCGTTCTCCTCATTCATGAACAGCACCGCGCGGATGGTGCGCTTCGGCCGCAGGCCGAGCTCCTTGATCACGCGCATCGTCTCCATGATCATCGCGCAGCCGGAGCCGTTGTCGATGGCGCCCGTGCCGAGGTCCCACGAGTCGAGGTGGCCGCCGATGAGCACGATCTCCTCGGGGCGCTCGCTGCCGCGGATCTCCGCGATCACGTTCGCCGAGGGGACGTCCGGCAGCGTGCGCGGCGTGAGCATGAGGTGCATGCGCACGCGGTCGCCGCGGGCCAGGAGGCGATGCACGAGGTCTCCATCCTCGGTCGACAGCGCCGCGGCGGGGATCTTCGGCTTCCCTGCCTCGTAGCGCATCGAGCCCGTGTGCGGCGAGCGCAGGGAGGCCGTGGCCACGGAGCGGATCACCGCCGCCACCGCGCCGTGCTCCGCCGCGCGGCTCGCGCCGAGGCCGCGGAACTGCACCGCTTTCCCGTACGCCTCGAAGGCGCGGCCGCTCTCGACCATGGCCATGTCGAAGGACGAGTGGTAGTAGACGATCTTCCCGGCGATCTTCGCGCGGCCGAGCTTCTCCAGCTCCTCGTACGACGTCACCTCCACCACCTCCGCGGTGATGCCGCCCGCCGGCGTGGCCACGCTGCCGCCGAGGGTCGTCAGGACCAGCGGCTGGTCGTGCGAGACCAGACGCCCGCGCTCCACGCCGCGCACCCAGTGCGGCACCATCACCCGCTCGTTGCGGACGTCGATGCCCCAGGAGCGGAACTGCTCCGTCGTCCAGCGCACCGCCTTCTCCGCGTTCTTCGAGCCGGAGAGGCGCGGGCCGATCTTGTCGCTGAGGTACGCAAGGTGATCGTACGCGCGCGAGGTCTTCAGGATGTGGTCGATGAGCAGCTCCTGCGCGGAAGCGGAGAGCGCGAGGAGGAGGGTGAGTGCCGTCATTGTTGAGCGCATGTTGTCAGTTGTCAGTTGTCAGTTGTCTGTGCCGTGTGGCCCGAGCGTAACAGCTCAGACAACGGACAACCGACAACCGACAACATCGTCAAAGCTCGTCATCCATCGGTACGCGTTGCGGCCGGCTTCACGTCTTCCGGCGCGACCGTGGGCGTGGCCAGGGGCGGGGCGCCGCCGGCCGGTGCGATCCAGAGCTCGATGGTCGGCTCCTCGCGGTAGCCGCCCACGCCCGAGAGCGTGCGCGCGCCGTCCATCTTGCGCGCGTTCATCGTGTAATCCGTGGCGTTGTCCGCCGCCTTCTGCGCGTCGTCCGGGCGGCTGGTGCGGCCGCCGTAGGCGATGAGGTAGCCCTGCGCGTCCGGATCGCGCTGCAGCGCGAGGACCCAGTCGTCGAGCATCTTCTTGTTCGCGCCGAGATCGCGGGTCACGTACTCGCCGAACTTCACCGCCGGCGCCGCCTTGGCGGCCACCGAAGCCGTGCACGAGTGCGCCGTGCTGCACGCGCGGTCGTAGCCGCCCACGTCCACCGTCGCGGTAATGGTCTGGCCGCCGGTGC
Organism: Thermoanaerobaculia bacterium; assembly: GCA_035627015.1. Taxonomy (GTDB): domain Bacteria; phylum Acidobacteriota; class Thermoanaerobaculia; order Gp7-AA8; family Gp7-AA8; genus QHVT01. The sequence goes on along the minus strand of DASPMO010000024.1, from coordinate 46,070 downwards.
CGGAGGTGTCGACGGAGATCGTCGACGTTCCCTGCCCCGAGGCGATCGCGCCCGCGGAGACCGTCCAGTTGTACGTCGGCGTGACGCCGGCGTCGCCGCCGCTCACATGGGCCGTGAACCGGAGCTCCGCGCCGGCCTGCACGTCATCGGGACAGGAGACGCGCACGGCCGGGCAGGTTTCCTGTGCGGAGGCTGACAGAGCGATGAGGAGCGCGAGTGTTGCGATGGTTGAGCGCATTGTGGTCAGTTGTCGGTGGTCAGTTGTCTGTGCCGTGTCGCCCGAGCGCTACAGCCCGGAGAACCGACAACCGACAACATCACAGCTCCGTGTCGATCTGTGCACGCTGGAGGTTTCCGCTGTAATCGATGTAGATCGACTTCCACTCCGTGAACACGTCGATGCCGGCCACGCCCGCCTCGCGGTGTCCGTTGCCCGTCTCCTTCACGCCGCCGAACGGCAGGTGCACCTCGGCGCCGATGGTGGGGGCGTTCACGTAGAAGATGCCGGTGATCATGTCGCGCATGGCCACGAAAGCCTTGTTCACGTCGCGCGTATAGATCGACGCCGAGAGGCCGTAGCGCACGCCGTTGCCGATGGAGATGGCCTCCTCGAGCGACGAGCAGCGGATCACCGCCGTGACCGGGCCGAAGATCTCTTCCTGCGCGATGCGCATGTCCGGCTTCACGTCGGCGAAGACGGTCGGCTCGTGGAAGAAGCCCTTGCCGTAGTCGCCGTCGCCGAGGACATTGCCGCCGGCGACGCACTGCGCCCCTTCGTCCTTGCCGATCTTCACGTACTCGACCACCGTCTTGCGCTGCGAAGCGGAGACCGAGGGCCCCATCTGCACGTTCGCGTCGAGGCCGTTGCCGACCTTCAGCTTCTTGGCGCGGCCGGCCAGCTTCTCCACGAACTGGTCGTAGACCTTGTCGTGCACCACGATGCGCGAGGCGGCGGTGCAGCGCTGGCCGGTCGTGCCGAACGCCCCCCACAGCGCGCCGTCGACGGCCAGGTCGACGTCCGCGTCGTCCATGACCATGATCACGTTCTTGCCGCCCATCTCCAGGTGGACGTGCTTGAACTGCGGCGCGCACTGGGTGTTGATGTGGCGGCCCACTTCCGTCGAGCCGGTGAAGGAGATCACGCGGATCTTCGGATGCGCGAGCATCGGCTCGCCCACTTCGCGGCCGCCGCCGGTGACGACGTTCCACACACCCTTCGGCAGTCCCGCTTCCTCGAAGGCTTCGGTCAGCAGGATCACGGAGAGCGGCGTCTGCGAGGCCGGCTTGATGACCACGGTGTTGCCGCAGATCAGCGCGGCCATCCCCTTCCACGCCGGAATGGCCATGGGGAAGTTCCACGGCGTGATCAGGCCGGCCACGCCGAGGGGCATGCGCACGGCCATGTTGAACTTGTTGGCCAGCTCCGAGGGGGTGGTCACGCCGAAGAGGCGGCGCCCCTCGCCGGCGGCCAGGAAGGCCATGTCGATCGCTTCCTGGATGTCGCCCTTGGTCTCGTCGACGACCTTGCCCATCTCGCGGGTCATCTCGCGGGCCATCTTTTCCTTGTCGCGCTTGAGGATGTCGCCGACGCGGTAGAGGAGCTCGGCGCGCTTCGGCGCGGGGACGAGGCGCCACGACTCGTACGCCTTTGCCGCGGCGTCGACGGCGGCGTCGACGTCGTTGGCGTCGGAGTCCTGGAAGAGGCCGATCAGGTCGTCCTCGTTGGCGGGGTTGCGGTTCTCGAAGGCCTTGCCGGTCTTCGACTTCACCCATTGGCCGTCGATGTAGTTGGAGTATTCGCGGGTCTCGCGGAGACCGTACTGCTTCGCGAGCGTGTTCGTTTCGGTTGCGGACATTGATTCCCTCACTTGTCGAACGTAGGGCGGGCTTCAGCCCGCCGCCCCCGGGGGTGGCGGGCTGAAGCCCGCCCTACGTTACCTTACCTTTTCGGCGCTCTCGCGGGGCCGGGTCGATCCCATGTCCACGTTTCCGCGGAAGCGGGCGCCCTCGGCCACGACGATCTTGGGGGCCTTGATGTTGCCGTCGACGGATGCGGTAGCCACGAGCTCGACGCGCTCGTCGGCCGAGATGTCACCGGTGAGCTTGCCTTCGATGATGATGTTGCGCGCGTGCACGGTGGCCTCGACGCGGGCCTTCGTGCCGAGGAGCAGGTCGCCGGTCAGGCGGACGTTGCCGCGCACCGACCCTTCGACGATGACGGGCTCGGAACCGCTGAGCGTGCCTTCGATGGTGATATTCGCGCCGATGAAAGTTGTTCCCGGCGCCGCCTGTTGTCCTTCACGCCGGGGGAGAGCCGGTGCGGAAGGGGCGGGATCTTTGGAGAAAAGAGCCATTGTGTCGGACCTCAAACAATCGGGGCGGAAGCATACATCACCCATTCGAGGCACTGTTCTTCTGTAGAATGTGCCAGTCTAAAAACCACCATTCTGAACAAATGAGGCCCTACGTGTATCTGAAAAAAGCATTGCTCGCGATGGTCGTGCTGGCCGTGGCCATGCCGCTGATCGCGGCGGAAGATCCCCTGAAGTGGAACAAGACCCCCGAGGCGTACTACATGACCGCCGAGGAGAAGGCGGCCTGGAAGAACGTGGCGTCGCCAGAATCCGCGCAGCGGTTCATCGACGAGTTCCGCCGCAAGCGCGGCGAGCAGTTCCTCAAGGACGTGCGCACGCGCATCGACATCGCCGACAAGCAGTTCAAGCTCGACAAGACCGCCGGCTCGCTGACGCAGAAGGGGCGCGTGTTCATGCTCCTCGGCCAGCCCAGCGCGGCGCGCACGAACCGCAACGTCAGCGAGTCGCGCACGGGCGAAGCGCTGACGCAGTCGAACATGCTGGAGAACCAGGCCCTCATCGGCACCGAGTGGGTGTACGAGCGCGACCGCCTGCCGAAGGAGCTCGGCCTCAGCCAGCTCAAGGTGAACTTCGTCTACGACGCCCGCCGCGGCTTCGAGAGCATCGACAACCTGGGCAACGTGGAGCCGCAACTGGCCAAGGCCGCGGAGCTCATTTCCAACGCCTACATCGCCTCGACCGCCGCGCAGAACGCGCAGCGCTCGGCGCAGCCCGCCGCCGTTGCCGCGTCCACGCCGGCCCCCTCCACCACCCCCGATCCGCTCTGGAGCTCCACCCCCGCCCTCAACGGCGTGATGTTCACCGGCGATGCCTTCCTCAGCCCGCGCGAGGAGCCGTACTACGCGTACAGCTTCTACGTGCCGAAGAGCGCCACGGCGTTCGGCGACTGGAAGTCGGGACTGCTGGTGACGCTCGTGCGCAACGAGGCCGGCCAGCAGGTCGTCTCGCAGCGCACGCCGGTCGACCTCTCCACGTACGACTCCGCCAGCGGCGCGCGCTACGTCGACCGCTCCGTGGCCCTTCCCCCCGGCAAGTACGAGGGTTTCTTCGCGCTCTACACCCCGGACGGCGCGACGGTCCTCTCCAGCCACCGCACGTCGTTCGAGGTGGCGCCGAAGGAAGCGCAGCGCGCCACCAACCTCTATCTCACCAGCCGCATCGAGACGCTGGAGAAGCAGGACCCGCTCGATCCGTTCACGTTCGTGGCCACGAAGTACGCCGTGCGCGCCGACCGCCAGTTCCGCACCGCGGACAAGCTGTCGTTCTTCACCATCATCTCCAATCCCACCGGCTCGCCCGATCCGCAGCTCATGCAGAAGATGACCTTCAAGCGCGACGGCAAGCAGTTCGCGCAGACGCCGCTCGAGCCGGCCCAGGTTACGCAGACGGGGCCGAACACCTTCCTCGTCGGCAACAGCTTCGATCCGGAGACGTTCCCCGCCGGCCACTACACGCTCGAGCTGCAGGTGCGCGACATGAACGCGCCGGACGGCAGCCCGCTGAAGACGAAAGGCTACGTGCTGACGAGCGAGTTCGACGTCGTGAAATGAACCGGACTGTGAGGCCCCAAGTGCACTTCAGAAATGCATTGTTCGTCGTCGCCGCCGCCATCGCCGTGCCGCTCCTCGCGGCCGGCGAGGACCTCCTCCAATGGAACAAGACGCCCGAGGCGTACTTCATGACTGGCGAGGAAAAGGCGGCCTGGAAGAACGTGTCGTCGCCGGAAGATGCGCAGCGCTTCATCGACCAGTTCCGCCGCCGCCGCGGCGAGCAGTTCCTCAAGGACGTGCGCACGCGCATCGACATCGCCGACAAGAATTTCAAGCTCGACAAGGTGGAGGGGTCGCTGACGCAGAAGGGGCGCGTCTACATGCTCCTCGGCCCGCCCAGCACGAGCCGCACGAACCGCGACGTCGCCGATACGCGTACCGGGCTGTGGGCGTCGGACCTCCTCGAGAACAAGGCCATCATGGGGACGGAGTGGGTCTACGAGCGCGACCGGCTGCCGAAGGAGCTCGGCCTCAGCCAGCTCAAGGTCAACTTCATCTATGACGCACGGCGCGGCTTCGAGAGCATCGACAACCTGGCCCACGTCGAGCCGCAGCTGGCCAAGGCCGCGGAGCTCGTCTCCGGCCGCTACATCGCCGCCGCGCAGTCGCAGACAGCGCAGCGCTCGATGATGCCTTCCGACGAGCCGGCCGCCGCGCCGTCCGACCCGCTCTGGAACGCCACGCCGTCGCTCAACGGCGCGGTCTTCACCGGCGACGCCTTCCTCAGCGCGCGCGAGGAGCCGTACTACGCCTTCACCATGTACGTGCCCAAGAGCGCCACCGCGTTCGCCGACTGGAAGTCGGGACTGCTGGTGACGCTCGTGCGCAACGAGCAGGGCCGCCAGGTGGTGTCGGACCGCCAGCAGGTCGACTTCCAGACGTACGACTCCGCCAGCGGCGCGCGCTTCATCGACCGCTCCATCCTGCTTCCCCCCGGCAAGTACGAGGGACTGTTCGCGCTCTACTCGCCCGACGGCGTGACGCTCCTCTCCAGCCACCGCACGGAGTTCGAGGTCGCGCCGCCGACCACGCAGCGTGCGTCGGGCCTCTTCCTCACCAGCCGCATCGAGCAGTTGGAGAAGCAGGACTCGCTCGATCCGTTCACCTTCGTGGCCACCAAGTACGCCGTGCGCGCCGACCGCCAGTTCCGCACGAACGACAAGCTGGCGTTCTTCACCGTCATCGCCAACCCCACCGGCTCGCCGGTGCCGAAGCTGATGCAGCGGATGGTCTTCCGCCGCGACGGCAAGGAGTTCGCGCGGACGCCGATGGAGCCCGCGCAGCTCACGCAGACCGGGCCGAACACCTTCCTGGTCGGCAACAGCTTCGAGGCCGACACGTTCCCCGCCGGCCACTACACGATCGTGCTGCAGGTGCACGACATGAACGCGCCGGAGGGCAGCCCGCTGCGCATTCCGGGATACGTGCTGCGAAGCGAGTTCGACGTGGTGAAGTAATGCAGGGCGGGCTTTCAGCCCGCCGGGGTCTCGCGCGAGAGTCCGGCGGGCTGAAGCCCGCCCTGCATTGGCTGTATATTGCGCGGCCGTGCGACGCATAACCGCTACGCTCCTGCTCTTCCTCTCTCTCTCCCTGGCCTGCAAGCGCGGCAAGAAGGACGAGGCCTACAAAACCGAGAAAGTGGACCGCGGCAACGTGACCATGACCGTCACCGCCACCGGCACGCTCTCGGCCGTGACCACCGTGCAGATCGGCAGTCAGGTCTCGGGCGTGATCGCCCGCCTCTACGCGGACTTCAACAGCCAGGTGAAGGAAGGACAGCTCCTGGCGGAGCTCGACCCGACGCCGTTCCAGCAGCAGGTCGAGCAGCGCCGCGCCGACGTCACGCGCGCGCAGGTGCAGACCGAGGACGCGCGCATCAAGTACGACCGCCAGCGCCGCCTGCTCGAGGCGGGCCTGACCTCGCAGGCGGAAGTGGACGGCGCGAAGGCGACGTACGACGGCGCGCGCGCGCAGGTGCAGCAGGCCAACGCCGCGCTGAGCCAGGCCCAGACGAACCTGAAGTACACGCGCATCACCTCCCCCACCGACGGCGTGGTGGTCGACAAGCAGTACGAGGTGGGACAGACCGTGGCCGCGTCGTTCCAGGCGCCGACGCTGTTCGAGATCGCGCAGGACCTCACCAAGATGCAGGTCCAGGCCGACGTCGACCAGTCGGACATCGGCCGCGTGCAGGTCGGGCAGGTGGCGCGCTTCAGCGTCGACGCGTATCCGGACGAGGAGTTCCGCGGCCGCATCGCGCAGATCCGCTACAACGCGCAGGTGAACCAGAACGTGGTCACGTATCCGGTGATCCTCGAGGTCGACAACCCCGAGGGACGCCTCCGCCCGAAGATGACGGCCAACGTGACCATCGACGTGAGCACGGTGCGCAACGTGCTGCGCGTGCCGAACGCCGCGCTGCGCTTCAAGCCGCCGCAGGAAGAGGGCGACAAGCGCGCCTCCGGAAGCGGCGGCGACACGGCCGCGCAGGTCGCTCGCAGCGGCCAGGGCGGCGGTCCCGCCGGCGCGGCGGGGCAGTTGCCGCGCGGACGCCGCGGAGGGAAGGGCGCGCCAGCCGTGCGTGCGCAGACGGTCTACGTCCTCAATGCCGACAAGACGCTCCAGCCGGTCGAGATCCGCACCGGCATCACCGACGGCCGCTACACGCAGGTCGCCTCCGGCACGCTGAAGGAAGGGGACCAGGTCGTGGTCGGACTGGCCACGTCGAAGGTCGAAGGGCCTCCGCCGATGGGCGGCCAGGGCGGGCCGGGCGGGCCGGGCGGCGGGCGGCGCCGGTAACGATGGCTCCTCCCGTCATCCAGATCCGCGACCTGGTCAAGGTCTACAAGCTCGGCGAGGTGGAGGTGCGCGCGCTGGACGGCGTGAACCTGCAGATCGACGCCGGGGAGTTCGTGGCCATCATGGGTCCGTCGGGCTCGGGGAAGTCGACGCTGATGAACATCATCGGCTGCCTGGACCGCCCGACCAGCGGCTCGTACGTCCTGGACGGCAGCGACGTCTCGACGATGAGCCGCGACGAGCGGGCCATCGTCCGCAACGCGAAGATCGGCTTCGTGTTCCAGTCGTTCAACCTGCTGGCGCGCACCTCGGCGCTCGAGAACGTGGAGCTGCCGCTGCTCTACGCCGACGTGACGCTGACGCGCTCGCAGCGCAAGGAAGCGGCCCGCAATGCGCTGCACCACGTCGGGCTGGCCGGACGCGAAGGGAACCACCCCTCGCAACTGTCCGGCGGCCAGCAGCAGCGCGTGGCCATCGCCCGCGCGCTCGTGACCAGCCCGGCCATCCTCCTGGCCGATGAGCCGACCGGCAACCTCGACTCGAAAACGTCGCTGGAGATCATGGGCATCTTCCAGGAGCTCAACGACGAGGGAAAGACGATCGTCCTGATCACCCACGAGCCGGACATCGCCCAGCACGCGAAACGCATCGTGCACGTGCGCGACGGACTGATTCAGCAGGACGAGCGGATCCAGCAGCACCGCATCGAGCGCCTGGGCATTGCCGCGCCGGTGGCCCCGACGGCCGCGCGCTGAGGACGTTCCAGAGTAAAATCATCCGTCCCTTGAGCGTCTATCCCCTCGACACGGTCCTGCACGTCGGCGCCCACGTGCAGGTGCGCACGGACATCGGCAACAACAACCGGACCTACTCGCCGGTCCCGTTCGTGCGCGACCATGCCGTGACGTTGCGCGCGGCCGGGGCGAGCGCGCACCACGCACTGACGACGCTGCGGCACGTGATCGCGCACGTCGCGGCGGTCCCTCAATTCAACGCCTGTGTCGCGCTCGCCGACGCGCTCTACCGCGCGCACTGGTCGATGGCGGTGGTGAACCTCTGCATCGATGACTTCCTGCTGAACGCGAACGGACTCACCGGCGCGGACTGGGGTGCGATCGCGACGGCCCTCGGCGCGAACCGCCGCGCCGACACCGTGGCCATCGCGCGGCTTCCGGGGTGGAACGCCGCCAGCCTGCTCCTGCTGGCGCAGGCACACACGGCGAACAATCCCAACAACTTCCCGGTCCCGTTGTGGGTGGCGATCGCCAACATCGTCGGAGCGAACTACCCCAACCGCACCGCCGCCTTCGCGCGCATCGGCTGGAAATACTCGGCCATCACCACCCTCGCGCAGAACTACGTCGCGGCCAATCCGAACAACTTCACCGCCGCGGATTGGGCGGCGCTCACGGCCGACGTACCGGCGCACGACCACGCGGCGGCGACGGCGCTGGCGCGGATCAGCGGCACCGGCGCGGCGGCCTGGAACTTCGTCTCCGCCCAGGCCCTGGCCCAGGCACGCACGGCCGCCAACCCGAACAACCTGACGGTCGTCGAGTGGGTGGCGATTGCTGCCGAGCTGCCGGCGAACGCGCACGCCGACACCACGGCGTTCGCCACGACCCGAGGCCGCGGCGCTGCGCTGTGGAACGGGGTCTCGGCCGTCGCCCTCGCGCAGGCGTTCCAGGCCGGCAATCCGAACCACTTCACGGGTGCGGAGTGGAAAGCCATCGCCGGCCTGCTCGCGGCCAACGCACACGCCGACACCGCGACATTCGCCCGCGCGAATGGAGGGGGGCACGCGGCCATCGTCACGCTGGCGACCCGCTTCGGCGCCAATGCCCGCGGCGCGACCGCCGCGCAGTGGATCGCGGTGGCCATCCGGATGGTCGCACGTCCCAACAGGGATGCCCTCACCGAGAACGCCATGACGTATCTCCAAGCGGGCTGGCCCGACTCCGTGCAGATCAATGTCAACGGCGTACCCACGGCCTGGCATCTCGAGGCCTCGAACGATGGCGTCGTCTACCGCCAGACCGGCGTCGCCAACCCGCACATCACGGTGCACGCCCTCAACGGCAATGGCCCGAACTGGTGGCGGAGCCACGGCGCAGGCGATCTCCACGTGCGGACGAATGCTCTATGGGACTTCACCGCCCGCCAGTTCGATCCCTTCCTCGCCCATGGAGCCGTCGCGCCGGCCGTTCCGCCCGCCGTGCAGGCGATGATCGACAGCTTCTGCCAGGCACTGCACGTCCCCTGAGCGCCGCACTGGAATCAGTCGTGCAGGGCCTCTGCGGCGCAGGCTGATCGATCGACTCGCACAATTAATTCGCAGGCTCTGACCCGGAAAACTCGCAACCTTTTGGTGCTCAGGAGTGGGCTCATGAAACGACTTCCCATGGTGCTCATGGTTGCCGTCGGCCTGTTCTGCGCCGTCCCCGACGCCGGCGCACAAGGCCATTGTTATGAACAGTGCGATCCGTTTTACTCCAGTTGCGACGAGATGTGCTACGAGTGCATGACCGATTATCAGGATTACTCCTGTCCACCCGACAAGACCATCTGGACGACCTGCGGCGACGCAGTCGGCGCGTGCCTTCAGGCGAATTGCACGCCCTCCTGGTATGACGCGACGCGGACGAACGTCGGCACCTACGGCGAGTCCACGCGCGGCGTGGTGTGGAGCAGCGACGGCAGCATGTACGGCACCTGCGGCTGCGATCACCACAGGGTGGACATCGTCACGCAGCGCGACGCCAACCAGTGCAACCTGAATTCTTCGTACTGGCAGCGTCAGTATTGCGACGACTGGGTGGACGACTTCAAGCCGCAGCAGAACAGCGGCTGGTTCGACTGTCCCGATTGTTGCGATCCGCTCATCTGTCCCCCCGGCCGTCCGTGCTATTTCGATTACACGTTCACCTGTAATGACTACCACTCGTGCTGGTAGCGCGCTGAAGGAGGATGCGAATGATTACACGACGTTTCATTACGCCGATTCTCGCGGCCGTGCTCATTGTGAGCGCGGCGCCGTACGCGCTCGCATCGGGAGCGAAGAGCGGTGGGAAGCCCGTGGCCACGGTCGGTGACGGCGCCATCACCGAGGCGGAGCTGAACGAGGCCCTCGGCAGCCGGCTGATGCGGCTGCGGACCGAGGAGTACAACATCCGCCGCGCCACGCTCGACCAGCTCGTGACCGAGCGTCTCCTGCGCGGCGAGGCGGCCCGGCGCGGCATCACCGTCGAGGAGCTGACCCGCACCGAGGTGGACGAGAAGGTGACGGCGCCGACGCGGGAAGAAGTCGAGCCGTTCTACGAGGCCACCCGGGAGCGGTACGCCGGCGCGTCGAAGGACGAGGCCATCGAGCAGATCCTCACCGGCATGCGGCGCCAGCGCTCGGCGAAGCGCATGACCGAATTCCTGAACCAGTTGCGCGCGGCCACGCCGATCCAGGTCCTGATCGACGCCCCGCGCGCCACGGTCGCGGCGAACGGCCCGTCCCGGGGCGGCGCCGACGCCGCGGTGACGATCGTCGAATACGCCGATTACGAGTGCTCGTACTGCGGACGCGCGGCGGCGACGCTGAAGAAGATCGAGTCGCAGTACGGCGACCGCGTGCGCATCGTGTATCGCGACTACCCGCTGGCCAGCCATCGCGGTGCGCCGCGCGCGGCCGAGGCGGCGCACTGCGCCGGCGACCAGGGCAAGTACTGGGAAATGCACGACCGGCTCTTCTCGAAGGGCGGCGCCATCGCCGAAACGGACATTCAAAAGTACGCCGGAGAGATCTCGCTCGACCTCCCCGCGTTCCGCGAGTGCCTGGCCTCGTCGAAGCACACCGCCACGTGGAAGGCGGCGCACGCCGAAGGCGCGAGCGTCGGCGTGCAGAGCACCCCCACCTTCTTCGTCAACGGCCGCATGCTCACCGGCGCGGCGTCGCTGGAGGCGTTCTCCGCGATGATCGACGAGGAGCTGGAACGGGCGAGCGCGAAACGCGTCCCCGTGAAGGCGGCCAAAGCACCGGCGGCAGCGCGCTGATCCGTTGATTCCCCCGTGCGGGAGGGCCCGGCGGCCCTCCCGCACGGCATCTTTGCAAAACCGCGACAGTGTGCGAGTGTGTCGCCGTCACATCATCGCCAAGACCATGCGGAACTCCCTCACGCGCCTCGGCAACATCACCATCGTCGGACTGAAGTCGATCGCCCGCAACAAACTGCGCTCGCTGCTCACCGCGCTGGGCGTGGTCATCGGCGTGGCCTGCGTCATCGTCTCCGTGGCCATCGGCGCGGGCGTGGCGCAGTCGGTGTCGGAGATGATCAACTCCCTCGGCTCGAACTACATCATGATCATGCCGGGGGCGGCCACGCAGGGCGGGGCGCGCATCTTCACCGGCCAGTCCAACCTCACCGAGGAAGACGCCGAGGCCATCCGGCGCGAGGCGCCGGCCGTGGCCTACGTCACGCCGCAGAACCGCACCGCCGCGCAGGTCGTGGCGGCGGAGCTGAACTGGTCCACGCAGATCTTCGGCGTGGGCGTCGACTGGCCGTTCATCCGCGCCTGGAACGTGGAGGACGGCAGCTTCTTCAGCGAGCAGGACGTGCGCAGCGGCGCCAAGGTGGCGGTGCTCGGCAAGACCGTCGCCGACAACCTCTTCCCCGCCGGCGACGCCGTCGGCTCCACCATCCGCATCAAGAACGTCCCCTTCAAAGTCGTCGGCGTGCTGGAGAAGAAGGGCGGCAGCATGATGGGGAGCGACCAGGACGACGTCATCGTCGCCCCCTACACCACCGTCCAGAAGCGGCTGCAGGGACAGGGCTCGCGCATCGGCATGATCATGGTCTCGGCGGCGTCGGCCGAGCAGGTCGGCGAGGCGATGGACCAGATCGACGCGCTGCTGCGCCAGCGCCACCGCATCCCGCCCGGCGGCGACGCCGACTTCATGATGCGCTCGCAGGAAGAGATCGCGCAGGCCAACGCGCAGCAGGTCGGGCTGATGCGCAACCTCCTGCTCGGCATCGCCATCGTGTCGCTCTTCGTCGGCGGCATCGGCATCATGAACATCATGCTCGTGAGCGTCACCGAGCGCACGCGCGAGATCGGCATCCGCATGGCCATCGGCGCGCGCGGACGGCACGTCCTCCTGCAGTTCCTCTTTGAGGCCATCGTGCTCTCCGTGTTCGGAGGACTGATCGGCATTCTCCTCGGCGTCGGCGTGGCCACGCTGTTCGCGCGCGTCGCGAAATGGCCGATCGTGGTCAGCCCGACCGCGATCATGGTCGCCTTCGCCGTGGCCGCGACGGTGGGCATCTTCTTCGGCTTCTACCCCGCGCGGAAGGCCGCGCGGCTCGATCCGATCGACGCCCTGCGCTACGAATGACGCAGGACGGGCTTTCAGCCCGTTCCGGGCGGGCTGAAGCCCGCCCTCCATGACCGCTGGGCTTGACCGGGACCCGGCACTCCATGTACAGATAGCGCCGCAGCCAGACCGTCAGCGTCCGAAAAGGGAAACCGGGTCTTTGAATCAGTCCGTACAAGAAACCGGATTTCCCTACCAACAGAATTCGTAAACGTTTGCGTCAACTCGTTGTAACGGGAGGACTTCTTCATGGCCATGAAGATGGCCGACCGCTCGCACTGAGAGCGCAAACGGTGTGTGTGCAGCAGTAGTAACAAGCGTTCGTTCGTTCGTTGTCGTTCAAATCTAAAAAGGAGTCGATATGAGATTCAATTCACGCGTAGCGATCGCGATCCTGGCGGTCCTCACGCTCCTGCCGATGACCGCGTTCGCGGCCACGACGGGAAATATCTTCGGTGTCGTCACGGACAACACCGGCGCCGTCCTGCCGGGTGTCACCGTCACGATCACCGGTCCGAACCTGCAGGGCAGCCGCACTGCAGTGACCAATGAGTCGGGTGAGTACCACCTGAACCTCATCCCCCCGGGCAACTACCGTCTCGAAGCCTCGCTCTCCGGCCTCACCCCGATCGTGCGCGACAACGTGCGTGTCAGCCTCGACACGACCACGCGTACGGACCTGTCGATGGCCATGGGCGCCGTCGCCGAGGCCATCACCGTCACCGCTGATGCCGTCGTCGTCGACCCGACCGCGACCACCGTGCAGCAGAACTTCGGGACCAACCACCTGAAGTACGCCGCCATCGGCACGGCCGGCCGTTCCTACCAGACCGTTCTGGCGCAGGCCCCCGGCGTGACCGGCGGCGCGAACCCGAACGTGCTCGGTGCGAACCTCGGCCAGAACAACTACATGCTGGACGGCGTCAACACGACCGACCCCGTCACGCACACCTTCGGCTCGAACCTGCCGTTCGACGCCATCCAGGAAATCTCGATCCAGACCCTCGGGAAGGACGCCGAGTACGGCCGCGCCATCGGCGGTGTCGTCAACGTCGTCACCAAGACCGGCGGCAACGAGTTCTCCGGCGCGTTCGACGCGCGCATCCAGAACCAGGACACCTCCGAGTCCGGCGAGCACTTCGACGCCAGCTCGCAGGAGTACCGTGAGTTCAAGCCGGCGGCCACGCTCGGCGGCCCGATCGCCCGCGACCGCGTGTGGTTCTTCGGCTCGATCGACCGTCCGGACAACACCCGCACCCCGGTCACCCGTCCGGGCGCGAACTGGACCGCGGGCGACCGCACCTTCCAGGGCTGGAACTCGCTGGGCAAGATCACCGCGACCCCGGCTGCCAACCACACCCTCTCCTTCCGCTTCACCGACAACCGCGCGGACGTCAACCACTCCCGCGACAGCTCGTTCTACCGTCCGGAAGCCGACTCCTATCAGCTCCAGGAGTCGACGATCTACAACGTCGGCTACGACGCCATCATCACCCCGCAGTGGCTCGGCCAGGTGCAGGTCGGCATCCGCCGCGGCTACCTCGAGTCCGGCCCGATGTCGGGCGACCTGAACACCATCGGTCTCACCAACAACCGCACCAGCATCCGCTGGTTCAACTACACCAACTACCAGGGTGGCGACCGTAACCGCGATGAGCTCATCGCCTCGACCACCTACTTCCTGAACGCCGGTGGCTCGCACACCATCAAGACCGGCATCAACTTCGACCAGGCCACGTTCAACTCGTTCAACAACCCGACCGGCCTCGGCGTCGACCAGTCGCTCTGCGCCCCGCAGTTCGGCCAGCCGGTCGGCGCGGTCTGCGGCGCGGCCCTGATCTCCAACCCCTCGGCGGCCACGGCTGACGTCAACGCCCCGGCCTCCCCGGTGCAGCTCAACGTCATCACCTACCTCGATCCGGAAGAGACCAACAGCGATCTCCGCGCGTACTACATCCAGGACGAGTGGCACCCGATCACCCCGGTGACCCTGCGCCTCGGCCTCCGTTACGAGACCATCGACTTCAGCACCCCGGGCGCCATTACGCCCAGCTTCGACATGCTCCAGCCGCGCATCGGCGCCGCGTGGGACATCTTCAACAACGCCCGCACGGTCGTTCACGGCTTCTGGGGCCAGGTCATGGACGACAACGGCCTGACCCTCGCCTCCTTCCTCTCCACCCAGGGCGCGGTCACCTCGCGCTTCCTCCCGAACGGTTCCGGCGGCTGGACGTTCCACAGCGCCATCGGCGGCGCCGCGGGCAACACCGCTGATCCGGACCTCAAGCCGACCTACGGCGAAGAGGCCACCATCGGCGTCACCCAGCGCGTCTGGACCAACACCTCGCTCGACCTCAGCTACGTCCAGCGCGACACCTACGACATCTTCGAGGACTACTGCAACACCGCCGACGGCCACTGCGTGGTCACCAACACCCCGGGCGGCTTCGACGACGTCCTCCGCAGCGACTACTCCGGCTTCATCGCCAAGGTCGAGAGCCGTCCGTTCTCCTGGCTCAGCGGCCTGGTCAGCTACACCTGGTCCGAGTCCCGCGGTTCGGTCGAGTACACGCAGAACGCCGGCGTCGACTTCGACTTCGATCCTGAGCACTTCATCAACACCTACGGCTACCTCTCCGATGACGCGCGTCACCGCTTCAAGGCCTCGGGCTTCGTCCGCGTGCCCTGGGGCACCACGGTCGGCGTCGACTACAACTGGCGCAGTGGCGCGGCCTACAACGTGACCGCGACCCTCGGCGCCGCCGTCGCCAACAACGCCGTCCTCCTGATCGACCCGAACGGCCCCGTGTCGAACGCGAACCTCGCGCACCTCGGCCCGGGCTACGGCACGATCTACGTCGAAGAGCGCGGCTCGCGCCGTACCGACTCGGCCCATCAGCTGGACCTCCAGCTCATGCACGAGTTCACCTTCGGCCGCACCCGCTTCGGCCTCATCGGTTCGGTCTTCAACGTCCTGAACACCGAGACCCCGCTCACCATCGGCGGCTCGCTCGGTAACTACACCCCCTGCACCGGCGCCGCCGGCGTCCAGTGCTTCGACAACCCGCTGTTCGGCATCGCCGAGAACCGCCCGACGTACCGGCAGCTCGCCAATGCCAGCACCTCGTTCGGCACCGAGACCACGTGGCAGCGCCCGCGCCGCTACGAAGTCGGCGTCCGCTTCGAGTTCTAAGATTCAGTCCACGCTGTAACGAAGGCCCCGGCGGGAAACCGCCGGGGCTTTTTGTTTTGGTTGCTGGTTGCTGGTTTTCCGCCCTCCCGCACACCCGTTGCTGCTCAGGCGCTGCATGAATGAGCAACGGGTGCGCGGGAGGGCGGAAAACCAGCAACCAGCAACGCGCCGCGCAGACGGCGCCGGAATTCAGCGACCGCCCCCCACCTTAAAGCCACCGATGCGTGGAACCCATGGCTGGGCGGAAGTCTCGCGCGAGCGCAAGCGCGAGATCATCGAGGCCATCGCCGCGAACCGTCCCACCAAAGGACCGGTGCACGCGGAGCTCGACCTCACCGACCGCTGCAACGTGGCCTGCTACTTCTGCAACCAGCAGGACCTCCGCACCAAGGAGTCGATCCCGCTTCCCAAGCTCACGGACCTCATCGACGAGCTGGTGGAAGGCGGCCTGAAGTCCGTCCGCCTCTCCGGCGGCGGCGATCCCCTCTTCCACCGCGACGTCCTGAACGTCTTCGACTACCTGGCCGCGAAACAGGTCATCGTCGACAACCTCACCACCAACGGCGTGGCGCTGACCAACGAGGTCGCGAAACGCCTGGTCGAGAACAAGGCGCGCGAGGTGATCTTCTCGCTGAACGCCGTCGATGCCGCCGACTACGCGCGCATGATGAAGGTCAAGCCCGCGCTCTTCGACAAGGTCCTGGACAACATCCGCAACCTCATCGCCGTGCGCGGCGACTCGATCTATCCCTCCATCGTCGTGCAGTTCCTGCTCGACAAGCAGAACATGCACCGCCTCGTGGAGATGTACGAGCTCGGCGTGGCCCTGGCCCCCGACCGCATCGGCATCAACGCCGTGCTGGAGATCCCGCTCGAGCGCATCGACCGCGCGGTGCTGCTGGAGAAGGACGACCGCGAGCCGATCATGCCGCTGGTCGAGGAGATCCTCGTCCGCGACAAGGAGCGCGGCCTCCTGCAGCTCGACTTCGCCGTCGAGGGATGGAACGAGATGCTCTGGCACGTGCGCGACAAGGTCGGCGCGCCGGCGCACAACGCCTACCCGCAGGCGCCCGCCTTCCAGGAAGAAAACGGCGGCTGCTTCTTCGCCTGGTACACGGCCGCCATCACCGGCAACGGCGACATCCGTCCCTGCTGCCTGCTGCTCAATCCGAAGGTCAAGCCGCTCGGCAACATCCACGACGGCCGCTCCTTCCAGGAGCACTGGACCGGTCCGCAGTTCACGAAGATGCGCGACGAGATGCGCGAAGTGCTGCTGATGAAGGGAAAGCTGCCGTTCACCCACCGCCGCTTCGAGATCCTCCAGCCCGCGTGCGTGACCGAGGGGCTGTGCTGGCTGAAGAACATGTACTTCCGCGGCGACCAGGAGTTCTACGCGGAGCTGGGCACCACGCTCCAGCAGATGCGCAAGCGCGAGCTGCGCGGCAGGCGCCGGGCCATCCTCTTCATCGAGGAGCACCCGCGCCTCCGGAAGATGTACCACTCCCTCCGCGAGAACAGCCGCCCCTTCCGCGCCTTCCTCAAGCGCCGGCTGAAGCTGAACCTCACCGACTCGGCGTAGTCCCCGCTACGACTCCGCCGGCGCCGTCTTCCGCGTCGCATCCACCCAGACGTAGATGCACAGCGCCACGAACAGCGAGATCGACACGAGCTGCGAGACCATGTCGTTGTCGTAGAACGGCGTCCGGATGTTGTCCTCGGAGTACCACGGGAAGAGCCGCAGTGCCGCGCCGAACACGCCGCCCAACGCCCCTCCGGCCATCAGTCCCGAGGCGATGATCACGCCGCGCTCGCGCATGGAGCGTCCGCGCGCGCCCCCCTCGCGCTCCGACTTCTTCCCCACCAGGTGCGACAGCCAGCCGCCGACCAGCGCCGGCGTGTTGAGCTCCAGCGGCAGGTACATGCCCAGGGCGAAGATGAGCGCCGGCACGCCCAGCATCTCCATGGCCACCGTCAGCAGCGCGCCGGCCACGAAGAGCACGTACGCGATCGGCTCGCGGTTCATGAAGCTCTCCACCAGTGCCTGCATGATCGACGCTTGCGGCGCCTCCAGGATCGGCCGCGCGTCGCCGGGGGCGGCCTCCCCGAACTGGTAGATCTTGGCCAGCATGACGATGGTCAGGCCGACCGCGATGGCCGCGCCGATGACGCCCAGGAACTTCACCCGCTCCTGCGCCGCCGGCGTGGAGCCGAGCCAGTAGCCCGTCTTCAGGTCGGTGATGGTCTGGCCCGACACCGACAGCGCCGTGCAAACCATGCCCGCGATGGCCATGACGAAGAACATCCCCGTCGTGCCGGAGAGGCCGAACTGCAGCAGGACCACCGACGAGATGATGATGGTCAGCATGGTCATGCCGGAGACGGGATTGCGTGCCGTCGTGGCGATCGCGTTCGCCGCGACCGAGGTGAAGAAGAACGAGAAGAAGAGAGTGAGCAGGAGACCGATGATCAGCACCGTGACCGTCGGCTTCAGCGACCCGAAGAACACCGCCACCGCGATCGCGCCGACCACCGCGCCGGCCAGGATGACCACCATGCTCATGTCGCGGTCGGTGCGCTCGTCGTGCACCTCGCCGCCCGACTTGAACGCGCGCGCGGCGACGCTGAACGAGCCGGCGATGATCTTCAGCGACTTGATGATGCCGAAGATGCCCGCCGTGGCGATCGCGCCGACGCCGATCAGCCGCACGTAATTGCGGAAGATCTGCGCCGCCGTCATCTCCCCGATGGGGATCGTGGCCGGATACACCGCCTCGCCGAAGCCGCTGCCGATCATGAAGATCAGCGGCACGAGCACGAAGTTCGAGACCACGCCGCCGGCCACGAGGATCATCGACGAGCGCAGCCCCATGACATAGCCGAGGCCGAGGATGAAGGCCACGGCGTCGAAGCGGACGACGATCTTCGTCTTGTCCGCCAGCGTCTTCATGGCCGGGATGAACTGGAAGTCGACGAACTCTCTCCAGACGTGGAAGGTCGTGACGAAGAAGTCGTAGACCGCGGCGATGGCCGTGGCCTGCAGCAGCAGCTTCGCCTGCGAGCCTCCCTTCTCTCCCGTGACCAGCACTTCCGTGATGGCCGTGGCCTCGGGATACGGAAAGCGTCCGTGCATCTCCCGCACGAAGTAGCGCCGCAGCGGGATGAGGAACAGCACGCCGAGGATGCCGCCGGCCAGGCAGATGAAGATCGTCTGCACCGGATGCGGGTTGAGCTTGAGCGTGTAGAGCGCCGGCAGCGTGAAGATGGCCCCCGCCACCACCGACCCCGACACGCCGCCGATGGAGGTGATGATCACGTTCTCCAGCACCGTCGAACGGCGCCGGTAGACGCGGGCCAGGCCGATGGCCAGGATCGAGATCGGAATCGCCGCCTCCATCACCTGTCCCACCTTCAGCCCCGAATACGCCGAGGCCACGGTGAAGATGATGCAGAGGAAGAAGCCCCACAGGATCGCCCGCCACGTCGTCTCCGGCGGCGCCTGCTCGGCCGGGACCATGGGCTGGTAGGCCTCTCCTGGATTCAGCGGGAGATAGGCGTTCTCGGGGAGGGATTTCGACTCTGCTGTTTCCATGCGACCTCTCCAGGCTCATAGTCTCACAGGCTCAGAGGCTCACAGGAGCTCCTATGAGCCTCTGAGCCTGTGTACCTATGAGCCTTCCCACTTCAGGATCTGATCGATCGTCCGGTACGACACCGAGTGATACATCGGCCGCGCCTTCGCGTAGATGCGGCGCGCGCGCTCGAAGCCGTCCGGCGTCTCGGCGAGCTTCTGGTAGAGCGGCTTGAGGAACTTGCGGCGCCCCTGGCGCAGCAGGAAGCGCTCCAGCGCGTCGTAGGCGGGCTCGTATTTGTGCTCGATCGCGCGCAGCAGCCACTCGTGCAGGATCTCGGAGTTGCCGCTGGAGGTGAAGCCGTGCGCGGCGTCGAGGTCCGTCATCTGCGCGAGCGTGAGCGTCTTCGGCAGGTGCCGCAGGAAGTGGATCCACTCGTGCGTCGACCACTGCTTCGCCGCCAGCTGCGCGGCCGCCGTCCCCTCCTCGAACGCCTTCACCTGCGCTTCCACCTTCTCGAACGCATCCGACTGCACCTTCGGCGCGTTGTCCGGGATGCCCGGGCCGTTGATCCAGACGTTCACGTCCACGTCGAGCTGCGGGAAGGCGCCGCGCAGCTCGGCGACGAATGCCTCCGTGGTCATCGACTGGAAGGCGTGGCGGTCGAAGTAATCGCGGAGGAAGCGGTCCCACCGCGCGCGGCCGACGCTCTCCTCGAGGAGGCGCAGCAGGAAGTAGCCCTTCTCGTACGGCAGCTTCGTGGCCGCCTCGTCCGGATCGCGGCCGGTGAGGTCGAGGAAGAGGTGCGTGTCGCGCGGCGGCAGCTCCGCCACGGTCGACTCGAGGTCCTGCCGGCCGAGGAGCGCCAGCATCTCCGAGTAATCGCGCCCGGAGACCTCCTCCATGATGCGGCGCTCGAAGTAGACCGTGAAGCCCTCGTTCAGCCAGAAGTCGTTCCAGGTGGCGTTGGTGACGAGGTTCCCCGACCACGAGTGCGCCAGCTCGTGCGCGACCAGGTTCACCAGCGACCGGTCGCCGGCCAGGATGGTCGGCGTGGCGAACGTCAGCCGCGGATTCTCCATCCCGCCGAACGGGAAGCTCGGCGGCAGCACCAGGACGTCGTACTGCCCCCAGCGATACGGCCCGTACAGCCGCTCCGCCGCCTCGATCATCTGCGGCGTGTCCGCCAGCTCGTACGCCGACGCGCCGATCATCGGCTTCTCCGCCCACACGCCGCTGTTGGCACCGAGCGAACGAAACTCGAGGTCGCCCACCGCCAGCGCGAGCAGGTACGAGGGAATCGGCTGCGGCATCCGGAAGCGATACACGCCGTCCTCGCTGACCTCGGTCGGATTCTCCGCGCTCATGATGGCCATCAGCCCCCGCGGCACGCGGATGGTGGCGTCGTAGGTCATGCGGATGCCGGGCGAGTCCTGGCAGGGCACCCACGTGCGCGCCAGGATGGCCTGCGACTGCGTGAAGAGGAACGGATGCTTCCCGCCCGCGGTCTGCTCCGGTGCGAGCCACTGCACCGCGGCCGCGTCCGGCGACGAGGCGTACTCGACGCGCACCCACTGCGTCTCCGGCTTCACCGCGATGGTCAGCGGCGCGCCGAGGTACGGCTGCGCGTCGCCGAACGTGAACATCGCCTCCGTGCCGTCGTCGAGGGTGACCCGGTCGATGCGCAGGCCGTGCGTGTCGAGGACGAGCTCGCGTCCGCCGTGCGGTGTGGTGATGTGCAGCGTGGCCGAGCCGGAGAGCCGGCGGGCCTCGAAATCGACGTCGAGCTCGAGCGCGAGATGCCGGACCACCGCCTCGTCCGGCTTCGCGAAGGAATGAATGTCGCTCATGGTGCGCGATAGCATATGCGACATGCCTTGCGATCACATCGGCGGCCCGGAGCTCATGGAAATGGCCGAGCAACACCTCCGTGAACGAGCTGTTGCGCCGGAGAAATGGCCCGGCCTGCGCTTCCGCTGGTCGGAGAACCTGACCGATTCGATGTGGGCCTCGGTGGTGGTGGAGATCGAGCGCCGCGGCGAGCAGTGGATCGTCACGCGGCTGGACCGCAACCGGGAGCCGCTGCCCGAAAACGACGCCGGCTTCCGCGCTTTGTGAGCCGCATCACACCGCAAGTCCTTTCTGGCTCGCGACTTGAACTCGCCGGGGCAAGCTTCCGCAGCCAATGCTGACATCGCCGACCCGACGCCGCCAGGACCCGCCCATCGACCCACCCTCGGTGCGCGTGCTTCTCGTCGATGACGACGAGAACTTCCGCGCCTGGCTGACGAAGCTGATGCGCCGCCTCGGCTTCGCCGTCGCGACGGCCAACGACGGCGAGCACGCGCTGGCGCTGCTGCGCGAGTCGTCCTTCGACCTGCTCATCGCCGACTACCAGATGCCGCGCGTGGACGGCTTCGACCTCATCCGCGCCGTGCGCGCCGACCCGGCGCTCAACCAGCAGTACGCGGTCATGCTCACCTCGCGCGACGACGTGGAGTCGAAGGTCGCCGCGCTCACCATCGGCTACGACGATTTCCTGGCCAAGAGCTGCACCGAGGTCGAGGTCATCGCCAAAGTCGTGGCCGCGCAGCGCGTCGTCTCGCGGCAGCAGACCCTGGCCGTGGCCGCGCGCGAATGGCAGGTCATCGCCACCCGCGACGAGCTCACCGGCGTAGCCACGCGGCGCACGCTGTTCGAGGAGGCGGACGAGTACCTGCGCGAGGGACGCCCGGTCGGCCTGGCCATCCTCGACCTCGACGAGTTCAAGCCGATCAACGACACGTTCGGCCACCTGACCGGCGACCGCATCCTCCGCGACCTCGGCGCGCTCTTCCTGTCGCGCACGCGCTCGAGCGACCTGATCGCCCGCTACGGCGGCGACGAGTTCCTGCTCCTGGTCGTCGACCTGCCGCTGGACGACCTGGCCAAAGCCTCCGAGCGCCTCGTGGCCCAGATCGAGTCGCTGGAGTGGACCGTCGACAACACGACGTTCGGCGTGACCTCGACTTCCGGCCTGGCCCACTCGTCGCTCATCCCGAACGCCACCCTCGAGCAGCTCCTCGACGCCGCGGACCGCGATCTCTACGCGAAGAAGTGGGTGAAGAAACACCCCGACAACGCGGCGCTGTACGAATACCCCGGCCGCGTGACGGGCGGCTCGCTGGTGGACATCCCGCGCCGCGACGAGCCGCGCAGGCGCGCGGAAGAGACGTAGCAGCGGACCGCCGGCGTCCCGCCGGCTGTCTCTGCGGGCGTCTCGCCCGCACAGTGGCGGCGGGACGCCGCCACAGACAGCCGGCGAGGACGCCGGCGGTCCGCTGTGGTTCCGGCGTCGAATGATGAGGCAATGATGTTGCACCGCCGCGTCCGGCAAAAGGGAGAATTGCCATGAAGAAACATCTTTCGATCCTGCTGGCCGTGCTGATGATGCTGACGCTGGCCGCGTGCGATACGCCCAGAGAGAACGCGACCGAGGAACGGGTCGAGGACGCGGGCGAGGCGGCAGGCAAGAGCGAAGACGCCGCCGAGCAGCAGGGGGAGGCCGTGAAGGACGGCGCGACGGCCGGCACGATGGACACGACCGGCACGACGTCGACGACGGCCACCGTCACGGAGACGTCTGCGACGACGGCGACGAGCGGGACTTAGAGCGCTCCATCGCGCAGTGCACCTGCAGGGCGCTGATGAGCTGCAGGCAGGCCTGATCGTTTGCGCGGCCGCGCCTCGCGCATTCCTCGCTCTTCCAGCGGACGCTGTCCATGATCGCGGTGTGCTCGGGGACGCCCTTACAGGTCTCCGGCGCGACGGTGGCCACGTCGAGGCACTGCTGCAGGAAGATGTTCACCTTGGCCTGGTCGAGGAATCCCGTGGCCGCCTTCTGCCGCCGGAACGACTCGGCGATGCACGCCTCGCCATCCTTCCCCTGCCCGAACGCCTTCGCCTCGGCGGTGGCGTCCTTCCCGGCCTGTTCGATCGCCGGCCCCTGCGATTTCACCCACCGCGCGGCAATGACGATCCCGGCCACGAGCACGGCGAAGCCCACCAGGACGATGATGAGGATGACCTTGACCCATGTCGGCATGAAAGAAGTGTACGGGATACAGAGCGGGAAGGTTTTGGAAGCTCATTTCCCGGCCGTCCACACCGGCACCTGCCACAGCGCGTAGCCGCGCGGATCGCGCACGCAGTCGATCATCTCGCGCCAGCGGCGCACGATCTCGTCGCGCGGGATGCCGGTGTGCTCGGCCATCGTGTCAGTGTAGCCGTCGCGCCACGCCTCCCAGATGCGGGCGAAGGTCTCGCGCGGCACGCGCAGCGTGTCGACGACGACGTAGTCGCAGCGGATGTCGTGCATGGCCAGGTCGTGCAGCAGCGTGAACGTCTTCCGGCCGATGTGCAGGTCGCAGCCGGCGGCGGCCTCGTATTGCCACGGGATGCGCTGCCAGAAGTCGTCCGCCTCGAGCTCGGTCGGGTAGCAATGCAACATGCCGTAGTCCTCGGAGATGAGATGCACGCGGCCGCCGGGGCAGAGCACGCGCCGGATCTCGCGCAGCACCTGCCGCGCATCGGGCACGGCCTGGAGCAGGTGGCGGCAGACGACGAGGTCGAAGCTGTCGTCGCCGAACGGCAGCTCCAGCGCGTCGCCGGCCTCGAAGCGGACGCGCGCGCCGAATCGCTCGCAGAGCCGGCGCGCGCGCTCGAGATGCGGCTCCTCGAGGTCGATGCCGACGAACGCCGCCCGCGGGAACTTCTCGGCGAGGCGGGCCGTGATCTCGCCCGTGCCGCACCCGACGTCGAGCACGACCGCCCCATCGGCGAGCGGATGCCGGTCGAAGATCGGCTCTTCCTGCGGCCAGATGGCCTCGGCCTGCGCGGCGAGGTTGCGCACCATCGATTCATCGGCCATCTCCCTGGCCTGCGGGCGGGGACGTTCCATGCCCGCCGATTGTAGTGGTGGCCGCGGGATCGCGGAGGTCATGCAGCCGCGCGGATCGCGCACGCAGTCGAGCATCTCGCGCCAGCGGGGCACGATGCGGGCGAAGGTCTCGCGCGGCACGCGCAGCGCGTCCACGTCGAGCTCGCGCCCCTTCGCGCTATTTCATGAGCTCGAGCGCTCACCATGCCCTTCGCGACGGATTCCCATACTACATGTATTATGGAACGGAAATTGCGGCCGATGTCATTCTGCCGGTCGTTCCTAAGAGAAGATCCTGGAGACCCAAATGATCCATAGTTCCCGACGTCTATTGGAGAGTTGCTTCGTTTATGCACTATTGACTTTGTCGGGGACCGTCACCGTTTACGGCCAACCCGCTAAGTCTTCCCCTGCTGCCCCAGCCGCTCTCAGTCGTGAGGGTGCACGTGAACCGTTCTTTCTATCGGCTGATTCCGCCCGCGCCGAGAACGGAGACATTCGCTGGGAAGCGTTCGATGACAGCATCAGAACCGTCCTTCAGGCAGAAGTGACCGCCCGTAAGGCAAGGACAACCGCAACGGGCGCAGGCGACTCCCCGTGCAGCGTCCGGACGATTTCCTTCGACCATGCGCCGGGTGAGTCCGAGAAATTCGATGATGTTGCCGCCTCCGCGCACGCCGTTCACCGCGGCCGTGTCATCAGTGCCACGCCGGGATTCCAGTTCACGACACCGGTCACTCTGCTCGGCATAGAAATCGACAGGGCGGTCCGACCGGATAAGCGCTTCCCCGATACGGGAACGGTTTATGTCATTTATCCACAAGCCGATTTTTCGATCGGCGGCGTTCGCTTCTGCAGTGCCGGGCCGATCCAGGGTTTCACCCCTGCAGTGGGCGACCAGCTTCTGCTGATGGGTTTCAACACACCCATCCCCGCTGCAAACTATCGATTTGCTTTGACCCGTCCGGAGCACCTCGTTTTCTCACAGCGCGACCGTGTTTACAGTCCTTTCGCCGAGCTGACGAGCGCTTCCAAGCCGACTTCGCTCAAAGGGATTGAAAAGCGAGTCCTCGCCATCACCGCGGCCCAGAAGAGAGATCGCTGATGCGAGCGCCTCTGAGAATCGGAGCACTCGCGCTCCTGGCCCTCCTGTGGTCTGACAAGGCGACGGCACAGTGTGGTTTCGCCATTTCGGGCGTCACCAGCAACATCACTCGAATCAACTTTACGCCGCTTGGCGGCGACCCACATAATGCGACCAGTCCGGCAATCGGGACATGGGAGGATCCAGGTTCGGGGTGTGGAGGCGCGGGATCGACGTTTCCCGACCTGACCACCGGACCCTATACGAGCGCCTCGGATGTCATGAACGTGTACATCATCTATCACCCTGGTGCGTCGACTGATCCCAGCGGGCGGTGCGGCAAGGCCGATGTGCAGATCAGTGAAACGACCGGAGCGATTTCCGGAGCTACGGTGCATATGTGGGAAACACAAGCCAACGGGGCCGACTGTATCGCGACCATGTCGAATCTTGTCGCTCACGAAATCGGTCACGTGCTGGGGCTCGGGGACGTATACGGGGATTCGGCATGCAATGGCACGATCATGGGGAACAATCCGTCGTACGTCAGCAGCGATCAGTGCGCAGTAGTCGAGGACACCTGGTATACGCCGGCCGAGGACATGGACGATGACATGGACGACCAGGCAATGTGCCAGGCGTCCTGCATTCCGCGATGTGAATCCACCGGCTACTCCTGGTTTTGCCCGCCCGGTGGAGACTCACCGATTCTCTTCGACTTGAACGATGACGGATTCGCCCTTACCGGCACGGCAGACGGGGTTTTGTTCGACCTGAATGCGAACGGCCGGCCGGACCGGGTCGCGTGGACCGTGGCAGGCGACGACGATGCCTTCCTCTGCCGGGACCGCGACGGAGACGGCCGTATTGCCGACGGCCGCGAATTGTTCGGCAATTCGACCCCGCTCGACGACGGATCGAAAGCAGCGCATGGCTTCATTGCGCTCGCGGAATTCGATACAGTCGGTCTGGGTGGGAATGGCGACGGCGAGCTGGACGCCCGCGACCAGGTGTGGCCGACTCTGCTCCTGTGGCGTGACGGCAACCACGATGGCGTCTCGGCGCCGAGTGAACTGATCACGGTTCGGGACGCCGGGGTGAAGACGATCGGTCTTCATTTCGTCACCTTCAAACACACCGACGAGCACGGAAACGTCTTCCGTTACCGCGGCAAGGCGGTCCTGCAAGATGAGAAAGGCAAGGATCGCAATGCGAAGATCTACGACGTGTTCCTCGTCGTTGACAACGTGATCGTGAACGGCCACTGACGCGCGCCGATCGCTCGGAACGTCATATGCGTCTGGACTGCGCGAGCGCCAGCTCACGCTGTCTCCACAAGGCCCGCTCCCCCCAGGAGCGGGCCTTTTGCGTTTGGAAGGAACCATGAGCGAGCTGCGTGTGGCGTATCAGGGAGAGCGTGCGGCATTCAGTGGACCGGGATGGGAAGGAAATTGACGGCGGGAGGGTCAAAAGTGACCGGCGATCACTTTTAAGTGCTCCGCGATCACTTTTAAGTGCTCCGCGGTCATTTTAAAAATGACCGCGGAGGTCATGCACTGTCCTCCAGGCGAGAATCAAATGCTCCGCGAGCAGATTCACTGTCCTCCAGGCGAGAATCAAGTGCTCCGCGAGCATTTAAAAGTGACCTGAAGGTATTTAAAAGTGATCGCGGTCAATTTGAAATCGACACGCGGGGCCAACTCCACCCGGGACACGCTGCTCAAGGTTCTCCCCCACCTGCCGGGCCTCAGGATGCTCGACCTCGCGTGCGGTCTTCTCCTTCATTCAGCGCTGCGCCCCAACCCTTCAAACAAACGGGCGACCGGAAGATCGACGTTGAGCTCAGGCGTGTAGCGCTCGTCGATATTTCCTCGTGCCTCTTCAAAACGCTGCTGGAACCACGCTGGGCCGAAGTGCTCTTCGTGGAACCAGAAGTAGTGACGGCCTTGGTGCACCTCGAGCGCGAGCCGTTCGGCAATCTCATGGTCGCCCCAATAGTCGAAGGTGACAGCCATGTTGCGTTCCGCCGCCCATGTGCTCCACGTCTTCACATGTTCGTTCCATTCGGACATCGCCGACTTCTGCGGTTTGCCCTTCTTGACGATCCGCGGATCGGCGCGGTCGAACGGCAGGCAGGCGACGTAGCGTGTGAGACGGGGATGCTTGCCCAATGCCGTCTTTACCGATTTGTCGATCTGCTCCCACTGTGTACTGCCGAG
This sequence comes from Thermoanaerobaculia bacterium, assembly GCA_035627015.1. Taxonomy (GTDB): domain Bacteria; phylum Acidobacteriota; class Thermoanaerobaculia; order Gp7-AA8; family Gp7-AA8; genus QHVT01. Next base: position 19,004 of record DASPMO010000024.1, on the reverse strand, counting down.
CGACGAGAAGAACTTTGTCTGCCATCCCGCATGCGCAAGCTGGCAGCAAAGCTCTTCAAAGGCTTTGTTCTGCGAGCCATCCCACGTCCGCAACTTCGACCAGTTCAGTGACACAACGGCAATATACAAGCTCGCTTTGGCAGCGTATGGCGACGACGCCCCTGATGTGGTCGCCATCGCTTTCATCTGACCCGCGGTCATTCAAATGTGATCGCGGGTCACATTGGCATTGGGACCCAAAACAAAACGGCCCGCCTCCCGGCAGGCCTTTCGTACGCGGACTGGGGAGCCCCACGCCACCCACTCGTAGTGCCGCTGGAACTCGCGGATTTCGGTGAGGAAGAGGGGCTCCTTTCCCTGGGCGCGGGGGATGAAGTCGGGGCCGAGCTTGACGTTGCGGGTGCCGAACTTGACGGAGACGGTTGCTGGCCAGGAGCTGGTCGTATTCGTCCGTCGTGATCTGGCAGCGGCGGGCCAGGGGGTCGTCAGGCGGAGGGCCTTGCCGCGGGTCCTGCCCCTCCTGGTGTCGCAGTCTAATGCCACTGGGTCGCTGTTGAATGCCACCGAGTGGCTGTTGAATGCCACCGGGTGGCTGTTGAATGCCACCGGGTCGGTGTTGATTGCCACTGTGTCGCTGTTGAAAGCGGTTCTGGTCTGGAGTGCGGCAGCGCCAGCTGCCGCTCTCAATGCGGGAGGCGCCAGCCTCCCGCCCGCCCGCGGCAGCTGCGGCTGCCGCATGGAGAGCGGCAGCTGGCGCTGCCGCACTCCAGATCAGAGTAGCCCGCGCCGAGAAGAGCTGGGACTGGCCCTGCCACGGATCGCGCTCGACACGCGCGGCGCCGTCCTGAACGGTCCCGCGACCGTCGCCGCTGAAACAGCCGGAAACGGCGGTCGCTGTTTGAAGCCGCTGGGTGGCTGTTGAATACGGTTCTGGTCTGGAGTGCGGCGGCGATCAGCCGCCGCTTTCGTATCGCGGAGGCCGCAGCCTCCCGCCCGCCCGCGGCAGCTGGCGCTGCCGCACTCCAGATCAGGCTACCCACTCGTAGTGGCGCTGGAATTCGCGGATCTCGGTGAGGAAGAGGGTCTCCTTTCCCTGGGCGCGGCGGGCGCGGGGGATGAAGTCGGGGTCGAGCTTGACGTTGCGGGTGCCGAACTTGACGGAGCGGTTGCTGGCCAGGAGCTGGTCGTATTCGTCCGTCGTGATCTGGCAGCGGCGGGCCAGGTGGTCGTCCAGGCGGAGGGCCTTGACGCGGTCCTGCCCCTCCCGGGTCACCACGCCGCTGAAGAACTCCGAGCAGCAGCCCGAGCCGTAGGAGAAGCAGCCGATGCGCTGCGGGGTGCTGAAGTCGCCGTTGGCGATGGTGCTCAGCAGCGAGAGCATCGTCGTCGCCCCCATGATGTTGCCGACGCGCTGGCAGTACGTCAGGCCCGGCACGACCCGGCGCTCGAAATCCTCCTCGATCTCCTTCGGGCTGGCCTTGACCTGCTTGCGCATCATGTCGCGGTGCGCCCCCTTGATCATGCCGCCGAACGGCGTGTGCATGGCCAGGTAGCCGAACGTCTTCGCGAAGCAGGCGCCCTCCACGCGCTTCTTGTACTCCTGGAAGGCCCCCTCGCAGCAATCGAGGTACGACAGCAGCGACAGGTCGGCATCGCCGGCCTCACTGTCGGGGACGGGGCGGCAGGTGTCCATCACCTCGTAACCGTAGTAGCCGCTGGCGCCGGGATCGACCTGGAAGACGTGCGGCGTGTCGCTGACCAGCATGGCCACCGCGCCCGCGCCGGCGCTCGGCTCGAAGAACGACCAGTCGTCCGACAGCCCCTCCCCTCCCTCCACGGTCATGAAGCGCGTCAGGTCGGTGGCGATGACCAGCACCTTCGCGCCGGGCGAGGTCTGCGAGAGCACGAAGTTGACGGCGGTCTGCAGCCCGGCCACGCCGGAGTAGCAGGCGTTCTTGACCTCGAAGAGCCGGCAGTTGCGGTTCAGGCCGAGGAGCTTGTGAAAGTACGTGCTCATCGACTTGCCGAAGTCGAACGCCGACTCGGTACAGCTGATGACCATCTCGATGCGGTCCTTCTCCTCCGGCGTCAGCGCGTCGACCAGCGGTTTGGCCGCGTTGACGCCGAACGTGATCGGATCCTCGTACGGAAGGGGAATGGTCTTCTCCTTCATCAGCAGGTTCCGGAAGCGCACCGGGTCGAGACTGCGGTGCTTCGCGAGATCTTCCACGTTGAGATACGCGTTGCCCACGAACGCGTTCATCGATTCGATACCTACGAGAGTCATACCTTCCTTCCAAGCCTCCTCAGCCGGTAATCACTCGTCTCTCGGCGGGCTGCCGGCCCGCCGCGGATGGACGTGTCGTCTCGGATTTCGGGAGCGCGCGGACGAAGAGGTTCTGCAGCCGGACCAGCACCTCCCCGCTCTCGCTCAGCAGGCGGATGTTGAACTTCCGCACGCCCGCGTACTTCTGCTGCTGCCCGGACGAGTCCGCGAGCTCGGCCAGCGCCCAGCAGCTCCGCGTCATCGGCTGCACCAGCTCGATCTCGTCCAGCGCGAACGGCAGGTACGGCGTGGCCAGGTCGTCCAGGCCTCCCACCAGGCCGGCGGCGGTCTGCAGCGCGCCGTCGATCAGGCTGGGATGCAGGATGAACTGCTCGAACTCTCCCTCCAGGTGCTCGGCGACCTTCAGCCGCGCCAGCGCGAACGAGCCGCCGGCGTGCAGCTCCTGCACGGTGCGGAACGCGGGACCGTAATGCAGCCCGAGCTTCCCGAACTTCGCGTAGAACGCGGCGCCGTCCTCGGTGCGCACGCTCTGCGCCTTCAGCGACTCGAGCGGCACGCGCTCGCCCGCCGGCTCCGCGTCCGCGCGGTCGTTGCGGAACACGAGCCTGCCCTCGGAATGCGGCACTTCCTCCCCTTCCTCGTCGAGCGAGGCGATCACGTACTCGGCCAGGTCGCCGTTGTGCCGGAGGAGCGTGCGCAGCGCCGCCTCGCCGTTGCCGAAGCGCAGCGGGTGGCTCCAGACCACATCCTTGATCTTGTGCACCCGCTGCTCGCCGGCGATGTTGCCGGAGACGCAGGCCATCTCCAGGAAGCCGGCGCCGGGGAAGATGCGCTCGTCGTTGACGCGATGGTCGACGGCGTAGAACGCGCGGTCGGAGAGCGAGGAGCTGAAGCGCACTTCCTTCAGCGTCGAGGAGTTGTAGGAGACGAGCGGATGCAGCCGCGCCTCGGCCGCGGCCCGCGTTTCCGGCGCCGGGCCGTCGGCGATCCAGTAGCGCTCGCGCGCGAAGGGATAGGTCGGCAGGGCGACGCGGCGCGGCGCGCCGGACGGATACAGCCGCGTCCAGTCGACGTCCTCGCCGGCCACCCAGGCCGCCGCGAGCTCGCCGGGCGTGCGGTCCTCGACGGAAGCCGCGGTGCGCTTCGCGCGCTTCGTGACGCTGCCGCGATGGAGGCCGGAGGCCGTGCCGCGCGCGCGCCACTCGCCGAGGCGCTCGATGAGCTCGTCAACGGTCGAGACGACCAGCGCCAGCCGCTCCTCCATCGCCTCGCGGCCGGTCTGCAGCGTGTAGCAGAGGCTCGCCGGATCGAGCTCGCGCGCGCCGCGCAGATGCACGAGCAGCCGGTCGGCGTACTCGCGCAGGCGATCCTCGTTCTTCGCCGACAGCGTGAAGACGAACGGCCCCGCGGCCGGCGCGGTGCGGGTGCGCTCCTCGACGTACTCGTCAATGTACTCTTCAAGCAGCAGGCAGGCGTTCACGCCGCCGGCGCCGAAGGAGTTGATGAGTGCGCGCCGCGGCTGCTCCGGCAGCGCCTCCCACTCCGTGAGGGCGCGCTGCAGGTAGAACGGCGTCTCCTCGAATTCGATGTTGGGATTGACCGTCTCGGCGTGGATCGACGGCGCGAGCTGCCGATGCTGCAGTTGCAGGAGCACCTTCGCCAGGCCGGCCACGCCGGCCGCCGACTCGGAGTGGCCGAGGTTCGCCTTCACCGAGCCGATCGCACAGAACTGCCGGCGCCGCGTCTCGAAGGCCTGCGTCAGCGCGGCGATCTCCAGACTGTCGCCGAGCTGCGTGCCGGTGCCGTGGCCTTCCACGTAGCCGATCGACTCGGGCTGCACGCCGGCGCGCTCCAGCGTGCGGCGGATCAGGCTCGCCTGCGCATTCGGGTTCGGCGCGGAGTAGCCGTTCGAGCGGCCGCTGTGGTCGTAGGCGCTGCCGCGGATGACGGCGTAGATCCGGTCGCCGTCGGCGACGGCGCGGCGCAGCGGCTTGAGCACCACCGTGCCGACCGCCTCGCCCGGCACGAAGCCGTCATCGCCCGCGCCGTAGCTGGGCGTCGTCCCGCCGGTCGAGAGCATCCGCCGGCGGCAGAGCGACTGGTACTTGGCGGGATGCAGGTAGAGGTTCACGCCGCCGGCGACGGCCACCTGGCACTCGCCGCGCCTGAGGCTCTCGGCGGCGAGATGGATGGCCACGAGCGACGAGGAGCAGGCCGTGTCGACCGGCAGGCTCGGCCCGTTGAAGTCGAAGAAGTAGGAGACGCGGTTGGCGATCGACCACGGCAGGGCGCTGGGGTGCACCGCGTTGGGCCCCTCGTGCGACGCCAGCAGGTGATAGGTGTTGGTGGTGACGCCGACGAACACGCCGACGTCCGCGCTGCGGGCCTTGCCGTGCCGCCGGCGCAGGCTCTCGCGGGTGTAGCCGGCGTCCTCGATGGCGGACCAGACGGACTGCAGGAAGAGGCGCTCCTGCGGGTCGATGATCTTCGCCTCCTCGGTGGGGATGTTGAAGAAGCGCGGGTCGAATTTGTCGTAGTCGTCGAGGAACGCGCCCCACTTGCAGTAGATCCTGCCGTCGTGCGCGGCCGCGGGATCGGGATCGAAGAGCGCCTCGGCGTCCCAGCGCTCGCGCGGCACGAGGCCGACCAGGTCGCGGCCCTGCCGCAGGTGCTCCCAGTACTCGTCGAGGCTGGCCGACCGCGGGTAGTAGCCGTGCAGGCCGATGATGGCCACGGCGTCGTCCTGCTCCGCGGCATGCGGCCGCGGCGCGGGAAGCTCGTCTTCCCGCACGACTTCGACGGCGGCCGGCTCGCCGGCGACGCCGAGGCGCGACGCGAGCGCCTCGCGCGTCTCGCGGACGAGATACGCCGCCAGCTCGCGCACGGTCTCGTGCTCGTACAGCAGCGTCTTCGGCAGCGCGCCGAGGTCTTTCTCGAGCGTGGCGTTGATCCGGTTGATCATCACCGAGTCGATGCCGAACGACTCGAGGCGGTCCGTCGAGCCGATGCGGTCGGGGGAGAGCTGGATCTCGGCGCCGATCAGCTCCTTGAGGTACGTCTCCGTCCCCGCCACGAGCGCCGCGTCGTCGACGCGCCGCGCCGGGGCCTGCCGCGGGACCGCCGTCGTTGCGGCCTTCGGCGCGAGCTGCGCGGCGATGCGGGACGGGGTGCCGTACAGTGCCACGCCCTGCACCGCATCGGAGCGGAGGAAGTCTTCCCAGTAGCGGAGGCCGTCGTCCGCCGGCAGCGGCGCGGTGCCGGTCTGCTTCTCCAGCAGCGCGATCTGGTCGGCGGAGAGGGTCATCCCACCCTCGGCCCACAGCGGCCAACTGATGGACAGCGTGCGGCCCGGACGCGTGCGCGCGCGGCTCTCGGCGAAGGCGTCGAGGAAGCGGTTCGCGTACGCGTAGTCGCACTGGCCGGGATTGCCGAGGGCGCCGGCCACCGAGGAGAAGAGGACGAACAGCTCGAGCGGCTCGCTGCCGGTGGCGCGGTCGAGGTTGAGCGCCCCCTGCACCTTCGCCGCGACGACGGCGTCGAGGTCTTCTTTCGTCTTGCGGAGGAGGAAGGCGTCGCGGGTCACGCCGGCGGCGTGGATGACGCCGTCCAGGCGCGAGAAGCGCTGCTTCGCCTCGCGCACCACGCGCGCCACGTCCCGCGGCTTGGCGACGTCGGCGCGCAGGCAGAGGACTTCGGCGCCGTGCTCCTGCAGCCGGCGGAGCGTCTCTTCGGCCTCCCGCTTCGGCGCGGAGCGGCCGACCAGGACGAGCTTCGCCTGATGCTGCTTGGCGAGGTACTCGGCGAAGAGCAGGCCGAGCTGCCCCAGGCCGCCGGTGATCAGGTAGACGCCGTGCTGCCGCAGCGGCAGCGGGGCGGAGGCGTTGGCGAGCTCGGGACGCTGCACGAGGCGGCGGACTTGCCGGCTGCCGTCCGCGGCGTAGCGGACCTCCTGCGCGCTCCAGTCGGACTCGGCGACTTCGTCGCGGACCTGCGCGGCCGAGGCGCTCTCGATCACCTTCGCGCGGAACCGCGGGTTCTCGAGCACGAGCGTCTTCAGGAAGCCGGCCAGCGCGATGCCGAGCGGCGAGCTCGCCACCGTGGCGATCTTCGCCGCGGCCTGGCGCTGCATCAGCGCGCGGCAGAGGAAGAAGAGAGGATCGAGATTGCGGTCGAGCTGCTGCGCGTCGCGGTGCAGCACGACCTCGGGCAGCAGGCCGCGGCCGGCCAGGAGGGCGACCAGCTCGGCGAAGTGCTCTTCACGCCGCGCGTCGACGGTGAAGACGTTCGGCGCGGCCTCGGCGAATGCGTCGCCGAACTGCACGCGCACGACCGAACCGCCGGACGCCCACTCCTCCGGCGCATCGAGCAGCAGCGTCGTGCCGCGCCGCGGCGATGAAGCGCCGAGCGGCTGCGCAATCCATTCGGGCACCCAGTACGTGCGCGTCCGCGGCTCCGGCGCGGCGATGAGGCGCGGCGGCGCGGGGAGCGCGGGCTGCTCGATCCAGTAGCGCTCGCGTGCGAAGGGATACGTCGGCATCGAGACCTTGCGCGGCGTGGCGCCGCGGTAGAGCAGCGACCAGTCGACGTCGACGCCGAGGACCCAGAGGCGGGCAAGCTTCTCCAGCTCGCCGCCCGCCAGGAGACTGTCGACGAAGGCCTTGCCGGCCGCCCCGGCGATCAGCGCGCCGGCGCTGAAGTCGGCCTTGCGCGCGTGACCGTGGAAGACGTGCTCGGATTCCGCGCGGTCGCCGGTCCAGCGATGCAGCTTGTCGCGGAGATCCTCCAGTCCCGAGGCGACGACCACCAGCCGCGCGTCCATCGGCGTGCGGCCGACCTGCGACGTATAGGCGAGGTCGGCGAAGGAGACGTCCGGCGAGCCGTCGAGCCAGCGGACGAAGCGCTCGGCGTAGCGCTGCAGCGCCTCCGCGTCGCGCGCGGAGAGGACGAACGGCAGCGTCCCCGGCACGCTCGCGGCCTCGCGCGCGCCGTCGTACTCCTCGAGGATCAGGTGCGCGTTCGAGCCGCCGGCGCCGAAGGAGCTCACGCCGATGCGGCGCGGATGCGCGGCGGGGCGCTTCCACTCCGCCAGCCCGGTCTGCACGTAGAACGGCGTGCCGGCGAAGTCGATGTTGGGGTTCGGCGGATCGGCGTGGATCGACGGGACGAGCTGGTTGTGCCGGAGCTGCAGCAGCGCCTTGGTCAGGGCGGCGATGCCGGCAGCCGACTCGAGGTGGCCGATGTTCGACTTCACGGAGCCGATGGGGACGGACTGCTTCCGGCCGCCCCCGTCGCCGAACGCCTTCACCAGGCCGGTGATCTCGATCGGGTCGCCGAGGGACGTGCCGGTGCCGTGCGTCTCGACGTAGCTCAGCGTGGCCGGGTCGAGCTTCGCCTTCTGCAGCGCGTCGAGAATCAGCTCGCCCTGCGCGTTCGGATTCGGCACGGTGTAGCCGTTGGTCTTGCCGCCGTGGTTGACGGCGCTGGAGCGGATCACGGCGTAGATGCGGTCGCCGTCGCGGACCGCCTTGTCGAGGCGCTTGAGCAGCACCGCGCCGACGCCTTCGCCCGGCACGTAGCCGTCGCCGCCGGCGCCGAAGGCGCGGCAGCGGCCGTCGCTCGCGGCGAACCGCCCCTGGCTCAGGCTGAGGTACTTGTAGGGATGGAGCGAGAGATTGACGCCGCCGGCGATGGCCGCGTCGAGCTCCCCCTTGCGCAGCTCTTCACAGGCCAGATGGATCGCCGTGAGCGACGAGGAGCACATCGTGTCGATGGCGATGCTCGGCCCGTGGAAGTCGAAGAAGTAGGAGACTCTGTTGGCAATGGACGCGTGCGACGAGCTCGGGACCGCGGTGCCGCCGCCGAGCAGCGACTCGGCGCCGAACAGCTCGTACTGTCCCCACATGACGCCCACATAGACGCCGACGCCGCGGCCGGCGAGCTGCGCCTTGGTGTAGCCGGCGTCCTCGATGGTCTGCCAGGCGGTCTCGAGGAACAGCCGCTCCTGCGGGTCGATGAGCGCGGCCTCTTTCGGCGAGATGTTGAAGAAGAGCGGGTCGAACTTGTCGACGTCGGAGAGGAACCCGCCCCACTTGCTGTAGCTCTTCCCCCCTTTGCCGGGATCGGGATCGAACCAGCGCCCATGGTCCCAGCGCTCCTCGGGGATCTCGGTGATGCAGTCGCGGCCGGCCTGCAGGTTCCGCCAGAACTGGTCGAGGTCCTCGGCCTGCGGATAGCGGCCGGCCAGGCCGATGATGGCGATGTCGTGCCGGGCCGGGTCCTCGGCCTTGGCCGCGGCGGCGAAGCGGTTCTTCTTCCGCCGCACCGGCACGCGCGGTGCCGCCGGCGCGGGCTCGACGCGCGGCGCCTCCTGCGCCTGCGCGAGGCCGAGGAGTCCGCGCATGACCGCGGGGTGCTCCTTGGCGAAGAAGCCGGCCAGCGCGGCGATGGTCTGGTACTCGTAGAAGAGCGTCTTCGACAGCGCGCCGAAGGTCTGCTCCAGCCGGCTGGTCAGCTTCATCGCCAGGATGGAGTCGATCCCGTACTCCTCGAGCGGCGCGTGCGGGTCGACTTTCTGCGGCGCCAGCTTCATGACCTCGGCGAGCTGGTTGCGCAGCCAGGTCTGCGTCTTCGCGACGAGGCTGTCGGAGTCGATCCCGGCGATGACGGGCCGCGGCTGCGGCTCGGGCTGCGGCTCGGGCTCCGGCGCGCTCTCGCCGAGCAGCACGCGCCGCATGCGGGGGAGGTCGCCCTCCATCACCACCATCTGGTCGTACGGCAGCAGCAGGATGCGGTGGAAGGCGCGCAGGCCGGTGGCGGTCTCCATCGGCTGCATGCCGGCGGTCTGCTGCAGCAGCTCGCGCGCCGCCGCGTCGACGTTCATCCCGCCGGCCTGCCACAGCGGCCAGTTGATGGAGCGCGTGCGGCCGTGCCGCTGCCGCGCCAGCACCTGCCGGTTGCGCCAGGCCGCGAAGCGGTCCATGAAGGCATTGGCGGTGGCGTAGTCGGCCTGGCCGGGATTGCCGAGGGCGCCGGCGACCGAGGAGAAGAGCGCGAAGAAATCGAGCGGCACGTCGCGCGTGGCCTGGTCGAGGTGGAGCACGCCCGCGACTTTCGGCGCGAGCACCTCCGCGAACCGCGCGGCGCTCTTCCGCACGATGAGACTGTCGGCGATCATGCCGGCGCTGTGCAGGATGCCGTCGAGGCGCCCGTGCTCCTGCCGGATGCCGGCCACGAGGCGCGCCACCTCATCGGCATTGCCGAGGTCGAGCTGGCGGTAGCTCACGCGGCCCGGCAGCGCGTCGACCGCGGCCTGCTTCTCCGCGGTGAGCGGCGCGCGGCCGGTCAGGACGATGCGCGCGTCGCGCGTCCGCGTGAGGATCTCGTTCGCGAAGATGAGGCCGAGGCCGCCCACGCCGCCGGTGATCAGGTAGACGCCGCCGTCCCTGAACGCGAGCGGCGGCTCCTCGGCATTCGGCGGCAGCGGCTGCCACTGCCGGAGCGCGCGGACCTCCTCGTCGTAACGCACCACCGGGTCGAGCACGGCCGCCTTCTCCGCCTCGAGATGCCGCGCCACGACGTCCGCCGTGAGTGACGGCGAGACCAGCAGGAGCTGGCCGGCCACTTTCGGATTCTCGAGCGCCGCGGTCTTCAGCATCGCCGCCAGCCCCTCGAGCACGGCCTGCTCCTCGAGGTGCGGGACGACCACCTGCACCAGCACGTTCCCCTGCGGCTTCGACTGGAGGATGGACTGGATGCGCTCGAAGCAGGCCAGCGCGTACTCGGTGTAGCGCTCGGCGATGTTCTTCTCCGGGTCGGCCTGCAGGGCGAGGAACCGGCTCTGCGGCAGGTGCGCGCGCATGGCGTCGCCGTCGATCAGCGCCATCTCGCAGACGATCACGTGGTGCTCGGCGTACTCGTTGGCCGCGTACGTCTCGGCCGTCGGGAGCCAGACCGGCGTCGCCAGCAGGGTGTCGGCGTGCTTCCGCGGCGGCGGCGCCGCCGCCGGCTGCTGCCGCACCTCGGCGATGCGGGCGCGGGTGGCGAAGCCGCGCAGCTCCACGCGGACGTTGCCGTCCGCGTCGCAGAGGTCGACGTCGAGCTTCACCACGGCGTCGCCGGCGCGGCTGCCGGGCGCGTAGCGCACCCACGCCACCATCGACTCGCTGCACGGGCCGTGGATGCGCAGTGCGTCGAGCGCGAACGGCAGCCGCGGCTCGGGCGCCGACAGGTCGTCGAGCAACCCGGCCGCCGCCTGCAGCGCGCTGTCCATCAGCGCGGGATGGAGGACGTAGTCCGCGGACGTGCTCTCGATGCCCTTCGGCAACTGCAGCCAGGCGAGCACCTCCCCGTTGCCGCGGCGGACGGCGGTGACGCCCTGGAACGACGGGCCGTAGCCGAGGCCCATGCGCTCGCAGGCGGCGTACAGGTCGCGCGGCTCGAGCGTGCCGCGGTCGAGCCGCCGCGCGAGCCGCGGCAGGTCGAGCGCGGCCGGTGCGGACTGGCGGCTCCAGAGCGCCCGCCCCTGGCAGTGGACGGCGTCCTCGTCGCCGTCCTGGCTGTAGATCTCGTAATCGAGCTGCGACTCGCCGGCGGGCCAGAGGGCGAGGTGCAGCTCCTTCGCGGAGTCGACGGCGGCGGGCTGCGCCCAGACGAGGTCGCGCAGCTCCAGCACCGTCCCCTCCGGACGCTCCGGCACCGCCTGCTCGATGGCCGCGCGCGTCATCTCGAGGTACGCGACGCCGGGCAGCACCTTGCCGCCGTTCACGCGATGGTCGGTGAGGAAGAACTCGTCGCCGGTGAAGGTGGAGCGGTAGCGCTGCTCGCTCAGGTCGGAGGTGTTGGCGTGCAGCAGCGGATGCAGCACCGCGGCCGCCGCGCCGAGGGCCGGCTGCGTCCGCGGCACGTCGATCCAGTAGCGCTCTTTCGCGAACGGATAGGTGGGCAGGCTCGTACGCAGCGGCCTCGTCTCGCCCCACAGCCGGCTCCAGTCGAGCTCCAGCCCCTTGACCCAGAGGTCGAGCAGCTTCGGGAGCTTCTTCGCGGCGATCCACTTTTCGACCGTCTGCTGCAGGTCGGCGTCGCCGGCGAAGAGCGAGAGCGCGTCCTTGCCGCGCTTCACCTGGCCGAAGTAGGCATCGTCGAGGTTCCCGTTCACGTAAGCCTGGAGCTTCTGGAGGAGCTGCTCCGTCGAGGCGACGACGAAGGCGAGGCGCTCCTCCATCGGCTCGCGGCCGGCCTGGAGCGTCCAGGCCACCGAGGGGAGGTCGAGGGTCGCGGCGCGCTCGCGCACGAACGCGAGCAGGTCGGCCGCCTTCTGCCGCAGCTGCTCGGGCGTGCGCGCGGAGAGCACGATCGCGAACGGCCCTTCGAACGCCCGCGGCGCCGGCGCCGGGTACTCCTCGATAACCATGTGCGCGTTCGAGCCGCCCGCGCCGAACGAGGAGATGCCGGCGATGCGCGGCAGCGTCCTGCCGTCGACGACCGGCGGCTCCCACGGGCGCAGCGTCTGGTTGACGACGAACGGCGTGGAGTCGAAGTCGATGTGCGGGTTCAGCTTCGCCGAGTGCAGCGACGGCACGATCTGCCGGTGCTGCATCTGCAGCAGGACCTTGGTCAGGCCGGCGATGCCGGCGGCGGACTCGCAGTGGCCGATATTGGATTTGGCGGAGCCGATGCGGCAGAAGCCGGTGTCGTCCGTGAACCGCCCGAAGGCCTTGCTCAGCGCGGCGATTTCGATCGGGTCGCCGAGCTTCGTGCCGGTGCCGTGGGCCTCGAGGTAGCTGATGTGCCGCGCGTCGGTGCCCGACTCGCGGAGCGCGCGGCCGATCACGCCGGCCTGCGCCTGCGGATTGGGCACGGTGTAGCCGTTGGTCTTGCCGCCGTGATTGAGGGCGCTGCCGCGGATGATGCCGTAGATGCGATCGCCGTCGCGCTCCGCTTCCGAGAGCCGCTTGAGCACGACCACGCCCACCCCTTCGCCGGGGATGTAGCCGTCGCCCCCTTCGCCGAAGCTCTGGCAGTGCCCGTCGCTGGAGATGAACTGGCCGCCGCTCAGGGCCAGGTACTTGTTCGGATGGATGGTGACGTTCACGCCGCCGGCGATGGCCATGCTGGTGCGTCCCTGCCGCAGGTCCTGGCAGGCCAGGTGGATGGCCGACAGCGACGACGAGCACATGGTGTCGAGGGTCATGCTCGGCCCGTGCAGGTCGAGGACGTACGACACCCTGTTGGCGATGGTGGCGATGCTGCCGGGGATGCCGACGCGGTTCCCGCGCACGCTGGCTTCGGCGCCGACGAGCTGGTACTCGCTGTACATCACGCCGACGTAGACGCCGACCTGGCCGGCCAGATCCTGCTCGTGCGGCACCTGCAGGGCGGCCCGCGTGTAGCCCGCGTCTTCCAGCGCCATCCAGACGTGCTGCAGGAAGAGGCGCTCCTGCGGGTCCATGATCTCGGCCTCGAGCGGCGAGATGTTGAAGAAGAGAGGATCGAACTCCTCGACGCCGGTGATGAAGCCGCCCCACTTGCTGTAGTGACGGCCGCCTTTCGTGCGGTCCTCGCTGTAGTACTCGCGCCAGTCCCAGCGCTCTTTCGGGACTTCGACGATGCAGTCCTTGCCGTCGCGGAGGTTGCGCCAGTAGGCCTCGAGGTCGACGGCCTCGGGATAGCGTCCGCTCAGGCCGACGATGGCGATCGGCTCGCCCTGCGTCTTCGGGGCGGGAGCCGCGCCGCGGGCACGGCCGCCGCGCCGGCGCGCGCTCCGCTTCGGCGCGGCCGGCGGCAGCACTTCCGGCGTGACCGGCTTCGCCTCGGGTGCCGGACGGGCGGGCGCCTGCGCGAAGAGCTCCTGCAGTTTCTCCGCGTGGTCGGTGAGGAAGTGCTCGGCCAGGTCGCGGACGGTCTGGTATTCGAAGAAGAGCGTCTTCGACAGGGTGCCGAAGGTCTTCTCCAGCTCCTCGGTCAGCTTCATCGCCAGGATGGAGTCGATGCCGTAGTTCTCCAGCGGCGCCTGCGGCGCGATCTCGCCGGCCGGCACTTTCAGCACGACGGAGAACTGCCGGCGCAGGAAGTCCTGGGTCTTCTCGGCGAGCGTGGCGGAGTCGAGCTCCGTCGCCGCCGGTGCCGGCGCCGGCGCCTCGGGCGCCTCTTCGATCGCACGGCGCTGCGCCGGCTCGCTGACCGAGGCGAGCACCTGGCTGGTGGAGGTGGCCCGCGCGTAGACGCCGCGCAGCTGCACGCAGACGTTCCCCTGCTCGTCGCACAGGTCGTAATCGAGCTCGATCACGGTGTCGCCGGCCTTGCTGCCGGGGGAGTAGCGCACCCAGGCCACGAGGTCGCGCGTCCACGGCGCGAAGACGCGCAGCGACTCCATCATGAACGGCAGCCGCGCCTCGTCGACCAGCTCGGACATCAGCGCGGCCGAGGCCTGCAGCGCGCTGTCCATGAGACTCGGGTGGAGCACGAAGCCGTCGGACGTCTCCTCGGCCGGCTGCGGCAGCCGGATCTTCGCCACCACTTCATCGTGGCCGCGGCGGATCTCGGTCAACCCCTGGAAGGTCGGACCGTAGAACAGGCCGAGGCGCGAGAACGCGGCATACAGGCCGGCCGGATCCATCTGGCCGCGATCGGCCCGCGCGAGCAGCATGTCGACGTGGACCTTCTCCGGCGCCGGAACGGTGACCACGCGCGCGCGGCCCTGGCAGTGCACGACCTCCTGGCCGCTGTCTTCGCTGTAGATCTCGAAGTCGACGTCTTCCCCCTCGGCCGGAATGAGCGCGACGCCGATCTCCCGCGGCTGCCCGACGACGATCGGCTGCGCCCAGACCACGTCGCGCAGCTCGATCACCGCCCCTTCCGGACGCTCCGGCAGCGCGTGCTCGATGGCCGCGCGGGCCATCTCCAGGTAGGCCATCCCGGGCAGCACCTTGTGGCTCACGCCGTCGGCGGCCTGGACCTGATGGTCGACGAGGAAGAACTCGTCTCCCGCGAAGGTCGAGCGGAAGCGCTGCTCGCTCAGATCGGAGGTGTTGGCGTGCAGGAGCGGGTGGAGGGCCTCCGCCTTCGGGCCGCCCTGCGTGCGGCGCGCGAACTGCCGGACGAGCGAAGCCGCGTCGTCCTTCGACAGGCGCTTACTCTTCAGTTCACCGACGACATATTCGACGAAATCGACCATGGCACGTTCCTTTGAATCCGGGCGTTGGAATTGGTGCAAGAGCCGTCAGACCAGCATCCGCAGCAGGCGCACGGCGCGCTCGGTCTCCAGGGCGCCGCCGTCGATCCTGCCGAGGATCTCTTCAATCGAATCCGAACTGAGCGAATCCATCCCGACGATGTTCGCGAACGGGTTCTCCGCGGGGGGAGCGCTCGCCGTGACTTTGTCAATCCAGTAACGATCCCTGGCGAAGGGATACGTGGGCAGGCTGGCGCGCCGCGGCCGGGCCGCGCCCCAGAGCTTCTGCCAGTCGAAGTTGAGGCCGCGGCTCCAGAGCTCGGCCAGCTTCGCCAGCTTGCCGCGGGCGATCCACTTGTCGACCGCTTCCTGGATGTCGTCGTCGCGGCCGATGAGCGCCATGCTGTCGCCCGCCGCCTCGACGCGTCCCTGCCACGCGTGCTCGATGCCTTTCCCTCCTTCCGCGAACGCGGTGAGTTTCCCGGCCAGCTCCTCGACCGAGCCGGCCAGGAACGCCGCGCGCTCGTCCATGGCGTCGCGGCCGACCTGCAGCGTGTAGGCGACCGACTGCAGGTCGAGGTCCGGCGTGCCGCGCAGGCGCTCGGCGAGCTCGCGCGCCTTCTGCTGCAGTTGCTCCGCGGTGCGCGCCGACAGCGGCACGATGACCGGGCCGTTTGCCGCCGTCTGGCCATCGGCGGAGGGGACGTACTCCTCGAGCACGAGATGCGAGTTCGTGCCGCTGTAGCCGAACGAGCTGACCGCGGCGCGGCGGCGCGCGCCGCCCACCGGCTCCCACGCCTGCTTCTCGCGGCAGACGTAGAACGGCGAGCTGGCGAAGTCGAAGTGCGAGTTTTCTTTCGTCACGTGCAGCGTCGGCACGAGCGTGCGGTGGCGCAGCGACAGCAGCACCTTGAGCACGCTGGCCACGCCGGCCGCCGAGGCGGTGTGGCCGATGTTGCTCTTGACCGAGCCGATGGCGCAGTAGTTCTTCCTGTCGGTCTTCTCGCGGAACGCGGCGGCCAGCGCCTCGAGCTCGATCGGGTCGCCGAGCTTCGTGCCGGTGCCGTGCGCCTCGACGTAGCTGATGGTGGCGGGGTCGATGCCGAACTTCGCGTAGATGGAGCGCTCCAGCTCGATCTGGCTGTTCACGCTCGGCGCGGTGATGCCGTTCGTGCGGCCGTCCTGGTTGATGCCGGAGCCGAGGATGACGCCGTGAATGACGTCGCCGTCGGCCTCGGCGTCCTTCAGCCGCTTGAGCACGAGCGCGCCCACCCCTTCGCTGACCACGATGCCGTCGGCCGAGTCGTCGAAGGCCTTGCACTGCCCGTCGGCGGAGAGCATGCCGGCCTCGCTCATCGACAGGTGCGACTCCGGCGTGAGCCAGAGCGTGACGCCGCCGGCCAGGGCCATGTCGGTCTCGCCGCTGAGCAGCGACTGGCAGGCCAGGTGGATGGCCACCAGCGACGACGAGCAGGCCGTGTCGACGGTGATGGCCGGCCCCTTCAGGTTGAGGTAGTAGGCGATGCGCGCCGCGGCGACGGCGAAGCTGTTGGCGGTGACGGGCGTGGTGCGGATGCCGCGCTTGAGCAGCAGCATGGCGTAGTCGTTGATCGACATGCCGAGGTAGACGCCGCACTTCTTGTCGCTCAGGTCGCGGCCGGCGTAGCCCGCGTCCTCGAAGGCGCGGTAGCTCTCCTGCAGGAAGAGGCGGTGCTGCGGGTCCATGTACTCCGCTTCCTGCGGCGCGATGCGGAAGAAGAGCGGGTCGAAGCGGTCGACGTCGTCGAGCACGCCCAGCCAGCGCGCGCGGTCGTACTGCCGCACGTCCCAGCGGTCGGGCGGGACCTCGGTGATGCTGTTCCGCCCCGCCTCGAGGTTGCGCCAGTACTCGTCGAGGTTCCGCGCCTGCGGGAAGCGGCCGGACATGCCGACGACGGCGATGGCCTCCCGCGCCTGCGCGGGCTCGGGGGCGGGGGCCGCGGCCGGCTTTTCGGTGCGGCGCACGCGGCGGCCGGAGGTGAGCCGGCTGGCGCCCGGCTTGATGGCGATCTTCGGCTGGGCCGGGACGTCGGCGACCACGGGCGGCGGCGCGGCCACGGCGACGGCCGGAAGCGTGCCGTGCCGCTCCGCTTCCTCCTTCACGAACGCGGCGAGCTGCGCCAGCGTCGGGAAGCGGTAGATCTTCGTGGCCTCGATGGAGGTCTTGTAGCGCTCGTTGATGGCGCGCACGAACGTGACGGCGCTGATGGAGTCGAGGCCGAGGGAGACGAACTCCGCGTCGTCCTCGACGTCGCTCTCGCGCAGATGGAGCTCCCTGGCGAGCAGGGCCCGCAGCGACACCGTCACGGCGCGCAGGACGTCGCCGTGGCCGGCTGCCTCGGCGACGGGGGCCGCGACCTGCGGCTTCTCGAGCTCCGGGGCGAACTTGCTCTGGATCTGCGCCAGGGTGTCGGACTGGCCGACGAAGGTCTGCTCGTGCATGGCCAGCTCGCGGCGGTAGGTCTCGGGCAGTTCCCGGCGCACGTGCGCGGCCAGCAGTTGCTTGAGCGCGAGCAGGCGGCCGCGCGGCCCGCGCGCGATCTGCCGCGCGATCTCCATCGCCGCCTCCACGACCTCGGCACGCGGCAGGATCGGGAGCCGCAGTCCGCGCGCTTTCAGCTCGCTGCCGGCGAGCTGCCGCGCGGTGAGCAGGCTCTCGCGCGCCAGGTCCTGGCCGATGCGGTCCGCCAGGATGAACGTCGCGCCGGCGCCCGGCGTGAAGCCGTACTCCATGTACGGGCTGACGTAGCGGCTCTCCTCGCTCAGCAGCACGACGTCGGCGAACAGGCCCAGGCACCAGCCGGCGCCGATGCCGTGGCCCTGCATCGCGGCCACGACCGGCAGCCGGCAGTCGAGCGCCATCTGGTGGACGTCGACGTCGGTGAACTTCACTTTCCCCTGCTGGATGGCGACCAGCCCTTCCTTCGTGCCGCCGGAGGCGAAGTAGCTGTCGAAGCCGGTCAGGACGACCACCTTGTACGCCGGGGTCCGCGCCGCGTGGGCGAAGGCCTCGGCCACCCCCTCGACGAAGGCGTCGGAGAACATGTTCTTCGCCTCGCGGTCCTCCATCGCCACGACGAGGATCCCCTCGGGATGGGCCGTGGCCGTGACCGCGGTGGAGCGGAGCGCGATCTTCGTGGGCACGTCCGGCGGGAGCTCGGGGAGCTCGCCGTCGTGCAGCGGTGCGGGCATGTTGCGGATCGCGTCGCGGAGCTGCTGCTTCCAGGCGGCGACGGTGGCACGCGGCAGCCTGGCCCACGACTCCGCGGCGCGGGTCGCGGCGGCGACGACGTCGTCGCAATCGGCAACGGTGAGCGTGCCGAGGCGCCGCAGCAGGGCGGCGCCCGACGACTCGGCGCCGGTCAGCAGGAGCTCGCCCGCGGCGGCGCTGCCGAAGCGATGCAGGAAGGCCGCGGCGGCCGTCTGCAGCGGACCGATGCCGGCGGCCGAGTAGACGCCGTTGCGGTCGTACACGGCGGCGTCGCAGAGCTGCGCGGCGAGCCAGCCGTTTCCTTTCACGTCGCCCGCGAGCGCGGCGACGACCGGCACCTCGGAATCGAGCAGGAGGCGCTGGAGCTCCGCGACCGCATCATCGGCAAACGTCCAGTCGTCGCCGGCGAGGACGAGCGCGCCGGCATCCGCCGGCTGCTGCAGCCGGGCGATGAGCTCCGCGGCATCGCGGAAGCGAATCACCTCGACGGGGCCCGCGGCCTGTGCCGCGGCCTCGGGGACGGCCAGCTCGCCCGCCAGCGCGGCGATGTGCCGCGCGAGGTGTCCCTTCAAAATACGAATCGCGTCCCGTGACTTGGTGGCCAGCGTGGACGCGATCGCGCGGGCCTGAGCCCGGACCTCGTGGCGCGGCGCACAGGGACAGGCGCACCCCTGCTCCCGGAGCTCACGGCCGGTCATGGCGGCGCCGCCCGCGAGGAAGCGCTGCGCGAGCGCGGCGCCGAACCGCTCGGTGAAGAGGCGCGCCACGGCCGGGGTGGGATGGGCGAAGGCGTACGACGCCTCCTCGCTGCAGACCATGAAGTCGCACAGCGCGGCGGCCAGGAAGCCGGTGCCGGCGGCATCGCGCTCGAGGACGGCCACGGTCGGGTACGGGAAGGAGACGAGCGGCTGGTAGAGCGCCGGGTCGCAGCCGCGCTCGAGGCCGTGCAGCAGCAGGACTTTCAGCGACGACTCCTGCCGCGCGCGCTCCAGCGCCTGGCGCACGTCGCCGGCATGCGCGAGGTCGACGGCGAAGACGCCGTTGCCCTCGTCGTGCAACTGCACGGAGGACACGGCCGGAGCCGCAGGCGCGGCCAGCGTGATGGACGGCCGCGGCCGGGCCGCGGCCGTGCCGACAGCGGCGCCGGGTGCCGCCAGCGAGATGGCCGGCTTCTTCCGCTCGGCCGGCGCGGGCGCGGGCAGCGGCGCCGCGGCCACTACCGGCCGCGGGGCGGCGACTTCCTTGCGCGTGGCTTCGAGCCCCTGCAGTTGCGCGGCGACGTTTCCGCGGCGGTCGCA
>DASPMO010000023.1:0-35616 GCA_035627015.1 Thermoanaerobaculia bacterium | reverse complement strand
AAGACCGACCGCTGGAACAAGATCGTCTTCGAAGCCGTGAAGCAGTGCGGACGCGCCGTGGTCCCGAAAATCGAGCCCCCAACCACCTTCGAAGACGCGATCGCCAGACCCGGCCCGAAGCTCCTCTTCGACGCCGACGCTGCCCCGCCAACCGCCAACCGCCAACAGCCAACCGACCTCACGCTCCTCATCGGCCCCGAAGGCGGCTGGAGCGAGGAAGAACTGCGCCATGCGCGCGATCGCGGAGTCGCGTTCGAGCGCCTCGGCCCGCGCCGGCTGCGTGCAGAAACCGCGGCCATTGCCGCGGTGTCCGTCATCGCCTCCCGCTTCGGGGACTTGTAGTAGATTACGCGTCCGAATTCGAGAGGAGCCTTCTGTCGTGGCCGATACCCTCAGCATCACGGATAACCGCACCGGACAAACCATCGAAGTTCCCATCAGCGACGGCACCATCAAGGCCCTCGACCTGCGCAAGATCAAAACGGGTGATGACGACTTCGGCCTGATGACCTACGACCCCGCGTTCATGAACACGGCCTCGTGCCGCAGCGCGATCACCTTCATCGACGGCGACAAAGGCATCCTCGAATACCGCGGCTACCCCATCGAACAGCTCGCGGAGAAGAGCACCTACCTCGAAGTGGCGTACCTCCTCCTCAACGGCGAGCTCCCCGACGCGGAGCAGTTGAAGCAGTGGCAGCACACCATCACCCACCACACCATCCTCAACGAGAACTTCCGCCACCTCATCGACTCGTTCCGCTACAACGCCCATCCGATGGGGCGCCTGATCTCGTCCATGGCCGCGCTGGGGACCTTCTATCCCGAAGCCAAGGACGTCTTCGACGAGAGCGTGCGCTGCAAGCAGATCGAGCGGATCATCGCCAAGATCATCACCATCGCCGCGTTCAATTACCGCGCGACGGTGGGGATGCCCTACGCCTACCCGGACAACGACCTCTCGTACACCGGCAACTTCCTGAACATGATGTACAGGATGACGGAGACCAAGTACACGCCGAACCCCGTGCTCGAGCGTGCCCTGGACGTCCTGTTCATCCTGCACGCCGACCACGAGCAGAACTGCTCGACGAACGCCATGCGCGCGGTCGGCAGCTCGCACGTCGATCCCTACTCCTCCGTGGCGGCGGCAGCGGCCGCGCTCTACGGGCCGCTGCACGGCGGCGCGAACGAGGCCGTGCTGCAGATGCTCAACGAGATCGGCAGCGTCGACAACGTCCCCGACTTCATCAGGCGCGTCAAGAGCGGCGAGGGGGGCCGCCTGATGGGCTTCGGCCACCGCGTCTACAAGAACTACGACCCGCGCGCGAAGATCATCAAGCAGGTCGCCGACGAGGTGTTCGAGGTCACGGGACGCAACCCGTTGCTCGACATCGCCCTGGAGCTGGAGCGCATCGCCCTCGAGGACGACTACTTCGTGAAGCGCAAGCTCTACCCGAACGTCGACTTCTACTCGGGCCTCATCTACCAGGCCATGCGCTTCCCGACGTCGATGTTCACGGTGCTGTTCGCCATCCCGCGCGTCTCCGGCTGGCTGGCGCAGTGGCAGGAGATGCTCGGCGATCCCGACCAGAAGATCGCCCGCCCGCGGCAGATCTTCACCGGCCCCGCGCGCCGCGACTACCCGGCCGGCCGCGGATGATCGCGCGGGCGCTGCTCGCCGTCCTGCTGTTCGCGTTTTCTGCCGGCGCGGCGCAACGCCGCGTCGCCTTCACCTTCGACGACATCCCCGGCGTGCAGCACGCGGGAGACCGCTGCAACCTCGCGCCGCTGAATCGCAAGCTCGTCTCCGCCATCGTCCGCAACCGTCTCCCCGCCCTCGGCCTGGTGGTCGAGTCGCGCGGCTGCCGCGAGCAGCTCGCCTCGCTCTACAAGATCTGGCTCGACGCGGGACTGGAGCTCGGCAACCACACCGCCTCGCACCGCGACTTCAACAACATGCCGCTGGAGGAGTTCCAGCGCGACACCATCGCCGGCGAGGCCACGCTGAAGCAGCTCGGGCGCAAGGTCCGCTACTTCCGCTACCCGTTCCTCCGCAGCGGCACGGAGCTGCAGAAGAAGCGCGCCTTCGAGGAATTCCTCCGCAAGCGCGGCTACGTCAACGCGCCCGTGACCATCGACAACGACGAGTACATCTACGCCGACGCCTACGCCCGCGCGAAGGACGCGGCGACGAAGCAGAAGCTCGCCGCGGACTACATCCGCTACATGGACTCGGTCTTCGCCTTCTACGAGCAGTTCTCGCGCGACACCCTCGGCTACGAGCCGCCGCAGGTCCTGCTGCTGCACGACAACCAGATCAACGCCGATCACCTCGACGCGCTCGTGGCCATGGTGAAACGCCGCGGCTACCGCGCCGTCTCGATCGACGAGGCGCTGCGCGACCCCGTCTACGCCCGCCGCGACGCCTACGTCGGCCGCCGCGGCCTGTCGTGGATCCACCGCTGGGCCCTCGACGCCGGCAAGCCCGCGCCGATGCAGCCGGACGTGCCGGCGTGGGTGATGGAGCTCTACCGGGCGCGCCCCTGAGCACCTGTCATCCTGAGCCCCGCAGAGGGCGAAGGACCCCCTGCTGGAACCCCGTGCTCGCTCCGTCCGCAGGAGATCCTTCGCCCTCTGCGGGGCTCAGGATGACAGCCCGCGCTGAAACACGCCCGCCCACCACTCCCCCTTCTCCCGCTCCTCGGCCAGCGCGAGCCCGTGCGTGCGTGCCGCGGCGACGACGTCGTCGCGCTTGACCGCGAGGATGCCGCTGAGCATCAGCCGCGCGTCTTCGGCCATGCGCGCCACCACCTGGGCGAGCAGCGGCAGGATGACCTCGGGGATGATGTTCATGGTGATGACGTCGAACGCGCCGCCGCGCAGCGCTTCGACGCTGCCGATGAAGAGCGGCATGGCCGCGTCGGGAACGCCGTTGCGGATGCGGTTGTCGCGCAGCGCGCCGTAGGCGTCGGGATCGTTGTCGAACGCGATCGCCTTCGCCGCGCCGAGGCGATGCATTGCCAGCGCGAGGATCCCGCTCCCCGCGCCGACGTCCAGTCCGCGCTTCCCGCGCAGGTCGAGCGTCTCCATGATCTCGATGCAGAGCGACGTCGTCTCGTGCGAGCCGGTGCCGAAGGCCTGCTCCTGCGGGACGACGATCGTCAGCGGCGCCATGTCGGGATCGGGGACGATCACGAAGCGCTTGCCGATGTGCAGCGGCTCGAGCGACTGCTGGTACTTCGCCAGCCAGTCCTCGCGCTCGCGCTCGAAGGCGTGCAGCTCGAAGTCGTGCAGCACCTCCACCGCCGCGGCGCGCTCTTCCGGCGTGTCGAAGTAGGCGTGGATCACGCCGTCCACCGGCGTCGTACTGCCGGTCGACGCGGTCAGGAAGAGCCGCGACTGCACCAGCTCTTCATCCTCCGAGGCAATCGCGAGGATGTAGTCGATCACGCGTCGCCTGACCCAAAGTGCGCGCGGTAATCCTCCATCGCCGCCTGCACCACCGCCGCGGCGTGGTCGTAGCCGTACGTCCCGGCCACGCGGATGCGCTGCCCTTCGCCCGGCACGAGCTTGTACGTCGAGAAGTAATGCTCGAGCCGCTCGACCAGCACCGGCGGCACGTCGGCGATGTCCTGCGCCTCGCCCCAGACATAGTCGCCCTGCAGCACGGCGATGATCTTGTCGTCCGCCTCGCCGCGGTCGATGAGCTGCAGCCCGCCGATCACCCGCGCGGCCACCAGGATCTCCGACTTCGAGATCGGACGCTCGCTCAGCACGCAGATGTCCAGCGGATCGCCGTCCCCCTTCGCCGCCACGGGCGAGAGCCGCGTCACCCGCTCCGCGCAATACGTCTGCGGCACGAACCCGTACAGCGCCGGCGGCTGCGACGACGTCCGCTGCGGCCGGTCGACCTTCAGGTAGCCGCTGGCCTTGTCGACCTCGTACTTGATCAGGTCGAACGGCGTAATCTCGACGAAGACGTTCACCACGCGCGGCGCGTCGTCGCCGGCGGTGAGCCCGTGCCACGGGTGGGGGCGGTAACGGGAAAACGGATCAGCCATCTGCGGTCGCATTCTATGTCCCCTCTCCCCCCTGGGGAGAGGGTTAGGGTGAGGGGTGAAGCTTCGAGCGCGAACGACCCCTCACCCCGGCCCTCTCCCCAGGGGGGAGAGGGGGAAGGGAGGACTAATTCGAGAAGAAGTCCTTCACCTTCTCGAAGACGCCCTTTTCCTGCGGCACGGTGTCGCCGTGCAGGGTGGCCAGTTGTTCGAGGAGGTCGCGCTGTTCGTCGGTGAGGGACGTCGGGACGCGCACCACGACGTGCACGTAGTGATCGCCGCGGCCGGAGCCGTCGAGGAACGGCACGCCCTTGCCGCGCAGGCGGAAGACCTGGTTGGGCTGCGTGCCGGCGGGGATCTTCAGCGCGTCGTGGCCGTCGATCGTCTCCACGTTCACGTCGCCGCCGAGGGCCGCCATCGTGTAATTCACGGCGTGCTCGGAGTGAATGTCGTAGTCGCGGCGGGTGAACTTCGGGTGATCGCTGACGCCGATGAAGACGTAGAGATCGCCCGCCGGGCCGCCGTTGAAGCCGGCCTCCCCCTCCCCCGCCACGCGCAGGCGCGAGCCGTCGTCCACGCCGGGCGGGATCTTGACCTGGATCTTCTTCTCCTCGCGGATGCGGCCCGCGCCGCCGCACGAGGTACACGGGTCCTTGATCACCTTCCCCTGTCCGCCGCACTGCGGGCAGGTGCGGGCCACGGCGAAGAAGCCCTGCGAGTAGCGGATCTGGCCGCGGCCGCCGCAGCCCGTGCACGTCACCGGCTGCGTGCCCGGCTTCGCGCCCGTGCCCGTGCAGGTGGTGCAGGTGATGGTGCGCGGCACGAGCAGCGTCACGTCCTTGCCGAACACCGCCTCCATGAAGTCGAGGTTCAGGTCGTAGCGCAGGTCGTTGCCGCGGGCCGGACGCGTGCCGCGCCGGCCGCCGCGCGTGCCGAAGAAGTCGCCGAAGCCGAACAGGTCGCCGAGGATGTCGCCGAAGTCGGCGAACTGGTTCGGGTCGAAGCCGCCCATGCCGGACATCCCCTGATGCCCGTAGCGGTCGTAGCGCTGGCGCTTCTCGTCGTCCGAGAGCACGCCATACGCCTCGGCCGCTTCCTTGAACTTCTCCTCCGCGTCGTGGTCGCCGGGGTTCTTGTCGGGGTGGTACTTCACCGCCAGCTTGCGGTAAGCCTTCTTGATCTCGTCGACGGAGGCCGTGCGCTGGACGCCCAGCACCTCGTAGTAATCGCGTTTTTCCGTGGTTGCCATGATTAATCAGTCGTCGGGGCCGAGACCTTCAGCGGGTTGTAGAGCATCACCGTGGTGAGGATGCGCGACGCGCCCTGGAGCTCGAAGATAGCGTCGTTGACGCGTTGCTTGTCCTCCGCGCCGACCGCTTCCTTGGCGCGGGTAATGATCTTCTGCACGCGGTCCCGCTCGTCGTCCTTGAGGAGCTTGCCGAACTCACGGAAAACCTTCTCGTTGGTGTAGATCATTCCGTCGAGCTTGTTGGCCAGCATGCGCAGCTCGCGGCGGGAGGCGTCGGCGCGCTGGTGCGCCGAGGCGTCGTTGATGATCCGGTCGATCTCGTCCTTCGACAGCCCGCCGGCGGGATTGATCTGCACGCCCTGCGACTGGCCGGTGGCCTGGTCGCGCGCCGTGACGTTGACGATGCCGTTCGAGTCGATGGCGAACGTGACCTCGATCTGCGGCAGGCCGCGCGGCGCCGGAGGGATGCCCACCAGGTCGAACTTGCCGAGCGACTTGTTCTCGTTCGCGAACTCGCGCTCCCCCTGCAGCACGTGCACGGTCACGCGGGTCTGGTTGTCGGAGACGGTGGTGAAGATGAGCGCGTTCTTCGTGGGGATGGTGGAGTTGCGCTCGATGAGCTTCTGAAAGAGGCCGCCGCGCGTCTCCACGCCGAGGGAGAGCGGCGTGACGTCGAGCAGGACCATGTCCTTGATGTCGCCGCGGAGGATGCCGCCCTGGATGGCCGCACCGACCGCCACCACCTCATCGGGGTTGATGTTGCGGTTCGGGTCTTTCCCGAAGACCTGCCTGACCGCCTCGATCACCTTCGGCGTGCGCGTCTGCCCGCCGACGAGCACGACCTCGTCGATCTCCTTCGGCTTCACGCCGGCGGCGCGCAGCGCGTCGTTCACCGGCTCGATGGTGCGCTGGATGAGGTCTTCGACGAGCCCCTCGAACTCCTTGCGCGTGAGCACGTAGTTGAGGTGCTTCGGCGCCCCCCCTTCCCCCTGCGAGATGAACGGCAGGGTGACGCGCGACTCGTGCTCCATCGACAGCTCGCACTTGGCCTTCTCGGCCGCTTCCTTGAGACGCTGCAGGGCCATGCGGTCGTCGCGCAGGTCGATGCCGGTCTCTTTCTGGAAGTGCTCGATCAGGCGGTCCATGATCCGCTTGTCGAAGTCCTCGCCGCCGAGGTACGTGTCTCCCGAGGTCGAGAGCACCTCGAAGAGGCCGTCCTCGAGCTTCAGGATGCTGATGTCGAACGTACCGCCGCCGAGGTCGTACACGGCGATGGTCTGGTTCTGGCGGTTGTCGAGCCCGTACGCCAGCGCGGCCGCCGTCGGCTCGTTGATGATGCGCAGCACTTCCAGGCCGGCGATCTTCCCCGCGTCGCGCGTGGCCTGGCGCTGCGAGTCGTTGAAGTACGCCGGCACGGTGATGATCGCTTCCGTGATCTGCTCGCCGAGGAAGTCCTCGGCGAAGGCCTTGATCTCCATCAGCACGAACGCGGAGATCTCCTCGGGGGAGAACTCGCGGTCGCGGATCTTCACCTTCACGTCGCCGTTCGCCGCCGCGACGATGTTGTACGGCAGCACTTTCTTCGCGTGGGCCACCTCTTCCGACTCGAACTTGCGTCCGATGAGGCGCTTGATGGCGAAGACGGTGTTGAACGGATTGGTGATGGCCTGGCGCTTGGCGATCTGTCCGACCAGGCGCTCTCCATCCTCGGTGAAGCCGACCACGGACGGCGTGGTGCGGCTCCCCTCGCGGTTCGGGATGACCTGCGGCGTCGTCACGTCGACGACCGCGACGCACGAGTTCGTCGTCCCGAGATCGATGCCGAGGATCTTAGCCATAGGTCGTTCTCAACGAGCGATGCACGATGACCGATGAGCGATGAACCGGGGTTCGGGGCTCATCGCTCATCGTTCATCCTTCATCGCTCCCATCAGCCTACCGTTCCGCTCCGCCCACCGCCACTTTGACCATGGCCGGCCGCAGCAGACGGTCGTGCAGGAAGTAGCCTTTCTGCAGCACGGCCGTGACCGTGTGGCTGGGCACGGAGGGGTCTTCTTCGCGGATCACGCCCTCGTGGATGTTGGGGTCGAAATGCACGCCGGTCTCGTCGATGACTTTCAGTCCGTGCTTCTGCAGGACGTCGAAGAGCTGCTTGTAGATCATCAGGACGCCCTTGTGAAAGTCGTCCCCTTCCTCCGCATGCTCGAGCGCGCGGTCGAAGTTGTCGAGCACCGGCAGGATCTCGCGCAGCACGCCGGAGGTGGCGTAGCGGGCGAAGTCGGCCCGTTCGCGCTCGCTGCGCTTGCGGAAGTTGTCGAAGTCCGCGACGGCGCGGATGTAGCGGTTCTTGTAGTCGTCCTGCGGCTCCGCGGGGGTCTCCGCCGCGGGAGCGGGCGCGTCCGACGCCGCTTCCTCGGCGGTCTCGCGCATCTCGCGCTCGATCTCCTCGACCGAGCCCTCGGTGTCTTCGATGATGTAGGCGTCGTCGTCGCTGCGCCCGTTGTCGTCAGCCATTCGTGTGCTCCTCTTCCTCGATCTTGCGGCTCAGCGCGCGGCTCAGGTAATCGACCAGAGGGGCCATGCGCGCATACTCCATCCGCATGGGGCCGATGATGCCGACCATGCCGAGGGGTGCAGAGGTCGAGCCGTAACGCCGCGCGACGATACTGAAGTTGTTGATCTGTGTGAAGTCGCTCTCCGCGCCGATGAGGATCTGCAGCCCTTCCTCGGCCAGGCAGGTCTCGAGGAGCTCGACGAGCTTTTCCTTCTCCTGCAGGGCCAGGAAGGTTTTCCGCAGCGAGGCCGCGTCCGCGTACTCGGGCTTGTTCAGGATCGAGCTGGCTCCCTCGACGTAGAGGTCGTGCTCGTACGGCGCGTTCACGGCGTCGATGCCGAGGGAGATCGTCTTCTGCAGCATCTCGTCGTGCTGCGCGCGCTCCTGCTCGGTCAGGCGGATCAGGCGGCGGCGGATGGCGTCGAGCGTGAGGCCGGCGAACTCGCCGGTGATGTAGCGGCTGATCTTCTCCAGCTCGTCGCGGGTGAAGAGGAACCGGGTCTCGATGATCTTGTTCACCACGACGCCGTTCGCGCCGACGATCACCACCATGATCCTGCTCTCGGCCACGGCGATGAAGTCCATGGACCGCACCGCGAACTGCATCAGGGTGGGCATGAAGACCAGGCCGACCTGATCGCTCAGCTTCGACAGCAGCGCCGAGGCGTGGTGTAGCACGTCGTCGATCTCGCTGCCGACGCTCACCCCCTCGTCGATGGCCTGTTGCTCGCGCGAGCTGAGCGGACGCGACTTCATCAGGTGGTTGATGAAGAAGCGGTAGCCGCGGTCCGTCGGGACGCGGCCGGCCGAGGTGTGCGGCTGGGTGAGGAACCCGAGCTCCTCGAGATCGGCCATCACGTTGCGCAGGCTCGCGGGCGAGAGCTGGAACTTCCCGCACTTGGAGAGCGTGCGCGAACCGATGGGCTCGCCCGAGGCGATGTGCTGCATGACGATCTCCCGCAACACGTCGCGGGCGCGGGGATCGAGATCGAAATCCTGTCGCGTGGCCATCTCTGTTTAGCACTCAAGCGGAGAGAGTGCCAAATCAGAGGGTAGGCCGAAGACCGTCCTACGTCAATCCACCCGCTCGGTCTTTCCCTCGTCGATGGCCCGCAGCACGATCTTCTCGAACCGCTCCTCGGCGATTCGCTCGAGACGGTCGTGCTCGCGCTCCATGCGCTCGGTCTCCCGCTCCGCGGGGACGTAGCTGCGCTCGAGCTCTTTGAACTCGAGCTCGACCTGGCGGAGCTGGCGCTCGAGGTCGGCTCGGGTGGCGGAGTCGAGGTCGTCGTCGTCGCTCAGGCGGTCGCTGAGGTCGTCCATCCGCTCTTCGATCCGGTCCATCTTCCGCTCGACGGGGCGGAGGCGCTCCTCGGCGGCGCGGAGCTGCGGCTCGTAGGCGTGGAGGTCGGCGAAGGCAGCGCGGACCTGGGCCAGGACGGCCGCGTCCCGGATGAGGTACTGCCGGCCGTTGCGCTGGACCCAGACGTATTCGCCCGACCAGCGCTTGGAGAGGGCCACCATCTTCTCGATGCCCGCACTACTGCGGATGTGCGTGTGGTCGCCCTGCTTGTAGATGTAGCTGAACCGGTCGGGACCCGTGATCGTGGTGGTCAGCGTGGCGAGGAGGAGAAGAAGTGTGCGCATATCCGAAAAACGGGGTGGCACGCGAATGGTTAGTAGAATCCGATTCGTGCGCAAGCTTCTGCTCGTTGTCGCCCTGATCGCCCTTCCGGCCTCGGCCGTGACGGTCGACCGCATCGCCGCGGTCATCGACCGGCAGGTGATCACGGTCAGCGAGATCGCGCAGATGGTGGAGATCCGTTTCTTCCCCCGCCTGGCCGCGAGCGACGACGATGCCCGCCGCGAGGTGCTGGACGCGCTGATCGCGCAGGCGCTCCGCTACCGCGACGTGGAGCGCTTCGGCGCGCAGGAGATCCCGCCGGACACGATCGAGGCGCGCGTGGTGGAGATCCGCAACCGCTTCCCCACGGAGGCGGACTTCAACGCGGCCATGGCCCGCGCGGAGCTGACGCCGGACGAGGTGCGCGCCCTGGCCAGGCGGCAGTTGCAGGTGGAGGCGTACATCCAGGAGCGCTTCGCGCCGCTGGTGTTCGTGACGAACGAGGAGATCGCCGACTACCACGCCACGACCTGGACCCGCGCCCGCCGCGAGCGCGGTCTCCCCGTGCTGCCGCTGAGCGAGGTGCGCGAGGAAGTCCGCACCGCCGTCCGCTCCACGCGGCTGCAGACGGAGATCGAAAAGTGGACGGCGCAGCTGCGCGCGCGGGCGAACGTGGACGTGTACGCGTGGCGGTAGCTGAACGTAGGGCGGGCTTCAGCCCGCCTCCCCCGGGGGGACGGGCTGAAGCCCGTCCTACGTTTACGTTACGCAGCGTTTACGCAGGCCGAGGTAGTAGCCGAGCAGTTGCCGTGTGAAGGCGTGCTCGCTCTCGGGCACCAGATCGCCGACATCGGTGAGCCACCGCGCCTCGCACTCTTTCTCGCACGACAAGAAGTTGGCGTACGCGGTGCGGTAACGCTCGAACTGCGCGCGCGAAAGCACGGGACCGTGTCCCGGCACGACACGCTCGAACTTCACGGCGGCCAGGCGGTCCAGGGCGTCCTTCCACTTTGCCGGGCAGGCGGTGTCGAGGAACGGCACCGGCAGCGTGATGAGGTCTCCGGCGACGAGCGTCTTCGACCGCGGGTCGTAGATCCAGAGGTCGCCCGCGGTCACGGCGTCCTTTTCCAGATGCAGTTCCAGAGGGCCGAGCGTGCGGTCGGCGGTGACGACGACGTCCGGCAGCAGCGACTTGCCGTTGCGGATGAGGGCGAGCTCGGTGCGGTAGCGCTGCTGCTCCTCGCCGCTCGTCTTCGTGATGATGTCCTCGAGCTGTTTCGCGTAGCTCGCGAGGAAGCCGCCGAGGGCATCGTCCAGCGCGGCGCTGGCGTAGACCTTCGCCTCGGGGAAGAGCGCGTTGCCGCCGATGTGGTCGAGGTGCCAGTGCGTGTTGACGACCGCGGCGACGGGGCGCTTGCCCCTGTAGGAGTCAATGTAGTCCAGGATCTGCTGCGTGTGCGCGCGGTGGCGGCCGGTGTCGATGACGACCAGGCCGTCGTCCGTCTCGAAGACGACCGTGTTCCCGTCCGGCTGCTGGCCGGGGACGAACTTGCCGAAGATCACGTGCGGCGGCGCCGCGTGCAGCGAGAGCGCGAAAACGCTACAGACCCAGAAGCGCCAGAAACTCGTCTTCACTCAGGACCTCCACCCCCAGCGCCCGCGCCTTGTCGAGCTTCGAGCCGGCCGACTCGCCGGCCACGAGGATGCTGGTTTTCGAGGATACGGATCCCGAGGCTTTTCCTCCCTCGCGCTCGATCAGTTTGTGGATTTCGTCACGCGAATGGCGCGAGAGCGTTCCCGTGACGACAACAGACTTCCCCGCCAGACGGTCGCCCGTGGCAGTGGCGATGTGCGTCGGGCGGACGCCGAGGCGCTGCATCTTCTCGATGCGCTCCCGGTTCGCGGGGACCGAGAAGTAGAAGGTGATCGACTCCGCGACTTTGGGGCCGATCTCGTGGATGTTGACGAGGTCCTCGGCCTTCGCATCCATGAGGGCCTCGATGGTGCGGTAGTGCTCCGCGAGGATCTTCGCCGCGCGCTCGCCGATCATCGGGATGCCGAGGCCGAAGATGAGGCGGGAGAGCTCGTTGGTCTTCGACTTCTCGATCTGGCTGATGAGCCGCTCCGCGGAGAGCTCGCCCCACCGCTCCAGCGCCATCACCTCTTCCTTCTTCAGCTCGTACAGCGAGGCGTAGTCCTGCAGGAGCCCTTTGTTGATGAACAGGTCGACGGACTTATCGCCGATCCCTTCGATGTCCATGGCCTTGCGCGCGGCGAAATGGAGGATCGACTCGCGGAGGATGGCCGGGCAGCCCTGGTTGGTGCAGCGGATGGCCACCTCTCCCTCGAATTTGTGCAGCGGCTGCCCGCACTCGGGACAGTCGGTCGGAGGGACGATCGGCGTGGTGCCGTCGGGGCGCTTCTCGAGGAGCACGGCCGTGACCTTGGGGATGATGTCGCCCCCCTTCTCCACCGACACCGTGTCGCCGATGCGCACGTCCTTGCGCGCCACCTCGTCGAAGTTGTGCATCGAGGCGTTCACCACTTTCGTGCCGCCGATGTGCACCGGGTCGAACATGGCCACAGGGGTGACCGCGCCGGTGCGCCCGACCTGGAAGCGGACGCCCCGCACCACGGTCTGCGCCGCCTCGGGGGGGTACTTGAAGGCCACCACCCAGCGCGGCGCCTTCGACGTGGCCCCGAGCTCCTGCTGCTCCTCGCGGCGGTTCACCTTCACCACGATGCCGTCGATCTCGAAGTCGAGCGTGTGCCGCAGCTCGCGCACCTCGTCGATGAAGGCGATCACGTCGTCGATCGACGCGCAGAGGCGCCGCAGCGGGTTGGTCGGAAAGCCGACGCGGTCGAGCAGCTCGTAGGCCGCCCACTGCGACTGCGGCGCACGGCCGTCCACGGCCACGACGTGGTAGATGTACGCGCTGAGCCGCCGCGCCGCGACGAGCTTCGGGTCCTTCTGCCGCAGCGATCCTGCCGCGGCGTTGCGGGGATTGGCGAGCTGCTCTTCCTCGTCCAGTCCTTCGTTCAGCTTCGCGAAGTCGCGCCTGGAGATGTAGATCTCGCCGCGGACGTCGACACTGACCGGCTCGTTCAATTTCAGCGGCAGGTTGCGGATGGTACGGACGTTGACCGTCACGTCGTCGCCGCGCACGCCGTCGCCGCGGGTGGCGCCGCGGACGAGCGCCCCGTTCTCGTACTTCAGCGAGATCGACACACCGTCGATCTTCAGCTCGGCCTCGTATTCGACGCTCTCGCGGCCGAGGCCGCGGAGCACGCGCTCGTGCCACTCGCGCAGCTCGTCGAGCGTGTACGTGTTCTCGATGGAGAGCATCGGCGGGTCGTGCAGGACGGTGGCGAAGTCGCCGACGATGGGGGCGCCGCCGACGCGTTGCGTGGGGGAGTTGGGATCGCGGTAGTCGTGCTTCTCTTCGAGGTCCGCCAGACGCCGCAGCATCTGGTCGAAGTCGTAGTCGCTGATCTCCGGCGTGCCGGCGTAGTAGAGGCGGTTGTGGCGCTCGAGCTCCGCGCGGAGGTGGGCGATCTCCTTTTTCGGGACCATGCGGCGCGGATTCTAGGCTCATCGGCTCACAGGCGCATAGGCACATGAAGACACCTGTGAGCCTGTGAGCCGATGCACCTATGAGCCCCGGCTCAGATACCGCGAGCGCTCCACGATCTTCTCCACGAAACCCATGGCGCGCAGGCGCGCGTCGACGATGTTCACGAAGTCGCGACGTCCTTTGATGAGATTCAGGTTCAGCGCGACGAAAC
Source organism: Thermoanaerobaculia bacterium (assembly GCA_035627015.1). Lineage (GTDB taxonomy): Bacteria > Acidobacteriota > Thermoanaerobaculia > Gp7-AA8 > Gp7-AA8 > QHVT01. Next base: position 22,342 of record DASPMO010000023.1, on the reverse strand, counting down.
GCATGCCGCGCGGTGTCTCGAAGTAGACAATCATGCGGTCGCCGCCGATCATCTGCTCGGTGCCGCGCAGCGCGTCCCAGGCCACGACGCGCGCGCGGAACTGGTGCAGGGGACGGAGGGTGAGCGTGCCCTCCGCGATCTCGGCGACGGGGCGGCGCGTGCCGAGCCACACTTTCATCCCGCCGGCCCAGAGCGTCCCGATGTAGGCCCAGACGAACGGCTCGCCGATCCAGCCATAGCGCGACGAGGGCGAAAAGAGGAGCGTGAGGACGATCGCGGCCGACACCGCGGCGGCGGTGAGGACGATCGACACCCCGGCCCGCCGCACCCAGGGGCGGAAGGGGAAGCGCATCGTTGCGCCGGATGTAAGGCTTTCGGAAGAGTGCATTGAACCCGTGGCACCTTTGAGCCTACACTGGCGGCACCTCAGGCCGGTATGCCATTCGCATAACCAGCCTGTTCAGTAGTAGTTCAGCGACATGCCCGTACAGAAACTCGACGGCAGCGGACGGCGAATCCTGGTCATCGATGACGACCTGGCCATCCGCGTCCTGTTGCAGGCAGTGTTGAAGCGGATGAAGTTCGACGTCGAGCTGGCCGAGGATGGCGCGGCGGGGCTGGACAAACTGCAGACCGGCACGACCTACGACCTGATCCTCCTCGACCTGATGATGCCGCGCCTCAACGGCTACGAGTTCATCGAGCAGATCGGGAAGAACTACGGCGAGGGCCGCCCTCACATCGTCGTCTTCACCGCCGCCGGCAAGCGCGGCGTCGACAAGATCCCCCCCAGCGCCGTCTGCAACTCGATCCTCAAGCCGTTCGACCTCGACACGTTCATCGAGATCATCACCGATTGCGTGAACCGCACGCACGAGACCTCGGCGACGACGCGGGCTTAGGTACGAGGTACGAGGTACGAGGTACGAGTGCTCCGCTGAGGCATGCTCGACGCCTGTGGCCCGTGCGGCGAGCGCGCCTGAGCGGAGCTACTCGTACCTCGTACCTCGTCCCTCGTACCTGCGCAGCGCCCATTCCACCTGGCGGAGAATGCCCAGCGCAATCGTCGCCTCGCGGGCGTCGAGCTCGGCCCGGGCCACGATGGCGCGCAGGTCGTCGTAGATCCGGTCGGGGTTGTTCTCGTGGAGGAAGCCGACCTCGAGGAGCAGCGCACGGGCGCGCTCGTGGATGCGCTCGATCGTCGCGGCGTCGGGGAGCTCGCGCGGCGCCTCGGCCGGCGCAATCGACGACAGCTCGTAGCAGAAGACGCACGCCGACTGGGCCAGGTTCATGGTCGGGAAGGCCGCGTTCGCGGGGATGGCGGCCGTGTGCTGGCAGAGCATGAGCTCCTCGCGCGTGAGACCGTGGTCCTCCCGTCCGAAGACCAGCGCCAGGGTCTGGTCGTCCGCCAGCGAGGCGAACTTCTGCGCCAGCGTCTTCGGGGAGAACGACACCGGGGTGGTCCGGCCGCGCATCGAGGTCGTGGCCACGGTCACATGGGCGTCGCCGATCGCGTCGAGCAGCGTGGGCGCGAAGCGCGCCGCCGCCAGCAGGTCGTCCGCGCCGCTGGCCCACCATCCCGCCACCGGCAGGAGCGGCGGATGGGCTCCGACGATCCGGAGATCGTCGAAGCCGAAGTTCTTCATCGCCCGCGCCACCGCGCCGACATTGCCCGCCTCCTGCGGTTCGACCAGAACGATGCGGAGGCGGGCCATGGCGCGGGCATTCTAGTGGAGCGCCGGCGGGACGCCGGCGCTCCTCACTGCCCCTCGCCCCTCGCCTACGGCTGCAGCCCCGAGCCGTTCGGGGTGACGATCGTGACCTGCTGCGTGGCGTTGTTCGTCACCGTGGCGAAGGCCCACGCCGTCGCATCCAGCGGCAGGTCCAGATGGATGTTCACCCGCTCATTGGCGGCGCCGGCCGGGAGGTCGAGCTCCGCGTAGTGCGGCTCGTTGCGCCCGCCCGCCGACAACTGGAACGTCCGCGTCAGCGTCGTGGCGCGCGTGACCGTGTTGCGCAGCCGCAACTGCGCGTTCTGCCCGTACTGCGGCAGCGGCTCGATCATGTACACGCGCACCTTCACGCGGTAGCGCGGATCGACCGGCACGTCGAGCAGCGTGACGCCCGTGCCGTGCGAGAAGTCGCTCTCCCGCACCACCGGCACCTGCGTGCCCAGCCCCTCGGCCTGGCGCGAGATGTCGCGGATGCGCAGCGCGAACGCGAGCTCCGGCGCCTCGGGACGCGGCACGAGCAGCACCGCCCCCCGCGGATAGCCGTCGCCGTAGGTCTCCACCTTCTCCGGGTCGAGGCGCTCGCCGCAGGGATACGTGAGGCACGGCCGCACCGGCGAGAGCGTGTTCGCGTTCTCCACGTACCACGGTTTCGGGTTCGACAGCGTGGCCTCGCTCCGCCAGCGCGAGCCGTTCGCGCCGTCGGTGGCGAAGAGCACCGGGAAGAGGATGCGCTCGAACACCGAGCGCTCCGGCTCGTCGAAGTAGTACAGCGCGCCGGGCGAGACCTGGACCGCGCCGCCGACCTGCACGCGCACGTCCACCAGTCCCTCCTCGCGGCGCTCCGGCGCCTGGAACCAGATCGCGTCGTTGCCGGCCCGCTCCAGTCCGGTGGCCGGCACGCCGCCGACCTGGATCGTCACGCCGTCACACGAGGCCCCGCACGCCACGCCGGTCAGGCGCAGGCGCAGGCCGCCGCCGAAGGTCGGCACCGCGAAGGGATGGACCTCGAACGGCTTCGGCTCGGCATTGCGCACCACGAAGGTCGTCGAGCCGTGCACGTTGTCCTGCCCCGCCAGGAACACCTCCACGCGATACTCCCCCACCTCCAGCAGTCCGGGGAGGCGAACCGTGTGGAGATACGGGATGGGGATGGTCAGGATGCAGGAGGGGCTGAGCAGCGTGACCTTGAAGACATTGCCGACGCGCGCCACCGTCTGGCCGTCGAAGCCGCAGATCATCGGGATGTGCACGTCCACCGGCGTGCGCGTGGTCGGGCCGAACGGCAGCACGTGCACGCCGCCGGTGTCGCCGGCGAAGGCGAAGAGCGAAAGAGAGAGGGCGAGAAACAGAGTGAGGGTACGCATGGTCAGTTCACCGGGCACGTCGGGTTGCACGGCAGGCCGCCACGCCCGTCGGGGGTGACGATCGTGACCTGCTGCGTCTCATTGTTGGTGACGGAGGCGAAGGCCCAGGTCATGGCGCCGTAGCCGCCGGGAGTCACGTAGACATTCACGCGCTCGTCGGTGCCGCCGGCGGGGAGATCGACTTCGCCGTACCACGGCGTGGCCGCGCAGGCGACGCCGCTGCACGAACGGCTCATCGGGATGGTGAACGCGGTCACGCGCGCGTTGGATGGCTTGTGCAAGGCCACGAAGCCGAAGTTCGAGGCATCGTCGAAGGCGTACAGGCGGATCTTGGTGCGATAGCGCGGATCGAGCGGGACGTCGAGCAGCGTCAGCGGGATGCCGTCGCGGTGCATGTCTTCCTCGCGCACCACCGGCACGTCGGTGCCGAAGCCTTCCGCCTGGCGCGCCACGTCGCGCACGCGCAGCGAGAACGCGACGTGCGGCGCCTCGGAGCGCGGCACGAGCAGGGCGACGCCGTTCGCGTAGCCCGCGCCGCCGAAGCTGAGGAAACCATCCGGCGAGAGGAGGTCGCTGCAGCCGTAGTCGATGCACGGCAGCGTGTCGATGCGGTTGAAGTTCTCCACGAACCAGCGGCCGGGGTTGTGGATCGCGGCCTCGCTCACCCAGTCCGAGCCGTGCGCGCCCTTGCTGTTGAAGAGCACCGGGAAAAGGATGCGCTCCCAGACCGAGGGATCGGGCTCCGCGTTGCGGTCGTAGTAGTAGAGCGCGTTCTTCGCCGTGAACGACGTGCCGTTGGCGGTGATCGTCACGTCCACCAGCCCGGGCGCGTGCGGCGGCGGGGTGAAGAAGATCGAGCCGTCGTTCGAGCCCTGGATCTGCGCGGCATGAACGGCCACGCCGCCGACGTCGATCGTCACGTCCTTGCAGTTCACCCCCGCGCAGCCGAACGGGTAGACGGCGCGCACGCGCGAGCCGATCGGAGAGGTCGGCACGGCGAAGGGACGGATCTCGACCTCTCCCGGCCCGGCATTGCGGACGACGAAGCTGTCGGTGAACGTCTGGAACGGAATCCGGACCTCGACGCTGTACTGCCCCGACGGCAACAGCCCCAGCGGCACGTCGTACGGAAGGTCGAACGGCGGCGAAGGACAGGTGCCGCTCTGCGGCGTGGCCTCGACGACGATCACCGAGCCGGTGCGCGTCACCGTGTGCCGGATGATCGGGTTGCACCACACATTGAGCCGCAGCGTCACGAAGGTGTCCGTGGTCGGCCCCGGCGGGACGATCAGGACCGCGTCGTCGGCTGCCAGCGGCAGCATCGCGGCGAGAAGCAACAGCAACAGCACGAAACGTTGCATCGGCACTCTCCCAATAAGTTTATGCTTCGGCAGCATAACACGGACGAGGTGCGGCTTCGCAAAGCGAAACAGTCGCTCTTGTCAGCGACACAGTGGGTGTGAACAGCCAACAGTTGGCTCTTCAAAGCGCAACAGTCGCTATTGTTAGCGACACAGTGGGTGTGAACAGCCAACAGTTGGCTGTTCGAAGCGAAACAGTCACTGTTGTTAGCGACACAGTGGGCGTGAACAGCCAACAGTTGGCTCTTCAAAACCAAACAGTCGCTGTCGCCGGCGAGCTACTCGTTGTCGATGCGGTAGTTCGGCGCTTCCTTCGTGATCACCACGTCGTGCGCGTGCGACTCGCGGAGGCCGGCGGCGGTGATGCGCACGAACTGCGTCTTCGTGCGGAGCTCCTCGATGTCCTTCGCGCCCGCCAGCCCCATGCCCGAGCGGAGGCCGCCGACGAGCTGCGGGATCATCGCGGCGATCGACCCCTTGTACGGCACCTTCCCCTCGATCCCCTCGGGGACGAGCTTGGTCACGTCGTCGGTGTTCTCCTGGAAGTAGCGGTCCTTCGAGCCCGACTGCATCGCGCCGATCGACCCCATGCCGCGGTACGCCTTGAACGTGCGTCCCTGGTAGAGGATCGTCTCGCCCGGCGCCTCGTCGGTGCCGGCGAAGAGCGAGCCGATCATGACCGTGCTCGCGCCGGCGGCCAGCGCCTTGGTCACGTCGCCGGAGAACTTGATCCCGCCGTCGCTGATGACCGGCACGTCGAACTTCTCCGCCGCGCGCACGCACTCGATGATGGCCGTGAGCTGCGGCACGCCCGCTCCCGCGACGACGCGCGTGGTGCAGATGGAGCCCGGCCCGATGCCGACCTTCAGCGCATCGACGCCGAGCTCGCAGAGCTCCATCGCTCCCTCGTAGGTGGCCACGTTGCCGGCGATGAGCGGCGTCGACGGGAAGAGCTTCTTGAACTGGCGGATGGTGTCGATCACGCCCACCGAGTGCGCGTGCGAGGAGTCGAGCACGACCACGTCGACCTTGGCGTCGATGAGCGCGCGCGCCCGCTCCAGGCCGTCCTTCCCCGCCCCGATGGCCGCGGCCACGCGCAGACGTCCCAGCGGATCTTTGGCCGCCTGCGGGTAGCGCCGCGCCTTCTGGATGTCCTTGACGGTGATCAGGCCCTTGAGGTCGCCGTTCTGGTCGACGACCAGGAGCTTCTCGATGCGATGGTGGTGCAGGACTTCGCGCGCCTGCTCGAGCGTGGTCCCGACCGGCACGGTGACGAGGTCCTCTTTCGTCATCCGCTCGGCGATGGGGAGGTCGAAGCGCGTCTCGAAGCGGAGGTCGCGGTTGGTGAGGATGCCGACGAGCTTGCCGTTTGCGTCCGTCACCGGCACGCCGGAGATCTTGTACTTCTCCATGACCTGCAGCGCCTCGGAGATGGACTGCCAGGGGCGCATGGTCACGGGGTCGACGATCATGCCGGCCTCGGAACGCTTCACCCTGTCCACTTCCTCGGCCTGCCGGTCCATGGGCATGTTCTTGTGGATCACGCCGAGGCCGCCGTGCTGCGCCATGGCGATGGCCAGGCGCGCCTCGGTGACCGTGTCCATGGCCGAGGAGAGGATGGGGATGTTGAGCTGGATGTCGCGGGTCAGGCGCGTGGAGACGTCGACGAAGTTCGGATGGAGGTCGGAGCGCGACGGCTTGAGCAGGACGTCGTCGAACGTCAGCGCGAGCGGGATCTCTTCGGCGAACCGGTCCGCGGAGGACGGCGCTTCAGGCTGCTCCACCTCGCGAAACTCGACCCGCCCGATCACCGGCATATCGCGCAATACACGTTCGTCGCTCATGGCCCCCTCCGAATTTCAGTATAGAACGCCGCCGCCATGCACCGGAATTGCACGCCACTTTTGACCAGAGGGAGCACGTAGAGCGTGATGATGCGGTTCACGATCGAGGAGCGGCACCTGACCGACACGGCCGGCCGGCCGATTGCCGCCGCCGCGCCCGACGCCGTCTCCTTCCACAACGTCGACGCCGAGACGATCGACGACGCCGTGCGCCTCTACATCCGCGACGACCACGCCGAGATCATCGGCACCGTGCTCAAGTTCCCCGGCTTCCAGGCCGTGGCCACGATCCGCAAAGCCACGGGCGTCTACACGCTGCAGTTCACGCCGGCAAGCCAGCAGTTCAAGGTTTAGTTGCTGGTTGCTGGTTTTCCCCCGCCCGCACACCCGTTGCTGCTCAGTCTCGCCAGGAACCACCACGAACCAGCAACCAGTAACCAGCAACAGATCACCCCGACCGAATGATCTCCTTGAGCATCTCATCCTGCAGGTTGTACACGGCGAACACCCCCGTGTTGTACCGGTTGAACAGGAACGAGAACGCGTAGACCTTGCCGCTCTGCGCGTGCACGTATCCGGACAGCCCGATCACGCCCGAGATGTAGCCGGTCTTCGCGTACACCTGCCGGGCGAACGGCGGGCGGCGCAGGCGGTTGCCGAACTTGGAGTCGGGGTCGCCGGTGTACGGGAGCGAGCTGACGAACTCCTCGCGCCACGGGCTCTTCCACATGTAGCGCAGCAGCGAGATGAAGGCATTCGCCGAGGCGCGGTTGTCGCGCGACATCCCCGAGCCGTCGGCGGGGAGGAACTCGTTCGCCGGCACGCCGATCTTCGTCGTCAGCCACTCCTTGACCTCGGCGTTCCCCGCGGCCCAGGAGCCTTCCTTGCGCATCTCCGCGCCGAGGATCTTCAGCACCTGCTCCGCGTAATGGTTCTGGCTCTTCTTGTTGATCACGTAGACCAGGATGCTGAGCGGCGTGGAGTGCTTGGTCACCAGGCGCCAGTCAGTGCGGGCATCGCGCGGCGTCAGCACGATCTGACCCTGGATGCGGATCCCCTGGCGCTGCAGCGTCTCGTTCGTCACCGCGGCAAAGTAGTGCACCGGGTTCTCGACGGTGATGAACACCTCCGTGCGCCCCGATCGCGCCGGGACGCCGCCGCGCACGATGATCGTGTTCGAGCCGCGATGCCGCGTGATGAACGGATAGCCGCGGCCGGTCTTGCAACTGTTCTCCACCGAGACGTACGACGTCGGCGGCTCGAGCTGCACCACGCACTGCCCGCCCACGCGGCTGGGCAGCACGCGCACCTCGATGCACCCCTCCTGCATCGAGAACGCCGCCACCGGCGCCTCGTACCAGGCCGTGAGCTGATCGACCGGCCAGGTCGGATGGATGTAGTCGGTGTCGAAGTAGCCGTGCTCGAAGACGAGGTTCCCGCGCACGGTCTTGATGCCGGCGGCCTTGAGGTCCGTGGCCCAGTCCTGCAGGACCGCCGTCGCCGAGCCGTCGTGGAAGCGGCCGCCGATGGTCGGGTCGCCGCGGCCGACGATGCGCACGTCGCCGTCCAGCGTCCCGCTCGCGTCGACGTTGCCGCGCACGTACACGCCGGTGGTCACCTCGAAGGAGGGCTTGAGGAGATCGATGGCCGCCGCGGTGGTGAAGAGCTTCATGTTCGAGGCCGGGGCGATGGCCATGTGCGGGTTGCGCTCGGCCACCACGCGCCCGCTCTCGAGCTCCACGATCTGGATGCTCGAATTCGCGCCGCGCGCCACGGTGCCGTTCACCAGCGACGCCAGCCGCTCCTCGAACGTGCGCCCCACCGGTGCCGCGGGGGCGGCCGGTTTCGGGGCGGCTTTCCTCGACGTCGCCGTCTTTTTCTTCGGCGTCGTCTTCTTTTTCTTCTTCGATTGAGCCTCGGCCATCGGCTCGAGGAGGAGGGTCAGCACGGCGAGGATCGCGACCAGGCGCGGGGCACGAAGAGTCATTGGCGCGAAGGATAGTGCAAACGTGGTGCTATCCGATCCGCTGCCACGGCTCGGGGAGGGCCAGGCGGATACGTTCGTGCAACGAAGCGGGCAACCTGCGGCGAATGCCGTCGCGGATCTCGTCGTGCGAGTAGCGCCGCGAAAAGTGCGTGAGCACGATCAGCTCGTTGCGGAACCGGTCCGCGAACTCGGCGATGTCGTCGACGTGGATGTGCCGGTATCTCTCCGCCCGCTCCTGATGCCCGTCCGCGATGAAGGAGCACTCGATCATCAGCACCTCGGCCCGGAATGCCTCCTCGCACCGCTCCAGGATGCCGCGGTCGGTGTCGCCGGTGTAGAAGAGGACCGGCCACTGGTATGGCTCGTCGATGCGCGTCCCCTCGCGGTGGAGCCGCATCAGCTCCTCCCGCTCCAGCCCCGCGAATTCTTCGCGCAGTTTGTGGCGCACCTCGAACAGCTCCCACGCCCGCGCCGCCACGCGATGCGGCGCCGCATGCGCCCGCACGAGATGCGTCCGCCCGAAGCGCACCTCGTCCCCGATGCCCATGCCGCGGATCTCGACCTCGAAGCCGTGCCCCGTCAGCCGCTCCTGCACCCGCAGCAGCTCGCGCACGTCTTCCGCCGCCTCGGCCGGGACGTAGATCGTCCCGCCGTCCATGCGCTGCAGCCGCCGCTGCGCGCCGTACCACGCGATCCCCGCCGCGTGATCGAGATGCGCGTGCGTGATGAGCACGTGGTCCATCGGCACGACCTGGTCCGGCCCGCGCCCGATGTCCAGCGCCACGCCGAGCTCGCGGACGCGGAACCAGGTCTCGTGACCCGCGCGCGAACGGCCCTCGATGGTGAAATGCTGGGTTTTCAGCGTGAAGAGGTCTTTATCCGTCATGACGAGCGATGAACGATGAACGATGAGCGATGAACGCGGCGGCCGGACTCATCGCTCATCTCTCATCGTTCATCGCTCGTCACCACGCGCAACACATCCCCCAGGCGATGCACGACCGCGTCGGGATGGATCTCCAGCCCATGCTCCACCGGCGGTGCGATGGCCGTGCCGCGCGTCGGCGGGTCGAAATGCACCGCGCGCATGCCGAGGCGCTGGGCGCCGTGGACGTCGACGTAGAGGTTGTCGCCGACGAACATCATCTCGTCGTAGGCCACGCCGAGGCCGCGGCGCAGCTCCTCGAAGATCGACGCCTGCGGCTTGCACTGCCCGTGCTCGTTCGAGAAGACCATCACGTCGAGGTGCGGCGCGAGCTGCAGCGCCTCGAGGATCGCGCGCAGCACCGAGCCGGGAGTGCGGCCGGTGTTGCTGATCAAGCCGACGCGCAGGCCGCGCGCCTTCAGCTCCGCGAGCAGTTCCGGGGCGCCGTCGACGACGCGGGGGAGGATCTCCAGCGCCGCGCCGGCGTACGCGTCCTCGAGCGCCTCGAGCATCCCCTCGTCGCGGACGTCGAGCTGCAGCTCTTCGAGAAAGTGCTCGATCTGCCGGCGACACGGCACGTCGAGGTCGAGCGACCAGTAGAGATCGTGGCAGCGGCGCCACAGCGCGCGGTACGCGTGCTCGATCCGCTCCGCCAGCGCGCCGTGGCCGTGCGCGGCCAGGATCTCTTCCATGCGCGTGAGGCGCAGGCGCTCCTGCTGCCGCGACAGCTCCGGCGTGTCGGTGATCAGCGTTTCCCAGAGGTCGAAGGCGATGGCTTTCATATGAGGTACGAGGGACGAGGTACGAGGTACGAGGTACGAGTGCCTTCGGCCGCGCAGCGGCCACTCGTGCCTCGTACCTCGTCCCTAATTTAACTTCACGCGGCCGCCGAACCCTTCTTCATAGCCGTGAAAGTACTCGAGGGCCGGTTCGGGGTGCTGCCAGCAGTAGTAGCCGGCGCCGCTGTCGAAGTCGATCAGCCAGAGTCCTTTCACCTCGATGCCCATGGCCATGATCGCGTTGGCCCACTCGGTGACGATGCTCTCGTAGGCCGCCGGCTCGTCCGAGAGCGTGTTTTCCACGCGCTCCACGGCCTCGCCGGTGATGCGCCGCACCTCGGGAAGAAGAGCCACTGCCTGTTCGTAGGAGAAGATTCGTTTTGGCACGCGCGACGAATCATAAATGCGGTTTTGTAGGAAACGGGACCGTGTGCTAAAAGGTGGCCCGCTACAAAACGAGGGAGGACATACCGATGTCGGTACAGGACAGGGTCAAGGCGATCATCGTCGAGCAGCTCGGAGTGGACGCGGAAGAAGTGACCCCTCAGGCTTCGTTCGTCGAGGACCTCGGCGCCGATTCGCTCGACACCGTCGAACTGATCATGGCGTTCGAGGAAGAGTTCGGAGTGGAGATCTCCGACGATGACGCGGAGAAGATCCGGAAAGTCGAAGACGCCATCAAGTACATCGACAGCCGGGCCGGCAACGCCGGGAAATCTGCCTAGACGCGACCCATGCGGGACGGATTTCGCATCCGTCCGTGTTACGAGGGGCGGGCATCAGCCCGCCCTACGTGTCTCAGCAAAGGAGCGCATTCTTGGATAAGCGTCGCGTCGTCGTCACCGGTCTCGGCATGGTCTCTCCCCTCGGCGTGGGCAACGAGCCCACCTGGCAGGGACTGATCGAAGGACGCTCCGGCGTCGGTCCGATCACCAAGTTCGACGCCTCCGCCTACTCCGCGCGCATCGCCGGCGAGGTCAAGGATTTCAACCCCGAGCAGTGGATCGAGAAGAAGGAAGTCAAGAAGTCCGACACCTTCATCCACTACGCCATCGTGGCCGCGCAGATGGCCGTCGACGACGCCAAGCTCGACACGAAGGCCGTCGACCCCGACCGTATGGGCGTCATCATCGGCTCCGGCATCGGCGGGCTGCCGCTCATCGAGGAGATGCACCGCAAGCTCATCGAGCGCGGGCCGTCGCGCATCTCCCCGTTCTTCATCCCCGGCCTGATCGTCAACCTGGCCACCGGACAGATCTCGATCCGCTTCAACGCGCGCGGCCCGAGCTCCGCCCCCGCCACGGCGTGCGCCACCGGCGCGCACGCGGTCGGCGACGCCTTCAAGATCATCCAGCGGGACGAGGCGGACATCATGTTCGCCGGCGGCAGCGAGGCCGTGGTCACGCCGCTGGCCGTGGGCGGCTTCGCGGCCATGCGCGCCCTGTCGACGCGCAACGACGACCCGCAGCGCGCCTCCCGTCCATGGGACAAGGAGCGCGACGGCTTCGTCATGGGCGAAGGGTCTGGCGTGCTGATCCTCGAAGAGCGCGAGCACGCGCTCGCCCGCGGCGCCCACATCTACTGCGAGCTCGTCGGCTACGGCATGACCAGCGACGCGTACCACATCACTTCGCCTTCCGAGGATGGCGAAGGGATGGTGCGAGTCATGCGCCGCGCCCTCAAGGACGCGAAGCTCGAGCCGAAGGACATCCAGTACATCAACGCGCACGGCACCTCGACCCCCGTGGGCGACAAGATCGAGACCAAGGCCATCAAGGTCGTCTTCGGCGACGGGGCGAAGGACGTGGCCATCAGCTCGACCAAGTCGATGACCGGTCACCTCCTCGGCGCGGCCGGCGGCCTCGAGTCCGCCATCGCGGCGATGGTCGTCAAGACCGGCATCGTGCCGCCGACGATCAACTACGAGAACCCCGACCCCGAATGCGACCTCGACTACGTGCCCAACAAGGCGCGGCAGCTGGACGTGACCAACGTCCTCTCGAACTCCTTCGGCTTCGGCGGCACGAACGCCACCCTCATTTTCTCCAGACACGTCTAACGTAGGACGGGCTTCAGCCCGTCCCGCACTTGCATGCACGTACTTTGCACCTTAAAGTGCTTACCATGCAATACGACATCGCACTCATCGGCGCCGGCCTGGCCGGCCTGCGCTGTGCCCGGCTCCTCGCCGCCCGCGGCCTCCGCGTCGTCCTCCTCGACCGCAAACCGTCCCTCGCCGCACCGGTGCACACCACCGGCATCTTCGTGCGCAAGACGTGGGAAGACTTTCCGCTGCCCGAGGAGCAGCTCGGGCCGCCCATCCGCGAGGTGGTGCTGTACTCGCCGTCGCGGCGCGCCCTGGCGCTCCACGCCCAGCGCGACGAGTTCCGCGTCGGGAAGATGTCGTGGCTGTATCTGCAACTGCTCGAGCAGTGCGCCAACGCGGGCGTCGAGTGGATCGCCGGCGCGCGCGTGGTGTCGCTCGAGCCGCTGACGTACGTGCGCAACGGGCGCACGCACACGCTGGATGCGCGCTTCATCGTCGGCGCGGACGGGGCGCGCTCGATGGTGGCGCGGCAGCTCGGGCTCGACGTCAACGGCGAGATGCTCCTCGGCGTGGAAGAGATCGTCCCGCCCATCGCCAAAGAACCGGTGCTGCACTGCTTCCTCGACCCGCGGCTCGCCCCCGGCTACATCGGCTGGGTGGCCAACGATGGCCACGAGGCGCACGTCGGCGTGGCCGGCTATCGCCGCGGCGGCTGGGACGCGTCCGCGGCACTGCACCAGTTCCGCGACAGCCTCCCCTTCCACCTCGGGCGCACGCGCGAGCGCCGCGGCGGCTACATCCCCGTGAACGGCATCCTCCGCCGCATCGCCTGCCCGCGCGGGCTGGTGGTGGGCGACGCCGCCGGGGCCGTCTCTCCCCTGACCGCGGGAGGGCTGGACGGCGCGATGCGCCTCTCCACCTTCGCCGCCGACGTGATCGTCGACTACTTCGCCACCGGCGACCCGAAGGTGCTCGCGCAATACTCGGGCGACCGCTTCCGCGCGCGCATCCTGGCCCGGCGCTGGATGCGCAACGCCATGCGCCTCTTCTCCTCCTCGCCGCTGCTGATGGAGAGCGCGTTCGCCGCGCTGCGCGTGCCGCTGCTCCGCGGCATCGCCGAGCACGTGTTCTTCGCCCGGGGCTCGTTCCCCGACGTAGGACGGGCTTCAGCCCGTCCAGAGTGGGCGGGCTGAAGCCCGCCCTACGTTGACTCGAGCCACTCCGCAAACGCGGAGTGGCCGTACTTTTGCGCCACGTCCGCGGCGGTCATCCCATCCGCGGTAAGCGCATTGCGGTCCGCCCCGTGCGCGAGCAGCAGCTCCGCCATCTCCACGTCGCCGCGGCTCGCGGCGCCGTGCAGCGGCGTGTAGTCGTTCTGCTGCTTCGCATTCGCATCGGCGCCGCGCTCGAGCAACAGCTGCATGGTCTCGCGGTCGCGTACGGCCGCCGCCGCGTGCACGGGCGCGACGCGCTGCACGTTTTCGGCGGCGGCGTTCACGTCCGCCCCCTGCTCGATCAGCCAGCGCGCCAGGGCGCCGTGGCCGAAGAAGATGGCCAGGCCGACGCCGGGAAAGCCGTCCGCCGAGCGCGAGCGGAGCAGTGCCGGATCCGCGGCGAGGAGCTCGCGTACGCGTCCCTCGTCGCCGAGGGCGCAGGCCTCGCCGAACGAGACCGGGGCGCCGCGGTCCACGAGGAGCTGCGCCACGTCGCGTTTGCCGTGATAGATCGCCAGCAGCAGCGGCGTCACACCGTGCTCCGTCCCCCGCACGAGGGCGGGGTTCTCCTCGAGCAGCGCCGTCACCCGCGCCACGTCTCCCGCCTTGATCGCATCCGTGAATTCGCTCATGCGGCCATCGTAGCGGCTCTACCGTCCGCAGACGCAAGTGCCGAATGGCACCCCCGGAGCCCCGAAATCTCCCAAATTCTCCACAAGGGTTAGCCGAAAGCAGCAGGTAAGCAGGATGGACTTACCTTGATTGCGGATCGAAGGCACGCCTTTTGATCCTAATAATTGTGAATGGAGACCCGCATGAAACCCTGTCCCCATTGCGGACACTCCCGCGCCGCACACGTCGACGGCATGCGTTGCGCCCTCTGTGGCTGCGTCCCGTCGCGCCAGACCTTCGTTCAGGATGCGTTCGCTTTCCGCTCGGCGTTACCGACACGCGTGACAAACAACACGCGAAAAAGGTGAGCTCAGCCTGAGGATGATTTCCGCACGATTCGTCGTTGCGGAAATCATGGACGCGCAAATCAAGAGAACGTCGAAACTCATCTCAGTCTCCGAGCGCAACCTGCAGAACGCCGCCATCCGTCTCCTGCCGAAGCACAATCGCCTGGTCTCGTCTGAGGTCGAGTACCTCCGCCGTGTCCTCGGCGACAAAGCGACGCAGTCGGCGATCGACGAGAAAGTCCTCCTCGTCCGCCGCCTGCCGTGGAGCGAGATCGTCGGCGAGGCCTGAGCCGGCACGCCCGGGCATGCCGCGCGCAGAACCGGCGCGCGTGACCACTTACGACGCGATCGTCATCGGCGCCGGCGCGGCCGGTCTCTCTGCCGCACGCGCGCTCTCCGGCGCGCGCAAGCGGATCTGTCTTCTCGAGGCGCGGCCGCGCGTCGGCGGACGCATTCACACCCTCCACCTCCCCGACCTCCCGCTGCCGATCGAGCTCGGCGCGGAGCTCGTGCACGGCGAGACCTCCACCACTTTCTCCATCATCGACGCCGCCGCCCTCGCCGCCGCGCAGCTTCCCGACGACCACTGGTGGAGCGAGCGCGGTCGGCGTGAGCGGATCGAAGACTTCTGGGGCGACATCGACAAAGTGCGCGCGAAGATCGGCGCGATGAAGCGCGACGCCTCGTTCGCGGAGTTCCTGCGCCGCCGCAAAGACCTCACGCCGCGCCTCCGCGAGCTGGCCGGCAGCTTCGTCGAGGGCTACCACGCCGCGCACGCGGACCGCATCAGCACGCAGGTCCTCCGCTCCGCCGACGAGGAGCAGGAGGGCGAGAACAAGCAGTTCCGCATCGCCAACGGACAGGACGCCCTGGTCGACTGGCTGCGCGCCGGCCTCGATCCCGAGCGCTGCTCGATCTTTCTGGGCACCGCCGCGAAACGTGTGCAGTGGTCGCAGGGCAGCGTGAGCGTCGAGACCGGCGCGCAGCGCTTCCGCGCCAAAGCGCTCGTGGTCACGATTCCCATCGGCGTCTGGAAAGCCGGCGTTCTCGAATTCGATCCGCCGCTGCCCGAGAAGGAGCGCGCCATCGAGAAACTGGAAGCGGGCCACGTGGTCAAGATCGCCTTCCGCTTCCGCGAGCGCTTCTGGGACGAGATCAACTTCCTCCACACGAACGACCGCTTCATGCCGACCTGGTGGACCTCCGCGCCCTTCCGCGCGCCCGTGCTCACCGGCTGGGCGGGCGGTCACGCCGCGGACGCGCTGCTGGCCGAGGGAAGCGAGGCCATGATCGACCGCGCGCTCGACTCGCTGGGCGCCGCCTGGAAGCAGCCGCGCAAAAAAATCGACGCGCTCCTTGCCGGCACGTTCACCCACGACTGGCAGGCCGACCCCTTCAGCCGCTGCGCGTACTCCTACGCCGCCGTGGGCGGCGCCAACGCCCACGACGCGCTGGCCAGGCCGATCCGCAAAACCCTCTTCTTCGCCGGCGAAGCCACGAGCAGCGACCAGACCGGGACCGTGGCGGGGGCGATCGAGAGCGGTGCGCGGGCCGCCCGCGAGCTGCTGCGCGGCTGAGTCAAGTGGACCGCCGGCGTCCCGCCGGCTGTCTGTGACGGCGTCCCGCCGTCACCCCGGAGCGGGCGGGACGCCCGCCCAGACAGCCGGCGAGGACGCCGGCGGTCCGGTTCGCGCGCGCCGCGCGTGAGCTGCTGCGGGCATAATGATGTTGTCGGTTGTCGCTTGTCTGTGCTGAATGGCCGGCAATGCAAGGCAGCGCAGACAACCGACAACTGACAACCGACAACCTTCCTCACAAAGGAACAGCGATGAACGAACGGACCGAGTATCCGGTCAAACGCATCATCTTCGCCTCCGGCCTCGGCACGATGATCGAGTGGTACGACTTCTACATCTTCGGCAGCCTGGCCGTGATCATGTCCGAGCTGATGTTTCCGGCGGGCGATCCGACCTGGAACCTGATCAAGACGTGGGCGCTCTTCGCCACCGGCTTCATCGTCCGCCCGTTCGGGGCCATCGTCTTCGGCCGCGTGGGCGATGTGGTGGGGCGCAAGTACGCGTTCCTGGTCACGCTGACGATCATGGGCCTCTCCACGTTCGTCATCGGCCTCCTCCCCACGTACGCCTCGATCGGCGCGCTGGCGCCGTCGATCCTCCTCGTGCTGCGTCTCCTCCAGGGGCTGGCCCTCGGCGGCGAGTACGGCGGCGCGGCGGTGTACGTGGCCGAGCACGTCCCCGACAACAAGCGCGGCTTCTACACGAGCTTCATCCAGATCACGGCCACGCTCGGGCTCTTCGTCTCCCTCGGCGTGGTGCTCGGCGTGAAGCGCTCCATGTCCGCCGAGGCGTTCAACGCGTGGGGATGGCGCGTGCCGTTCCTGTTGTCCATCGTGCTGGTCGGCATGTCGCTCTACATCCGCCTGAAGATGAGCGAGTCGCCGCTCTTCGCCGCGCTCAAGAGCCAGGGCAAGACCTCGCTCGCGCCGCTGAAAGAGAGCTTCGGCAGCTGGCCGAACCTGAAGATCGTGCTGCTGGTGCTCTTCGGCGCGACGGCCGGACAGGGGATCGTCTGGTACACGGGCCAGTTCTACGCCCTGTCGTTCCTGCAGAGCGTGATGAAGGTCGACATCGTGCAGTCGAGCATCATCGTGGCCGTGGCGCTCTTCTTCGGCCTGCCGTTCTTCACGCTCTTCGGCGCGCTCTCCGACCGCATCGGCCGCCTGAAGATCATGATGGCCGGCAACCTCATCGCCGCGCTGACCTACATCCCCATCTACAAGGCCATGCAGCACTACAGCTCCGACCCGAAGAACCCGAACATGGTCATGCTCACGCTGCTCGTGTTCATTCAGGTCCTCTACGTGACCATGGTCTACGGCCCGATCGCGGCGTTCCTCATCGAGGCCTTCCCCGCGCGCATCCGCTATACGTCGTTCTCCCTCCCCTATCACCTCGGCAACGGCTGGTTCGGCGGCACGCTGCCGCTCATCGCCGGCCTGCTGGTCGAGCGCACCGGCAACATCTTCGCGGGGCTCTACTGGGTGATCGGCATCGCGCTGATGACGTTCTTCATCGGGACGTTTTTCCTGAACGAGAGTCATCGCACGGAGATCTGGAAGGAGGCAGAGGAAGCGCGGCCGGTTTGAGCTCCGCTTTCTCCCACGAGCCGTACATCGGATTGGCGACGACGAGCCGCGGGACGTCGCCATCGGCGGGAAAGTCACCCATGGCATCGCCGAGGTAGAGCAGCACGCGGTAGCGCGCGGCGACGGCGTTGCGGCGCGCGGTCTTGTCGGTCGACGCGTCGTCGCGCACGAGGAGCGTCTCCTCGGACACCGGCAGGCCGAGCTTCTGCAGGTTCACCAGCGTCGGCGCCTTGTGGATGGTGGTGCGGTTGGTGATGTAGACCGGCGTCACGCCGCGGCTTTGCGCGTACTGCAGAAACTCGACGGCGCCCGGCACCGCGGAGGCCGCGGACTCGTTCACCCACGCCGTCCATTCCTCGCCGAAGGTGAAGGTCTTCCCCTGCACGAGCTGGCGCGCGGCGAAGCGGGAGTTGTCGAGGACCGTTTCGTCGAGGTCGAGGATGACGGCCGGCGGGCTGGAGCCTGCCGCTCCACCGGCGTCGAGGATCTGCCGCGCGATCGCGTACGTCTGCAGCGCCGAGGCGCGATACTCCGCCGCGCGCTGGACCCAGAGCGTGGAGTTGAGGAGCGCCTCGCCGGGGTCGCACAGTGCGAGAATGAGCAGCATCGACCGCATGACTTCGAGTTTAAACCTCATCCCGTTCGCCATCATGTGCGCCGGGTGGATCGTCCCGGTGCTGCGTTTCTGGGTGCAGGTATTCCGCGGCGGCGCCGACCCGGGCCTGCCGTGGTTCCTCGCCGGCTGCGCGGCATGCGTCGCCGTGTGGTGGCTCCCCGTGTCGTACTACCGCGCCCGCGGCTTCGAGCGCAGCGGCCGTCTCTACGAGCTCCTCGGCGTGCGCTGGTTCCGCAACTTCGTCCCCGACGGCGACCTCGCCAACCGCTGGCGCCGCCGCCGCGAGCCGGCCTTCCGCATGATCCGCAATCGTGTCGACGCGAACGCCTTCGCCGCGCGCTACATCGACAGCGAGCGGAGCCACTTCGTGCTGCTGCTGGCCGGACTCGCCACCTGCGCGTACGCGTGGCGCATCGGGTGGGATGGCTGGGCGTGGTACCTCTTCGCGGCCACCATCGCGGTGCACCTCTACCCGATGCTGCTGCAGCGCTACACGCGCGCGCGGATCGCGCGGCTCGCATGACCGAACCGGCCATCAGCATCGTCACGGCCACGTACAACCGCGCCCCGGTCCTGCGCCTGACGCTGGAGGCGCTGACGCGCTCCACGCGCGAGGACTGGGAGCTCATCGTCGTCGGCGACGCCTGCACGGACGACACGGAAGCGGTGGTCCGTTCGTTCGGCGATCCGCGGATGCGTTTCGTCAACCTTCCCGTGAACTCCGGCGATCAGGCCTTTCCGAACAGCGAGGGAGCGCGCATGGCCCGCGGCCGGTTCCTCGCCTTCCTCAATCACGATGACTTCTGGACGCGCGAGCATCTCGAGGTGACCACGCGCGCGCTGGACGACGCCGAGCTCGCGACCACCCTCACGCTGCAGGTCGATCCGGACGGCGTCGTGCGCCTGACGGGCGCCTGCCCCGCGGGGCACTACGAGCCGTCGACGTGGATCACCGCGTCGTCGTGGGTCATGCGCCGCGAGCTCTTCGAGCGCATCGGTCCGTGGCGCCGCGCGGGGGAGATCCTGCTCGTGCCGTCGCAGGACTGGCTGTATCGCGCGTGGCGCGCGGGAGTGCGGCATCGCGCCATCCCCCGCGTGACGAACCTCTCCCTTCCCTCGGGACTGCGCAAGGACTCCTACGTCTCGGGCGACATCTCGGAGCTCGCACACTACGCCGCGCGGCTGCGCGACGAGCCGGCGGCACTGCTCGAAGAGCTGCTCACGAAGGCCGCGCTGCGGCAGGCCAACGACGTGGTCCGGCCGTCGCTGCGCGCGCCCGTCGTACGCCTTGTGAAAAATCTGGTGCGACGCGGCGCGCTTGCCGCCGGCATGCACCCGCTCGCGCTGGTGCATGCGGTAAAGTTCCGGCGACGCGGCGGAGCGGTCGACGCACTGCGCAGGATCCGCGGCCTGTCCAGACTTTCAGAATGACTACGAACCCCTGGCTCCTCGAAGGAGCGACGAAAGATCGCCAGACCATCACGCCCCGCTGGGTGCCGTCCGCGCAGACGCTGATCGACGGCGTCGAGGTCCACGAGGTCCTCAACGTCCCGAAGTCGAACGGCTACCTCACCGAGATCGTGCGCGCCGAGTGGCTGGGCAATCCGACGATCGCCCAGGTGTTTCAGGTCGTCCTCGAGCCGGGAGCGCTCTCGGCGTGGCACACGCACGCGGTGACGACGGACCGTCTCTTCGTCAGCAATGGCATCGTGCGTATCGCGCTCTACGACGGCCGCGAGGGATCGCCGACACACGGTCTCGTGAACGAGTTCCGCTTCGGCACGATCCGCCCGGCGCTGCTGGTCGTCCCGCCGCGGGTGTGGCACGGCGTGGAGAACATCGGCTCATCCCACGCATTCGTGCTCAACCTCGTCGACCGCGCGTACGACTACGAGGATCCGGACCACTGGCGCGTACCCGCCGATTCGGCGCAGATCCCGTTTCGGTTCTGAACGTAGGGCGGGCTTCAGCCCGCCCCCGGGGGAGGCGGGCTGAAGCCCGCCCTACGTTTTTCAGGCTACCGACGATGGCCGTTCCGAGGTCAGCGAGAGCAGTTCCTCGATCGGCGCGGGGTAGCTGAAGTAAAAGCCCTGCACCTCGCGGCAGCCGGCCTCCTTGAGGAACTCGAGCTGCTCGCTGGTCTCCACTCCCTCGGCGATGACGCGCATGCCGAGGCCGTTCGCGAGCTGGATCACCGAGCTCACGATGGCCGCGTCCTCGAACTTGTCGGGCAGGTCGGTGACGAACGAGCGGTCGATCTTCAGCGCGTCGACCGGGAAGCGCTTCAGGTAACTGAGCGACGAGTGGCCGGTGCCGAAGTCGTCGATGGCGATGGTCACGCCGGCCTGGCGGAACTGCTCCAGCGTGGCCATGGTCAGCTGCACGTTCTCCATGGCCATCGATTCCGTGATCTCCAGCTCCAGCGTCGCCGGCGGGATGCCGGAGTCGCGCAGTGCCGACTCCACCGTCGAGCCCAGCGACGGGTCGCGGAACTGGCGCGCGGAGAGGTTCACGGCCACGCGGAAGTGCGGCAGGCCGCGGTCGTGGAAGCGGCGCGCGTCGAGGCAGGCCTGGCGCAGCACCCAGTCGCCGATGGGGAGGATCAGTCCCCGTTCCTCGGCCACGTGAATGAACTCCTCGGGGAGGATGACGCCGCGATCGGGATGGCGCCAGCGCAGCAGCGCCTCCATCCCCACCACTTCCATGCTCTCCACGTCGATCTGCGGCTGATACAGCAGCGCGAACTCGCCTGCCTCCAGCGCCAGGTGCAGCCCGCTCTCGACGGTCATGCGCTGGTGCGTGGCGCGGCTCAGCTCGCGCGTCGACATCTGATACGTGTTCCGCCCTTCCGACTTGGCGCGGTACATGGCCGCGTCGGCGTTCTTGAGCAGCGTCTCCGCGTCCTCGCCGTCCGCCGGGAAGAGGGTGATGCCGATGCTGGCGGTGACGTACAGCTTGTGCCCGGCGATCTCCATCGGCGCGGCGATGGTGCGCAGCACCTTCTGCGCGACGACGGCCGCGTCCTGCGCGTGCAGGAGCTCCTGCAGGACGATGGTGAACTCGTCGCCGCCGACGCGGGCCACGGTGTCGCCGTCGCGCACGGCGTTGCGCAGGCGCCGGGCCACCTGCTGCAGCAGCGCGTCGCCGATCGTGTGGCCGAGGGAGTCGTTGATGACCTTGAAATGATCGAGGTCGAGAAAGAGCACCGCCACCTGCTTCTCGCGGCGCTGCGCCAGGGCCAGGGCCAGCGAGAGGTGCTCCTGGAAGAGGCGGCGGTTGGCGAGGCCGGTCAACGAGTCGTGATAGGCCTGATACTCGATCTGCTGTTCGACCGCCTTGCGGTCGGTGATGTCGCGGGCCAGCGCGATTACGCCCGCGGGCTGGCCGCTCTCGTCGACGTAAGGGCGGTAGATCGCGGAGACCCAGCGCCGGTCGAACTGCAGGTCCGGCGACGACACGGTCTCGCCGGCCAGCGCGCGGCGGATCAGCTCCTCGACCTGATGCTCGGCCGGAAAGAGCTCGGCGGCGGGGCGGCCGATCACGTTCACGGCCTCGAGATCGGTGAGGTCCTCCATGAAGTCGTTCCAGAGGACGCAGCGCAGCTCGCGGTCGTAGACGGCGATGCCGTCGCCGGCGTTGTCGATGATGTCGCGGGCGAAACGCTCCGCCTCCGACTGCGCCCGCGCCCCGCGCACGGCCGCGACCTGGCGATACATGACGGCCGCCGTTGCGAGCACGAGGGAAAGGGCAATGAGGATCTCCAGCGGGGTCATGAACTGTGTTGCGTGCAGCGTATCATCCCGCTTCGTGGCCACTTACTGTGACATCGCCCCCGGACACCCCGACCACGGCCCGTATCACGACACCGAGTACGGCTTCCCCGTCCGCGACGATGACCGCCTCTTCGAGCGCCTCGTGCTGGAGATCAACCAGGCCGGCCTGTCGTGGCTGACCATCCTCCGCAAACGCGAGGCCTTCCGCGCGGCATTCGACGACTTCTCGCTGGAGCGCGTGGCCCGCTACGACGCGCGCCGCAAGGCCAAACTGCTTGCCAATCCCGGCATCATCCGCAACCGGCTGAAGGTCGACGCGGCGGTGGAGAACGCCAAACGCATCCTCGCGCTGCGCAAGACGCACGGGTCGTTCGCCGCATGGCTCGACGCGCATCACCCGCGCACGAAGGAAGAGTGGGTGAAGCTGTTCAAGCGCACCTTCGTCTTCACCGGCGGGGAGATCACAGGGTCGTTCCTGCTCAGCACCGGCTACCTGCCAGGAGCGCACGAGGAGTGGTGCCCCGTCTACGCGCGCCTCGTGTCATCCTGAGCCGCGTAGACGGCGAAGGACCCC
>DASPMO010000022.1:0-83784 GCA_035627015.1 Thermoanaerobaculia bacterium | reverse complement strand
CCAACGGAAACACAGCGGACCGCCGGCGTCCTCGCCGGCTGTCGCGCAGGCGTCCCGCGCCTGCGCCCTGGGCGGGGGAGTGGCGGCGCGGGACGCCGCCACGACAGCCGGCGAGGACGCCGGCGGTCCGCATCCGTTGGCAGAGTCAGTGTGGTCTGCTTAGCGCTGCCGCACGCCAGAGAGCGCTTCTTTCGCGGCCGAGCGCACCTGCAGCGAGGGGTCGCTCTGCGCCAGGGGACCGAGCAGGCGCTGCGCCTCCTCGGGAGCGATCTTTTTCACCGCCGGGATGGCCGCGAGAATCGTCTCGTCCTTCTGGTCGGGACGCATCCCCTGCACTTTGTCGAGGCGCGAGCGGTCGAGCATCTCCCGCAGCACGCCGATCGAGCGCTTGTCGCCGAGGCGCGCCAGGGCGATGGCGGCGTTATAGCGCACATCCGCGATCGGATCCTGCAGCGCCGTACCGAGCGCCGGCAGCGCACGCATGTCGCCGAGCTCCCCCAGCGCGTACGCCGCGGCCTTGCGGACATCCCTCTCGTCGGACTGGAACACCTTCAGCAGCGGCGGCACGGCGGCCGGGTCGTGGAGCCGTCCCAGCGCCAGGGCGGCGTAGATGCGTGTCTCGGGAGCGGGATCGGAGAGACCGTCGATGAGCAGCGGCGTCGCGCGCCGGTCGCCGAGGTTGCCGAGGACCATGCTCAGGTACTGGCGGATGCGCGGGTCGTCCGTCTTCGCGTCGGAGTAGACCTTCCCCACGTCATCGACGAGGTTGGGATACTTTTTCGCCTCCCCGACATTGATGAGCTGCGAGAGCTGATACGCCGCCTGCCACCGCTCCCGCCGCCCGCCCGACTTTACCTCGTGCAGATAGTCGGGAATGGTCTGCTCGTCCGAGGCGATGCGCCCGAAGAGAAAGAAGATCCCTACGGCGATGGCCACGATACCGAGGGGAAAGACGACGAACTGGAAGAGGATGGTGCGGGGCGATTCTTTGGGGATGTCGGTGGAGTGGGCGGTGTCGGGGGAGTGCTCGGTCATGTTTGTTTGAATTGAAAATTGAAAATTGAAAATTGAAAAGCGGCGCTCGCGAGACGGCTTTTCAATTTTCAATTTTCAATTTTCAATTTCTGCCCCCTCTCACCGACCCGTGCCCATCACCACAAAGTCCGGCAGATAGGTCTTCAGCTGCGTCGGCGCGTCCGGGACCACGATCGCGTCCTTGTCGCAGACGCTCTCGCAGAGGCGGCAGGCCACGCACTTGTTCTTCTCGACGAAGGCGATCTTGTAGTGGTTGGCCAGCGTCTCGTCCTCCGCATCGATCATGCGGATGCACTCGAACGGGCAGATGTCGACGCAGAACTCGCAGCCGGTGCAGAGGTCCTTGATGACCTCGGCTTTCGGGATGTCCTTCGGCTTGATGCGAGGGATCAGCTCGCCGTGCTGGTTCTGGATCGCGTCGACCGGACAGTAGATGCCGCACACCGAACAGTCGATGCAGCGCTCGGGATGGATGTAGTACTGCCCCTTCGACTCACCCCAGATGGTGTTCGTCGGGCACTTGATCTCGCACACCGAGCATCCGATGCATTTGTCTGTGATGAAATGCGGCATGTCCGGGGAGTGTAACGCACCGGTCAAGCGTGGAATGCCCGGTGGAGCTGTCAGCTGTCAGCTATCAGGCCCGCCCGGTTCTCTCCTGACAGCTGAGAGCTGCCAGCTGACAGCTGACGCCGCATCGTCGCCACCACGATCCCGATCTCTTCGTACGAGACGGCCTCACCGGTAATGTCCCGGATGGGGCGGAGGCGTTCGAGGCCGGCCTCAGCCGCGGCGCGGCGGATGGCCTGCTCGGTCTCCTCGCTCATCCAGAGGCGCAGCGACGGCTGGTAGGTGCCGTCCTCGATGATGGCGCAGAGGTCGCGAAAGACGGTGGAGCGGGCGCGGCCGGTGCGCTCCATGACCTCTTCGATCGACATCCCCTCCAGCAGCAGGCGGGTGGCCTCGGTCTTCGCCACGGTGGGCCTCTTCGTGCGCTCCCGCGGCGTGACGTGCACGTCGCGCGGGAGGCCGCTGGCGTCGATCAGTTGCAGCAGCTCCGTGCCGTGCTCGCGGAGCCGGACCTCGCCGATGCCGGCGATCGCGCGCAGCCGCTCGAGCGAGGAAGGCCGCACCGCCGCAAGCTCGCGCAACGTCCGGTCGCCGAGGATGACGAACGGGGCCACGCCGCGGGACGCCGCCACGTCGCGGCGCCACGTCCGCAGGGCTTCGAAGAGCTCGCGATCGACTCCCGCCCAATCCTCCGAGCCATCGGAGACCGCAGGACTGGCCGTCCGCAGCAGACGCACCTCCGTCTCGCCGCGCAGGATCGGCCGCGCCGCCGGCCCGAGACGGAGCACCGGACGCGGATGTCCCTCCTGCACGAGCGCGCCGGCAGCGACGAGCTGCGCGATCCACCCCCGCACCTCGCTGCTGCCGTGCTCGGCGAGGAGGCCGAACGTCGACAGGGTGTCGTGCTGCCGCTCCCGGATGCGCGACGAGCCCTCGCCGCGCAGCACGGCGGCCACGTGTGCCGCCCCGAAGCTCTGCCCCACCCGCACCACGCAGGAGAGGATCTTCTGGGCGATCACCGTGGCCCCCTCGACGCTCTCCCACTCGCCGAGACAGATATCGCACGCATCGCAGCGGTCGTCCGTTCCGACAGGGGTCCACGTGCCGCCGAAGTGCTCGACGAGGGCGCGGTGCCGGCAGACCCCCGACATGCAGAAGCGGTTCATCGCCTCCAGTTGTCCGGCGGCGACGGAGAGCTGCTCCTCCTCGGAGATGCTCTGCTCGAGGATGCGCAGCCAAACCATGGCATCGCCCGGGTCGTGCAGCAGGATGCACTCGGAGAGCAGCCCGTCGCGGCCGGCGCGGCCGGACTCCTGCTGGTAGTGCTCGATCGACTTCGGCATCCCGGCGTGGACGACGAAGCGGACGTTCGAGCGGTCGATGCCCATCCCGAAGGCCACCGTGGCCACGATGATGTCGGCGCGCTCGGAGGCGAAGGCTTCCTGCGCGTCGCGCCGCTCGTCCGGGGTCAGGCCGGCGTGATACGCGGCCACGCGATGCCCGCGCGCCGCGAGCGCCGCCGTCACGGCATCGACGTCCCGGCGGCGGATGCAGTAGACGATGCCCGCCTCGTTCGGGTGGCGGCGGATGACCTCTTCGACCTGCAGCACCTCGTCGCCGCGCGGCACGACCCGGTACCGCAGGTTGGGCCGGTCGAGATCGCCGACCAGCACGAGCGGCTCGCGCAGCCGCAGCTCGCCGCAGATGTCGGCGCGCACCTGCGCCGTGGCCGTGGCGGTGAACGCATGGATGGAGGCCTCGGGGAAGAGGTCGCGGAGGTCGCGGAGCTGGCGATACTCGGGACGGAAGTCGTGTCCCCAGTGGCTGATGCAGTGCGCCTCGTCGACGGCGAAGGCGCGCACGCGGGCGCGTCCCAGCAAGGCGCGCATCGAGGCGGTGGCCAGCCGCTCGGGCGAGACGAAGAGCAGCCGCAGCGAGCCGTCGAGTGCGCGCCGCTCGATCGTGCGCTGGTCGTCCACCGCGGTCATGCTGTTCAGCGCCGCCGCGTCGACGCCGCCCGACACCAGCACGTCCACCTGGTCTTTCATCAAGGCGAGCAGCGGCGACACGACGACGGTCAGCCCGTCGAGCAGCAGCGCCGGGGCCTGATAGCAGAGCGACTTCCCCCCGCCCGTCGGCACGACCAGCAGCGAGTCCCGCCCGGCGAGCACGGCGTCGATGGCCTGCCGCTGCAGCGGGCGCAGCGAGGAGAAGCCCCACGTGCGCTCCACGATGTCGAGGACGGGATCGGCGGTCACGGTCACAAAGGGATCGTACCTCGGGAGGGGTTACTGGTTGCTGGTTGCTGGGTCGTTGTGATGCCCGGCAGGATGAGTTGCCCTCGAAGAACCACCACCACGAACCAGCAACCAGCAACGCACGCGGTGCGTTTCGTTATCGTATGCGCCGACACGACCTCGTCCTGATCGCAATCGGGCGGAGCGTCGTGGAAGGGAGAAAGCCGTCTGGAGTGCGGCAGCGCCAGCTGCCGCTTTCTATGCCGCAGCGCTAGCTGCGGCGGGGGCGGAGGCTGGCGCCTCCGCATGCAGAGCGCGAGCTGGCGCTCGCGCACTCCAGAACTACACCGACAGCAGTTCCGAGATCGTCTTGATCAGATGCGACGACTGGATCGGCTTGGAGATGTACGCGTTCGCGCCGAGGGCCAGGCCGCGCTCGCGGTCCTCCTCGGCGCCTTCCGTCGTGATGATGATGATCGGGATGTTCCTGAGCTGCGCGTTCTGGCGGACCAGCGACACGAGCTTGAGACCATCCATCACGGGCATGTTGATGTCCGTGAGGATGAGGTCGATCTTCTCCGGCCCGGAGAGCTTCTTGAGCGCGTCGACGCCGTCGACGGCCTCGATGATCTTCGCGTTCTTGAATCGCTTCAGCGAAAACGAGATCAACTGGCGCATGGTCGGCGAGTCTTCGACGACCAGGAAATTCGCGTTCTCCATCCCCACGACTGTCTTGACCTCTCCCCTAACCCGTCGTTGTGAGCAGATCGAGGAAGCTCTGAATCGTGTTCAGCTTCCGCTCGGACTGCGAATAGAGCTTCGATGAGAAGATGGCCGTCGCGGCGTGCGCGGCCAGGAGCGAGAAGAGCTCGTAGTCGACCGCCGAGAACGCGTCCTTCTGCTGCAGGAGCTTGTAGATGGCGATCAGGCCGATCACGTGCTCCTTGATCTTCAACGGCACGGCCGCGAGCGGCTTTTCGAGCGTGATCGTCCCCCGTTCCGCGTCGATGTCCTGGTTGACGTAGTAGCTCTCGCCGGTCTTGGCCACGGTCCCCATCACCCCCTCGCCGAGGCGGGTCGAGATCTGGCCGAGGCCGGGCATCACGTCGTCGCCCTCGAAGGCGATGGTCTTCAGCTCGTTCGTCTTCTCGTCGAGCAGCAGGATGGCGAAGGCCTCCGCGCCGATGAGGTTGATCACGATCTCCTGGACGATCTGGATCACCTCGCGGAAGTCGAGCGTCGAGTGCAGCTGATAGCTGGCCACGTACAGGTTGGCCAGGTTGTTGTTCTGCTCTTCGATCTCGATGTAGCGGTTGGCGAAGTCCTTGTTCTCTTCCTCGACTTCGCGGAAGCGCTGCTGGATGCGCCGATTCTCCTCGGTCAGATGCGACACCTGGTCGCGCAGCCGCTGCACTTCTTCCGGCGCCACGCCCTCGGTCTCCAGCGCGGCCACGCGGTAGCGCAGACGCTGGTTCTCACGGATGAGCTCTTCCGTGAATTCTTTCCCTTTGTTGAAGATCTCGAGGAACTTCTCGGCTCTCTGTTCTTCGCTCATTTGATTCGGACCCTGACGAAACCGGGTGAGAGTAGCACAGGACTACGTGCAGAGTCGCTTGATCGCCAGCGGGATCGCCGACAACGAAAGCACGTCGTCCACCGCGCCCGTGCGGATGGCTTCCGCGGGCATGCCGAAGATGATCGCGCTGTCGCTCGACTCGGCGATCGTGCGGCCGCCGCGCTCCTTCACCGTGCGCATCGCGTCCGCCCCGTCGTCGCCCATGCCGGTCATGATGATGGCCACCAGTCGCTCGCGGCAGGCGTCGCTGGCGCTGCGGAACAGGCGGTCGACCGACGGCGCGTGCAGGTCGCTCAGCCCCGCCGGGAAGACCCGCACCTGCAGCCCCTCGGCGATGCGGCGCACTTCGCTCTGCTGCCCGCCCGGCGCGATGTAGACCGTGCCGGGAGCGAGCATCTCGCCGTCGGCCGCTTCCTTCACGTTCCACGCGGTGAGCTTGTTCACGCGCTCGGCGAACAGCCGCGTGAACGTCGGCGGCATGTGCTGCGCCACGACGAACGGCACCGGCAGCCGCGGCAGGGTCTGGAAGAGATGCTGCAGCGCTGGGGGCCCGCCCGTCGAGCAGCCGATCACGATGGCGTCGACGGGACAGACCCCGCTCACCGCCGGTCCCTTGGCCACCTCCGCCTCTTCATCGAAATGCGGCTTGAGGTTCTCGATGCGCAGGTCGGCGATCTGGAGCACCTTGGCCACGAGGTCGCGCTGGATCTCCTCGAGCCGCGGCGAGACGCGCCCGCCCGGCTTGGCGATGAAGTCGAGCGCCCCCAGCTCGAGGGCCTTGAACACGCTGCGGTCGCTCGATTTGGAGGAGACGGCGATGACCGGCGTGGGAAGGTTGACCATCAGCCAGCGCAGGAAGGCGAAGCCGTCCATGATCGGCATCTCCAGGTCGAGCGTGATCACGTCCGGCCGGTGCTTCATGACCTGTTTGATCCCGTCCTCCCCGTTCACGGCCGTGCCGATGACGTCGATGCGCGGCTCGGTCTCGAGCATGCGCGTCAACGTGACGCGGTTGTAGGCGGAATCGTCGATGACGAGGGCACGGATGGACACCGCGCGCATTCTAAGGTGTCGGCGAATAGAATCCGACCGTGGCAAAGCCGTTGAGGGTTCTCCTCGTCGAAGACTCGGAGCGCGATGCCGCGTTGTTCAAGCTCTACCTGCGGCGCGGCGGCTACGATCCGGACGTGCACCGGGTGGACACCCGTGCGGAACTGGCCGAGCAGCTCCAGTCCGGCCCGTGGGACGTGGTGGTGAGCGACTTCAATCTCCCCGGGTTCGATGCGTTCGTGGCGAGGAAAGCGCTGCTGGAGAGCGGCCGCGACCTCCCCTTCATCGTGCTTTCCGCCGACTTCAGCCCCACCATGACCGAACAACTGGCCGCCGCCGGCATCCGCTACGTCTGCAAGTACGAGATCCGCAACATCATCTCGCTCATCGACGACACCATGCGGGACCGCTCATGACGGCGGATCCCGATCGCGCCGAGGAGACGCGCGAGCTCACCGATCTCCTCTACGCCCTCACGCACGACCTCGGCGCTCCGCTGCGCGTCATCGACGGGTTCAGCGAGGCGCTGCTCGAGGAGCAGCAGGATGCGTTGCCGCCCGACGCACTCGAGTATCTGACCACCATCCGCGGCGCCGTTTCCCGCATGAACGGGATGTTCGAGGGCATCATGCAGCTCTACCGGGTGTCGCAGGCGCCACTGCGCCGGATCGACGTCGACGTGACCGCTCTCGCCGGGAGCATCCTTTCGGAGCTGCGCGCGGCCGAGCCGGCACGCGATGTCCAGTCCGCCGTCGAGCGCGATCTCGTGGCGAAGGCCGATCCGGCGCTGTTCCGCACCGCGCTCGCGCATCTGCTCCAGAACGCCTGGAAATTCACGGCGAAGCGCAACGGCGCGGTCATCGCCGTCGGCCGCGAGGAGCCGGCGACATTGTTCGTGCGGGACAACGGCGCCGGCTTCGATCCCGCGGCCGCGGGACGGATGTTCATCCCGTTCCAGCGCTTTCATTCCGCGAGCGAGTACGAGGGACTGGGCATCGGCCTTGCCGTCGTCAGACGTATCGTCCAGCGGCACGGCGGCAGGGTCCGTGCGGCAGGGGCGCTTCAGCAGGGCACGACCATCTATATGGAACTTCCATGAGCGTGACGCCGCGACAGGCGCTGCACGTCCTCATCGTCGAGGACAGCGCGGAGGACGCGCAGCTGCTCCTGCTCCAGCTCCGGCGGAACGGCTACCAGCCGGTCGCCCGGCGCGTGCAGACCGCGGAGGAGATGGAGCGCGCCCTCGACGAGCAGGCGTGGGACCTCGTCCTGGCCGACTACTCCCTCCCCACCTTCAATGCCCTGGCCGCGCTCGAGCTCTTCCATCGCCGCGGCCTGGACATCCCGTTCCTGATCGTCTCCGGGACCATCGGCGAAGAGACCGCCGTCGAGGCCATGCGCGCCGGCGCGCACGACTACATCATGAAGGGGAGCTCGGCGCGGCTGATCCCCGCCATCGCGCGCGAGCTCCGTGAAGCCGAGGAGCGCGCGAACCGCCGGCGGGCGGAAGAGGCACTGCGCGACAGCGAGCGCCGTTTCCGCGCCCTGATCGAGTATTCGTCCGACATCCTCACCGTCGTGGACGCCGGCGGCAGGATCCTCTACGAGAGCCCGTCCGTGGAGCGCCTCCTGGGGCACACCGCGGGAGAGCTGATGGGCGCGGCGCTCGAGGAGCACGTGCACCCCGAGGACCGGCATGCGCTGGCCACGGCCCTGGCCCAGTCCGCGGGCGCGTCGACGCCCATCACCGCGGAATTCCGCATGCGCGCGCGGAACGGCGAATGGCGCTCCGTCGAGGCCAGCGTCAGCAACCTGCTCGACAACCCGGAGGTGGGCGGCATCGTCCTGAACTCGCGCGACATCACCGCGCGCAAGCAGGATGAGGAGATGATCCGGCACCTGGCGTACTTCGATGCCCTCACCGGCCTGCCGAACCGGATGCTCTTCAACGACCGCCTGGCGCAGGCGCTCGCCCATTCCCGCCGCCGCGGCGCGCGCGGGCTGGCCATCATGTTCCTCGACCTCGACCGGTTCAAGACCGTCAACGAGACCCTGGGACACGGCGCGGGCGACGAGCTGCTGCGCGCCGCGGCCTCGTCTTTCTCGGCCATCCTCCGCGAGGAAGACACGGTGGCCCGCCTCGGCGGAGACGAGTTCCTGTTCCTGTTTCCGGAGCTCGACGACGTCGAGGACGCGGCACGCGTGGCACGGAAGATCCTGACGGCGCTCGACGCTCCTTTCTCCGTTCACGGCCACGAATTGCACCTGACCGCCAGCGTCGGCATCGCCATGTTTCCGCTCGACGGCGCCGACGCCGAGACGCTCGTCCGCAACGCCGACACGGCTCTCTATCGGGCCAAGGAACAGGGAGGGAACCGCTACCAGCTCTACGCCCCCGCCATGAATGCGATTGCCTTCAAGCGGCTCGTGCTCGAAAACAGTCTGCGCCGTGCCATCGAGCGCGAGGAGCTCCGGCTGCACTACCAGCCGCTCGTGTCGCTGCACGACGGCACGGTGGCCGGAGTGGAGGCGCTCATCCGCTGGGAGCATCCCGAGCTGGGGCTCGTCTCGCCGGCCGAGTTCATTCCCCTGGCCGAGGAGACGGGGCTCATCGTGCCGCTGACGCACTGGGTCCTGCGCACCGCCTGCAGGCAGATGAAGGAGTGGCACGAGGCGGGACTGGAGCTGTCGACCGTGGCCGTGAATGTCTCCGCGCAGCGGTTCAGCGCGGTGAATCTGCCGGCCGCGGTGGCCGAGGCCCTGAGCGCCGCCGGGCTGGATGGACGTCACCTCTGCCTCGAGCTGACCGAGAGCGTGATGATGGAGGACGTGGAAGAGACCATCGCCACGCTCCTGGAGCTGAAGAAGCTGCACGTGAAGATCTCCATCGACGATTTCGGCACCGGCTATTCCTCGCTCAGCTCTCTCAAGCGCCTCCCGATCGACACGCTGAAGATCGACCAGTCGTTCGTCCGCAACACGCCGGCGGACGCCGACGACGCGGCCATCGCCATGCTGGTCATCTCCATGGCCCACCACCTCAACCTGTCGGTGGTCGCGGAAGGGGTGGAGACCGAAGAGCAGATGCGGCTGCTGCGCTCGCAGCAGTGCGACCTCATGCAGGGCTACCTGGTCAGCAAGCCGCTGCCGGGGGCGGAGATGACGGAGATGCTTTCGCGGCTGGCGCGGACGCGGGCGTGAATCACCCCAGCATCGCCGCCAGCGCCCCCTTGTCCACCGCCTTCGCCATCGCCTCCTCTTTCGCGATCGTCCCCTTGCGCACCAGCTCCGCCAGCGAGTCGTTCATCAGACACATCCCCTGTTTCCGCGAGGTCTGCATCACGGAAGGGATCTGGAAGATCTTCGCCTCGCGGATGAGGTTCTGCACCGGCGGCGTGGCGATCATGACCTCGAGCGCGGGCACGCGTCCGCCGCCCGTTTTCTTGCAGAGCGTCTGGCTGATCACCCCCTTGAGACTCGAGGCCAGCATGGTGCGGATCTGCGCCTGACGGTCGGCCGGGAACTGGTCGATGATGCGGTCGACGGTCGTGGCGGCGGAGGAGGTGTGCAGCGTGCCGAAGACGAGATGGCCCGTCTCCGCCGTCTCGATGGCGATGGCCACCGTCTCGAGGTCGCGCATCTCGCCGATCAGCACGATGTCGGGATCCTCGCGCAGCGCGGCGCGGAGCGCGTCCTTGAACGAGTCGGTGTGCTCCCCCACCTGCCGCTGGTTCACGAGGCACTTCCGGTTCTCGTGCACGAACTCGATCGGGTCTTCGATGGTGATGATGTGGTCCGTGCGGTGGCGGTTGATGTAGTCGATCATCGCCGTGAGGGTGGTCGACTTGCCCGAGCCGGTCGGCCCCGTGACCAGAACCAGCCCTTTGCTGAGAAAACAGAGGTCGAGGATCTCTTTGGACAGTCCCATCTCCTCGGCGGTGAGGATCTTCGACGGGATGACGCGGAACACGGCCCCCGGCCCCTTGCGGTCGACGAAGTAGTTGCAGCGGAAGCGCGACAGTCCCTCGATCTCGTACGCGAAGTCGGTGTCGTTGCGGCGCGAGAGCTCCTCGCGGTTGCGCTCCGGCGCGACGGGGAGCAGCAGTTTCTCGACGTCTTTCGCCTGCAATACCCCGCGCCCGGGCAGCGGCTTCATCTCGCCGTCGTGCCGCACCATCGGCACGCTGCCCGAGGAGAGATGGAGGTCGGAGGCGCGCATCTCCACCATCTGCCGGAAGTAGGCGTCGATCTCCCGCTCGTCGCTGACGAGGAAGAACGAGGCATGCTGCGGCTCGGCGACGACTCGGATGCGTCCCAGCTCGCCGTGGCGCAGGGTCCACTCGGCGTGCCCGTTGGCCAGCGCATCCTTCGCCCCCGCCGGCACGACCGGGGCGATGAACTGCTGGATGAGTTGCGCCGTGACCTCGGGGCCGTGCAGTTCCCGGTCGCCATTAGCCGTGACGATGCGAATGCGCTGCGAGCTGGCCAGATGCAGCTCGCGTCCACCAGCAGTTGCGGTTTTGCGGAGAAGAGCTTCGAGAGACATGTTCGTCCCTTGGGCAAGCGACAAGCCACCTGTCCACTCTCTGGAGCGACGTGCAGCGCGTGTCCGAATTCCGGACAGGTGTCGTTCTAAACGTCCCCCGTAGTCATCCGTTCGTGACTCGCGCGTCTCGATTCGAGACACGGAGTTTTCAATTCAACATCGCGCAGTCATCCGTGGATGACTTTGCGTCTTCCATTCAAGACTCATGAGTGTTCCGTTCGACACTCCGGCTGTTCTCATCGACACTCGCGAGTGTTCCCTTCGACACTTCGCCTGTTCTCTTCATCACTCGAAGTCTTCCGCTCGACACCCGCGAGTGTCGTTTTGAAACACGTGAGTCTCGATTCGAGACACACGAGTGTCGCCCTGACGGCGGGCTGAAGCCCGCCCTACGTTGAGCATGTTTCTCGCGATACGCATGCTCAACGTAGGACGGGCTTCAGCCCGTCCCCCCCATCACCGCCGCGAAGACCTCGATCGCATCCCACAGGTTCTGCAACCGCAGGTTCTCGTTGGCGCCGTGCTGGTTGTTGTCGTGGTTGACGGTGGGGATGCCGAGGGCGGTGGGGAAGAGGTAGAGGGGGACGCTGCCGCCGAGGGTGGGGAGTTTTCGGTGAGGACGCGGGCCTCGTTCCGGACGCGCCAGGCGCGAATGCGCTCCTCGGCGACCGCGGGAAGCGAGATCAGCACGGCAAGCAGAAGGAGGAGGCGGCGCACAGCGCGATTGTAGGGTAGGGAACCACCGTCCCCGCGCAACTCCTCACCGGTCCCTCATGAAAACCGCCCCGATCGCACTGCTCCTGCTCTCGCTCGCTCTCCCCGTGGCCGCGCGCGAGGCGTCGCTCTCGTTCTTCATCAACTCCGTGCGCAACGTCGACTCGGTGGCCGAGACGTTCGACGTCGACTACTACCTGCTCGTCGGGTGGGACGAGCCGTCCGTCGTCACGCCGGAGACTGACTGGTCGACGATCTGGAACCCGAAGGTCGACAGCGTGAACGCCATCAATCCCGGCAAGCAGTGGGAGCAGTTCCGGCTCGTGCGGCCGGGGCGCGTCATCGTGGAAGGGCGGTACGCGAGCACGTACAACGCGCCGATGGACCTGCGGAAGTTCCCGTTCGACCGGCAGGTGCTGCCGATCGCGATCGAGTCGTCGACGTATCGCCTGCGCGAGCTCACGTTCCTGTACGAGGTCCGGGCCGGGCAGCCGATCCGGCTGGCGGCGGACCAGCCGTTCACCGTGGCCAGGAAGGTCGCGCTCAGCGAAGACATCCGGCTGCCGGAATGGACGATCGAGAAAGTGCAGGTCCGCGAGCGGATCAACCGCTACATCTTCGACAACAACTCCGAGTGGTCGCAGTTCCGCATCGAGCTGGTGATGTCGCGCAACTACGGCTTCTACGTCTGGCGCGTCTTCTCGATCCAGATCCTGATCGTGATGCTGTCGTTCCTGGTCTTCCTGCACGCCGCCGATCACTTCGGCGAGCGGATGTCCTTCTCGCTCACGCTCTTCCTGGCCGGGGTGGCGTTCAGCTTCGTCACAGCCGGACTGATCCCGCGCATCTCCTACCTCACGCTGCTGGACGTGTTCATGCTCGGCAGCTACGCGGTGATCTTCCTGACGGTGGTCGAGAACGCGGCCGTGTACGTGCTCGCGCATCGCGGCCGCATGGCCGTCGCGGACCGCCTGGACCGCGTGTCGCTGTTCGTCTTCCCGCTCGCGTTCCTGTCGTTCCTCGGCGCGCTGGCGCTGTTCGCGCGGGGGTAAGTGGACCGCCGGCGTCCCGCCGCCACTGTGCGGGCGGGACGCCCGCACAGACAGCCGGCGGGGACGCCGGCGGTCCACTCGACGGGTTACTTCTGATACACCATGTCGTGCTTCAGGTGCCGCAGCTTGAACTGCGTGGAGAGGGAGATCAGCGACTCGCTGTGGCCCAGCAGCAGGTAGCCGCCGTCGATCAGGCGGTTGTAGAAGTTGTTCACCACCACCTTCTTCGAGCTGTCGTCGAAGTAGATGATGACGTTGCGGCAGAAGACGACGTCCAGGTGGCCGAGGAGCGACACGCGCGCTTCGTCGTAGAGGTTCAGGCGGCCGAAGGAGACGCGGTTGCGGATCTCGTCGCGGATGCGCCAGGAGCCGTCGGCTTCGCGGGTGAAGTACTTTTCCCGCATCAGCGGCTGCGTGGCGCGGAAGGCGTTCTCGCGGTACTGCCCCTTGCGGGCCTTGGCCAGGACCTGCTGGTTGATGTCGCTGGCGAAGATCTCGAAGTGGGCGTGGTCGTACCAGCCCGACTCCTCCAGCAGCATGGCGATCGAGTAGGCCTCCTCCCCCGACGAACAGCCGGCCGACCAGATGCGGATCTTCTTGACCGGCTTCCGCGCCATGAGGTCCGGCACGATCTCCTCGATGAAGGCCTGGAGCTGCGCCGGCTCGCGGAAAAAGTACGTCTCGTTCGTGGTGACGAGGTCGAAGATCTGGTCGAACTCCGCGTCGGCGCGCGGGTCGTACTGGAGGAAGTAGAAGTACTTCTGGAACGAGTCGAAGTTCAGCTCGCGGGCGCGCGGCGAGAGGCGTTTCTGCAGCAGGTACTTGGCCGTGTCGTTGAACCAGATGCCGGAGCGGCGGTAGATCTGGTCCCGCAGCAACCGGAAGACGTCGTCCGGCAGGTCCAGATGGTGGTTCAACGAGAAGCTGAAGTTAGACGGCATAACGAACGATGAGCGATGAGCGATGAGCGATGAGCGGGAGCCGCCGATGGACGGCTCATCGCTCATCGTTCATCGTTCATCGCTCGTTCTCTCCGGAACGCTTCATTGCCTGCAGAATCGCTGCAATTACCACTTCCCTCCTGCTGTCCGCCGTCCGCCACGCCTCCTCGAGCAGGTCGCGATAGAGATCCTTGTGCCGGACGAACGCTTCCGACACGTCGTCGAGGACGGCCGCGTTCTCCAGCGCTTTGAACAGGTACGGGAACGACGTGCGGTCGGCGACTTTGTCGAGCGCCAGCACCGCGGACTGCTGCACGTAGGTATCGGGGTCCTCCAGCGCGCGGTGGAGCAGCGGCAGCGCGGCGCGGTCGCCGCGCAGGCCGAGGGCCGTGGCCGCGGCGGCGCGCAGACGCCAGTCGCCGCTGGTCAGTGCTTCCGAGAGGCGGCGGAACACGTCCTCGCCGGGGATGCGCGCCAAGGCCAGCATGGCCGCGCGCTGGATCTCCAGGTCGGGCTCGGCCAGGCAGTGGAAGAGGATGTCCTTCACGCGCGGGTCCTCGGACTTGCCGAGGGCCTCGATGGCGGCGATGCGCACCGGCGGGGGATCGTGCACGAGATGCCGCATCAGCGGCTCCACCGAGGCGGGGTGGCGGTACTCGCCGAGGGCCTGCGCGGCGGCGGTGCGGATCCAGATGTCCTGATCGTCGAGAGAGCTGATGAGCGGCTCGAGTCCCGTCTCCGGCTGGTGCCTGGCGATGGCGTTGATGGCCGCGAGCCGCACGGTCGTGGCCTCGTCGGCGAGCGACAGCACGAGCGAGTCGGCGAAGCGCTCCTCGCCGAACTTGCCCATCAGCGACACGGCCTTCTGCCGGATGACCGGGTCGCTGTCCTTCGAGGCCAGGAGCAGCTCGTCGTGGTACCCCTCGCCCTGGATGTTCACGTAGACCGAGAGGGAGTTGAGCTTGATCGGCGTGGACGACGACTGCAGCAGCCGGCGGATCTTGGCCAGCACGTCGCCCTGGATCTCGGGGAAGGCGGCCACGAGCGCGGAGAGCGAGTTCACGGCGGCCTGCTGCGAGGCGACGTCGGGATCGTCGAGCTTGGTCAGCAGATAGTCGACCGAGGTCGGGCTGGGGATCTCGCCCAGCGTCTCGATGGCCAGGCGGCGGATCATCGGGTTGTCGTGATCGAGGAACTGCAGGACGCTGGGGATGGTGTCGCGCCCGCCGATCATGTTCAGCACGCGCAGCAGCAGGGCGATGATCTCGTCTTCTTCCTCGTTCAGCAGCGCCTGCAGGATCGACGGCACGGCCGCCGCGCCGAAGTCGATGAAGGCCTGCGCCGCGACTTCGCCGGTCTCGGGATGGGTGAG
Organism: Thermoanaerobaculia bacterium; assembly: GCA_035627015.1. Classification (GTDB taxonomy): domain Bacteria; phylum Acidobacteriota; class Thermoanaerobaculia; order Gp7-AA8; family Gp7-AA8; genus QHVT01. Next base: position 68,691 of record DASPMO010000022.1, on the reverse strand, counting down.
GTGCGAGAGAAGCACGGGGAGCGCGCGCTCGTCGCCCGACCAGCCGAGGAACTTGAGGATGAAGGCCTTGACCTCGCGCTTGGGCGTGGTCTGCAGGTGCTCGATGAGCGGCTGAATCTTCTCGCGCGGGAAGGACTCGCGGAAGCGCGTCTGGATGAGCTGCCGCTCGGCCTGTTCGACGATGCGCGGCTTGGAGGCCTCGGCGATGCGCACGAGCGCCCGCAGGGCGGTGAGGTTGAGCTTCTCCTCGGTGGCGATGATGCGCAGGAGGAAGTTCACGGTGCCGACGTCGGCGATCTTGCCGACGGCCTCGAGCACCGGCTTGCGCAGCGATTTCTCGGCATAGAGCGGGAGAATGGCGGGGAGCGCGGCGCGGTCGCCGATCTCGCCCAGGGCCTCGATGACGTGGAACTTGAGCCAGAGGTCTTCGCGCTCGCCGAGGACGCGCACGAGGTGCGGCAGCGCGCTGGCGTCGCGGTATTTGCCGAGCGAGGAGACGATGGAGGAGGAGACGTTGACGTCGTTCTCGCCGTCGAGGAGCTCGGTGAGGACGCGGAAGCCCTCGGGGCTGCGCAGGTCGCCGACGAGGTTGACGAGCGAGAGGCGGACGTCGACGTCCTGCTCGCGCCGCAGCCGGGCCACGATGGGGGGGATGGCCGGCTCGCCGATGCGGATCAGCGCCTCGGTGGCGGAATTGCGCTTGCCGGCGTTCTCGGCGTCGGCCAGCGCGTCGAGCAGGCGCTCCACGATCTCCTCGCGCGCGTCGCGCACGAGGCCGTCGACGACGGTCTTGCGCACGCGCCAGTCCTTGTCGCCGAGGAGCTCGAACATCAGCGGCAGGTTCCGCCCGGTCGCCGACTGCGCGACGAGGAACGCCGCCTTCTGGCGGGCGTCGGGGTCGGCCGAGCGCGCCTGTTCGATGATCTGCGGATCTGCGGTCATTGCGTACCCGTCTTCAGGCGCTCCAGCTCTTCGCGCTTCATCTGCACGAACTGTTGCAGCGTTTCGGTGTAGATCTCTGTGTCGCGGCGCACGCGCTGGGGGACGCGCGAGTCGTAGTAGTGGCGGCCTTCCTCGATCTCGCCCCTCAGGACGTCGAAGAAGTTGTCGTCGCGGATGCCCTGATCGACCTTGTCGGCGTGGTAGATGATGATGTCGGAGAGGATGAGGCGCGCCAGGCGGCGGGCTTCATCGTACTCGCGCGGCTCGATGGGGACCTCGCTGGTCTCCCCCACCTCGGGGAAGAGCTTGCGGATGATCTGGCGGAACTCTTTCTCCGGGATCTGCTCTTCGATGTACTCGTCGGCGCCGTAGAGGTTGGTGGGGTTGGCGCGGAAGCGGTTGGCGCGGAAGAGCGCGCCGATGAGGATGACGCGCGTGTCGGCCAGCGACGGATCGGCCTTGATCTCCTCGGTCACTTCGACGCCCAGCATCCCTTTCAGGTAGACGTTGACGATGACCAGGTCGGCACGGGTGCGGCGGACGAATTCGAGCGTGGGGACGCCGGTCTCGAAGTACTGCACCTCGAAGCCGAGGCGGCGCAGATGCTCGCCGAGGAACTGGCGGAAGGGGCGCGGCTCATCGGCGAGGGCGGCCAGGCGGCGGCGCGGCAGGCGCGTGGTGCCGGCGGCGGTTTTCGGCTTGAGGACCATCTGGTACTGGCAACGGGGGCAGACGACACGGACCGCGGACGGCAGCGGCATGGTGATGGCGGCGCGAAAGACGGAGCCGCAGTTTTTACAGGTCAGGTCCATGGGAGTGGTCGAGTAGCTTGTCCAAATCGAGGAGGATCGTCAACGCGCCGCCGGTGCGGAAGACGCCGCGGACCGATTCCTCGAGCTCGTTCGTGTGCACGACCGGGTGCGGCTCGACGCCCGCGCGGGACAGCTTGACGACGCGCAGGACGCGGTCGACGACGAAGCCGACGGTCTCTTTGTGAAAGTCGATGACGACGATGCGGGTGTCGGGCGTCGGCGTCCCCCGCGGGTGCCGCAGCTTCTTGCGCACGTCCACCAGCGTGACGATGGTCCCGCGCAGGGAGATGATGCCGACCACCGACTCGTCGGCGTTGGGGATGCGGGTCACCGGGCGCGGCGTGACGATCTCGACGATGCGCTCGATGTCGACGGCGTAGTGCTCGCCGGCGATGGTGAAGGTGAGGAGCTCGAGCTGGTCGGTGGGGGTTTGCTCGGCCTGAACCTGCGCGATCTCGCGGCGCTTGCCGGCCTGCTCCTTGAAGCGCGCCAGCTTGTCCACCGAGTGGACCGCCGGCGTCTCGCCGGCTGTCTGTGGCGGCGTCTCGCCGCCACCCTCGGACTCGGGCGGCGGGACGCCGCCCGAGACAGCCGGCGGGACGCCGGCGCTCCGCTCCAGCACCTTCTTCGCCTTCTTGCGGATCTTGGCCAGATCAACCATGGACGCCCATCCTGTGCTCGCGCGCCGCGGAGAGGATGCGCGGGGCATCCACCGACTCGGCGTCTTCGCCGAAGGCGTCGAGCAGGGCGGTGGTGCAGAGCGTGTTGATCAGGCGCGGGATCCCGCCGCTGAGGGCGTGGATCTCCGCGACCGCCGCGGCGTCGAACGGGTTGCGGCCGCCGCCGGCGACACGGATGCGATGCTCGACGTACTCCGCGGTTTCTTCGAGCGACAAGGGACCGAGAGAGTAACGCATCCCGATGCGCTGCCGAAGGGGAGCGTAGTGCTCGCGCTCGAGCCGCGTCTCCAGCTCCGGCTGGCCGACCAGGACCACGCTCAGCAGATTCTGGTCGTCGAGCTGGAAATTGGTCAGCAACCGGATCTCGTCGAAGGTGGCTTTCGAGGGGATGAGCTGCGCCTCGTCGATGATCAGCACCGGCTCGCGCTTCTGTTCGTACAGCTCGAAGAGCTTCGTGTGGAGCTGGTCCAGCAGCTCGTTGCGGAAGCGCGCCGGCTCGAGCTCCAGCCCCCTGGCGATGGAGCGAAGGAGCTGCATCGGCGTGAGCCGCGGGTTGATCAGCAGCACCACCGGACGCGAGTCGCCGACACGGTCGATCAGCGCGCGCGAGAGGGTGGTCTTGCCGGAGCCGATGTCGCCGACGAGCAACGCCAGCTCTTTTTCGTCCACCGAGTACTCGAGCCGGGCCAGCGCCTCGCGGTGCTGGCGGCTTTCGTAGAGGAAGCTCGGATCGGGCGTTTTCCCGAACGGCTTGGCGGAGAGGCCGAAGAACTCTTCAAACATTGCGGAAATTGAAAATTGAAAATTGAAAATTGAAAAACCGCGCTGGCCACGTGCCCGGTCTCCCGTTTTCAATTTTCAATTTTCAATTTTCAATTCCCCTCAACTCACCCCCGCGAGCGCCCTCGCCTCGCGTGCCCGTCCGCCGAAATGGTCGATCAGCGTGCCGACGTCGACGACCAGCACGATCTCGCTCTCGCCGATCTCCGTCGCCCCGGCGATGCCGGGGATGGTCTTCAGGCGCTCGCCGATCGACTTGATGACCACTTCCTGCTGCCGCACCAGCGCGTCGACGAGGATGCCGACGATCTTCTCCCCGGCCCGGGTCACGACCACGAACCACTTCGAGTCGGGACCGTGCTCGCGGCCGTCGTGGAGATTGAAGGCGTCGGCGAGGCGGAGCAGCGGCAGGGTGAAGTCGCGCAGCGTGAAGACCTCGCGCCGCTCCACGGTGCGGATGTCGCGCGAATAGATGCGCAGCGATTCCTCGACCGAGGTCAGGGGGATGGCGAACTTCTCCCCGCCGGCATCGACGATCAGCGCCTGGATGATGGCCAGGGTGATGGGGAGCGAGATGCGAAACGTCGTCCCCTCCCCGATGCGCGTCTGGACGTCGATGGTCCCCTTGAGCTCCTGGATGTTGCGCTTGACCACGTCCAGGCCGACGCCGCGGCCGGAGATCTCGCTCACCTGCAGGGCGGTGGAGAAGCCGGGGGTGAAGAGCAGCTCGTTGGCGCGCTGCTGGTCGATGACTTCCTTCTCGCCGAGGAGACCGCGGCTGACGGCCACCTTGCGGATCTTCTCCGGATCGATGCCCCGCCCGTCGTCGGTGACGTCGATGACCACCGAGTTCCCCTGCTGGTAGGCGTTGAGGACGATGCGGCCGACCGGGTTCTTCCCTTTGGCGCGCCGCTCCTCCGCCGGCTCGATGCCGTGATCGAGCGCGTTGCGGATGATGTGCATGAGCGGGTCGGTCAGCTCCTCGACCATCATCTTGTCGAGCTCCGTGTCCTCGCCGCGGAGGACGAGCTCGATCTCTTTGTTCAGCTCGCGCGCGAGCTTGCGCACGGTGCGGGAGAGCTTCGAGTAAATCTGCCCCACCGGCACCATGCGGATCTCGATGACGGACTTCTGCAGCTCGTTGAGCTTGCGGTCGAGGTTGCGGGCGATCTTCCCCAGCTCGTGCGAGGTCATGCGCGCCTGCTGGGCGGCCGCTCCCTGACCGAGGGCGCGCGTCAGCGCCTCGAGCTGCGTCTTCTCGATGATCAGCTCCCCGACGATGTTCATGACATGGTCGAGGCGGGCGATGTCGACGCGGACGGTCTGCGAGAGGGAGCGGAGGGAGACTTCTTCCTCGGCGGCCTCCGGGATCGCTTCCACCCGCGGAGCCGGACCTTTGCGGAGCGAGGTCACGACGGCGTCGGGCGCCAGCGCCTGCACGGCGGCGACGTCCAGCGTCGAGCCGTAGAGCAACCGGAAAGCGATGCCGTTCATGTTGCCGGTGGGGAGCGCGGGGAGGGTGGAGATGACTTCGCCCGACTCACTCAGCGACTGGGTCAGTGCACGCAGGCGCTCATCGAAGTCGGAGAAGTCGAAGGTGACCTCGACGGAGAGGATCTGTTTCCCGGCGCGCACGTTCTCGAGGAGGCGGTGCTCTTCGTACTCGGTGAGCGACTTGAGGGCCTGCTCTTCGATGGTGAGCTGGCCGAGGACGTCCTCCTGCTTCTGCTGCGGCTGCTGGGTGACGACGGCGTGGATGCGGCTGGTGAGCGAGGTCATGTCGACCAGCCCCGCCAGCGAGGGGTCGTTGATGGCGATGACCTGGCGATTGAGGCCGTCGACGGCGTCGAAGAGGAGGTCGATCAGCTCTTTGGAGAAGCCGATCTTCCCCATGCGCAGCCGGTCGAGCATGTCCTCGAGGCTGTGGGAGAGCTCGGAGATGTCGGCAAAGCCGAGCATGCCCGCCAGCCCTTTGAGCGAGTGCACCTCCCGGAAGATTTTGTTGACCAGCTCGGGACGGACATTCTGCCCCTGGCTCTCGAAGTCGACGAGGTCGCGCGAGAGCGTGTCGAGCAGCTCTTCGGCCTCGGAGGTGAATTCTTCCCGTGCGCGATCGTCTTCTCTGGCCATGCGGACGCTGAATGCCATGATAGCCGAGCGTCTGGAGTGCGCGAGCGCCAGCTCGCGCTCTCGATGCCGCAGCGCCGCTGCGGCGGGGGCGGAGGCTGGCGCCTCCGCATGGAGAGCGCGAGCTGGCGCTCGCGCACTCCAGATCAGGCCACTTTGAGGAGGCGGCGCAGTTTCTCGACCAGTTCGCCCGCCTCGAACGGCTTGACCAGGTACTCCTCCGCGCCCAGGGCGGCGGCGCGTCTCCGGTCTTCCTCGGTGGACTCGGTGGAGATGACCATGATGGGGATGGAGCGGTGGACGGGGTGGTTCTTGAGGAAGCTCACCAGTTCCAGGCCGTTGATGTCGGGCATGTTGATGTCGGTGAGGATGGCGTCGAACTTGTGGTGGGGGAGCGTCTTCAGCGCCTCGAAGCCGCTGGCCGCCTCGACGATCTCGAGGTCGTAGCTCTCCGTGCCTCCCTCGATGATGGTGGTGAGGTAGGCCCGCATCGAGGACGAGTCTTCAACAACCAGAATCTTCATCGGCCGAACCGCCCAGCCGCCCGAGCGATGAGCGATGAGGGATGAGCGATGAGCGACCGCCCCGGCCGGGTCTGGCTCATCGCCCCGCGTTCATCGTTCATCGCTTGCCTGCGCCCCTCTCCGATGCGAACACCGCGTTGCCGAAGGCGTATCCCGCCTGCGACAGGAAGATCTCCAGTCCCGTCATGCTGTCGATCGGCGCCCGATGTTCGGCGTTATCGCCGTACAGGATACCAATGGGACGCTGGGCGTGCATGATCGGAAGTGCAATGACCTCGGTCGGCAGGAGGCCGCCGAGACGGTCGATCAGCTCCACGTTCGCCGGCGTGCGGCGCATCTTCCCGTGGTGCGCCTCGCCGGCGGTCAGCACGTCCGCCAGGACCGACGGCTGCGCGCGCGGGATGCGCAGCGAGCGCACGCGCGCGTCCATCGCCTCGCCGCCCCCGGTGACGCCGAAGCCGCCCAGGCCGACGAACTCGCCCTCCGCGGCCCGGAACAGCACGCCACGGTCGAGGTACTCGGCCGAGAGGCGGAGGATGGTCGCCGAGACCTGGCCAATGTCGTTCGGGTTCGACAGCTCGTTGATGAGCTGGCGCAGCAGGCCGAAGGAGCGGTCGAGCGTCTCCTTGGTGGCCTGTTCGTAGAACTTCTTCCCCGCCTCCACGCCGCCGCCGGTCAGTTGCTCCCACTGCGCGAACGAGCGCTCGGCGAAGAGCACCAGCTCGTCGGCGAAGAGCGCCAGCTCCTCCTCCACGAGGCCCGGCTGCATGCGCGCGGGCGACGGCTTGGTGAGGTAGAGGTCCGCGCCGCGGCGGAGCAGGTCGTGGCGGCGGCGCAGGTCCGCCTCCTCGTCGATCAGCACGACGGGCAGGCGCGGGTTCTTGCGCTTGAGCTGCTGCATGAGGCGCGCGGCCGCGTCGTCGTCGCGCGTGAGCTCGAGGAAGGTCACGAAGAAGCTGTTCGAGCGGAAGAGGTCCGTCATCGCGGAGCGGACGTCGTCGAGGGTGCCGTACTGGAAGATCTTCACCCCCTCTTTGGTGAAGGCGCGCCGCGCGGCCACGCGCACGAGCGGGTTGCGCTCGAAGAGGACCACGTTGCGATACGCGGCGTCGGGCGACTCTACTTCGAACAGGCCGCCCGCGACCTTGAACTGCCCCGAGCCGGCGGGTGGCTGGCTCCGTGGAGTGGCGGGCTTCAGCCCGCCGAGGTCTTCGGGAAGCGTAAAGTCCGGCGGGCTGTCCGGCGGGCTGGAGCTCGCCGCTCCACTGGGGAACGGCAGCACGTTATCCGTCGGCGACGGCGCGGTGCCGGGGAGCTTCGGCGGGGGCGGAGGCGGCTCGAGCGGCTGGCCGAGGCCGAGGTTCAGCGACGCGGGCGTCGTCTCGGCGGGGGCGGAGCCGCGGAGCAGCGCCTTGCCGGCCTTCAGCGACTCTTCCAGTCCTTTCAAAGGCTTGATCTTCTCGCCGTCGGCGGAGCCGAGGAGCTTGTTCGGCGGGAAGCCCCCCTCGCGGAAGAGCTGATCGGGCTCGTGCTCGAGGTCCGCGGGGCTCATGGCCTCGCTGAGGATGAAGTTGAACTCCCCCTCCTTGCTCACCAGCAGCGGCGTGACGACGTTGAGGATGCGCTGCCGCACCGCGTTCGCCAGGTCGTCGCGGGAGAGGACGTTCATCTCCAGGAGTGCCACGCCCGAGGGAATGCCGCTCTCCTCCATCTGCCGCACGAGCTTCGCCTGGTCCGGCTTCACGAGGCCCGCGGCCTCGAGAAAGGAGAGCAGGTCGGGATGCTCGGGCGAGGCGGCGTTGACCACCAGCCCCTGGCGGAACAGCACCGTGTGGCGGCCCGCCTCGTTGATGATCTCCAGCACGCCGGTGCGGCGGGAGAGGTAGACGATCTGGATGATATCGGTGAGGGAGAGGTCTTCGAGGCGGCCGAGGAGGCTCATCGGGCCGCTCCGCGGCGGTTGCTGGTTGCTGGTGACTGGTTCAAGGTGATGTGTCGTTCAGGCGCGAGACCGCCTTGAACCAGCAACCAGCAACCAGCAACATCATCTCGTAGCGCGCGCCTCATCACCGCCGAGATTGTATCGTTTCAGAATCCCGTCGAGGATGCCGTTGATGAACTGGCTCGACTTCTGGGTGCCGTACTTTTTGGCGATCTCGATGGCCTCGTCGATGATGACCAGCTTCGGCGTGTCGTCCTCGTGCAGGAACTCGTAGACGGACATGCGGATGATGTTGCGGTCGACGGCGGCCATGCGCGAGAGGCGCCAGTTCTCGGCCTGGTTCTGGATCATCTCGTCGAGCTCCGGCAGGTGCGCGATGGTGCCGCGGAAGATCTTGGTGGCGAACTCGCGCGTGTTCGGCTTCGACTTGGCCAGCTCCTCGAACGTATCGATGATCTGGTCCGGCTGATTGCCGGACATGTCGTGTTGAAAGAGCATCTGCAGCGCGAGCTCGCGCGCCTTGCGACGGGCACCCATCAGAACGACTCCTCCGTGCGAAGGGCGCGCCACAAGTTGGCCATCTCGATGGCGGCCAGCGCCGCCTCCCACCCCTTGTTGGAGGTCCCGGGCGACGACCGCTCCACCGCCTGCTCGCGCGTGTTGCAGGTGATGACGCCGAAGGCGATCGGGTACTGCGTCTTGACGGAGACGCGCGAGAGCTCGTTGGTCACCTGCGCGGAGATGAAGTCGAAGTGCGGCGTGTCGCCGCGCAGCAGGCAGCCGAGGGTGATCAGCGCGTCGTGCTGCCCGGCCAGCAGACGGGCCAGCGTCGGGATCTCGAACGCGCCCGGGACGCGGTAGATGGTAACCGAGTCGTCGTCCGCGCCGTGGCGCTGCAGGCAGGACGTCGCGCCGTCGAGCAGTCCCGACACGATCTCGTCGTTGAAACGCGAGGCGATGATCCCGAAACGGAGGCCGGAGGCGTCGAGATCCCCTTCGAAAGAGCGCGGCATGGCGGGCGGATTAAAACATCTGGAGTGCGGCAGCGCCAGCTGCCGCTTTCGATGCGGGAGGCGCCAGCCTCCCGCCCCGCCGCAGCTTGCGCTGCGGCAATCGAGAGCGGCAGCTGGCGCTGCCGCACTCCAGATGGAATGAACGCTGCTTGAGCCAGCCTTCATGCTCCGCCTCGTCCTGGTGCTCCTGGCCGCCACCCCCCTCCTCGCCGCCGTTCCCGCCGGGTTCAGCGACACCCTCGTCGCCACCATCGGCGGCCCCACCGCCCTCGCCTTCACGCCCGACGGGCGGCTGCTGGTCACGACGCAGAGCGGGAGCCTGCGCGTCGTGCAGAACGGGACGCTGCTGGCCACGCCGGCCATCACCTTCGCCTCCACCACCATCTGCACGAGCTCCGAGCGCGGCCTCCTGGGCATCGCCGTCGATCCCGCCTTCGCCGCCAACGGCTACGTCTATCTCTTCCGCACTTTCCGCACCGCGGCCGGCGCGTGCGTGAACCGCGTCTCGCGCTTCACCATGAGCGGGAACACCATCAACGGCGCGACCGAGCTGGTGCTGGTCGACAACATGCCCTCCCCCGCCGGCAACCACAACGCCGGCGACGTGGCCTTCGGCAAGGACGGCTACCTCTACATCTCCATCGGCGACGGCGGCTGCGACTACGCGGGCGGCGGCTGCGCCGGCACGAACGACGCCGCGCGCGACCAGCACGTCCTGACCGGCAAGATCCTGCGCGTCACCAGCACCGGCGGCATCCCGCCGTCGAATCCGTTCCAGGGCGCCGGTACCGCGCGCTGCAACGTGACCGGCTCGACGACGGCGGGCAACAAGTGCCAGGAGACGTTCGCCTGGGGCCTGCGCAACCCGTTCCGCTTCGCCTTCGACCCGAACGCCGCCGCGACGCGCTTCTTCATCAACGACGTCGGCCAGGGCGCCTGGGAGGAGATCGACCTCGGCCAGAGCGGCGTCGACTACGGCTGGAACTGCCGCGAAGGGGCGCACACGAACAGCACCTCCGGACTCTGCAACCCCGCGCCCGCGGGCATGGTCGACCCGATCTTCGAGTACTCGCACGGCGGCAACGTGCCGGGGACGACGGTCGGCGGCTGCGGCTCGATCACCGGCGGTGCGTTCGTGCCGAACGGCGTCTGGCCGGGCTACGACAATCAGTATCTCTTCAGCGACTACGTCTGCGGGGCGATCTTCGCCATGCGCCCCTCGGGCACCGGCTACACCGCCTCCGCGTTCGCGACGGCCCTCGGCAGCAGCAGCGCCGTCCACCTCCTCTTCGGCCCCTCCGGCGCGACGCAGGCGCTCTACTACACCACCTACGCCGGCGGCGGCCAGGTGCGCCGCATCCAGTACAACAACCCCGCCGGGAACAACGCGCCGACCGCCGTGGCCAGTGCCAACCCGACCACCGGCGCCGCGCCGCTGACCACGACCCTCAGCGCCGCCGGCAGCAGCGATCCCGACGCCGGCAACACGCTCACGTACTTCTGGAACTTCGGCGATGGGTCGCCCGAGGTCTCGACGACGTCCCTCACCATCGCGCACACCTACGCGGCCGGCGTCTACACGGCCACGCTGCGCGCGCGCGACAACAATTTCGCCTTCTCCACGCCGGCCACGGTGCGCATTACCTCGGGGAACACCGCGCCGGCCGTGTCGATCGCCTCCCCCGCGGCGGGCGCGACGTTCGCCGTCGGCCAGAACTTCACGCTGACCGGCAGCGCCACGGACGCCGAGGATGGGACGCTCCCCGCTTCGTCACTGAGCTGGAGCGTGCTGCTCCATCACAACACGCACACGCACCCGTACCTCGGCCCGGCCACGGGGAACAACATCGCGTTGACGGCGCCGGCGCCGGAAGACCTCTTCGCGGCCACGAACTCGTACCTGGCGATCCACCTCACGGCCACCGATTCCGCGGGCGTCTCCGCGACCACCACGCGGCAGCTCGATCCGCGCCGCGTCACGCTGTCGTTCGACACGGTGCCCTCCGGCGCGACCGTGCGCGTGAACGGCGTCGACTTCGCCACACCGGCGGACGTCGTGTCATGGGAGAACTGGACCTTCCCCATCTCGGCCTTCGACCAGACCCTCTTCGGCGCGTCCTACGACTTCACCGGCTGGTCCGACGGCGGCGCGCAGACGCACGACATCACCACGCCCGCGGCCGCACGCCGCTACACGGCCAGCTTCACGCCGCTCGCCGGCAACGACTTCTTCGTCGTCACGCCGTGCCGCCTCGTCGATACCCGCGGCGGGACCGCGCTCTCCGACGGCACCCGCACGTTCACCCTCACCGGCGCGTGCAACATCCCGATCACCGCATCGGCGCTGGCCATCAACCTGACCGTGATCTCCCCGACCGCGAACGGCTTCCTGACGCTCTACCCCGCGGGATGGCCGCGCCCGTCGACGAGCAGCGTGAACGTCCGCAACGGCCGCACCCGCGCGAACAACGCCGTGGTGGCCGTCGGGACGAACGGACAGGTGACGGTGCACACCTCCCTCCCCGGAGGAACGGCGCACCTGGCCATCGACGTAGTGGGGTACTTCGAATGATCCGGAGTGCGCGAGCGCCAGCTCGCGCTCTCCATGCCGCAGCGCCAGCTGCGGCGGGGCGGGCGGAGGCTGGCGCCTCCGCATTGAGAGCGGCAGCTGGCGCTGCCGCACTCCAGAACTACTTCGCCGCGCCCTTGGCCGACGCCACGACCGGCGGCTTTCCCTGGCCGCGCGTGGAGTAGAACTCCACGATCCCGGCGTAGATGGCCTCGGCCAGCTGCTGGCGGTGCTTCTTCGTCTGGATCAGCTCGCGGTCCCTGCGGTTGCCGAGGTTCCCGACCTCGAGGAGCAGGCGCGTCGGCACCTGATTGTGGCGGATGATGGCCGGGACCCATTCGCGGCCGCCGCGGATGACGTTGTCGCGCACGGGCTCGAACGGATGCACCTTCAGCCCCTTCTCCGCGAACGCCTCCATGACCGTTTCCGCGAGCTCGCGCGACAGTCCCTCGGCCTCGAGCGCGTCGCGGCGCGAGTGCGTGACCGTCGGCTGCTCGCGCACTTCCGCGCGGGCCAGGTAGATGTCGCCCTTCTTCTGGAACGTCCCCTTCACGAAGCTGGCCCCGGGGACGTACGCCATCGCGCCGCGCAGCGACGGATGGAGCGAGTCGGCGTGAATGGAGAGGAAGACCACCTTCTCGCGCGGCGTCCCGCTCTTCATGGCCCGACGGAACATCGAGTTGGCGAGATACCAGCGCAGGTTCACGCCGACGATGGCGTCGTCGAGCGGGTATCGCGGCGTAGTCTGCACGTAGTGATCGGTGACCCCGGCGAGCACGTTCTTCTCGACGATCGTGTAGCCCTGCTTCTTCGACCGCGTGGTCATCGAGACCTTCGCCGCGCTGTCTTTCTCCAGCAGCTTCCGGAGACGCACCGCGACGTCGTAGACGTACGTCGACTCCCACACCCCGTCGTGCTCCGTGCCCGGATCGTTGCCGCCGTGTCCCGCGTCGAGGATCACGTGCACGCCGGAGAGGCCGGCCGCGCGCGTGCGCTTCTTCGCCACCTGCGCGCTCTCGCGGCGGGTGGCCTCGCGGGCCACGCGGGCCGGGTCATCCTGCGGCAGGAACTCGGGGAGCAGCAGGTCCATCGGGATCTTCACCGGATGGCCGGCGGGGATGCGGGCCACGTCCTCGATCTCGTTGAACTTGATGATGCGATCGAGCACGTCGCCGACGTCCTTGGCGTGGACGCGGCCGGTGAAGCGGATGGCCACCGAAGAGTAGAGGGCCTCGCCGGGCTGCAGCCGGTACACGGCATGAGGCTCGTTCGCCGTGCGGACGTAGCTGAGCGACGGCGTCAGGAGCGCGGGTCCCGGAACCGCGGCCAGTGCCGCCTCCGGAACATCTTCATCCGCTGCTGCACGCTGAGTCGCATCGTCCGCGGGTTTCCGAACCTCTGCTGCCGTCTTCGGTGCATTCTCTTCCTCCGAGCCCCCGCCGAATGCGGCGGTGAGCAGGCGTTTGGGAACGAGGATCACGTCACCTTTGCGGGTCGAGAGTCCCTGATCGGGGTTGGCTTTGCGGATGAGGGAGTAATTGGCGCCGTCTCCGGTGAGCCATTCGGCGATCTTCCAGAGCGATTCCCCTTCGATCCCGCGCGAGCCGACGACGAGGTGCTTCCAGCCGTCGCTCGTGAGCGAGTCTTTGGGAAAGAGGGTGCGGATGATGTCGCGCTGCAGCGAGCCTTTCAGCATGGCGAACGGCACGCGCACGCTCTGGCCGCTCACCAGGTTCTCGTCGGCCTCGTTGAACGCGGCCAGCTCCTCCCAGTTCGCGGCGTCGCCGCTCACGCGCCGCGCCAGCCGCGTCCAGGCGTCGCCCTCGTGCGCCTTGACCGTGACGGCGATCTCGTAGTCGCGCGTGAGGACCGCGCGCAGCTCGGGCGAGATCTGCGCCGTGGCGATGGGAGCTTGCGTGGCAGGAGCGGCGGAAAGGACGACCGCCGCCTGGAGGCTCAGGAACAACCACACCCACCCGCTACGCACGACGAGGATTGTACACCCCGGGGCCGGGTTGCTGTGTTGCTGATAGGGAATCCGCCCGTGCGGCACTTCGTGATCGAGAAAAGGTACGCCCGTACTCAGCAGCCGCCCTTGCCGAGCTCGCAGCGCGACACCTTGGCGCCGCCGCAGCTGACCGTGACCAGGTCCAGCCCCCGCCCCTTGCACGTCTGAAGGTCGCAGCGGGAGCGGCCGATCTCGCGGCAGGCGGTGCCCTGGTGTCCCTTGATCTGCGCGATGCGCGGCGCCACGCTGCCGATGCTCGGCTGGATCACCGGGCGGTCGATGAATACGGGGCGGTAGCCACAGGAGGCGACGAAGGCGAAGAGCACTGCGGCGAAAATGATCCTGCGCATGCAGCCAATTTAGGCCCGGTTCGCGCCGCGCGCAGCAAGAATCCGCGGCAGAGCCTTCCAAAACTGCGTCTCTCCCTCGAAAAAAGCGGCCGCGCGGAAGATCGCCCGTTCCGCGAAGTGGCGTCCCATGATCTGCAGCGACAGCGGCAGCCCCGCCGAGTCGAAGCCCGACGGCACGGCGATGGCCGGAATGCCCACCAGGTTCGCCGGCGCCGTGAAGATGTCCGACAGATACATCGCCAGCGGGTCGTCCGCCTTCTCGCCGATGCGGAACGGCGCCTCGGGCGTGGTCGGGGTGATCAGGTAATCGAACCGTTCGAACGCGCGCGCGAAGTCGTGGCGCAGCTTCGCCCGCACCGCCTGCGCGCGGCCGTAGTACGCGTCGTAGTAGCCCGACGAGAGCGCGAACGTGCCGAGCATGATCCGGCGCTTCACCTCCGGGCCGAGCCCCTCGCCGCGCGAGTCGAAGTACACCTCGTCCAGCGTGCGGGCGCGCTCGCTGCGGTGGCCGTAGCGGATGCCGTCGAAGCGCGACAGGTTCGCGCTCGCCTCCGCGTTGGCCACCACGTAGTAAATCGCGATGGCGTAGACGATCGACGGAATGCTCACCCGCTCCACGATCGCCCCGCCGCCGCGCAGCACCTGCACCGCCGCGTCGAAGTTCGCCCGCACTTCTCCTTCCAGCCGCTCGACGGCCTCGGTGACGACGCCGAAGCGCAGCCCCTGCACGCCCCTGGCGAGATCGGCCGCGTAGTCGTCGACGCGCTCGGGGCTCGAGGTCGAGTCGAGCGGGTCGTGGCCGGCGATGATGCGCAGCACCTCCGCGCAGTCGCGCGTGGTCTTCGTGACGATGCCGATCTGGTCGAGTCCCGACGCGAAGGCCACCAGTCCGCGGCGACTCACGCGTCCGTACGTCGGCTTGAGCCCCACCACCCCGCAGAATGCCGCCGGCTGCCGCACCGAGCCGCCGGTCTCCGAGCCGAGAGCCACCGGCACCATGCGCGCGGCCACGGCGGCCGCCGAGCCGCCCGAGGAGCCGCCGGCGACGCGGTCGAGATCCCACGGATTGCGGGTCACGCCGAACGCCGAGTTCTCGGTCGACGACCCCATCGCGAACTCGTCGAGATTGGCCTTGCCGACGATGGCCGCGCCGCGCGCGCGGAGGCGCGTCACGACGGTGGCGTCGAAGGGGGAGACGAAGTCGCGCAGGATCTGCGAGGCGCACGTCGTCGGCATGCCGGTGGTGACGATGTTGTCCTTGAGGGCGATGGGCAGCGTTCCCTCGCCCGCCTCCTGGTTCACGTGCAGGAACGCGTGCAGCGCGCCGTCGTGCGCCTCGACTGCGCGCAGGCAGGCGGCGACGTACTCGCGCGGCGAGACCTGCCCGCGCGCCTCGCTCCACGGCAGCTCGAGCAGGTCACTCACCGCCGATGACTTTCGGCACGACGAACAGCCCGTCGCGCCACGCCGGCGCGTTGTGCGCCACCGGGTCGCGGTCGAGCGACGGGCGCGGCTCGTCGTCGCGCAGCGGCGTGACGGTCACGTCGTGGTCGCCGAGCGCCTCGACGTCCGCCTCGCGGAGCTGGTCGATGTAGGTGAGGATCTTCGTCATCTCCGAGGCCATCCGGTCCAGGCCGGCGTCATCGAATTCGAGATGCGCCAGCTCGGCCACGCGCCGGGCCTCGTCACGGTCGATGTTCATGGCGCGGTGTTATACCGCCATTCGTACATCGCGAGCATGCCGTGCGACACGAAGCCCATGGCCCGGTAGACGCGCTCCCCCATCTCGGACGACTGCAGCGCGCCGACGCTCGCTCCCCGCGCGCGGGCGTGATGCAGCGCCGCCAGCGTGGCGGCGGTGCCGAGGCCGCGGCCGCGCGCGGAGGCGAGCGTGCCGACGAGATAGATGCCGCACACCTCGCCGCACAGCAGCACCGAGGCCGTGGCCGCCGGCGTGTCGCCGTCGTAGGCGATGAAGTGCGCCCACGGCGACGGCTCTTCGTAGCCGATCTGCGAGTAGGCGTCGACCCAGATCGCGCCGTCGCTCTTCGGCCGGTCGAAGACCGTGGTCAGGATGTCGGCGAAGGTCTCCATCTCCGCGTCGCCGCGCACCTGCCTGATGGGCACGGACGGCACCGGCGCGATCCGGGCGAGGTTCACGGTCATGCCTGCCGAGGTGTACACGAACCGCACGCCGTGCGCGGGCAGGACCTCGCCGAGATTCGACGGGGTGGAGCCCGGGGTCACCCACCAGCGGAACGACTGCTCGCGCGCGCGGAAGCGCGCGATCACCCCGTCCACGCGCCGGTCCGCGTCCGCCGCGGAGAAGCGCGCCGTGCCGATGCCGTTGAAGAACGTCAGCGGCAGCCCGGTGATCACGCCCGTGGCTTCGCCGTCGATGACCGTCGCGTTCCGCAGCACGGCGAAGCTGCGGAAACAGTCGCGGGACACGACCTCCAGCGCCTCGATCATGCGTGCAGTATTCTCACGGCATGAGCGTGCGGCAAGTCTGGAGTGCGGCGGCACTGCCGCCGCACTCCAGACGCTATCGCGTGATGCGATAGCCGACGCCGCGCACGACCGGTCCGAACGGCAGCGGCGTCTCGAAGTCGGGACGGCTGACGTACGTCGTCGTGGACGGCGCCGTGCGCGTGCACTGCACCGCCGACTATGTGGTGGAGACGACGGAGGCCCACCCGCGCGCGCTCTGGCTCGGACGCATCCTGGCGCAGACCGGCTTCCGTGAAGTGGACGAACAACTCGCCGCCGAGGACACGAAGATCGCCCGCTTCCCGACGCGCATGACCCTCACCGCCGTTCGCCAATACGAGGGCGGCCCGGCGATGAAAGACATAGTCACGGTCGAGGTGCGCAACGTGCGCGAGGGCACGCTGGACGCGAAGACGTTCGTCCGCCCCGCGGAGTACCGGGAGCAGAAGCCGCAGTTCGCAGTGCCGGGCGTGACGTCACCCTAGGCACGCTTGGGCGGGCTGAAGCCCGCCCTACGTTGAGCGCGTTTCTCGCGATGCGCATGCTCGACGTAGGACGGGCTTCAGCCCGTCGTCAGGCGCAGGCGGCGGCGCAGCTCTTCCACCTCGAGGTCGAGCAGCTCCTCGTGGAACTGGCCGGCGTAGAGATTGTCGCTGCGCCGGCCACGGCGGAACGCGGCCGCGACGCGGCGCGGCCAGAGCAGCGCGCCGATGGCCACGGCGCCGAGGTTCAGCACCCAGGCCGGATAGTGCCGGCCGCATCCCGAGGCCAGCTCCCACGCGCCGATCTCCGCCTCCCCCGCCCAGCTCGTGTCGTAGCCGGTGACGATGTGATGCAGGTCGTGCAGCTTCACCGACCGCACCCGCGCGGCCGTGTTCGGGAACGCGAACACCGTCCGGCCGCCCGCTTTGAGCTGCACCCAACGGTCGCTGTAGCCGCCGTCGGGCGCGAAGCCGGCGCGGGCAAAGTATTCGGTGCGGGCATCGCGGACAGTGGTCATGGCGTGCGAGACCGTTACACTAGCACCCGTGCAACGAACGACCGCCCTGCGGCTCGAGAAGTGGGCCATCTGGGCCGCGCTCATCGGCGTCGTGTTTCTGCTCCGGCATCTCTTTCCCATCTTCTTCCTGACTTTCGTCCTCAGCTACATCGCCAACACGGCCGTCCATGCCATGACCCGGCGCTGGCAGCGGCGGCGGCTGAACGTGGTGCTGGTCTACATCGCGTTCCTGGCCATCATCACCGGTATCACGCTGCTGGTCGTGCCGCGCATGCTGAACGAGGCGCGCAACCTGGCGCGGAGCTACATCACCTCCGAGGCCGCGCGCGAAGAGGGGGCGGAGACGCTCATCCGGCGCGAGGCGCGCGATCTCGTCGACCGCGTCGTGACCGGCATCGCCGGACCGGCCGAGTTCCGCGACTTCCAGCAGTCCGACGCCTACACGACCATCATCGGACGGCTGGAGAGCGCGCTCACCACCACCAGCCGGCGCGTCACCGGCGAGGTCACGGCCTTCGCGAACACGGCCCTGCTCTTCGCGCTGCACTTCGTCCTGGCCATGATCCTGTCGTTCCTCCTGATCTGGGACATGCCGCGGACGAAGGAGCGGCTGCGCGGCTTCTCCGAGGGACGCACCGCGGAGATCTACGCGGAGATCACCCCCAGCGTGCAGGCCTTCGGGATCATGCTCGGCCGGGCCTTCGAGGCGCAGACCGTCGTGGCCGTGGTGAACGCGGTGCTCTCCACCATCGTCTTCATGCTCCTCGGACTGCCGTCCATCGCGCTGCTGGCCGTGATCGTCTTCGTCTGCTCGTACATCCCCATCGCCGGAATGGTCCTGTCGACCCTCCCCGCGGCCTTCCTGGCGCTGAAGGTCGGCGGCGGGACGCACGTCCTCTGGCTGGTCCTCGGGATCATGGTCATTCACGCCATCGAGGCGTACATGCTCAATCCGCTGATCTACGGGCGGCACCTGCGGCTGCACCCGGTGGCGGTGCTGCTGGTGCTCGTGATCGCCGAGCATCTCTTCGGCGTCTGGGGGCTGCTCCTCGGCGTGCCCATCGCGGCGTTCGTGCTCAAGTACGTCATCGAGGGACAGCCGGTCGTCCCCGCACCAGCGCAATAGTGTCGGCGCGAAGCTCCGCCTGCTCGCTCCCGCTCAGGCGGCGCACCTCTCCCTGCAGCGTCACGAAGCACTTCTCGCCCGGTGCGGCGGCCAGGCGCAGCGAGCGCACCTGCGTGCTGTTCACGCTCCGGTACGGGATGAACTGCACGCCGCTCGTGCTGAGCCATTCGAGCTTGTACGCCAGCCAGAAATCGGCGTAGCAGACGGGATAGCGCTCCCGGTCGAGCACGGCCAGCACG
The DNA here is from genome assembly GCA_035627015.1 of Thermoanaerobaculia bacterium. GTDB lineage: Bacteria > Acidobacteriota > Thermoanaerobaculia > Gp7-AA8 > Gp7-AA8 > QHVT01. Next base: position 50,089 of record DASPMO010000022.1, on the reverse strand, counting down.
GGGCGGGGATCGAAGCCGCCCGGCCAGTGCTCGTGCTGCTCGCGATGGCCCGCGGCGATTTCCCGCGCGTCGCGATGCCGCACCGCGCACAGCGCCACCGCCACGAGCAGCGCCACGAATCCCAGGCGCCGGAAGCGCAGGATCCCGGCCGCGATCCAGGCGTAGACGATCGGCAGCGCCAGGATGAGATAGCGCAGCGCCCCGGGGTACGCGAGTCCGGAGAGCGTCCAGAAGCCGAAGACGGTGATCACGACTCCGAGCGCCAGCGCGTGTCCCCGCGTGCGCGGCATGCCGCGCAGCGCGTACGCGGCCAGCGCCACGGCCAGCACCGCCACGCTCCAGTGCCCGGCGCCGAGAAATCCGACGAGATCCTTCATCGTGAGCTGCTCGACGACGCGGCGCAGCGACCACGGTCCCGCCAGCGGCGTATACAGGCGCTGATCGATCTCCATGCGCCCCAGGAATTGCGGCAACAGTCCGATCGCGGTTCCCGCGAGACCGCACGCTCCCGCCATCAGGGGACGGGCCCGGTCGTACCAGAGCCCGATCGCGACTGCCGGCAGCACGACGAACAGCGCCCCGCGGTGCGCCCAGAACCCGAGGCCGCACAGGATGCCGAGGACCAGCCACGACACGGCACCAGTGAGAGGTTTCCGCACGGCGAGCCAGAACACGACCGCACCGACGAAGAACATCTGCTCGGCGCTCACCGGCGCATAGGTGAGCTTGAAGAAAAAGGAGGGTCCCGCCGCGAGCCAGAGAATGGCGAAGGCGCCGGCCCCCCAGCCGTACACGCGCCGCAGCCCGTCGCCGAACAGCAGCAGCGCGATGACGAACTGCAGCGCGTTGCCGAGGCGCAACGCCAGCGGCCCGACTTCGCCGGCGAAAAGCGAGGCCAGGACGGCCCACATCGACGTCAGCGTGCCGAGGTAATCGCCGCCCCAAAAAAGAAAGAGCGGCTGGCGCGTCGCCACCATCTCCCGCGCCATGAGGCCGTAGAGCGACGCATCGCTGTTCCACCCGAGGCGCACTCCCGGCTCGACGTAGAGCGGCCAGTGCACCGCAAGAAACACGGCGGCGAACAGCACGGCGAAGGCCGCGTTCCGCTGGCGAAGACTCACGGCCATCTCCCGGACCGAGTGTACGTCATCGCTCTGCGCGGTTTGGAGCGCCCGGGCCCTTGGCGGTTCCCAGCCCATGAAGGTAGGGATTTCCGCTCCGCCGACCCTCCTCTTACGATGCCCCCAACTTATGACGTGATCGTGATCGGCGGCGGGCCGATGGGCCTGTCGACTGCCTTCCACCTCTCGAAGCGCAAAACGAAGACTCTCCTCCTCGAACAGTTCACCTTCTTCAACCAGCTCGGCAGCTCGGCCGGGATGTCGCGGCAGTTCCGCCTCCCGTATCCCGAGGCGTACATGGTCAAGCTCGTGAAGCAGTCCATCCCGTTCTGGGAAGAGCTGGAATCGCTGACGCCCACCACGTTGCGCGACAAGGTCGGCACGCTCTGGTTCGGCGATCCCACCGTCCACTCCACCGAGGGGAACATCAACGAGGCGGAGAAGGCGTTGAAGGCGCTCGACGTGCCGTACCAGTCGCTCACCTGCGCCCAGATCGAGCGCGAGTACCACTTCCGCGACCTTCCCGAAAACTACACCGGACTCTTTCAGCCCGACGGCGCGAGCATCGACCTGCGCGCCACGTCGCAGACGCTGTACAACTGGAACGCCGCCTCGCCGTACGTCGATATGGAAGAGGAAGCGCCGGTCACGCGGATCACGCAGAAGGGGCGCACGTTCGAGGTGACGACGCCGAAGGGCGTGTTCACGTCCGAGAAGCTCGTGCTCACGCCCGGACCGTTCGCCAACGGTGTCTTCAACCTGCTCGGCTTCCGCATCGAGGCGACGTACTGGAACATGGCCTCGGCCTTCTACCGCATCACCGAACCGGGGACGCAGTACCCGACCTGGTTCGTCTTCCAGAACCCGGTCGGCGACAACGGGAACGAGTTCTACGGCTTCCCCGAGGTGAGCTGGAACTATCCGGGGACCATCCGCGTGGCGTCCGACTTCGTGATGCAACCGCTCGACTCGCCGGAGCAGCGCACGCTCGTCCCCAACCCGAAAGAGCTCGAGTACACCGCGCAGTGGGTGCGCGATCACATGACCGGACTCGAGCCCGTGCCGCTGTACACCTCGACGTGCCTCGTCGCGCTCAGCAAGATCCCGAACAAGGAGCTGCTGATCGACTTCGCGCCCGCGCACGTGCCGAACCACGAGAACATCGTCCTGTACGCGACCGGCTGGGCCGCGAAGTTCACGCCGCTCCTCGGGCGTATCCTCTCCGACCTCGCCCTCGATGGGCACACGCCGTTCGACATCTCTCATTTCGCCACCGGGCCCACGTACCTCAAGGCCCTTTGAACATCCGAGCACGAGGAGCTGCGATGACTGTGAAGACCTATTCGATCTTTGGTGCCGGTGCGTCCGGGCTCTATACCGCGTGGCGGCTGCTCGACGGCAAGCCGCGAGCGAAGGACCGAGCGAAGCAGCTCCGCAAAGGGGACGTGCTCGAGCTCTACGACTGGGGCAAGTACGACTTTTCGAAGGCCCATCCGGGCACGCGCGAGCCCGGCGCGCGCGTCTGCACGTGGCACTACAAGAACGACCCCACGCAGTCGTTCGTCGAGCTCGGGGGGATGCGGTACGTGCAGTGGGATACGAGCGCGGAGGACGCGAACGGCGGCAAGGCCACCGGCCATCGCCTGGTGAGCACGGTGATCTCGCGGCTCGGGCTCGACCAGTACGCGGTCCCGTTCAACGTCTCGGGGAATCCGCTGTATTACCTCCGCGCCAGGAACATGTACCTGGACGGGATCACCTCGGCCAATCCGGCGCCGTACGACGTCGCCAACTACGGCGAGACCACGTCGCCCGACAACGGCTTCGGCACCATCGAGCAGCTCGCCTTTCCGACGCAGGACAAGGTGCCGCAGACGCGCACGGAGTGGGACGACTTCTACCAGAACGGGCGGATCGACATCGACGTCCCCGACGCGTCGATCTACAAGAAGGGCGATTACTTCACCGACATCGCCTACTGGAACCTGATGTACGACCAGCTCGGCGGCGAAGGCTTCAACTACGTCGCCGACGGTAACGGCTACACCTCGAACGTCATCAACTGGAACTCCGCCGACGCCATTCAGGCCAACAACGAATTCACCCCCGGCTCGCAATACGTCACGCTGACCATCGGCTATTCGGGCATGTTCACCGCGCTGTTCGAGGCCATCGTCAAGCTGGCGAAGGCGAAGGGCGTCGTGCTCCGCTACTACCCCGACACGCGCCTGCACTCGATCCTGGCGCGCGAGGAAACCATCGTTTACACGTACGCCACGCGCGAGAAACCGAACGCGAGCGCCGGCTCGCGGACGACGGATGCGGCGTGGCTGGCCATGCCGCGGCATTCGCTGGAGCTCGTGGCGCAGGCCACGCGCTATGCGAACAACGACGGTCTCGACGTCCTCAATGCCGAGAAGGTGCAGTTGTACATGGACGCCGCCATCCAGCAGCCGTCGTACAAAGTGGGGATGTTCTTCGATTCCGAGTGGTGGCTGAATGCCACGTTCAACGCACCGATCATCGCGTACGTGGTGACGGCAGACGTGCTCGCGACGCTGAAGCAGGCCGGGTTCCCGGCGGCGTGGCTCAAGGCCATGCGGCAGTCGCCGAAGATCTTCAATCGGTCGATCGAAGGGAGGGAGAACTTCCTCTTGCTCGTGGAACAGACCATCGGCGAGCGGCCGACCGTGAAGCAGGAGCAGACCCTGACCGAGGCCGCACAACGGAACTCGATCGGGCCGAGCGTCACCGACACGCCCATCCGGCAGGTCGTCTACTTCGGCGACAACGCCCGCGACTCGGATCAGAAGATCTACGGCATCCTCGCCAGCTACGACGACGAACAGTTCACGAGCTTCTGGCGGGAACTGGAGATCGGCGCGGAAGAGCAGCGGAAGATTCCCGAGGCCAGCGACACCCAGCCGCTGCAGGGGCCGCGCGTCGTTCCCGAGGCGATGGTGAAGATGCTGCGCCGCCAGCTCGCCGAGTTGCACTTCGGCCCGAGCGCCTCCTACTCGCAGGTACCGCCGCCGCTGGAAGCGCGCTACATGGACTGGTCCCTGCCGCCGTTCAACGCCGGCTATCACGCCTGGGCCGCGCACTTCGACATCGCCGACGTGCAGCAGAACATCCGCAAGCCGTCGCAGCTCATCGAGGGTGCGGACGCGAACATCTTCATCGTCGGCGAGGCGTATTCGAACGACCAGGCCTGGGTCGAGGGCGCGTACTGCACCGCCGAGTCGGTGCTGAATGACTACTTCGGCATCGAGCCGATCATCGACGACACCCACTATCCGTTCATCTGCAAAGTGACGCGGCGCCGCTGAGGCGTAGCTAGGCAGACCACACGGACTTCGCCAACGGATGCGGACCGCCGGCGTCCTCGCCGGCTGTCGTGGCGGCGTCCCGCGCCGCCACTCCCCGCCCAGGGCGCAGGCGCGGGACGCCTGCGCGACAGCCGGCGAGGACGCCGGCGGTCCGCTGTGTTTCCGTGGCGAAGCCAGTGCAGTCTGCTTAGTACAGCTTCCCGGAAGTGAGTGTCCATGTGGACCGATGTTGTCGGTTGTCAGTTGTCTGCGCCTCTTCGCGCTGCTGCGCAGACAACCGACAACCGACAACCGACAACAGCTCCGGACACTCTTCTCCGGGGGGCTGTACTTAGGTGCAGCCGCACACCTTGTTCCACGGCATGAGGATAGGCCGGTGGAAGTTGCAGGTCCGCGGCTGAGGCTCACGGCTTCGCCTCCGCCCAAGCGATGAGGATCTTCCAGTTTTCCATCGGCGAGCCGTTCAGGTTGAGGTTCGAGGCGATGTAGTAGAGGCGCCGCGTGGCTTCTCCCTTGCCGATGGTGAAGCGCTGCTGGAGGTAGTAGGGGGGGATGTTCTGGTAGTAGAGCGAGGCGCGGATGGTGACGTTCTTCGGGTCGACGTCGGGCGGCAGGGTGACGCGGTACCGCACGCGGTCGAGCCCTTTGCCGCCCTTGTAGTCGGGGTCGTCCTTGGCGTTGCCGTGCGGGAACGTGGCGGCCAGCCAGCGGCCGTTGAGTGACGGGTCCGGGCCTTCCTTCGTCCAGCCGAGGGGGAGCAGGCGGTTGTCCTTCACATCGTCGTCGCGGCGGATGAAGCTCGTGGTGAAGTTGCCGTCCGCGTCCCTGGTCAGCTCTTCGTAGATCTGCACCTGCTCGTCCGAGGTGATCACTTCGTGGTGCTTCTGATATTTGTTGCCGGCCAGGAGCTCGGTGTCGAGGGGGCGCCCTTCGCCGTCGACGATCACGCCGACGCTGTTGGTCGCGCCGGAGCTCCAGACCACGCGCGCGCGTCCGTCGCGGTTCTCCAGCACGAGCAGCTCGACGAAGGCGCGGCGGAAGCCGACGCCGCTCGGCAGGCGATGGCCGGTGAGGTTCGTCACCGTGACCTCCGCGGTGAGGGTACGCTCCTGCACGCGCATCGTGGCGTCGACGGTGGCGGTGCGCGTGCGGGCCTGCTCGAAGAGGTTCGCCTGCGCGTTCTCGAGGTTGTCCGACGTGCCGGTCATGTAGTCGCTCTTGCGCACGCCGAGGACGTCGTTGAACTGCTTGAACATCTCCAGGAGGAAGCCGTTCATCCCCAGGAGCTCGTGGCGGGCGAAGCCGGACGTGCGGAAGCGCACGCGGATGTCGTCCGTCGGGGCGCGGTGCTCGGCGGCTGGATAGGTGTCGTCCTCGACGATGGCAATGCGGGTCTGGATCGGATCGACGCTCACGCCGAGGCGCGGGTTCACGAGCTTCCGCGGCATGTGGCAGTCCTGGCAGCTCTGCGCGTGCTGGCCGGGCTTGCCGAATTCGTCCTGGTAGGCGCTGTTCAGCCACTCCAGGTACGTGGCCTGCTCGATGGAGTGGGTGCCCGGCGTGGGGCTGTCGACCACCGGCAGGTCGATGGTGTGGCAACTGCCGCACATGCGGGAGCTCTGGAGGTATTCGTTGTGCTTCGGCTTCACGCCGAGGGCGTTGTCCATCGGCAGGGTGACGATCTCGTCGTCCTTGAAGGGGCCGTAGATCTCGTTGGCGGGGCCGGTCTGGAACTGTCCGGTGGTCGACTTCTCGAGGAAGAACTCCAGCGGCGACTTCTTCCACGACGGCGGGATGGCGTCGCGGCGGATGTGGTGGCAGGAGCCGCAACTGATGCCGTCGCGGGAGAGCGCGCCGTACTGCGCGCCGGGCTGGCTGCCGGTGCGGAAGATGAAGTCCATGTCGAAATTCGCGCCGGGGTGGTCGAGGTCGTGCTGCCGCTTGCCCATCACGCCGTGGCAGCGGAAGCAGGTGTTGATGACCGTGTGCTTGAGACTGACCCGCCTGGCCTCGTCCGGGATCGTGTCGAGATACGACAGCTCGCTGTCGAGCTGCGCGTAGAAGATCGGGTCGCGGCCGGCCAGACCCATCGGCGACCAGCGCCACTCGCTGTAGGGCGAGACGTTGATCCCCTTGCCGTCCTTGCTGGTCAGCCACATGGCCGGGCCGAAGGGACTGATGGCCGCGCTGTGGCACGACTGGCACTGGTCGGAGGTCATGAACATCTGGCCGTTTCCGGGCACGTGGTCCCACGACTCGTTGGGGATGCGCTGCACGCTGTTCGGATCGATGGGACCGAGGGAGCGGAAGGTCTGCAGGAAGGCGGGATTCGGGGCGACGATGGGCGTCGGCGGTGCGGCCTGCGGCGTCGAGGCGTGGCGGGCCTTGCCGGCCTTCTCGTCGCGCCAGGAGTCGTCGACGCGGAAGGTCAGCGGGTCGCCGGGAAAGCCGGCGATGTTGTTGAGCGCGGAGAAGGTCGACTCTTTTTCCGCCGAGGCGTGGCAGCGCACGCAGTAGATCCCGAAGCCGGCATTTGGATACTGATACGGCCACTGGTGGTCGTCGAAAGGCATGCCCACCCACAGCTCGGCCCACCACCAGCCATCCGCCGACCCTTTGGCGTCCTTGATCATGATGGTCCAGTCGGTGACGTTGGGCGGCGGAGCGTTCTCCCAGCGCGCGGCCGGCGCGCTGATCCCTTCCTTGATGATCATGGCGCCGTCGGGGATGGCCCCCTTGCGGCCGTTCAGGAGCCACTGCATGACGGCGGGGGAGTAGTAGACGCGCGCCGCTTTGTGCGTGCCGTAGTAGACGTCGTCGATCCACGGGCCGGTGTCGCGGATGCCTTTGTCGCCGCACCAGGCCAGCTCGGTGACGTAGGCGCGCCGCTTCAGCCACTCCAGGACGTCGCTCTCGTACCTGGCCAGCCCCTCGGGCGGGATGCTGCTGGGCAGCGCGAGCGGGAATTCGCCCTTGCCGCGGCAGGGCGTTTCCTCCGTGCGCGCGGCGAGCGCGAACAGGGCGAGCAGACACACGATGAGCCGATGATGGCGCAGCACACGAACCTCCGGACCGACGAGGGCACGGTAGCAGAATTCGCGGAGACGGCTGTTGCTGGTTGCTGGTTGCTGGTTCGTGGTGGTTTGCGAGGAGGCGCCACGAACCAGCAACACAGCAACCAGCAACCGCGGCATCATCCGTTCGCGGAGATCAGCCACACCGCCGGCACGGTGCACCTCACCGACGGCGACGGGAAGCAGATCGCGGCGCTGGACGTGCCGGGGACGATCGTGCGCGCGACGCGCGATGCGAGCGGCTATCAGGTGTCGGTGGGGGGCCTGCCCCTCGGCGTGTTCGCGGGGCCGCTGCTCTTCCGCCCCACCGAGGCGGCGAACGAGCTCCGGGTCGAGCACATCCGCCGCTCGTTCAGCGGGATCAAGGTGCCGAGCTACCGCGGGACGATCGAGCTCTCGCACGCATCCGGCACCGAGGCCAACCGGCTGCACGTCGTCAACATCGTCGAGATCGAGGACTACGTCCCCGGCGTGGTGGCCAATGAGTCCATCGCCTCGTTCCACATGGAGGCGCTCAAGGCGCAGGCGGTGGCGGCGCGCGGCTACGCGATCGCGAACATCGGCCGCTTCCGGGCCACCTTCCCGTACGACATCGTCGATTCCAGCGCGTCGCAGGTGTACCGCGGCGTGATCTCGGAGCACCCGCGCGCGGTGCAGGCCAGCGCGGAGACGGTCGGCCTGGTGGCCTCGCACGGCGGGCAGATCATCGGCGCGCTCTACTCGTCGTCGATGGGCGGGCACACCGATCACAACGAATGGATCTTCAATGTCCCGAGCAGCCAGTTGCCGGGAACGAACTTCACGCCGTACCTGCGCGGATCTACGACGGCGACGGCGTCCCTCCCGATACGGCTACGGAGGGGGCCATCGCGGCGTTCTGGAAGGCGTCGCCGCTGCCGACGGTCTACGACGACTGCGGCCGCGTCGGGAACCGCTTCTCGCGCTGGCGCGTGGTGCTCACCGGCGCGCAGCTCCGCGGGCGCATCACGCCGGCCGTCCCGGCGGGCGTGAGCGTGACGGATGTGGCGGTCACGCAGCGCATGGCCTCCGGACGCGCCGCCATCGTGCGGCTCACGCAGGCGTACTACACCGGCGTGGACGTCGGCAGCTATCCGATCGACATCGGCCGCGAGCCCGGCTCCGGCCCGCCGCTGCTGCGGCAGGAGTTCTACGCGCCGAACGCGCGCGGCACGCTCTTCGTCCGCGAGGCGACGGTGCGCAAGCTGCGCGTGCACGTGAACGGGACGTACGATCTCGCGCTCGATCTCGAAAATGGCGAGGCCAGTGTCGATCTGTCGGCGTATCTCGTGAACGGCGTCAATGTGATCCAGTACAACCCGGTGGGACACGGCATTGCTACGGTGACGGTGGCCGTCGATTGACGGTGTTGCTGGTTGCTGGTTGCTGGTTCGTGGTGGTTTTACGAGCCGGCAACCAGCGAAAGTGATCCGCGAGCCCGTGGATGCGCTCGCGGATGGGATTCGAAGTGACCTGCGAGTCCACGCGTGTGCTCGCGGATGGGATTCGAAGTGACACGCGAGGTCCACGCGTGCGCTCGCGCGATGGGATTCGAAATGACCCGCGAGTTCACACGTGTGCTCGCGGATGGGATTCAACATGACCCGCGAGTCCACGCGTGTGCTCCCGGATGAAATTCAACATGACCCGCGAGCACATGTGTCAGCGCGGGCAGCACCACGAACCAGCAACACAGCAACCAGCAACCGGTCTCACTCCAGTTCCTTCAACAACTCCGTCGCTTTCGCCACGTCCCGCAGCATCCACAGCAGGTACCGCACGTCGGCGCTGACGTTGCGGGCCACATCGGGGTTGTAGGCAAAGTCATTGGCCACGTTCTCCCAGACGCGGTCGAAGTTCACGCCGACCAGCTCGCCGCGGCCGTTGACGACCGGGCTGCCGGAGTTGCCGCCGGTGGTGTCGGCGTCGGCGAGGAAGTTGACGGGGAGGTCGAGGTCGCCCGGCGCGGCGGCGAGCACGGCCTCGGGGACGTCGAACGGCTCGGCGCCGGTGTGCTTGTCGACGACGCCGCGCAGGGTGGTCAGCGGCGTGTGGAGCACGCCGTCACGCGGCACGTAGCCTTTCACGTGCGCGAAGGAGACGCGCAGCGTGGCGTTGGCGTCCGGCGCGACGGGACGCCCGGCGTGCGCGATGACGGCGCGGCGCCACTCCGGCCGCAGCCGCGCGATGGTGCCCTCCCAGCGGTTTTTCCGCTCCCCGAAATCCTCGACCTCGGCGTTGAGCGCGAAGCCGAGCTCCACCAGCGGGTCCTTGCGCGCGCGGAGCTGGGCCGGCGTCTCCTCGAACATCTTCAGCCGCTCGGCGAGGTCGAACAGTTTCGTGCTCGCGTACAGGGTGTCGATGTCGATGCCCTTCAGGGCGGCGATGTGGGGCGCCGCGCGGCGGACGAAGTCCGCCAGCTGGGCCTTGTCGGCCGCGACATGGAAGCTCTTCTGGTCGCGCTCGAGGCGGTCGCGCACGCGGCCGATCATGCGCTGCATGAACACCGGATCGCGCTCGGCGTCGGGCTTCTGGCGCTGCAGCGCCGAGCGCGCCACGGCCACGGCGAAGACGAGCGCCTTCGGCCCCGTCGGGGCGAGGGAGGCCGGCGTCATGCGCAGGTGCTCGAGGAGGAAGTCGCGCTCGGCGCTCTTCTTCTGCTCGGCCGCCATGGCGGCCAGCCCTTCCCACGCCGCGACGGCGCCGGGACGGTTGTTCTTCTTCGCCCAGTCGAGCACCGCGCGGTCGGCTTCGCGCTGCTTCTCGAGGATGCTGCCGCGGCGGAAGCCGGCCAATTGCCCCTCGCCGTTCTTCTGCCGGTTGGCGAGCGTCTTCACGACGTCGGCCACGGCGATCGTCCCCTCGCTGTTCCCCTTCGTCGCCTCTTCGAGGATGCGGATCCAGTCGCGGTACACGCTGGCGCGCGAGGCGAACCAGGCGTGGCGCTCCTCCATCTCCGCGGCCGTCAGCGCGCGGTAGGTGGTGCCGGGATAGCCGAGGACCATGACGAAGTCGCCCGGCTCGACCCCCTTCGCGGCCAGGGGGAAGAAGAACTCGGGGCGGAACGGCTTGCCGTCGACGTAGGCGCGGCCGATGGCGAAGTCGCCGGTGTGCCGTGGCCACATCCAGTTGTCGATCTCGCCGCCGAACTCCCCGACCGCGCGCGGCGGCGCGTAGACGAGGCGTACGTCGGCGAGCTCGCTCATCTCCTGCAGCACGTACTGCACGCCGCCGTCGTGCGCCGCGACCTTGCAGCGCGACCCCGGCTGCTGCTCGCACGCGGCCACGATGTCGTTCGACTTTTTCTCGATGGCCGTGTAGCGCGCGCTGTCGGTGGCGTTCTTCGGCACGGCCGCCAGCACGTCCGCGGTGACGTCGGTGAAGCGCCGCGGGATGGTGATGCGCACGGTGCGGCTCTTCAGCTCCGCGTCCCGCGACCGCGCCAGGAAGCCGTTGGTGATGATGTCGTTCTCCGGCGTGGCGTGCTCCTGCAGGACGCCGAACAGGCAGTGGTGGTTGGTCACGAACAATCCCTCGGACGAGACCCACGCGCCGGAACAGCCGCCGGTGCTGATCGTCGCGGCCAGCAGGCCGGTGCCGCGCTTCGGGTCCCACAGCCGCTCGGGCGGCAGCTCGAGTCCCTGCGCTTTGAGCCACTGCGGATCGAGCTCGAGGACCTGTTGCGGGGTCCACTTTCCTTCAGCGGCGAAGAGGGCGGAGGCGAAGAAGAGCGTAACGAGGAGAGTCTTCATCGAGGGGGATCTTATCGCCGCTGCCGGCCAGTGGTCTTATTGACGGACAAGTGGAGTGGCCGCTATCCTGCCGGCTCGCTCCCCATGGTCCCCATGTCCTCCCTCCTCGCGAAGCTCCGTCCGCTCGCGCACCTGCCGCCCGGCCGGCTGGCAGATCAGCTCGGCGATCACGATTTCAACGGCACTGCCACCCCGAACGAGCTGGGGGAGTTCCTGAGACTCCTCTTCGGTGCGTTCGGGAACAAGGCGGCCTCACCGCTGCGCATGAAGCGCAGCGAGGGACTCCTCGCCCTCTTCCGGATCGCCGATCTGCCGAGATCCAACTACTACCCGAAGCTCAACGTCGCCATCGTGGTCTACCAGGCCGCGATCCGGCTTCTGCGCCCGGCACGCATCGACCAGAAGGAGTTCGGCCTCTGCGGCCCCGCTCACTTCGCGCTGATGATGCTCAAGACCGTACCTGAGCAGTATGTAAAGATGGTGTGCGAGCTTCTGGAGAGGGGCCGGACCAGCAGCCCGGACGGCACCGAGGTCGTGCCGAACCCGCACGTGACCGCCTTCGACCCGGGACAGTCGATCGCCCAGGCCGACTGGCTTATCGCCGGTACACTGCGGAACCTCGACAAGGCGGTTCCGGCCGGAGAGAAGCGCGGCGCCTATGGCGGGACGCAGGGGCCGGACGTGTTTCGGTATTGCGTACAGGCCGGATACAAGCGAGTCATCGCCAACACCGCGTACGAGAAAAAGCCTCGTTTCCTGCTGGACCGGCTCGCCCACGCCACGGTGGTGCTGAGCAGCAGCTACGAGAATTACCACCCCGCCGACACGCGTGCGTACGTCCGCGACCGGCTGGGATATGACGGCAACGTCTGCGAAGGCACGACGAGCATCCATCTGGCCTGCGACCTCGTGAGGCAGGGCTGGCGCGTTCTCCTCAAGATCAACTCCGAGTGGGCCGCATACGTGGCTCGCGATCCTGTCGCCTCGGCGTCCGACAAAGTACCGCTGGACATGGTGCCGCCCGGCCCGGAGCGAGATCGGTATCTGCAGGTGCAGCTCGCGATCGAAAGACGGGCGCTGGACAAGGATATCGAGGACCTCATCGCGAAGCTGAAGGCGCCGCGGACGGTCATGAAAGTCCTCCCTGTCGGCACGGCGAATCACTGGGTGCTGGCGAAAACACTGACCATCAACGCCGGCATGCTCCACGCGACGATCTACACGTGGGGCGGCAAGCGGGCCCCGGTCGCTGTCCCGGTGGACGCGTTCGTCCAAGCCTACTCCGGCTTCGTGGCCGCCATGGGCTGAGCCGGCCGCTACAGCCGCAGTGTGTACCCACCGCCCTCTCCCGCCGCGAAGCCGATGCGGCGGAGGTAGTCGGCGTGCGCCTCGGTCTCGGCGCGGCTGACGAGCTCGCGGATGCCGAGGCGGCGGAAGAAGTCGGCCTCGTCGCTGAAGAGGAAGCGGCCCACTTTCAGGTCGCGGTATTGCGGGACGACGTAGTCGAGATCGATTTCCAGCCGCTGGCCGCGAATCGTGCCGAGGAGCACGCCGGCGGGGACGAGGTCGCGCAGGACGAAGAGGGCCAGGTCGCTCCGCGCGTCGAAGCGGAAGCCGGGGAAGAAGCGGCGGATGTCCTCGGCCTGGAAGTCGAGGAAGTAGTGCAGGTACGGCGTGTCGGGGCGCACCTGGAGGACGCGGAAGATCTCGCGCCGCCGCTGCAGCCGCACGAGCTGGACGATGTTGATGGTCACGGTCATGAGGTTCAGCAGCCCGACCGGATACGCGCCGATGAGAAAGCCGTACAGCGAGAACGTGGCCGCCCCCGCCAGGTTGAGCACGCGCAGCCGCACGATCGACTGCATGAGCAGCGAGCTGGCGATGAGCACCGAGGCGGCGTAGCCGAGGAGCTGGAGGGCGGGACTGTTCATGGTGAGGACTCCTGCGAATTCCACGCAATCCCTACAAAACTCCCACAACTGAAGGCTCTCCGATCGCGATCTTGGGATCAAAAAGGAGAGCCAATGAACAATCCGTGTCTGAAACGCCTTCTTCTCGTGGTATGCCTCTCTGTCCTCGCGCCGGCCACCGTATGGGCCACTTCCCCGCCGAAAGAGACCAACCCGCGCGAGCCGCTGGTGACGGCGGAGAGCCCGGAGCGCCGCGCGGTCGCGGTCCAGGCGCCGGAGCCGAAACCGCTCGACGCGAAGACGATCGAATCCCTCGACATCGATCCCAATCTCAAGCGCATGCTGCTCGAGGGCGTCGGCGCGCAGAAGAGCGTCACGCCGGAGCCGCCCGAGGAACCGGCGCCGGACGCCGGCGAAGCTCCCGCGGGCCCGCGCGCGCGCCGCGATGCCCGCATCGCCGCAAATACCGTCGTCGTCAGCACCGCACAGGCCACCGCCGACGTGAATGAAGACTATGAGCCGGCGGTCATCGTCAATCGCTTCAGCGGCATCGACCGGGTCACGACCGCATTCATGAAGTACGACACCGGCACGATCAACCCGAACCTCCATTTCCGCACGACGACCGACTTCGTGAATTTCACAGGGGGCCAGCTCCCGCTTCCGGCCGGCCACAGCCGCTCCGCGGACCCGATGCTGGCGCAGAACTACTCCACCCTCGGCGCGTTCCCCAAGCGGACCTACTGCTCGGGGATCAGCCTGCAGATCAACGCCTCCGGCCAGTACACGAACGGCGCGCTGAATGTGTGGCACACGGACAATCCCGGCACCACGCCGTGGACGCTGACCACGGTCGACACCGCCACCTCGCCCCAGCTCCTCGACAAGCCGTCGATCTGGACCTCGTGGCACAGCGGCACGCGCGGGTACACGTATCTGGTCGCCGTGCTCGTCAACGGCAGCACGAATACCTTCCGCGTCTACCGCAAGACGACCACGAACACGTGGACGCTCGTGAACAGCCAGTTCTCCGGGACGGGCGGGATGCAATCGCCGATCGTCACCGTCGACGTCAACACCGGCCACGTCTATCTGGTCTGGGTGAACTGGTCGGCGAGGACGATCAGCATCGCCCGCTCGACGAATCAGGGGGTGAACTTCGGAGCTCCCGTGACCTTCGATGCCGGCCCGGTCGTGAACGGCTCGGGGAACGTGTGCGACGTCAACAACGCCAACTGCCTGCGCGGCACGACCACACTCATGGCCCGGCCCAATGCGACGGACGGCAGCATCGGCGTCATCTGGCATCGCCGCGATTTCGTCGGCTCGCTGAACACGGACGTCTACTTCAACGCCTTCGACTACGCCACGCAAACCTGGCGCGGCGCCCGTCTCGTCAACGACAACTCGACGGGCGATCAGTTCAACCCTGCCCTCGATCCCGACGCCAACGGCAATTACATGGTGACGTGGTACGACCGGCGGCATGATCCAAACGATCGCAAGTACCATCTGTACGGCGCGAAGCTGGACCCCAGCGGCAATCCGCTCGAGGCGTCGAACGTCCTCCTCTTCTCGGGCGTCCGCCCTTCGGATCCGAACCAGTTCCCCGCCGATGGGGCGGGACGCCGCTACATGGGCGAGTATCAGGATGTGTGGGAGTGGCTCGGGACGTGGTACTCGATCACGATGTATGCACCCGATCCCGCGTCCGGCGGCAGCGGACAGCCCAATCTCTACCTCACCCGCATCCAGCCCTGATGTGCGCGCTGGCGGGAGCTCCCGCTCCCGCCAGCGATATGCTGCCGCGGATGCCGAAGAAGACCAGCGCCGGGATCCTGCTCTACCGCCGCCGCAACGGGGAGGTGGAGGTGTTTCTCGTCCACCCCGGCGGCCCGTTCTGGGCGAAGAAGGATCTCGGCGCGTGGTCGCTGCCGAAGGGGGAGCTCGACGAGGGAGAAGATCCGCGCGACGCGGCGCTGCGCGAGCTCACGGAGGAGACGGGATTCCGCGTCGACGGCGAGCTTCGCCCCCTGACGCCGCTGCGGCAGAAGAGCGGGAAGACGATTCTGGCGTGGGCGGTGGAAGGGGACTGCGATCCTGCGGAGCTGCGCAGCGGGATGTTCTCGATGGAGTGGCCGCCGAAATCGGGGAAGCAGCAGGAGTTCCCCGAAGTCGATCGCGGCGCCTGGTTCCCGCTCGGCGAGGCGCGGCGGCGCATCATCCCCGGCCAGGCGCCGTTCCTCGACGAGGTGGGTTGAGAGGTACAGCGGACCGCCGGCGTCCCGCCGGCTGTCAGTGGCGGCGTCCCGCCGCCACTGTGCGGGCGAGACGCCCGCACAGACAGCCGGCGAGGACGCCAGCGGTCCGGGGTTAGAACCGTCCCTCGTCCGCGATGCGGATGTGAAAGTCGACGTGCTGCGTGCCGTTGCGGGTCGTCACCGGGCGCACGGGGCCGAACGCGCCGAGGGATTGCGACTCGCGCTTGTCGGCCTCGCTCACGAACGGGTCGTCGAGGAAGTGCAGCTCGGGCGTCCAGCGGCGGGGGAGATTCGGCCCTTCGATCGTGAGGTGCACGTGCTGCGGGTTGCGGCCCGACGGGTACGACGCCGGGCGGATCGTCTGGAACGTGAAGCGCCCTTCCGCGTCCGTGCGCGCCCATCCCTGCAGGCGCCAGCCGCTCGCGCCGGGCGCGTTGTACACGCCCGTGTGGTCCGTCTGGTAGGCGAAGACGGTCACGTCGCGGGCGGGCGTCCTGCCGTCGCGCGCGAAGACGCGGCCGTGGATCACCAGCGGCGTCCCCGGCTCGTTCGGCGGCGCGATGCGCGACGTCGCGCCGATCGTGCGCGGACGCTGGCGCTGCGCCCCCTCCCACATCCTCAGCCAGTCCGCGTCCTGGGCCTGGGCACATGCGGCGGCGAACAGCATCAGAGCGGCAACCCATCGCATGCGGCCGATCATGGCAGGAGAGGCGCCGCGGAGACGTGACAATGTGTTACGAATCGTGACGATGCGGTTGGCGGTTGCACGACCCGCCAACCGCCAACCGCCAACCGAAGTCACGCCTCCCGCTCCCGCGACATCCCCAGGTGTGCCGACCCCCAGTCCACCGTGCGCGTGGCGTACATCACCAGCGCCAGGATCAGGAACAGTCCGATCGAGCCCATGAGCAGCGCCCAGTCCTCGAGGTTCAGCAGGACATAGAGGTAGCCGTACAGCAGTGCCAGCACGGTGGCCAGGCCGAGAACGCGCAGCTTGCTGTGCAGGAGCGCGGCGCCGTACGCGGTGATGAGGCTGACCGTGGCCACGGAGGCGATCGCGTAGGCGACGGCGAACGGCGCGTGCTCCGAGATGCTCAGCAGGAGCAGGTAGAAGAGGCACAGCGCGCCGCCGACCAGGAAGTACTGCACCGGGTGCAGCGTGACGGGGCTGAGCAGCTCGTACAGGAAGAAGGTCACGAACGTCAGCACGATGAAGAGCGCGCCGTACTTCAGCGAGCGCTCGGTCTGCTGGTAGTGGCTGACCGGCGTGAAGAGCCCGACGCTGAAGGCCGACGGCGCGACGGCGGCCAGGGCGCTCTCGTCGCCCGACTCGCGCCAGCGCTGCGGGTAACTTCTGGCGAGCGACGAGATGCTCCAGCGCGCCGTGAATCCCCGCGGCGTGATGCGCCGTGACTCCGGCAGGAACGCGCCCGTGAAGCTCGGGTCGGGCCACGGCGACGACATCTCCACCACCGTCTCCGCGCCGAGGGGATAGAAGCCGATCTGCTCGCTGCCGTTGAGCGTGAGGTCGAGCGCGAATGGGTACCGCGCCGACGGCGCGGCCTCGGCGAACGGACGCGCGGCGGTCAACCCGCTGCTCCAGAGCCGCGGGTCGCCGCTGCCGCCGGAGAAGGTGAGCGCCCGGTCATGCCAGCGCATCACCGGATTGCCGCGGATTCCCCGCAGGTCGGAGACGCCGATCGTGACCATGGCCTCGTTCCAGAGCACATCTTCCGCGGCCACGCCCCACGACGCGAAGTCGGGCCGCGTGAGCTCTCCTTCCATCCGCAGCTGCGCGCGATAGAGCACGGTCTCGAAGATGCCGCGGTGGCGCCGCTCGGGCAGCAGCTGCCCGCGCACGATCAGCTTGTCGGGGAGGAAGCGCGCGCGGTTGATGGAGACCTGCTGCTTGCCGTAGGCATCGACGTGGCGCACGCGATACGGCACCACGAGCACCGGGCCGCCGACGGTCTGGCTCTGTCCCCATCCCGAGGAGATCTCCGCGCGCACGGACTGCGCGCGCTGCGCGCGCTCCATGACCGTGGAGCGGATCATCATCAGGGCGACCATCAGCACCAGCGTCAGGCCGCCGAGGATGATCAGCTCGAGCAGGGCGGGGTAGCGGAGACGCCGCGGCGGGGCGGGCATCGTTTCGTTCGTCATCGATCTCTCCTTCTTTCTGTGACGAATGTGCATCCGCGCCGTTTCCGCGGCGCGGAGGAATCGCGGCGGAGCCGGGGAGAGATGTGGCGATTTCGTGGCAGCGGGTCCAG
Organism: Thermoanaerobaculia bacterium; assembly: GCA_035627015.1. Classification (GTDB taxonomy): domain Bacteria; phylum Acidobacteriota; class Thermoanaerobaculia; order Gp7-AA8; family Gp7-AA8; genus QHVT01. The sequence continues at coordinate 32,351 of DASPMO010000022.1, read as the reverse complement.
GCGGGGCGGTTTGCAGTAGATTCGCTGCATGACCGGAGCGCTCGTCGCGTTCGTCGATGACGAGGAGAGCCTGCGCACGACGGTGAGCCTGGCGCTGCGCCGCGACGGCTTCCGCGTCGAGACGTATGCCGACGGCCTGCAGGCGCTGACGCGCTTCGAGCGCGCGCTGCCCGACCTGGCCATCCTGGACATCGTCATGCCGCGGCTGGACGGGCTGGAGCTCTGCCGCCGCCTCCGCGCGCGCAGCGAGCACCTGCCGATCCTGATTCTCTCCTCGAAGGACGAGGAGCTGGACCGCGTCCTCGGCCTGGAGCTCGGCGCGGACGATTACCTCTGCAAGCCGTTCGCGCTGCGCGAGCTCGTGGCCCGCGTGAAGGCGCTGCTGCGCCGCGCGCGCCTGCGGCAGGAGCCGCAGGGCGACGAGGAGCAGCTCGTCGAATCGGGGGCGCTCCGCCTCGACCTCCGCCGCTTCGAGGCGCGCTGGCGCGACCGGACGCTGCCGCTGACGCTGACCGAGTTCAATCTCCTGGAGGCGCTGGCGCGGCGTCCCGGCGTCGTGAAGTCGCGCGCGCAACTGCTGGCCGAGGCCTACCCGAACGACGTCCACGTCGAAGAGCGGACCATCGACACGCACATCAAGCGGCTGCGGAAGAAGCTCGCCGACGCCGGCGCGGACGACGATCCGATCGATACCATCCACGGCCTCGGCTATCGCTTCAAGGTGCCGGGCTGATGCCGCGCATCCCGCGCATCCCCCGCATCGCCGTCCGGCTGCTGCTCTTCAACGTGCTGCTCGTCTTCCTGCCGCTGGCGGGCGTCGTCTCGCTGCGCACGCTGGAGCGGCAGCTCCTGGACGTGCAGGAGCGCTCGATGGTGCAGCAGGGGCGGCTGGTGGCCGCGGCGCTGTCGAGCGGCACCCTCGACGCCGCGAGCGCGCGGGCCCTGATCGAGCGCCTGGGGGGGCATTCCGAGTCGCGCATCCGCGTGGTCGACCTGCGGGAGAAAGTGCTGGCCGACTCCGCGGCGATTCCCGTACGCTCCGCGCCGCCGGAACCGGACGAGTACGCGAGCGGCCGCTCGTCCTCGTCATCGCGCAGGAGTCTCCTCTACCGTTTCGGCGCGGCCGTGTGGCGCTGGCTGGAGCCGCTCCGCCGCGACCCGCCATCGTCACGCGGCGGCTCCGACGTGACGCCCCACACCGTCGTCAAACGCGCACTGGAGGGACGCTACGCCGCCACGCTGCAGGAGAGCGCGGGGCAGCGCTCGCTGACGCTGTACAGCGTGCTCCCCATCCGCGCGGCCGGGAACGGCCCGGTGACCGGCGCCGTGATCGTGTCGCAGTCGACGTCACGGATCCTCGCCGCGCTGTGGCGCGTGCGGCTGAACATCTTCAAGGTGTTCGTCTATTCGGTCCTGGCGGCGGCCATTCTCAGCCTGATCTTCGCCACGACCATCGCCCGGCCGCTGGTGCGCCTGCGCGACGAGGCGGACGACCTGCTCGACCACCGCGGGCGGCTGAAGCGCCCGTTCCGCGGCTCGCACCGCAACGACGAGATCGGCGACCTGACCCGCGCGCTGGAGAAGCTCACCGCGCGGCTGGAGCGGCATCTGGCGCTGGTCGAGAGTCTCCCCGCCGACGTGTCGCACGAGTTCAAGAACCCGCTGGCGTCGATCCGCAGCGCGGCGGAGCTGCTGGCGCGCTCGGACGAGGAGGAGGAGAAGCAGCAGCTCGGCGCGACGATCGAGAAGGAAGTGGCGCGCCTGAGCCGGCTGCTGAACGGCGTGCGCGAGGTCTCGAAGATCGACGCGGCGCTGGACACCGAGGCGGCGCGGCCGGTCGACGTGCGCGAGGTGGTCTCGGAAGTGGCCACCGGCCGCGTCGCGGTCGACCTCCCGCCGCATCCGGTCATCGTCTCGGCCTCGGAGGAGCGGCTGGCCCAGGCGGTGCGCAACATCGTCGACAACGCCGTGAGCTTCAGCCCCCGCGTGACCGTCGCCGTGCGCGAGCAGAACGGCCATGCTTTGATTCGCGTGGACGACGACGGCCCCGGCATCCCTCCCGAGCACCTGGAGCGCGTCTTCGACCGCTTCTTCTCCTTCCGCGAGGCCCACCGCGCCGACCACGACGGCCTCGGCCTGGCCATCGCCAAGGCGGTCGTGGACGGCTACGGCGGCCGCATCACCGCCTCGAACCGCGAGGAGGGGGGCTCGCGCTTCGAGGTACGCCTGCCGCTGGCGGGCTAGCAACAGTGGACCGCCGGCGTCCTCGCCGGCTGTCTCTGCGGGCGTCTCGCCCGCACCGTGGCGGCGGGACGCCGCCACAGACAGCCGGCGGGACGCCGGCGGTCCACTGTGCTAGGAGCGTGGCTGCTTCTTCTCCTCCAGCAGCCGCTGCAATCCCGCCTTGCGCTGCGGGTCGCTCGTCTCCGCCACGACCTTCTCCAGCGCCATCAGGTAGGCCGCATCGAGGGCCTGCGGGGCGGGCATGGCCACGTCCGGCTGCACGCCGGTCCCTTCCCAGTTCGTCTTGGTGATGGGGCTGATGGCGCGTGCGAAGGGGACGCCGAGCTCGAAGTGCTCGCTGACCTTGACGCCGTTCACCGGGTGCGCGCCGCCGCCGGTGACCTCGCCGAGGACCGTGCCGCGCTTCAGGTTCTTCAGGTTGTACGCGAACTCCTCGCCGCCGGAGAAGGTGCGGCTGCTGGTGAGGACGTAGACGGGCTTCTTTCCGCCGAAGCGGCGGCCGGGGACGAACGGCGAGGTCCACCACTGCTGCGTGGAGTCGTCGACGCGGGTGTAGATGTCGTTCAGGTGCGTCGGCTCGTCGAAGAGGTAGCTGGTGATGAAGGCGATCATGGCCGGCTCGCCGCCGCCGTTGCCGCGCAGGTCGACGATGAGCGCGTCGGTGTTGGCGATGAAGGTCATCGCCGCCGCCGCGGTCTCTCCTCCCACCTCGGGCGGCATGAACCCGCGGATGTCGATGTAACCGATGTTCCCCTGCAGGCGCTCCACTTTCTCGAAGCCGTAGTTCACTTTCGCGGCGAAGGCGCGCTGCTGCTCGAGCTCCGGCCCGGTCGGCGAGGCGTTGACGGGACGGTCCGGGATCCCGTCGTTGCTGTAGCGCATGAAGAGGTGCTTGTCGTTGCTCACCTCCCGAAAGTGGCGCGTCAGCGTTTCGGCCAGCTCCCGCGCGCTGGTGATGCGGTCGTACTCGCCGCGCGCGGCGCGGGCGCGCACGGCCTGCTCCATCTTCTTCGCCGTCTCCGGGAAGACGTAGTTCTCGTTCAGTTTGGCGATGGAGTTGTCGATGACCTGTTTGCGCTCGGCCGCGGTGATGGTGAAGTCGGGCGGGGGGCCCATCTGCGCGAAGAGAGGGACGGTGAGGAGCGCCGCCAGCGCGGCGATGCGTGTTTTCATGTGGAGCAACGTACGCCAGAGCGCGGTCGAGGTTGTGTCACATATCCGTATACTCCACGGCCACGGAGGAAAACTGATGCGCGTTGCGGCCCGGGTGCTCCCTGCTCTGGTGGTCCTGTTCCTCGTTCACACCGTCGAAGCCGCGAAGGGGGGCGGGGCGTACACGACCGGCTTCGCGCGCTGGTCTTCTGCGAGCGGCGGCTTCGCGTCGTGGACGCGCAGCGGCGTCCGCATCGACGCTTCCGGCGCGCTCGTCCTCGACGTCCCCGCGGCGGCCGCGGGCGCCGATCCGTACGCGCCCGGCGCGTACAGCGGCGGGAACTTCTACAACGGCGCGACCTTCGTCGTCGGCGAGGCCACCAGCCCGATCGTGACGCCGGCCTCGCCGTTCTTCGAGGCCATCCCGTCGTGGAACGCGACGACGCCGGCCGGCACGTGGGTCGAGACGCAGCTCCGCGCCCGCGTCGGCGGCGTCTGGACGAAGTGGTACAACCTCGGCGTCTGGGACGATGACAACTCCACCGTGCGCCGCCACTCCGTCACCGGGCAGGGCGACACCGCGGGCAGCGTGGCGGTCGACACGCTCAAGCTCAACACAAAGAAAGGGACGGCGGACGCCATCCAGCTCAAGCTCCGCCTCTTCAGCGACACCGGCGTGAACGTGCCCTCCGTGCGCAACGCCTCCGTGGCCACGTCGTCCACCCCCGTGCAGCCGTCGGCGCTGCAGGCCGGCGATCCGGCCAAGTGGAACCGCCTCCTCAACGTGCCGCAGTGCTCGCAGATGGTCTATCCCGACGGCGGCAACGTCTGGTGCAGCCCGACTTCGACGTCGATGGTGCTGGCCTTCCTGCAGAACGACACCGGCGCCTGCGAGCCGCGCGTGCGGGCGGCGGTGAGCGGCGTCCACGACTGGATCTTCGGCGGCCACGGCAACTGGCCGTTCAACACCGCGTACGCGTCGACCAAGGGCTTCAACGCCTACGTGGCGCGCTTCACCTCCATGCGCGACGTGGAGAACTGGGTCGCCGCCGGCGTGCCGGTCGTCTTCAGCTTCGCCTGGTCGAGCGGGCAGCTCACCGGCTCGGCCATCCCGTCGAGCTCCGGGCACCTGGCCGTCTTCGTCGGCTTCGACGCGAGCGGCAACCCGATCGTCAACGACCCCGCCGCCGCGTCGGACGGCACGGTGCGGCGCACCTATCTCCGCTCGGAGCTCGAGCCGCTGTGGCTCTCCCGCTCCGGCGGCACGGTCTACCTCATCTATCCACAGGGGCTGGCGACACCCGCGGGCCATTGAAGCGCGAGACGCGCCAGTACACCGCCAGTCCCAGGGCGACCGCGAGCATCGTCCACAACACCAGCTCGTTCGGCGGCAGCACGAAGATCACGGTGATGACCGCGCACCAGAGGATGGCGATGACGTTGATGGCCGGGCCGAAGCGGCCCAGCGACCACGGCATCGCCTCGCGCGGCAGGCGGTTCACGAGGTTGAGCGCGATCGGGATGACGTAGGCGAGGTAGAGCGTGATGGTGCTGATCGACGTCACGACGTAGAACGCCGCGGCGTAGACGCAGACGAGCACGGAGATCACCGAGGTCACGACGATGGCGTTCACCGGCGTTCCGTTGGCGCTGACTTTGGCCAGCATGCGCGAGCCGGGCATGCCGCCGTCGCGCGCGAACGCGTACCACATGCGTCCCATCGACGTGACGCTGGCCAGGCCGCAGAGCCACATCGCCCCGCCGATGACGACGGCGATGAGGTTCGACAGGAACGGCGAGAGGTTGTTTCCGATGATGTAGAGCACCGGATATGGATCGGCGGCGGTGGCGGCGACGTCGCCGTGCGGGATGCACCAGGTCAGCACCATGAGCATGGCGTAGCCGACGACCGCGGAGACGGCCACGGAGAGGAAGATGCCCCACGCCGAGTTGAGCCGCGCCATCCGCGTCTCCTCGGCCACGTGCGCCGAGGCGTCGTAGCCGGTGTACGTCCACTGCGCCTGCAGCAGCGCCAGGACGAAGAGGAGCCCCGCCGGCGCGGCGCGGTAGAGGTCCGCCAGCGCGGGGAAGATGCGGAAGAGCGGCGACGGCGTCGAGGCGTCGGCCACGGCCAGCGTCGACGACAGCTCGTACGCGTTCACCGCCGGGGCGAAGGAGAAGAGGAACGCGCCGCTGTTGTGGTGCGCGCCGAAGAACGTCAGCGCGCCGGTGATCAGCAGCACCCCGCCGATGTGCCACCAGACGCTGAGGTCACTGAGCCGCGCGGTGAGGCGGATGCCGTAGACGTTGATCAGCACCTGCGGCAGGAGGATGGCGATCATCACCCCGAGCTGAAAGTACCAGTTGGTGAGGTACTCCCCCTGCAGTCCGAAGATGCGCGTGGCCGCGCCGATGAGGTAGATCGCCGCGGCGATGTTGATCCCCCCCGTGATCGTGACCTGCCCGATCATGTTCAGCCACGCCGTGAGCCACGCCCATCCGCGCCCGCCCATCTTCAGCGACCAGAAATAGAGCCCGCCCGCGGTGGGATAGGCGGAGGCGATCTCCGCCATCGACGCGGCCACGGCGAGCGTGAAGAGGCTGACCAGCGGCCAGCCGACGGAGTTGACGATCGGGCCGGCGAACTTCAGACCGTAGCCGTACAGCAGCACGGCGCCGGTGAGGATCGAAATGATCGAAAACGAAATGGCGAAGTTGGAGAAGCCGCCCATCTCGCGGAAGAGCTGCTGCCGGTATCCAAGAGACTCGAGGTACTGCTCGTCGTTCATGCTTTCACCGTCAGCCATACACCGGCGATCGTGAGGAGCAGCCCGGCCGCACGCCTTGCGTCGATGCTCTGTTCCAGCAGGGTCGCCGCGAGCAACTGCGCCGCGACGGTGATGACCAGCGTCCTCGCCAGCCCGAGCCGCGGCGCGGCGTAGCCGATTCCCGCCACGATGACCAGCCCCAGCGCGCCCGCGGACCACGAGAACCACGGCACTTTGCGGAGCGAGGCGCCGCTGGCGAGGAAGTAGAGAGTGGCCAGCACGCCGCCGGTGCCGTAGGTGACGAAGACGCTGGCGGCCGTCCCCGCCGCGCGATCGGCGGCCCCCATGACCTGCCCCTGCAACGCCACGGCAACGCCCGCAACGGTGGCAATCAAAATCAAAACGAGCATGTCGCCATTATGGAGTGCGGCAGCGCCAGCTGCCGCTCTCGATGGCGGAGGCGCCAGCCTCTGCCCGCCCGCGGCAGCTGCGGCTGCCGCATGGAAAGCGGCAGCTGGCGCTGCCGCACTCCATAATGGCCCCCGCATGAACGCCGAGCGCGCGCGCCTGGTCGATCCGCAAGAGTGGCGCAACTGGGGCCCCTACCTCGCCGACCGCGCGTGGGGCACGGTGCGCGAGGACTACAGCGCCGACGGCGATCCGTGGCGCCACTTCCCGCACGACCACGCCCGCTCGCGCGCGTACCGCTGGGGGGAGGACGGCATCGCCGGCTTCTGCGACCGCTACCAGATCCTCTGCTGGGCCATGGCTTTCTGGAACGAGCGCGATCCCATTCTCAAGGAGCGCTTCTTCGGGCTCGTGCCGACCGAGGGGAACCACGGCGAGGACGTGAAGGAGTGTTACTTCTACCTCGACGCGCTGCCGAGCCATGCCTACCAGCGCATGCTCTACAAGTATCCGCAGCGCGCGTATCCGTACCTGCAGCTCGTCGAGGAGAGCCGCCGCCGCGGCGTCGGCGATCCGGAGCTGGAGCTGATCGACACCGGCATCTTCGACGACGGCCGCTACTTCGACATCGAGATCGAGATCGCCAAGGAAGATCCGGAGTCGCTCGTCTTCCGCGTCACCGCGCACAACCGCGGCCCCGACCGCGCGCCGATCCACTTCATCCCCAACCTCTGGTTCCGCAACACCTGGGCGTGGCACGGCCGCGCCGCCACGCCGCGCATCCATCACGACGGCACCGGCCTCGTGGCCGACGACACCGACGCCCCGCCGCTCGAAGGCCTCGTGCACGAAACGAGAATCGGCAAAAGAGTCCTGGAGATCGCCGGCGACTGCAGGACGCTCTTCACCGACAACGAAACGAACGCCGGGCGGCTCTGGGGCGCCCCCTCCCGCAGCCACTTCACGAAGGACGCCTTCCACCGCTACATCGTCGAAGGCGATCACACGGCCACGAACCCGAGCCACCACGGCACGAAGGCATGCGCGTGGGTGCGGCACGAAATCGATCCGGGCGACAGCGCGACCATGTTGATGCGCCTGCGGCCGTACGAGAGCGAACGTAGGTCGGGCTTCAGCCCGACCCCCCACGTGGAGGGGCGGGCTGAAGCCCGACCTGCGTTGAGCGCCGATCTCGAGGCGATCGTCGAGCAGCGCAAACAGGAAGCCGACGACTTCTACGCCTCCATCCATCCCCCGCACGCGAGCGCACAGGAGAAAGCCATCCAGCGCCAGGCCTTCGCCGGCATGCTCTGGACGCGGCAGAGCTACCTCTTCGACGTCGACGTCTGGCTCGACGGCGACGATCCCGCGCATCCGCCGCCGGAGGCGCGCCTGCGCGGCCGCAACAGCCGCTGGCGCCACCTCAACTCCATGCGCATCCTCTCCATGCCGGACAAGTGGGAGTACCCGTGGTTCGCGGCCTGGGACCTCGCCTTTCACGCCGTCACGTTCGCGCTGATCGACCCCGAGTTCGCCAAAGAGCAGCTCTGGCTCATGCTCTTCGAGCAGTTCCAGCATCCCAACGGCCAGATCGCCGCCTACGAATGGGAGTTCTCCGACTCCAACCCGCCCGTGCTCTGCTGGGCCGTCTGGCGTGTCTACAACATGGACCGCATCCGCGGCGGCAAGGGGGACGTGGCCTTCCTCGAGAAGTGCTTCCACAAGCTCCTGCTCAACTTCACCTGGTGGGTGAACAAGGTGGACCGCGAGGGGAACAATGTCTTCGAGGGAGGCTTCCTCGGCCTGGACAACATCGCCGTCTTCGACCGCAGCCGCCCGCTCCCCGGTGGCGCGGTGCTGGAGCAGAGCGACGGCACGGGGTGGATGGGGATGTACTCGCTGGTGATGATGCGCATCGCCCTCGAGCTGGCCAAGACCAACCCGACCTACGAGAGCCTGGCCACGAAGTTCTTCGAGCACTACGTCTACATCGGTGCGGCCATGAAGATGATGCACGGCAACCGCACGCTCTGGGACGACGACGACGGCTTCTTCTACGACGTGCTGCGCTGGCCCGACGGCACGATCGTCCCGTTCCGCGTGCGCTCGCTGGTGGGCCTGATCCCGCTGTACGCGGTGGAGCGGCTGGAGGAGAAGTGGATCGCGCCGTTCCCCGGTTTCCGCCGCGACATGGAGTGGTTCCTCCGTTTCCGCCGCGACATCGTGGAGCACTGCGTGACGACGGTCGATCACGACCACGACCGCACGCACGTCCTGGCGGTGGTCGATCAGGAGCAGTTGCAGCAGCTCCTGGCGCGCGTGGTCGACCCGGACGAGTTCCTCTCCCCGTACGGCATGCGCAGCCTGAGCAAGTTTCACGAGCAGCACCCGTTCACGTTCGCCGGCTCGGCGGTGCGCTACGAGCCTGCCGAGGCGGCGGGATTCCTGAAAGGGGGGAACAGCAACTGGCGCGGGCCGGTCTGGTTCCCGACGACGTTCCTGATGATCGAGACGCTGCGCAAGCTGGAGAAGGCATTCGGCGACGAGATCCGCGTCACCGTGCGCGACGTGCACTGCGACGTCAGCGACGCGCACAACGCGGAAGGATCCCGCGCGACGGAAGGCATCGGCGGCGGCGCGGGCCGTCCGCCGCGTACGGCCGCGACGACGCCGCAGGCGGCGCGCAGCGTGACGCTCACCGGCGTGGCCGCCACGCTGGCGGAGCGGATGATCCACATCTTCATCCCCGACACGGACGGCTACCGTCCCGTGAACGGCCCGCGCGGGTCGCGCAAGGCGGAGCTCTTCGCGCACGACCCGCACTGGCGCGACCTCATCCTCTTCTACGAGTATTTCCACGGCGAGACCGGCGAAGGCCTCGGCGCCTCGCATCAGACGGGATGGACGGGCCTGGTGGCCAACCTCATCGACGAGTGGCGGCGCGCTCCCGCGCCGTGATCTGCCCGACCACCGTCACCTTGCCGTCGCGCCCGATCTTCCGCACGCGCGGGAACCACAGCGTGCGGTCTTCCTCGGAAACGGTGTGCGAGTACTCGAGCACGTACACCTCGCCGTCCCGCAGCGCGACGTCGGTGGCCGCCCAGGGCGACGAGGTGCGCAGGAGCGGCGCGACGCGTCCGCGGGGATCGATCTTCAGCAGCGCGCCGCATCCCGAGGCGGCGACGTAGACCGTGCCGTCCGGCGCGACGGCGAGGCCGCGCAGGTACGGCCGCGTGTTGCCCGGAATCGAGACGCAGTTCGGCACGGCGATCCGCTCGGCGACGGTGGTCACGCGCCCCCGCGTGTCGATCTTCCGCACCGCCGCGTCCTCGGTGTAGTAGAGCGTGCCGTCCGGTCCCGGGGCCAGTCCGTTGATCCACTGCTGCGTTCCGGGCAGCGTGGCGCGCACGCTCGTCGTGCCGTTCGGCCGCACGCCGACGATGCGCCGCCCGCCCTCGGGATAGTAGAAGATGCCGTCGGTGCCGATGGTGACCGGCAGATCGCTCGACAGAATCACCGGACCCGCGACGGTGATCGTGCCGCCCGGAATGTGCGGCCAGCGCGTGTTGCGGAAGCGCCCCTGCGGATCGAAGGCGAACCAGTGATACGCCGCCCCCTCGTGCCGCGCCACGCGTCCGTTGTGAAACGAGAACACGCCGCCGCCCGTGTCGACAAACCAGACGCGCCCATCGTTCGCCACCGCGATCGCGGCACCGGGATGGGCGAAGGTGGTGAGGGCTGCAACGAGCGCGACGAACAGCGCGAACACTCGCATGCGTTACATCATACGCCCCGGAGAGGCGGGCTGAAGCCCGCCCTACGTCAAGTGCGTTCGTCGCGCAAAACGTGCTCGACGTAGGACGGGCTTCAGCCCGTCTCTCCGGGCGGGGCAACTGTTACTTCAACACCTCGATCCGCAGCGTCCCCGTGGTCTGTCCATCCTCGTCGCGCAGGGTCACCTTGCGCACGTCGGACGAACCGTCGTGCTCCGCCTCGATGGCGAACCGGAGGGGGCGCTGGCCGGGCTCGCGGAGCGGCATTGCGGGGGGCTCGCCGCCGGCGCCTTCGATCTTGCGCATGAACATCACGCGGTCGCCCTCGCCGTGGGGGTGCCGCTCCAGCTCGGCCGGCGCCTTCAGGATCTCGACGCCCGTGTCGGTGAACTTCACCGCCAGGCCGGCGGCCGAGGACGTCTCCAGCAGCACCATGTGCGCGGGGATGGTCTCGCCCTGGATGTTGAGGCGCAGGGCGGAGTCGACCGCGCCGTCGGTGATGGTGAAGTTCACGCCGGTGGCATTCGTGATCGCGAAGAGCGCGTCGTGGACGCTGGCCGACTTCAGGTCGAGGGTGACCGGCTTCTCCAGCGACTGCACGATCGCGTGCGCCTCGGGCGAGAGCGGCGCGCCGGTCTTGAAGTGCATGACGCGCGGCTCGTGGGCCTGGGCGTCGGTGAGGGTGACCAGTCCGACCGCGACGACCATGGCCGCGAAGAGGACCGAGTAGCGGGGTTGTTTGAACGAGGCAATCATCACAATTCTCCTTTTCAGTTGTTGAGGGGTGGCGGTCATGCCGACGAGCGCGGGGACGAGCTGCGTGGTGCGCAGCCGGTCCACGATCTCCAGCACGGTCCCGCCGTAGGCCTGGCGCTCCTCGGCGCGCAGGGCCGCGAGCGCGAGCTCGTCACAGGCGAGCTCCCGCTCCTCGGCCAGCCGCGCCAGGGCCAGGCGGACCAGGGGGTTGAACCAGTGCAGCGCGGCGGCCGCCGTGGCGATCCAGTTGACCAGGACATCGGAACGGCGCAGGTGCGCGAGCTCGTGCAGCACGGCGTACCGCAGCTGCTCGCGCGAAAACGACTCGAGAAACCCGTCGGGAAGGAGCAGCATCGGCCGCAGCCAGCCGTGCAGCGACGGCGCGGCCACGGCCTCCGTCACGGCGACGCGCACGCCGCGCCGGAGGTGCAGCGCCTCGCGGCAATCGTCGAGCAGCGGGCCGAGATCGACCGCGCGCGCGAACCGCAGACGACGCCGGAAGCGGACCGTCTGCGCCACTGCCCGAATCATGAAAAACGCCGCGCCAGTGGCCCAGAGGCCGAGGAGCAGCGGAATCCATGGACGTTGCGGAGGGGGAGTGGCGGTGCGTACGGCCACCGGGATGCGCGGTGCACGTTCCAGCGCTTTTCCAGCCACGATCTCCACCGGCGGGCCGGGCTCCGCCGCGGGGACGAGGTTGAAGACGCTGAACGTGGTCGCCGGCGCCACCGGCGCGAGCAGGCGCAGGACGGCCACGAGCAGCAACGCGCAGAGCCAGCGCGACGGGATGCGATTGCGCGCCACGCGGTGCACCACGAGCGCGAACGCAACCAGCAGCGTTCCCTTCCACGTTGCCGCGAAGAGCCACGACGCGAGCGCGGCGGTCATCACTCCGCCCCCGCCTTCTCGTCGAGGATCCGGCGCAGCTCGTCGATCTCCTCCTGCGACAGCCGCGAGCTGCGGACGAAGTGCACGAGCGCGGGCGTCGTCTCACCGCCGAACACGCGGTCGATGAACGACGCCGACTCCTCGCGCACGTACCGCTGCCGCGGGATGGCCGCCGAGTAGACGTAGCGATTCCCTTCCTCCCGGTAGCGCAACACGTTCTTGCGCGCCAGGCGGCCGAGGAGCGTCTTCACGGTCTTCGGGTGCCGGTCGAGCGCCTCCGCGACTTCCATGGCCGTCCGCGGCGACTTCTCCCAGAGCACATTCATCACTTCCCACTCGGCGTCGGTGATCGGCGGGGTGCGCGTCACTGTCTGCCTCCTTCTGACTACGTTTGTAATCAGTATGGACTACGTTTGTAGTCAGTGCAAGGTTCCGCGCTGTTTTGTAACGGAGCCGTGAACGTGGAAGACGGTATGCTCCGTCCATGAAGCGCGCCCTCGCCCTGCTCCTGCTCGCCTTCGCCCCGCTCCTGCACGCCGCCACGGTCCGCCTCGGCGACGACGTCCGGCCGGTCACGCAGTCCATCGCCCTCGAGCTCGATCCGCGCCTGGACACCTTCCGCGGCTCGGTGGAAGTCGAGCTGAACGTGCAGCGCCCGGCGCGCACGTTCAACTTCCACGCGCAGGACCTCTCCATCGTCTCGCTGCGCCTGAGCCGGGGCGCGCGTCCGATCGACGCGGTCTACACCGCCGGCGAGGGGGACACGGTGATCGTCCGGCCCGGCGAGCGGCTGCAGCCGGGACGGCACACGCTGCACGTCACCTTCAACAATCAATACAACCGCCAGGCGGTCGGCCTCTACAAGATGGCCACCCGGGACGGCGAGCCGTACCTCTTCACGCAGCTCGAGGCCATCGACGCCCGCCGCGCCTTCCCGATCTGGGACGAGCCGCGCTTCAAGATCCCCTATCAGCTCTCGGTGACCATCCCCGCGCAGTACGACGCGGTCTCGAACACCCCCGTGACGTCGGAGTCGACCGCCGGGGAGACGAAGACGATCCACTTCGCGCGTACCAAGCCGCTGCCGTCGTATCTCCTCGCCCTGGCGGTCGGGAAGTTCGACTACACGCCGATCGAGGGGCTGGGCGTGCCGGGACGCGTGGTCTCGCCGAAGGGGCAGGGCCGCCTGGCCGGCATGGCCGTGAAGGTGACCCCGCCGCTGCTGGCGGCGATGGAGAAGTACTTCGGCGGCAAGTATCCGTACGAGAAGATCGACCTCATCGCCGTGCCGGAGTACTGGGCCGGGGCGATGGAGAACCCCGGCGCGATCACGTATCGCGACACGATCCTCCTCCTCGATCCCGCCACGGCCACGCCGGGGCAGCGCCGGAGCCTGGCCAGCGTCACCGCGCACGAGCTGGCGCACATGTGGTTCGGCGATCTGGTGACCATGGAGTGGTGGAACGATCTCTGGCTGAACGAGTCGTTCGCCGACTGGATGGGCGACAAGATCACCGACCAGGTCTTCCCCGAGTTCGAGCACGCCGTCAGCGAGCTGCAGAGCGTGCAGGGAGTGATGGCGAGCGACGCGCGCGCGACGGCCGATCCCATCCGCCGCCCGGACATCCAGCCGCACGAGCTGCTGCAGAGCGTCGGCCTGGCTTACAACAAAGGGAAGGCCGTGCTGTCGATGTTCGAGCAGTGGATCGGCCCCGAGAAGTTCCGCCAGGGGGTGCTCGATCACCTGAAAGCGAACGCGTGGGGGAACGCGACGGCGGAGGAGTTCTTCGCCTCGCTGGCCAGGCACGCGCCGCCCGGCACGGCCGAGGCGATGGAGACGTTCATCGCGCAGCCGGGCGTCCCGCTGGTCACGATCGAGCGCACGGGGCCGAACGCCCTGCGCCTGTCGCAGCGGCGCTTCACGACCGGCGAGGCGAAGCCGGTCTCGTGGAAGATCCCGGTGACGCTGCGCTACGCCGGCGGCAAGAAGGCGGTGCTGCTCGACGCGCCGTCGAAGACGGTGACGCTCGACGGCGCCCGCCCGGAGTGGATCTATCCGGACGCGAACGCGGCCGGCTATTACCGCTGGGTGATGCCGGAGGCGGAGCTGGCCGCGCTGGCGAAGCGCGCCCCGGAAGTGCTGGAGCCGCGGGAGCGGCTGGCCTTCATCGGCAACCTCGGCGCGCTCTTCCGCGCCGGCACGCTGCCCGGCGACACGTACCTGCAGCTCCTGGAAGGGTTCGCCGCCGACCGCGACCCGCACGTGGCCGGCGCGCTCTTCGGCGCGATGTCGCAGGTGCGCGCCACGTTCGTCACCGCGGAGAACGCTCCCCGCTTCGTCCCGTACGTGCGGCGCATCCTCGGCCCGGTGCTGGAGCGCATCGGCTTCACGCCGCGGCCGGATGAATCGTTCGCCGTGACCTCGCTCCGCCCCGGCCTCGTCTCCTCGCTGGCCCTGTACGGCGACGACGAGCGCGTCTGGGCGTACGTGCGCGAGCAGTTGCCGAAGTACCTGCAGGACCCGAAGTCGGTCGAGCCGACGCTGGCGGGACCGATCGTCGCGCTGTCGGCCACGCGCGGCGACGAGGCGCTGTTCGAGGAGTACCGCAAGCGCTTCGAGTCCGCGGCCACGCCCACCGACCGCTCCCGCTTCCTGAACGGCATGAGCCAGTTCGACGATCCGGCCGTCAAGAAGCGTGTGCGCGAGTACGCGCTGACCGCGGCGGTGCGGCCGACCGAAGTCTTCACGCTGGTCGGCGATACCGACGACGCGGCCGAGCGCGAGGAGTTCTTCCAGTGGGTGCTCGCGAACTACGACGCCGTGATGAAGAAGCTGCCGCCGGCGTATACCGCCGGCATGGGCTTCATCGCCGGCGGCTGCGAGCCCGACCGCGTGACGCGCGCGAAACAGTTCTTCGCCGAGAAGAAGGTGACCGGCTACGAGCGCTCGCTGGCGCGCGTGGAGGAGCAGGTGCACGAGTGCGCGACGCTGCGCGCGCGGGAGATCGAGGCCGTTACGCGCTATCTCGCCGCGCAAGCGCAGGCCGCCCAGGCCCGTGAATGAGGAAGGCCAGCGACGAGAAGAGCATGAACAGCGCGGCCGACGCCGGCTGATAGCCGCCGGTGCGGTGGGCGATGATCAGCGCGCAGATGAAGTTGACGATCATCACCACCGCGGCCGGACGGAGGAACAGGCCGAGGATGAAGAGGATCCCGCAGAGGAATTGCGCCCAGGCGGAGAGGTTCGCCGCGAAGAGCGGGAAGGGGACGCCGCGCCCGGCCAGGAAGTCGCGGAACTCCAGCATGCGCGCCCAGGAGAAGACGTTGTCCGCCGTCCCGTGGATCAGGTGAAAGCCGACGATGAGGCGGACGAAGAACATCCCGAACTCCCTGCGCTGCTCGAGCCATTTCCACATGAAGAGATGGTGGGACAATCACCCGCGATGAACCGTGGCGAAGTGGTGAAGATCTGGTTGAAGCGCTTCAAGGGCGGCCCGATGGACCCGGTGATGTTCGCCGAGGCGGTGCCGGGACGCGGACTGGCCGGCAACGCGAATCAGGGCGGGAAACGGCAGGTCACTCTCATCGACGAGTCGCGCTGGAAGGAAGCGTGCGAGGAGCTCGGCGTGGACGTGCACCCCACGGCGCGCCGCGCGAACGTGATGCTGCGCGGCATCGATCTGGAGGGGATGCGCGGACGCACGCTGCGCATCGGCCCGATGCGTGTGCGCATCTACAACGAGACCCGCCCCTGCGAGCAGATGGAAGAGGCGCAGCCGGGACTGCGCGCGGCGCTGCAGCCGCGCTGGCGCGGCGGCGCGTATGGAGAGATCGTCGAAGGCGGCGTGATTCAGGTGGGTGACGCCGCGGAGTGGGAAACGTAGGGCGGGCTTCAGCCCGCCTCCCCCGTGGGTGGGTGGCGTAGGGCTTCAGCGCGCCCACCCCGCCCGAGCGGCGGGCTGAAGCCCGCCCTACGTCTGGGGCTCTATACTCGGGGGCCGTGCGCATCGCCCTCCGCACTCTCCTCGTCCTGGCGATCCTCGCCCTCCTGGCCTGGTTCGGCGGCCGCGCGTACCTGGCGCGCTCGGTCGCGCAGTACGACGGCACCGTCGACGCCGGGATCGACGCGACGATCACCTTCGACGCGAAAGGGATCCCGCAGGTCTGGGCGAAGACGGACGGCGACGCGTTCTACGCCATCGGCTGGCTGCACGCGTCGGAGCGGCTCTTCCAGATGGAGCTGGTGCGGCGGCTGGCGCGCGGCGAGCTGTCCGAGGTGTTCGGCGAGGCGGCGTACGAGACCGACGTCCGGCAGCGGCGCATCGGCTACGCGCGCCGCGCCGACGCGTCGCAGCTCACCCCCGCGGCGCGGCTGGCCGCGCAGCGTTACGTCGACGGCGTGAACGCATACCTCGCCCGCGCGAGACTGCTGCCGCCGGAATTCGTCCTCCTGCGCCTCACGCCGCGCCCATGGACGCTCGAGGACTGCCTGGCCGTCAGCGCGTATCAGACGTGGTTTTCGCACGAGCTGATGGACCAGGACCGCCGCTACCAGCAGCTCATCGAGAAGCTCGGGATGGAGGCCAGCGCGCTGGCGAACGCGGGACATCCGTGGTCGCCGCCGACCGTGCCCGACCTCCGCATCACCACCGCGTCGAACTCGTGGGTCGTGGCGCCGTCGCGCTCCGGGTCGCGCGCGGCGCTGCACGCCGCCGATCCGCACCTCTCCATCGACCAGGCGCCGGGGCTCTGGTACCTGGCCGGCCTGCACTCGGAGGAGGGGCTGCACGTCGTCGGCGCGACGTATGCCGGCGCGCCGTTCGTGGTGATGGGGCACAACGGGCAGATCGCCTTCTCCTTCACCGTGGCCTCGGTCGACGTGATCGACTACTACGACGATGTGCCGCGGGCTTCAGCCCGCGAAGAGATCAAAGTCAAGGGGGAAGCGAAGCCGCGCGTGCTGGAGGTGCGGTACGGCGCCCGCGGCGTGATGATCGACGAAAAGACGTCGCTGCACTGGGCCGGCTTCGACTTCCCGCCCGCGAGCATCACCGACGCCGCGCTGCGCCTGCAGAAGGCGCGGAGCTTCGACGAGTTCCGCCGCGCGGTGACCGGCTTCGGCGCGCTCGACGCGAACTGGCTCTACTCCGACCGCCACGGCAACATCGGCTACCAGCTCGGCGCGCCGGTGCCGGTCCGCGACTTCGACTCGTACGTGCGGCAGAAGGCGGACCAGGCGTGGCGCGGCTATCGTCCGCTCTCGCAGACGCCGCACGCGTTGAATCCGGCGCAAGGGTTCCTGGCGAGCTGCAACAACCGGCCGTCGCACGACGACATCCCGGGGTTTTACGATCCGTACCGGATCACGCGGGCCGTCGCGCTGCTGCAGTCGAACGCGGACATGCATGCCATGCAGCTCGATCTCACCTCGGGGCTGGCGCTGCGATGGAAGGCGCTGGCGGTGCAGGGGGCGCGCGCCGCGCGTTTGCCGGAAGAGGCGCGCCTGCTGGAGACGTGGGACGCGCGTATGAGTCCCGACAGCCGCGCCGCGGCGCTCTTCGCCGCATGGTGGCGTCGCCTGCCGCGGGCCATCTTCGAGGACGAGCTGGGGGAGGAGTGGGACACGGGGCGCGTGCTGCTCGACGAGGCGCTGACGCGGCGCACCCCGGCCATCGACGACCGGCGCACGCCGCGCGTCGAGTCGATCGCCGACGTCTCCGCGCGGGCCATGGCCGAGGCGAAGGAGATTGCCGGCGGCCGCACGTGGGGGGAGGCCTGCACGCTCACCGTGCGCCATCCGCTGGCGCGCGTGAAGGCGCTGGACTGGTTCCTGCGGCTGAATCGCGGTCCGCTCCCCGGCTGGGGCGATCCGGGTACGCTGAACGCGAACTTTTTCAGCTACCGCGACGGCCACTTCCGCGCCCACGTCGGTCCGAGCATGCGCTTCGTCCTCGACTGGTCGGACGTCGACGCGTTCTCACTCGCCGGCGCGCTGGGCCAGTCCGGCAATCCGTTCTCCCCACACTACGACGACTTCCTCGGCGTGACGAAGTGGAACGTGCCGTTCACGAAAGAGAAGGTGTTCGCGGCGGCGAAGAGTCAGGTCGTGATGCGCCGGTAGCGCGCGTTCACCAGCGCGTACACGCCGTACGCCGCCAGCCCCAGGCCCACGAACCCGAGGGCGAGCGGCGGCAGCGCGGCGAGCGCGCCCGACGTGCCGTGCGCGGCGCTCGGGTTGTGCTTCAGCGCGGCCATCACCAGCGAGCCGCCGATGACGAAGAAGACGATGCCGCGCGCGCCGATGCCGAAGCGCGAGATGGTCACGACCTTGCGGCGCACCCGATCGTCCATCTGGCCGAGGGAGAGGCGCTTGCTCAGCTTCGCGTCCCAGGCCGCGTAGAGCTGATACGCGCCGTAGGCCACGATGCCGAGGCCTACCGCGGCGATGAGCCAGCGTCCGAACGGCTTGTCCATGATCTCCGCGGTCCAGTGCCTGGCCTGCTGCTCGCCGCCTCCGCCGCCGGAGCCCCCCTTGGTCAGGATGCGGATCACCTCGACGCAGATGGCCGCATAGGCCAGTCCGCGCCCGATGCTCCCCGCGCGGATGGCCAGTCCCTTCGCGTCGCTGCCGCGGTGCTCGGAGTCCGTGGCCGCGCTGATGAAGCGCCAGAGCACGTAGCCGATCATGCCCAGGGCGATGATGGCCAGGGCCACCTTGCCGAAGGGCTGTTCGAGGATGAACTGGAACGCCGTCTCGTGTCCGCCGGTCGCGCCCCCCTTGCCGAATCCGGCAGCGGCGGCCAGTCCTCCGACGATCATGTAGACCACACCGATGGCTGCGTACCCCAGCCGGGCCAGACGCTCGATCATGCCGCGGGAGGACCACGAAGCATGCCACCCTGGTTTGGTGGAGAAAGGGGGGCGGCGCACTCTTCGCCGCTCTGCTTGTCAAGTTCTAAAAACCCACGTTTTCTGGCCGAAAAACGAGAAAAAACGATTGCGCATCGACGCGTTCGCGACTACATTGCGACCGCGTCCCGCAAGGACAAAACGCCGAAAGGAGAAACACCCCACACATGGCAGCAGGCCCAATGACCAAGTCGCAGCTCATCAATCACATCGCCGAAGAGACCGAGGTTCCGCGCAAGACCGCGGTGCGCATGCTCGAGGTGCTCGGCGCCGTCGCGTACAAGGAAGCGAAGAAGGGCTTCACCCTCCCCGGACTCGGAAAGCTCGTGCTGGTGAACCGCAAGGCGCGCACCGGCCGCAACCCGGCCACCGGCGAGGCGATCAAGATCCCGGCCAAGAAGGTGCTCAAGTTCCGCATCGCCAAAGCCGCCAAGGACGCGATCCTCGGCTCGAAGAAGTAAAGAGCCCCCTCACCCTGACCCTCTCCCCGAGGCGGGGAGAGGGGACTGACCTTCGGAGGTCCGCTTGCCGCATCGCTATCCGCAGGAGGCCGCACTTCGTGACGGCCGCCGCGTGCTCCTCCGCCCCTTCGCCGATAAAGACGTCGACGCCCTCTACGACTTCTTCCACCGCATGCCGGTCGAGTACCGGAGGTTCGCGTGGGACAACGTGGACAACCGCTCGCTGATCGAAGCGTGGGGCCGCGAGGTCGACTACTCGAAAGTCTTCCCGCTGCTGGCCCTCGACGGCAACCGCGTCGTGGCCGACGCCACGCTGCACATGCGCCGCGGCGGCCCGCTGCGCCTGGTCGGCCGCATCAAGTGGATGATCGACCCGCAATGGCGCGGCGTCGGCATGGGCACGCTGCTGGTCAAGCAGCTGCTCAACATCGCCCGCGAGCGCGGCATGCGCCACGCCAGCTGCATGCTCATCAGCGACCTCGAGGCCGACGCCGTGAAGACGCTGGAAGGCCTCGGCTTCACGTCCTACGTGCAGGAGGGCTACGGAACGGACCCGGACGGGAACCAGCACGACATGACGAAGCTGGTGTTGAAGCTGTGACGAGCCGTGTTGTCGGTTGTCGGTTCTCGGTTGTCTGTGCCGCAGCGCAGGACCGCACAGACAACTGACAGCCGACAACCGACAACAACTACTTCGACCGCCCGTATTGATCGGGCCACTTCACGTCCACGCCGAGCTGTTGCGCCCAGTGCAACGGCGTGTACGGGTCGCGCAGCATCTGGCGCGCGAGGAGGACGGCGTCCGCGCTGCCTTCGCGCACGATCGTCTCGGCCTGTTGCGCGTCGGTGATGAGGCCCACCGCACCCGCCGGCACGCCGGCCTCGTGACGGATGGCGCGCGCGAACGGCACCTGGTAGCCGGGGCCGAGCTCGATCTTGGCGTGCGGCACGGCGCCGCCGCTGGAGCAGTCGACGAGGTCGGCGCCGAGGGGGCGCAGGCGCTTCGCCAGCTCGACCGACTGGAGGATGTCCCACCCGCCGTCCGCCCAGTCGGTCGCGGAAATGCGCACGAAGAGCGGGAGCTCGTCCGGCCAGACCTCGCGCACGCGTTGCGTCACGCGCAACGTCAGGCGCATGCGGTTCTCCAGCGAGCCGCCGTATTCGTCGTCGCGCGTGTTGGTGAGCGGCGAGAGGAACTCGTGCAGGAGATAGCCGTGCGCGGCGTGGATCTCGACGACCTTGAATCCGGCGCGGAGCGCGAGCCGCGCGGAGGCCGCGAACTGCTCCACGATCGCGTCGATCTCCGCGGCGGTGAGTGCGTGCGGCACCGGGTCGCCGTCGCGGAAGGGGATCGCGCTCGGCGCGAGCGGCGTCCACGCGTGCGGCCCCTCGGTGATGTACTTGCCGCCGCGCCACGGCGCGTCCGTCGACGCCTTGCGTCCGGCGTGTGCGAGCTGAATGCCGGCCACGGAGCCCTGCCCGTGGATGAAGTCGACGATGCGGCGGAACGCGTCCGCGTGCGCTTCCGACCAGAGGCCGCTGTCCCATGCGGTGATCCGCCCTTCGGGAGAGACGCCGCTGGCCTCGACGATCACCAGTCCCGCGCCGCCGACGGCGCGGCTGCCGAGGTGCACGAAGTGCCAGTCGTTCGGCATCCCGTCGTCGCTCGAGTACTGGCACATCGGGGAGACCCAGATGCGGTTCTTGAAGGTGACGGAGCGGAGGGTCAGGGGATCGAAGAGCATGAGGGAGCGCATTATGGAGTGCGGCAACGCCAGTTGCCGCTCTGGATCGCGGCAGCGCAAGCTGCCGCAACTGGCGTTGCGGCAATCGAGAGCGGCAACTGGCGTTGCCGCACTCCATATCACCGCGTGCGGATGGCGCGGAGGGCGGCCGTGCGCGCCTCCGCCTCGCGCGACTCCGCGTCGCGTCCCAGCGTGCGATAGATCCAGACGAGCTGCAGCGGCGGGCGGAAGTCGGCCGGCTCGAGCTCGGCGGCGCGCTCGAACATCTCCGCCGCCTCCTCCAGCCTGGCCTCGCGCACGAGGAGGTGACCCATCCGGTAGTACGCCTGCGACGACCGCGGATTGATGGACATGGCCAGCTCGAGCTCCTGGGCCGCCTCGGCGTAGCGCTCCTCGGCGATGAGCACGTGGCCGTGGCTGATGTGCGTCTCGGCCAGCCCCGGCGCCAGCTCCACCGCGCGCTTCGCCGCGTCCTCCGCCCGCGCGCGCAGCCCGGCATCGCCGCGGATCGTGTAGAGCTCGGCCAGCGCGTCGGCCAGGCCCGCGTGCGCCGGCGCGTACTCGGCGTCGAAGTCGATGGCCAGCTCGAACATCCCCACCGCGGCGTCGAAGCTCTCCGGCGTCCCCTCGGCCAGGTGCTGCCGCCCGCGCAGGTGGAACTCGTACGCGTCGATGCGCACCGGCGTGGAGCGCAGCGCGTGGATGTCGGCCACCACGCCGAGGAGCACGCGGGCGGTGCGGTCCGCGATCTCTTCCTGCAGCGCGAAGATGTCGCCGACGTTGCGGTCGTACTTTTCGCTCCAGACGTGGTGTCCCTTGCGCGTGTCGACGAGGTGCACCGTGATGCGCAGCCGCTCCTCGGCCTTGCGCACGCTGCCGCGCAGCACGTGGCGCACCCCCAGCCTCGTGCCGAGGAGGCGCACGTCGTCGTCCTCGCTGAAATCGAAGGCCATGGCGCGCGACACCACGCGCACTTCGCGGAGGCGCGTCAGCGTGTTGATCAGCTCCTCGGCGATCCCCTCGCAGAAATGCTTCTGGTCGTGCGCGGGGCTGAGGTCGGTGAAGGGGAGCACGGCGATCGACTTGTCGTCCGCCGGCGGGAGCGCGGCCGGCGCGGGGGCCGGGGCGGCCGCGGCGGCGTGATCGTCGACCAGTCCCACGAAACGGAAACCGCGGCCGTAGATCGTGCGGATCCAGCGGGGGTCGGTCGGCGAGTCGCTGAGCGCGCGCCGGGCGTCGCGGATGGCCGTGGTCAGCGCGGAGTCGGAAACGTGCACGTCGGCCCAGAGCGTGTCGAGCAGCTCCTCCTTCGGCACCACGCGGTCGCGGCGCTCGATGAGGTAGTTCAGCACCTCCAGCACCCGGGGCTCGGCCTTCACGGCTTCGCCGCCGCGACGCAACTCGTAGCGGTCTAAATCGAGCTCGAACTCACCAAAACGGAACATACGCGCGGATGATCCCGAACTTTCCCCACATTCTCTCCCGGATTGCAAACCGGGGTGACTCTACTTTGCTGTAACCGTTTACATCCCGATGGGAGGAACGATGTCCGTCATGAACATGGAGCCCTTGACCAGCGCAGATGTGTACGCGAGCCGAATCGGCCGCACGTTGAACGGCGGCTTCGTGGCGCTGCTCATCAGCATCGGCCACCGCACCCGTCTGTTCGACACAATGGCTGCTCTTCCTCCCTCGACCAGCCACGACGTCGCCGCGGCGGCCGGACTGACCGAACGCTACGTGCGCGAGTGGCTGGCGGCCATGACGGCCGCGCGTATCGTGCACTACGACGTGCGAACGGGCACGTATTTTCTTCCGGTCGAGTACGCGGCCGTCCTGACGCGGGCGGCCGGAAGCGCCAATCTGGCCCCCGCCACGGAGCTGCTTTCGCTGCTGGCGGGGGTCGAGGACCTGGTCGTGGCGGGCTTCGTCAGCGGCGGCGGCGTCGTCCCGGAGGCGTACGACCGGGTGCACGCGCTGCTCGAGGCCGAGAAGCGGCGGATGATCGACGAGGACTACGTCCGGGCCATGCTGGAGCTCGTCCCGGGCATCGAGCACCGCCTCTCCACCGGGGCCTGTGTCCTGGACGCCGGCTGCGGCGACGGCGCGGTGCTGATGGTGATGGCCCGGATGTTCCCCCGCTCGGCGTTCCGCGGCTACGACATCTCCCAGCGCTCGATCGACGACGCGAACGAGCGGCTCGACGAGTCGGGACTGCGCAACATCGAGCTCGCGGTGGGAGACGTGGCCAGCCTCGACGAGCCGCGCAGCTACGACCTCGTGCTGGCGCTGGAGTCGATCCACGAGCAGGCTTTCCCGCGCCTGGCCCTGCGCAACATCGCCGCCTCGCTCAAGCGCGACGGCGTCTTCCTGATGCAGGAGGTGGCGGCCTCCAGTCACCTGGCCCGCAACACCGACAATCCGTACGCGCCGATGCTCTACGCGCTCTCGCTGCTGCACGCGGTGCCGATGGCCCTGGCCCAGGACGGCGAGGCGCTGGGACGGATGTGGGGCGAGGAGCGGGCCATGCAGATGCTGAAGGAGGCGGGGTTCGCGAAGATCAAGTTCCATTCGCTCCCCTCGGATCCGCTGCGGGTGTTCTGCGTGGCCGGCCGCGTACTGTCATCCTGAGCCGCGCAGACGGCGAAGGATCTCCTGCTGAAACCCGGTGCCCGCTCCGTAGGCGGGGGGTCCTTCGCCGTCTGCGCTGCTCAGGATGACAGTTTCCGCACCATGGCCAGCAGCAGCGACGCCTCCCGGGTCGTCAGCGCCGCGCGCCCGACCATGGCCTGCAGCTCCGCGCACACGCGGTCGGGACTCTTGTCGCCGAAGTAGTCGATCTCGGCGAGGAGCGCGCGGGTCTGCTTCGTCAGCTCGTTGACCAGCTGGTGCGCGGCCGGCTCGCGCTCCTTCGGCGCGGGACGCAGCCCCTTGCCGAGCTCGTAGCAGAAAATGGCCACGGACATGGCCAGGTTCATGGTCGGGAACTC
Organism: Thermoanaerobaculia bacterium; assembly: GCA_035627015.1. Classification (GTDB taxonomy): domain Bacteria; phylum Acidobacteriota; class Thermoanaerobaculia; order Gp7-AA8; family Gp7-AA8; genus QHVT01. The sequence goes on along the minus strand of DASPMO010000022.1, from coordinate 8,257 downwards.
CGGCCACGTCGGGATGGAGGCCGTGCGCTGGCAGAGCATCACCTCGCGTCCCGTCAGTCCCGACTTCTCGCGTCCGAAGACGATGGCGATGCGGTGCTCCTCGCCGAGCTGCTCGTTCACCAGGACCGCGACGTCGGCGGGCTGGAGGTGGTCGTAGACCTGCCGTCCGCGCACCGCGGTAGTGGCCACGGTGAGGTGGCAGTCGGCCAGGGCCTCTTCCAGCGTGGCGGCGCGCGTGGCGTTCTGCACGACGTCGATCGCGCCGACCGCCCACCACGCCGACACGTCGTCGACGCGCTCGCTCTTGCCGCCCACGATCCAGAGGTCGGTGAAGCCGAAGTTCTTCATGGCCCGCGCCGCGGCGCCGACGTTCCCCGCCTCCAGCGGCTCGACCAGCACGATGCGGACATGCATCAGCCGCGGCACTCCACGTAGACTTTCACGCCGTGAAAGTAGCACCTCTCGAGGCCCCGACGCTGACCACCGAGCGGCTCACGCTGCGGATGTTGCACGAGTCCGACTTCGAGGAGTATTACGAGGTCCACCGCGACCCCGAGGTCACGCGCTACACCGCGCGCATGCAGCTCTCGCGCGAGGACGCCTGGCGTCACCTGGCGGTGATCGCCGGCCACTGGCACCTTCGCGGCTTCGGCATGTGGGGCGTGTTCGAGACGGAGACGAACCGTTTCGTCGGACGGGTCGGATTCCACCAGCCCGAGGGGTGGCCCGACTTCGAGCTCGGCTGGACCCTCGGCCGCGCGTCGTGGGGCAAGGGCTACGCGACCGAGGCCGCGCGCCGCTGCGTGCGCTACGCCTTCGAGGAGATGGACCGCGATCACCTGATCAGCCTCATCGACCCGGAGAACACCCCCTCGATCCGCGTGGCGGAACGGATCGGCGAGACGTTGCAAGGCGAGTGGCAACACGGCGAGCACAAGCTGCTCGTCTATGGAGTGCGGCAGCGTTAGCTGCCGCTTTGGATGCGGGAGGCGCCAGCCTCCCGCCCCGCCGCAGCTTGCGCTGCGGCATAGAGAGCGCGAGCTGGCGCTCGCGCACTCCAGATCACGGCCGCAGTTTGGCGAGCAGCGCCTCGAGCCTCGCCCGCGCGTCGGTCTGCTCCTGCAGCGTGCCGCCGAGCATGCGCGAGATCTCGGCCAGCTCCGCCGTCACGTCGGGCGTCGCGTCGCCGACGGCGATGGCGCCGCGCAGGGTGCCGGCGACGGCGGCGTTCCGCCGCTCCTCGGCCGCGCGGGCCTGTTCGGCGGCGCGCCGTTCCAGCTCGCCCGGCAGGGCCAGGATGGCCTCGTCGATCGTGTTCTTCAGCGCGCCGCGGTTCATGTCGCGGGCCGCGGCCAGCTCGCGGACCTGCACCAGCTTCGTCACGGCGGGGTAGTACGTGCTGCGGGCGTCGTCGACGAGCTTGGCCTGCACCAGCGCCACCTGCGCCACCGCGGCCTTGCTGCCGCTCTCGACGCCGAGCTCGAAGACGGCCTTGGCCGACTTGGCGATGTCCGGCAGCGCCACGCCCGTCGCGTCGCCGGGGTTGACCCAGGCGTTCACGGCCAGCTCGTGGTGCATGGTCTTCCCGTCGAAGCCGGTGGCGTCGACGATCACATTGCGCACCCAGACGCGGTTGTTGGCCGCGAAGGTGCCGCGCTTGCGCGGGACGACGATCTCGGCGCGATAGGCGTTCGGCGCGGTGAGCGTGATGTAGCGCAGCTCCTGCTCCGTGTGCACGTGCTCGATGGTCTTCTCGTCGGTGACGCGGCCCCCTTCCTCGCGCTGCAGCGACGCCCACTGGTACGTGCCGTCGCCGCGCGGCCCGCGCAGCGTCTCGATGTTGGCGTCGGTGATGGCCAGCAGCACCTGCCGCGACCGCCCGAGGTCCTCGGCCACGCCGGTCACGCGCGACAGCGCGTGCAGGTCGTTGCGGAGGTTCTCGATGTTCTTGTCGGCGTTGGTGTCGATGGCGAAGAGAGGAAGGGACACGAAGAGCAGGGCCAGGACCACGAGCGCGTTGTTCTTCATGGCGCGCATCTTAGTGGATCGGAATCATTGCCGTCTTCAAGAAGGCGTCAATCCAACTGGTCCACTCCTCGCTTCGACCATGCTGAAGCCATGAGTCGATCGCGGTTCGAAGGAAAGCCCGGCCGAGGGGGGACCATTGTTTTCGCGGCTTCAAGAAGGTCGACGAACAATCTGCTCGCGGCGGGCACGGGTGAATCGTCACGCCGATCATCGAGCAGGAATCCCGCAGCGAAATGGAAGAGGCTTCAGGAGGTCGAGCCGCGTCTCGCCGGGACACCCGCCGCGGCCCGCGGTGACGACGATCGCGCCGCTCGTGCCGACCCAGCCCGTTCCGATGATGCCGACGCTCTGTCGCATGGTGGTAGCTTCTCACGCCGTGACCACCGGCCGCTTCGCCCCCTCGCCCACCGGCCCGCTCCACCTCGGCAGCCTCGTCGCCGCGGTCGGCTCGTGGCTGTACGCGCGGGCGGAGGGGGGGCGGTGGCTGGTGCGGGTCGAGGACATCGACACGCCGCGCGTCGTCCCCGGCTCGGCGGAGGAGATCCTGGCCGCGCTGCAACGGTATGGGCTGGAGTGGGATGGGGAGGTGGTGTGGCAGTCGCGGCGCACCGCCCTGTACGAGGATGCGCTGCGCGAGCTGCGGGCAAAGGGGCTGGTTTACGACTGCGCCTGTTCGCGCGCGGAGCTGCAGCGCGCCGCCTCCGCGCCGCTGGGACGCGAGCCGGTCTATCCCGGCACGTGCCGCAACGGGATCGCGGCAGGGAAGGCCGCGCGGGCAATCCGCTTCCGCGTGCCGGACGGGCCGATCGCGTTCGACGATCTCGTCCGAGGGCATGTCGAGGAAGACATCGGCGGAGACTTCGTCGTCCGCCGCGCGGATGGGCTCTTCGCCTATCAGCTCGCGGTCGTCGTCGACGATGCGGAGCAGGGCGTGACGCAGGTCGTACGCGGCGCGGACCTCCTCGCCTCCACGCCGCGGCAGATCGCGCTGCAGCGCGCCCTCGGCTACCCCACGCCCGCGTACGGTCACCTGCCGCTGGTCGTGAGCCCCGACGGCGCGAAGCTCGGGAAGCGCGACGGCGCGCTGCCGCTGCCGACCCTTGACCAGGCCCGTGTGCGCGAGACGCTGGCTCTGGCGCTGCGACACCTGGGGCTGCCCGTCGAGCCGGACAAGCCGGCGCACATGCTCGACGCGGCCCTCACCTTGCACATAGTGCCGCGATGACTTACGACATCCGGCACAACGAAGCGCAGTCGCAGTTCGAGACCACCGTCGACGGGCAGGTCGCCTACGTGGCGTACGACCTCGAGGAGCCCGACAACATCGTCCTCACGCACACCATCGTGCCCGACGCGCTGTCCGGCCGCGGCATCGCCTCGGAGCTCGTGCAGCACGCGCTCAGCCACGCGCGCGACAACAAGCTCAAAGTCGTCCCGCAGTGCAGCTACGTGGCCACGTTCATCAAGCGCCACCCCGAGTACGAAGAGCTGCTGGCGCAGCGCTGAGCTCTGACGACCGCTACAATCGGCGGCAATGCAACTGACGATCATCGCCGTCGTCTTTCTCGCCCTGATTGCGCTCGCGTACCGGCTCTACGGCGCGTGGATCTCGCGGCTGATGGGACTCGATCCCGCCGCCCCCACGCCCGCGCATGAGAAACAGGACGGCGTCGACTACGTCCCGACGAAACCGTTCTACCTCTTCGGGCAGCACTTTGCGGCCATCGCCGCGGCCGGGCCGATCGCCGGACCGATCATCGCCGTGCAGGAGTTCGGCTGGCTGCCGTGCCTCCTCTGGATCGGCCTCGGCGTGGTGCTGATCGGCGCGGTGCACGACTTCATGGCCCTGGCCGCGTCCGTGCGCCACGGCGCCCGCTCGATCGCCGACATCACCCACGAGCACCTCGGCCCGCGCGCGGGCGTGGCCATGATGGCTTTCATCTGGCTCGCCCTCGTCTACGTCATCGTCGCCTTCGCCGACATCACCGCCTCGAGCTTCGTCACCGGCACCGAGGAACTGGCCACGGCAGGAGCGCCCTTCCACGCCGGAGGGGCGGTCGCGGCGGCGAGCATCTTCTATCTCACCCTGGCCGTGATCATGGGGCTGGTGCAGCGGTACCTGAACCCGCCGCTGTGGCTCCTCACGGCCGTCTTCGTGCCGGCCACGCTGGTCGTGGTGTGGCTGGGGACGAAAGTCTCCACGTACTTCATCCTCGACGCGAAGTGGTGGGCGATGCTCATCCTCGCGTACTGCTGCGTGGCCTCGATGGTGCCGGTGTGGTCGCTGCTGCAGCCGCGCGGCTACCTCGGCGGGTTCGTGCTCTATTTCGCCCTGGCCCTCGGCATCATCGGCATCTTCTTCGGCGGCTACGAGATCAAGCAGGCCGCCTTCAAGACGTGGGACAGCGGCAAGGCCACGGGGATGCTCTTCCCGTTCCTCTTCGTGACCATCGCCTGCGGCGCGTGCTCCGGCTTCCACGGGCTCGTTTGTTCGGGGACGACCTCGAAGCAGATCGACCGCGAGACGGATGTGCGTCCGGTCGGCTACGGCGGCATGCTGGCCGAGGCCTTCGTGGCGCTGATCGCCATGGTCACGGTGATGATCGTCGCGCAGCAGGAGCTGACGGGACTCAAGCCCGGCACGATCTACGGCAACGGCATCGGCGGCTTCCTGACCATCCTGATCGGGGAGAAGTACCGCAACTTCGCCATCACCTTTGGGGCCATGGCCTTCTCCACGTTCGTCTTCGACACGGTCGACGTCTCGACGCGCCTCGGCCGCTACATCGTGCAGGAGCTCTTCCGCTGGCCGACGCGCTTCGGCGCCTGGGTGGGGACGCTGCTCACGGTGGCCTTGCCGGTGTACTTCGTCGCCTTCGCGCCGCCGGGAAGCTGGGTGCGCTTCTGGACGCTCTTCGGCGCGTCGAACCAGCTCCTGGCCGCGCTGACGCTGCTGGCCATCACGGTGTGGCTGCACCAGCGCCGCCAGCAGATCGCCTTCACGCTCCTGCCGATGCTCTTCGTCCTGGGAACCACGCTCTACGCGCTGGTGCGCCTGACGCTGCAGAACTTCGCCGGCGCGACCGTCGATCCGGTGGCGATGGTGAACGGGATCACCTCGGCCGTGCTGATTCTGCTGGCGGTGTATCTCGTCTTCCGCGCCATCGTGCGGGTGCGGGCCGATGCGGTACACTCCCGCCTTCACATCCAACCAGGAGGCTCTTCATGAAGCGGTTCTCGATTGCCGTGGCACTGCTGTTGTTTGCCTTGCCGGCGCTGGCCATCACGTATGGTCAGGCCGATGGAAAGCTGCATCCGAACGTCGGCGCGCTCGTCGGCGAGTTCGAGGGGCAGCTCTATCCCTTCTGTTCCGGCGCGCTGATCTCGCCGACGGTGTTCCTCACCGCCGCGCACTGCAATCCGGGCGGCACCGGGCGCCTCCACGTGACGTTCGCGTCCGACTTCGACGGCAACGCGAAGCTCCACGCCGGCACGTTCCACGGCGACCCGCTGTACAACTGGGCGCAGAACGATCCGCACGACATCGCGGTGGTCGTGCTCGACCAGCCGGTGAAGGGCGTCGCCCCGGCGCGTCTTCCGGCCGCGGGCTCCCTCGGCTCGCTCGGTCCCAGCCAGCAGTTCACGGCCGTCGGCTACGGCGCGCAGGAGAGCCCGAGCCAGCCGGGCGGCCCGGTGATCCAGTACTACGACGTGCGCGAGTACTCGACCTCGACGCTGAACTCCATCAACCCGGCCTGGCTGCGCCTCTCGCAGAACCCCGCCACCGGCAACGGCGGCACCTGCTACGGCGATTCGGGCGGCCCGAACTTCCTCGGCGCCGGCGCGGGCGAGACGAACGTCATCGCCGGCGTGACGGTCACGGGCGACATGTTCTGCAAATCGACCAACGTCATCTATCGCACGGATACGCCGGGAGCGCGCGCGTTCCTCGGCCAGTTCGTGACGCTGCCGTGATGTAAATGTAGGGCGGGCTTCAGCCCGCCTCTCTTCGTCGCGATCTCGAGAGGCGGGCTGAAGCCCGCCCTACATTTTTAGAACCTCAGTCCCACCGTAAAGGCCAGGTCGTCCCCGCCGCCCCCGTCCTCGTCCTCCAGCACGCGGAAGTACTTCACCTGCGCGTACGGCTTGAGGAAGTCGAGGTCGAACTGGACGCCGCCGATGAGGTTGCCGAGCAGGTCGGTAGTGTTGTCGCCGAAATCGTCGTCCACGTACCAGAGTCCCACGCCCGCGCCGACGTACGGCGTCACGCGCGAGAAGCGGCCGATGTCGACGGTTAGGTCGATGTTCGCGGAGCCGGCCGTGATCTGGTCGTCCAGCAGGTACTCGACGTTGGGATTGAGGTTCACGGCGCCGAGGTCGAAGACCACTTCCGCGCCGACGAACTGGGCGTCCTCGGCGTCGAGATCGTTGTACTGGCCGAGGCGGACGCCGAAGTCGGCGGCCAGGGCGACGGGCGTCAGGAGGAGCGCGAGAGCGAGCAGCGGGAGCGTGCGGATTGACTTCATGGCCGCACATTATGCAGTTGCGATTCCATTCGCCGTTTGACGCGCGCGCGCAAATCAGCACAGAATCCGGCAATGAAAGCGAAGGCGAGGTTGAACTGATGGCAACGAAATCTCCATCCAAAGGCGGCGGCAAAGGGCTTTCCGCGGCGGTGCAGCCGAGCTCGGACCTGGCGGCCGTCGTCGGTAACGAACCCATTCCGCGCAGCGAAGTGACCAAGCGCGTGTGGGACTACGTGAAGAAGAACGGTCTTCAGGATCAGACCAACAAGCGCATGATCAACGCCGACGACAAGCTCCGCGTCATCTTCGGCGGCAAGGATCAGGTCTCGATGTTCGAAATGACCGCGCTGGTCAACAAGCATCTCAAGTAAGCACTGCTCATCCGGGTTCAGAAAAGGGCGGCCGTACGGCCGCCCTTTTTCTTTTGTCCCGATCGGGACGATTAGAGACATTTCTTGACGTGGGGAAGCATCGCCGGAACGAGGTCTTTTATATGGGCACCGTGAGTGGCATGTCGAAATTCGAAGTGGCCCGTTATGTCCATGACTGCCTTCGAAGGGAGGACGTGCCGCGCGTGTCGGAGCTGGCCGGCAACCACGGCGTAACGGCCGAATATGTCAGCCGCGCCTTCCGCGACCGCTACGGCATGCGCATCTCCGACTTCATCAAGGCCATCCAGGTGCGCTCCGCGCAGCGCCTGCTGCGGACGACGGACCTCAACACCACGCGCATCGCCTACGTGTGCGGGTTCGGTACGCGGCGCACGTTCTTCCGCGCGTACCGCAGGATCACGGGGGAGTCGCCGCGCGCAATACCGTCTCCACCGCACTGAGGGTGGGCTCGATCTCCCGCACGTGGTCGGCGCGGTAGTTGGCCTCCTGGTCCTTGAGGATGTTGCCGGTGAGGACGCAGACGATGCGCTCGTTCTCTTTCATGACCCCCGCCGCGCGCAGCTTGCGCACGCCGGCCAGCGTGGCCGCGGACGCCGGCTCGCAGCCGATGCCGCTGCCGTCGATGGTGCGCTTGGCGGCCATGATCTCGTCGTCCGTCACTTCCTCGACCACGCCGTGGGTCTGGCGGATGGCCGTCACGGCGCGGTCCCAGCTCACCGGGTCGCCGATGCGGATGGCGCTGGCGATGGTCTCAGCGGACATGCGGTGCCGCGTGGCGAACGATTCCCGGAAGCCGCGCATGAACGGGTTCGCCCCCTGCGCCTGGATGGAGGCGAGCCGCGGCATGCGGTCGATCCATCCGTACGCGTGCGCCTCGGCGATGGCCTTGCCGAACGCGCTCGTGTTGCCGAGGTTCCCGGCCGGGACGACGATCCAGTCGGGAGCTTCCCAGTGCAGGTCCTGGAACAGCTCCCAGACGATCGTCTTCTGCCCCTCGATGCGGAACGGGTTGATGGAGTTGACGAGGTAGATCTGCAGCTTGTCGCACGCCTCGCGCACCAGACGCATGGCCGCGTCGAAGTCGCCGCGGATCTGCAGGCACGTGGCGCCGTAGGCGAGCGTCTGGGCCAGCTTGCCGCCGGCGACTTTCCCCGCGGGGACGAAGACGATGGCGCGCAGGCCCGCCTGCGCCGCGTACGCCGCCAGCGACGCGCTGGTGTTGCCGGTCGACGCGCACGCGACCGCGGTGGCGCCGACGCGCACGGCCTGTGTCACGGCCACGGTCATGCCGCGGTCCTTGAACGAGCCGGT
>DASPMO010000021.1:0-47321 GCA_035627015.1 Thermoanaerobaculia bacterium | reverse complement strand
CGTTCGCCACGGCGAGGGCACAGACGACCCGCCTCCCCTCTGAGCCGCTGGCGCTCCGCGTGATCATTGAGTTCGAGGCGGAACGGGGCCAGGTCTGGCGCGAGATCCTGATGCTCCGCCAGTAAGCGCTGCTAGACTAAGTGCATGCAGAGCAACGAGGTTGTTGCTGACCGAGCGGTCGGCATCCCCCGATACTCGTGGTACGCGCTGGGGCTGCTGACCGCCGTCTACGTCCTCAACTTCCTCGACCGCCAGATCATGTACATCCTTCTGGTCCCGATCCAGAAGGAGATGAAGTTCACGGACCTGCAGTTGGCCGCCCTCGGCGCGCTGGCGTTCGTGATCTTCTACACGCTCCTCGGCATCCCCTTCGGCCGACTGGCGGACCGCGTCTCGCGCAAGAGCATGATCGCGGCCGGCCTGGCGATCTGGTCGCTCTTCTCCGGCCTGACCGGCTTCGCGAACAGTTTCTGGACGATCTTTTTCTGCCGCCTGATGGTCGGCGTCGGCGAGGCGACCCTCGGCCCGGCGGCGCTCTCCCTCATCGGCGACTACTTCCCTCCCCGCATGCGGGCCACGGTGAATTCGATCTATTCGTCGGCGATCGCCCTCGGCGGCGGCCTGGCGTTTTTCCTCGGCGGCTGGATCGGCCAGACGTATGGCTGGCGGGTCGCGTTCTACACGCTCGGCTTTCCGGGGCTGCTGCTGGCGGTGCTGGTGTTTTTCCTGCGCGAGCAGCCGCGCACGGCGACGGCCTCGGCCGCGGCTTCCTCGGACTGGGCGGACATGTTCCGCTCGAAGCCGCTCCGGCTGCTGTTCGCCGGCTACGCGCTGCTCGGGCTGGCGTCGAACAACATAGGAGTCTGGGTGACGGCGTTTTTCGTGCGCGTGCACCGGTTCGACCTGCTGACGATCGGCACGGCGGCGGGGATCATCTCGCTCGTGGTGGGGATCCCGGCCATGATCTTCGCCGGCGTGCTCGCCGACCGGATCTCGCGAAAGATGCGCGGCGGACGCATGGCCTTCACGGCGGTGACGGCGGTGTTCTGTGTCCCGCTTTGGCTGGCGCTGCTCTCCACGAACAACGTGGCCGCGCTGGTGGCGGTGAACGTCGCCCTCTACGCGCTGGCGATCCTCTGGGTCGGCCCGGCCACCGCGGACGTGATCGACCTCGTCCGCCCCGACCTCCGCGGCCTGGCCATCGGCATCTTCTTCTCCGCCGTGAACATCGCCGCCTACGCCATCGGCTCCCCCCTGATCGGCAGGATCAGCGACGCCCTCGGCGTGGCCACCGATCCCGGCCAGATGCGCTATTCGCTCCTGGTCTGCCCCGTCGCCTGCGCGCTGGGAGCGGTGCTGCTGTGGATGGGCAGCCGGGCGCGAAAGGATTCTGCCGTTCCGTTGAATCAGTAAGCGAGGAGGAAGCGGCAATGCTCGCTCTGCTGATGATGCTCGGTGCGCTGTCTGAACGGGAGGTGGTGACGGAGAAGGTTGTGCAGGGAACCCCGCGGGAGGTGTTCGCACTCTGGACGTGCCCGGACAGCGTGCGGACGTTCTTCGCGCCCGATGCGGTAATCGACCCGCGGGTGGGCGGCGAGTACACGATGCTCTTCGCCCCGCAGCAGGACCCGCAGGGGCTTTCGCACGGGACGAAGGGGGCGCGGATCCTGGCGTTCGAGCCGGGGAAGCGGCTGGTGTTCGAGTGGATCCCGTTCACCGCGCGGGCGATCCCCGGGATGCCCGGACCGCCCGTGGCCTCCGCGGCGGAGCGCAGCGCGTCGATGACGACGGTGGAACTGACCTTCACGGCGAAAGGGCGAGGAAGCACGCTCGTGCGCCTGCGGCACCGCGGCTTCCGCGACGGAGCACTCTGGGACGAATCGCACGCGTACTTTGCGCGCGTCTGGCCAATGGTGCTCCAGTCCCTTGAGCGTCAGGCCACGTACTTTACGTTGAAGCGGAAGGAGTCGATGAGCCACTGATCGCCCGCTCGCGTCAGGTGAACGTCGTAGCTGCCGACGAAGGCGCGGATGCCCTCTTCCTTCCGGTAGTGCGTGGCAGTGGCGTAGCAGAAGGCCGTCGCGGCGGTGTCGCTCTCCAGCGTGACGAGATAGTTGCCGGCCTGGTGGTGGATGGCGTCGATGCCGGCCAGGCCGGTCTCCCACCCGGAGGCGATGTCGCTCGCGGCCGTGCGTGCCGCGGGCTGCCCGGAGAGGGAGCTCATGTCGAACAGCACCTCGGGCGTGAAGCAGGCGACGACGCGCGCCCAGTCGCGCGTGTCGGTGGCGACGAACAAGTTCGGTGATGCGGTCGACGATCCGGCTCTTGTGCAGCAGCTCTTGCGTGGGGCCTGCTTCGATTATTGCGCTGTGTCTTCGAGGAGAATTGCGAGATCTCGTGATTGAGAGAACGACTGCAAGCAGGAGCACCCTGTTGTGTCCCACCCGGTAAATCAAGCGGTGACTGACGACCGGGAGCTCGCGAACTGCAGGATCGTTGAACTCGGATACACGCCGCCCTCGTTCGGGAAACATGTCGAGGGCGGCCGCCACCCGCTCAACACGAAGGGCAAACGCGGCCGCATAACTTGGAGAGTCTCGCGCAATGTATTCGATAGCATCGATGAAACTTGCGAGGGCGGATTCCGTCCACTCTATTTCGTAAGCCATTTCGCCAGCCGACGCTGCACCTCAGCGTGACTTACGACACGCCCCGCCTCCACATCCTCCAGTCCCTGCTCGATCTTTTGCCGGACGTAGATGTGGTACTGGATGTCTTCCAGCGAAACGTCCTCCGGGAGCATCTCGAGAATCTGTTGAACCTGCTCCTTCGCGGTTTCCATAGCGGAATTCTAGCGCGTCGGCTTCAGCCCTTCGCAAGGAAGGCCGCGTAGCGCGCAATCTGGTGCTCGAGGGCGCGTGCTTCCGCGGCGGTCAGGTCGCGGAAGAGGGACGGCGTCACGGTGACGGAGTTGCGCGAGAGGGTACGCTTCCAGGTGCCGACGACGCGGCCATGGGAGACGATGACGGCGTTGAGCATGCCGCCGCCGGCGTTGACGCGTTTGGCGAAGGCGGGGTCGAGGATGTCGCGGCGGTCGGTGTAGGCGACGGTGTATTCGTCGAAGGGTGGGAGGAGGTGGACCGACGTCGCGCGCGCGGAGGTCGAGGCGAACGGCGGCGTCACGCGGCGGGCCTCGGAGAGCGGGAGGCCGGCCCACCACGCAAAGTCTTCCGCGGTCGCCGGGCCGTGCGAGGCGAAGTAGCGGCGGGCGAGCTCGGCAAGCGGGTCGGCCGGGGCGCGGGTGCGGGAGGGTGGGACCCATTCGTCGAGGAGCACGAAGGTCTGCTGCTTGCCGCGGCGCGGGCCGAAGCAGATCAGTTTCTCGTGCGCGAGGCGCCACACGATCTGCAGGCGGTCGCCGGGAGGAAGGGCGGCGTACAGCTCGCTGCGCGTGAGCGCGTTGCCGCCGGACAGCGCCCGTCGCGCGGCGGTGCGGCAGCGCGGCAGCAGGCGCTCGTCGAGCGCGCGCTGCCGGCGGATGGCCCGCGGCCCGAGAAAGTCGAGGATCCAGTGCACGTCCTCGGCGGCGACGAAGTGCAGCGTGCCCCGCAGGGGCCAGGTGCGCACGATCGTCCCCTCGGCCAGCGCGCGCTCCACGTCCGCCTCGGTGCCGGAGCGCATCCGTGCGCCGACGGCCCACAGCGCGCCGAGGTAATCCTGCGCCTGCACGCAGCCGAGGTGCGAGACCACTTCGTGGGGCGTCGCGGCGCGCGGGCCGTCCAGGAGCTGCCGGCGCAGGCGCTGCGCGGCGACGTTCAGAGCCACCGCACCGTGAAGTCGATCAGCCACTTCTTCATCTTCCCCCCGTACGGCGGGAAGAGCAGCTCGATGGCGCTGAACGGCACGCGCTGGTCGAGCACGCCGCGCGCGTTCGAGAAGGCCTCGAACCCGTAGAAGCCGTGCGACTTGCCGACGCCGCTGTGCCCGACGCCGCCGAACGGCAGCTCGAGCTGGTAGAAGTGGACGAGCGTGTGATTGATGGCCGTCCCGCCGGCGCGGGTGCGGGCCAGGATCTCGCGCACGACCTTGCGGCTGCGGCTGAACGCGTACAGCACGAGCGGCTTCTCGCGCGACTCGATGATCGAGAAGGCGTCGGTGAGGGAGCGGTACGTCATCACGGGGAGGACGGGGCCGAAGATCTCCCCCTGCATCACCGGCGCATCCATGGTCACGTTCGACAGGACCGTCGGCTCGATCTCCCGTCCGTTGCAGGCGCCGCCGTGCTCCACCTTCGCCCCGGCGTCGACCGAGGCGTCGACGAGCTTCTTCACCCGCGCGGCGTGGCGGTCGTTGACGATGATGCTGCGCGAGCCTTCATTGCCGAGGGCCTCGATCGAGGCGCGCAGCTTCGGCAGGAACGCATCGCGGATGCTCTCGTCGACGAGGAGGTAATCGGGGGCGATGCAGACCTGGCCGGAGTTGAAGAACTTCCCCCAGGCGATTTTCTTCGCCGCCTCATCGAGGTCCGCGGTGCGGTCGACGATCACGGGCGACTTGCCGCCCAGCTCCAGCGTGACCGACGTCAGGTGCTCGGCGGCCGCCTTCATGACGATGCGGCCCACGGCGGGGCTGCCGGTGAAGAAGATGTGGTCCCACTTCCTGCGCAGCAGTTCCTCGGCCACCGTGGCGTCGCCTTCGACGATGGCCACCTCGTTCTCCTCGAAGAGATCGCCGAGGATGCGCTTCATGCAGGCGGTCGAGGCGGGCGTCAGCTCGGAAGGCTTGAGGATCGCGCAGTTGCCGGCGGCGATCGCGGAGACGAGCGGTCCGAGGGTCAGGTTGAAAGGGAAGTTCCAGGGGGCGATGATCAGCACGACGCCTTTGGGCTCGTACACGAGCGTCGACCGCGAGCCGACGAGGGCCAGGCGCGTGCCGACGCGCCGCGGACGCATCCAGCGGCGGAGGTGGCTGATGGCGTGGCGCGCCTCGCTGACGACGGGGTAGATCTCGGAGAGGTCGACTTCCGCGGGAGGCTTGCGGTAGTCCTCCCACATGGCGGCGCGCAGCTCGTCGCGGCGCGCGAGAAGGGCGCGCTCGAGGCGGCGCAGCTTCTCGATCCGCTGCGCCGCCGTCGTGGAGGCGACGGCGGCGCGATTGGCTTGCTGGAGATCGTAGAGGCGGTCGATGGCCGCGGTCACAGAGGCGATTTTACGCTGGTGTTGCTGGTTGCTGGTTGCTGGTTCGTTGCGGTGCTACGTAAAACCGCAACGAACCAGCAACCAGCCACACAGCAACGATCTACGGGAAGATGATCTCGGCGACGTCCGTGATGAGCAGGTGGACGAACTGGCCGTTCACGTGCTCGCGGCCGCTCACGTCGACCTTGTAGCGGTCCTGGCAGGTATCGGTGAAGAGCACGTCCATCACCTCGCCGTTCTTGAGCGTGAGGGTCATCTTCTGCGCGTTGCCGGTGCAGCAGGCGCCGGCTTCCACGGTCTGGGCCGGGCCGACGACGCGAGCCATCTGCGACTTGTGGATGGTGACCTTCACGCTGTCGGCGACCTTGCAGAAGTCCTCGCTCTCGGACTCGATGTAGCCGGTGAACGCGAGCGGGTAGCCGAACTTGAGCGACTCGTTGTCCAGGTTCTTCACCTCGCCGTTCGTGAGGCGCACCGTCACGGTCGGCGTCGGAGTCAGGCGGATGGTGAGGTTGGTCGGCGAGCCGGGGGTGACGGTCGTGGTGAACGGCAGGTAGCCGGAGCGCTTGGCCTCGACGGTGATGGAGCCGAATCCGCGGGCGTTCTTGAGCTCGAAGCGTCCCTGCTCGTCGGTGGCATCGAAGCGGGTGCCGGTGCCGAGCTCCACGCCGATGACCGGCTGGTTGGTGACGGCATCGAGAACCTGGCCGGTGATGGTGACCATGAATTCGGCAGGCGGCGTGCGGTGGCCGACCGAGCGGCGTTTGGCCGCGGACGCGGGCACGGCGAGGACGGCGGAAACGAGCAGAGCAGCAGCCAGAGTACGGCGGATCTTGGCGGGATTCATGGATCTCCTTGCAGTCTTTGATGCGGCATCGAGGGTGACGCCACCGATTGCCGTGATGGTACCACTCGATGAAGGTTATACGTACAAATGAATCATCATGTTGAGGGCGGCGTATACTCCGCTCGCCTCTTTGGCCGACCGCAGTTCCCATCCGGAGGATTTATGCGTTTCCTGACCCTGACGGGCGCCGCCGCCTTGCTGTTCACCGCAGCGTGTGCGACCACCACGATTACCCCCGCCCCCACCCCGGCGCCCGAGGCCGCAGCGCAGACGGAGTCGACGCAGACGATGACCAGTACCCAGACCCCCGTGACCCCCACCGCCCCGGCCGGACCGACCGCCGAAGAAGCCGCGCGCTTCGTCGAGCGGGCGGAGGCACGCCTGGCGCAGCTCAGTGAAGCGCAGCAGCGCTCGGCGTGGGTGCAGTCGACCTACATCACGCACGACACGCAGATCCTGGCCGCCCGCGACAACGAGGCGCTGATCAGCGCCGGGGTCGAACTGGCCAAGCAGGCCGCGCGCTTCGACAACCTCGAGCTGCCGTACGACGTGCGCCGCAAACTGAACCTCATCAAGCTGACGCTCGTCTCCCCCGGCCCGTCCGATCCCGCGCTCACCTCGGAGCTGGCGCGCCTGGCCGCGGAGCTCGAGGCGACGTACGGCTCGGGCGAGTACTGCCCGCCCGGCAAGACGGGCGAGGACTGCCTCGACGTCAACGAGATCTCGAACATCATGCGCACGAGCCGCGACCCCAAGAAGCTGCTCGAGGTGTGGCGCGGCTGGCACACCATCTCGCCGCCGATGCGCGAGAAGTACACGCGCTTCGTGTCGCTGATGAACCAGGGCGCGCGCGAGCTCGGCTACCCCGACGTCGGCGCGCTGTGGCGCTCGAACTACGACATGCCGCCCGATGCCTTCGCCGCGGAGATGGACCGGCTCTGGAACCAGGTCAAGCCGCTCTACGACTCGCTGCACTGCTACGTGCGCACGAACCTCAACAAGAAGTACGGCAACGACGTCGTCCCGCCGGACGGCCCGATCCCCGCGCACCTGCTGGGCAACATCTGGGCGCAGGAGTGGGGCAACATCTACGACATCGTGGCGCCGCCGAAGTCGAGCACCGGCTACGACCTGACCAGCATTCTCCAGAAGCGCAAGGACATCGACGCGCTGGAGATGGTCCGCTACGGCGAGCGGTTCTTCACTTCCCTCGGCTTCGAGAAGCTGCCGCAGACGTTCTGGGAGCGCTCGATGTTCGTGCAGCCGCGCGACCGCGAGGTGGTCTGCCACGCCAGCGCCTGGGACATCGACAATGTCGACGACCTCCGCCTGAAGATGTGCATCGAGAAGACGGCCGAGGACTTCACGACCGTCCATCACGAGCTGGGACACAACTTCTACCAGCGCGCGTACAAGCACCAGCCGTACCTCTACAAGAACAGCGCGAACGACGGCTTCCACGAGGCCATCGGCGACACCATCGCGCTCTCGGTCACGCCGGCGTACCTGGTGAAAGTCGGGCTGCTGGATAAGGAGCCGCCCGCGTCGGCCGACATCCCGCTGCTGCTGCGCGACGCGATGGACAAGATCGCTTTCCTGCCGTTCGGACTGCTGATGGACAAGTGGCGCTGGGGCGTCTTCTCCGGACAGACGCCGCCGGACCAGTACAACAAGTCGTGGTGGGACCTCCGCCTGAAGTATCAGGGCATCGCCCCGACGGGTGCCCGCGGCGAGGAAGCGTTCGACCCGGGCGCGAAGTACCACATCCCGGCGAACGTGCCGTACGCGCGCTATTTCCTGGCGCGCATCCTCCAGTTCCAGTTCCACCGCGCGCTCTGCCAGACGGCCGGCCAGACCGGCCCGCTGAACCGCTGCTCGATCTTCGAGAACAAGGAAGCGGGCGCGCGGCTGACGAAGACGCTGGAGATGGGCGCCAGCCGCCCCTGGCCGGACGCGCTGGAAGCGCTCACCGGACAGCGGCAGATGGATGCCACGGCCATCGTCGATTACTTCAAGCCGCTGGTGGACTGGCTGGAAACGCAGAACCGCGGCAAGCAGTGCGGCTGGTGACCTGAGACTTGGCTCGCTCCGTCGCCGTCGTGTTCGATCCGGACTTCTCCAGTGCGCTGGAGAAGCTCGCCTTCCACACCCCGGTGTGGATGATCGATACGCCGGAGAACCGCACGGCGGCGGAGGAGGCATGGACGCGGGCCATGGACTGGCCGCACATCTCGGTCACGCTGTTCCGCGACTACGACTGGCCGACGCTGCTCTACCAGATCGCGCTGAACGAGCGCTTCGACGCGCTGGAGGTGCTGGGCGCCCCGCTCTCGCCCGAGGCGCGGGAGGCGCTCGAGGAGGCGGGGTTCGTGAGGATTCATGAGACGGAGGGTGGGTTTCGGGCGAGGCGGTAGCTCAACGTAGGGCGGGCTTCAGCCCGCCCACCCCGCCCGAGAGGCGGGCTGAAGCCCGCCCTACGTTTGATTCCCTCCCTCTGCCACATTTCCGCCTTGATCTGCGCGCTCAATGGAGCGCATGGAAACGCGCGACTACCGACTCGAGCGCTGGCTGGCTGTCCTGCTCTCCCTTCTCTTCTTCCTCCCCTTCGTGGCCAAGGCGGACGACATCCTCTTCGCCAACGTCAGCTATCACGGCGACGAGATGCCGTATCGCAACGGCGAGGAGTTCCTCGCGCTGACGCACGACGGCGTGCTGGCGCCGGTGCGCATCCAGGTGAAGAGGGAGCACGACCCGATCGTCGACAACGAGGGGGAGGTGACGGGCAAGCACGTGGCCGTCCCCGGCTTCGAGGAGTACACGCTGCTCCTGCGCGGCAGGAAGCTGAACCCCGGCAAGGTCGTGCTGGCCGAGCCGGACTCGCTGGAGCTGGAGGCCGGCGTGACGAAGGCGACCATCGCCCTCGGCCGCACGACGTCCCACGTCTATTACCGCTGCTCGGACACGGAGTGCACGTTCGTCCTGGAGACGGGCGGCGTGTCGCAGGACCTCTTCACGGTGGAGGCGGAGCGGCGCGGCAAGGAGATCTTCGCCGGCGATCTCTCGCACGCGATCTCCGTGGCCGGCGACTTCGACCACGACGGGAAGCTGGACCTGGTCATGAACGCGGCCACGCACTGGAACGAGTCGCGGCCGACGCTCTTCCTCTCCACGTCCGCGAAGGGGGGAAAGCTGGTCGGCAAGGCGGCGGAGATCGTCATGACCGGCTGCTGAACTCGTCGCGCAGGATGCCGTAGTAGGCGACGTCGAGGTACTCGCCCCACTTGCAGATGTGGTGGCGCAGCGTTCCCTCGTATTTCATCCCGATCTTCTCCAGCACCCGTCCCGAGGCCGCGTTGCGCGTGAAGTAGCCGGCGAAGATGCGGTGCAGGCCGGCCTCTTCGAAGCCGTAGCGCACGATCTCCCGCGCCGCCTCGGTGGCGTAGCCGCGGTTCCAGAAGCCGGGGCCGATCCAGTAGCCGATCTCCGCGATCGCGTCGCCCTTCATGACCAGCCCCATCGCGCCGGCGAGCTGGCCGTCGTCGATAGCGAAGTGCTGGATGCGGTTCTCCGCCCAGTCCTCGGCGTGTTTGGCGATCCACTGCTCCGCCGCCCCCTCGGGATACGGATGCGGGATGAGCAGCGTGTTCCGCGCCACTTCGACCGTGCTGCAGTGCTGCTGCACCGCGGGCGCGTCGTCGATGGTGAACGGGCGGAGGGTGAGGCGTTCGGTGCGCAGCGTGATCATCGCAATAGTATGGAGTGCGGCAGCGCCAGCTGCCGCTCTCGATGCGGAGGCGCCAGCCTCCGCCCGCCCCCGCCGCAGCTGGCGCTGCGGCATTGAGAGCGGCAGCTAGCGCTGCCGCACTCCAGAACGCAGGACTTCACGCACTCTTCGCACGATCTCTTCCTCGGCGCCGACGGCGATGTCGCGCTCGCGCTCGGCGGCGTCGAGGAGGGAGCGCAGGGCGCGCCAGGCGTCGCCGCGGTCGGAGGCTTCGCGCAGGTCGAACTTCACCCGCTCCTCCATCCGCGCGCGGATCTCGGCGGGGGTGGCGTCCTGCACGATCTCGTTCGCGGCACGGCGCAGCGCGAGCTCGCGACGCAGGCGCGGCAGCGCAGCTCCCAGCGCCGCGAGCAGCGCCGCACCGGCGGCGAGCCACCGCCACGGGATCTGCCGCGGTGCCGCCTCCGGCCGGGGCGCGTTGCGCGGCGCCACGGGTGCCTGTACCGCGACGACGTCGAGGAACGTGCTCGCGCAGCGCAGCTCGCGCCGCACGCCCGCCGACGGCGCGAAGATGGTCATCGTCAGCGGCGGGATCTGCATCGAGCCCGCGCTGGCCGGAAAGATCAGGTACTCCCACCGCCGCGTCATCTCCGCCTTCGTGGCGTCGCGCGCCACCGTGACCTGTCCTCCCTCGATCTGCAGCGTCCCGCCGACACCGCGCTCGAAGCGCGGCGGGCTGGCGGCGCGGACGTTGCCGATGCCCGACAGTGCCACGCGCACGATGACCGGCCCGCTGCCGCGCTGGATGGGCGACTCACAGGCGAGCGTCAGCTCCCCCACCGCGTCCACCGGCGGCCCCGGGGGGAGCGGTTTGACGTCGATGTCGATGGGCGCCGAGGTGAACGCCGCCTCGGACATTTCCCCTTCGAAGAGGGCGAACGGTCCGCTGCGCCGGCGCAGGAGCATGGCGGCTTCCGCGGTCATCCCTTCGATGCGCAAGCGCCCGCTGCGCAGGGGAAAGAGCGCCACGCGGCGGATCGGCGTGCGCTGCACCATCGTGTCGCCGAGGTAGAGCCGCTCCGGCGACTCCTCGCGGGCCAGTTCCTCGCTCCAGAAATCTTCGAGCTTCGGCACCGACACGGCTTGCCACTGCTGCACCGTCGCGCCGTTGTACATGACCCACGTGACGACGATCGGCTCGCCGACGTAGACATTCGTCTTGTCGACCTCGGCCACGACGAAGAACGGCTCGCGCCCGCTGGCCTGCAGCTCGCGCAGCACGGTCTGCGCGTCGTTCGACCCCGAGGCGCGGTCGGCGAGCACCTGCAGCACGACGGCGCTCAGCCGCCGCACCTGCCCGTCTTCCGCGTTCAGCTCAACCGGCCCGACCCGCGCGGTGCCCGGCGCGACCGGCCGCGCGCGATAGCGGAACACTTTCCGCCGCGTCACGACGCCGTTGACCCAGACGAATTCCGACGACACCCACGGCTCGCCGACAAAGTCGAGGTTCTCGAGCGGCACGTCAACGTAGTCGTTCTCCGCGAACGGCCCCTCGAGCGAGACCGTGATCGTGGCCAGGTCGTTCATGCGCAGCGTGCGGACGTCGACGGTGAGCTCGTTCGCATGCGCGGCAACCGTGACGAACGCGACGAGCACCGCCCACTTCTTCACCACCCCACCCGCGCGTCGCTGCTCGCCTTCCCCTTCATCCTGCGCAGCTCGTCCTGCTCCTGCTGCTGCACGCTGCGCAGCAAGGCCTCCATGTCGACCTGGCCCGGCTTCGGCGGCTGCTTCCCGTCGGACGGGGACGGCTGCGGCTTCTGCGGCGCCTGTCCCTGCTGGTTCTGCTGGCCGCCGGCGCTGGCGTTGCGGCGCTCCTGCTCGCGGCGCTGCAGGGCGATCTCGAGATTGCGCTTGGCCGCGGCATGATTCGGGTTGGCCCGCAGCGCGTCGATGTAATCGCGGATGGCGTGCTCGGTGGCCTTGGCCGCGAGCGCGCTGTTGCCGCGGTTGTAGTAGGCGTCCGCGCGCAGCGCCGGATCTTTGATGGCCGTGGCCAGCGTGGCCGAGCCCTGCTCGCGCTGGCCCGCCGCGATCTCGGCGGTGCCGAGGTTGAACGCGCTCCGCGCGGACGGCGCCAGTTCGTGGGCGCGGCGATACGCCTCCACGGACTGCGCGTACTTTTTCGCCTCGAAGGCCTTCGCGCCGCGCGATGACGCCGCGCGCGAGTTCGTGTCTTTCCAGAAGGCGAGCGAAACGAGCAGCAGCGCGACCGTCCTCATTCCGCACCCCGGTGCAGCAGCGACCCGCCGAGGAGCGCGAAGAAGGCGAAGGCGAGCGGCCACTGGTAGCGATCGATGGGAACGCGCGTGTGGGTCTGGCGCTCCGTCGATGCGCCGTTGCCGAGCAGCGGGTCGAGGGCGCGCTGCGCGAACGGATTCTCCAGCAGCCTGCCGCCGGTGCCGCGGGCGATCTCGCCGAGGACGTCGCTGCGCGCGTACGTCGTCACGACGTCGCCGGTCGTGTCGCGCAGCGGTCCCTGCGGCGTCGGGATCGTGCTCCCCTGCGACGAGCCGACCACGATGGCCGAGACTTCCACGCCGCGCGACCTGGCGCGCTGCACGGCCTCGGCCACGCGGGTGCCCTGGTCCTCGCCGTCGCTGAGCACCACGATGTCCGCCTTCTGCCCCGGCTCCGTCTCGATGAGCCGCATGGCGCTGAGGATGGCGTTGCCGACGTCCGAGCCGGGCTGCCCGATCTCCCCCGGCTGCACGGTGTCGATGAGCGCCGCCACGGCGTCGGTGTCGGTGGTGAGCGGCGAGATGACGTCCGGCTGCGCCTCGAAGACGATCAACGCGATGCGCCCTTGCTGCGCGTTGGCCAGCCGCGTGGCCAGCGCTTTCGCGCCGGTGAGCCGCGACGCGCCGACGTCCTCGGCGCCCATGCTGTGCGAGACATCGAGCACGATCACGCGGTTCGCCTCCCGCGCCACGATCGGCACGAGCGAGAAACCGGCGTACGGCCCCGCCAGCGCGAGCAGTGCGGCGGTGAGTGCGAGCCCGAGGAGCCATGGACGCAGACCGCGCGCCGTGTTGCTCACCCCGCGCAGCCGCTCCGAGGCGAACAGCCGCGCCAGCCGCGCCCGGGTGCGCTCGCGCGTCACCAGAAAGACGACCGCCAGCGGCACGAGCGCGAGGAGCCAGAGGAGCTGCGGGGCGCGGAAAGTCATGCGCGGCTCCGGTTGCTGGTTGCTGGTTGCTGGTTCAAGGCGGTTTTCGGCGGCACTGGTCCCATCAGGCGAAAAGCCACAACGAACCAGCAACCAGCAACCAGCAACATCACGCCGCCACCTTCATCCAGAGAGTCTCCCCCGCCAGAACCGCGATCGCGAGCAAAGCGATCCCCCACACGAGCGGCGTGACGTACAACTCGTCGATCTGCTCGCGCTTGGGCGCGGTGAGGCGCGTCTTCTCCAGCGCGTCGATGCGGTCGAGGACGTTGGCCAGCGCGCGCGCATCGGTGGCGCGGAAGAACTCCCCGCCGGTGGTCGAGGCGATGGCGGAGAGCGTCGGCTCATCGAGCTCGCCGCGGATGTGGGTGTAGACCGTCTCGACCTGGCCGGTGAACGGATTCTGCCGCTTGACCGGCAGCGGCACCGGCCCCTCGCTGCCGACGCCGATGGTGTAGACCTTGATCCCGCTGCGCGCCGCCAGTTGCGCGGCCACGCGCGGATCGATGGAGCCGGAGTTGTTCACGCCGTCGGTCACGAGAATGATCACGCGGCTGCGCGTCTTCGACGTGCGCAACCGGTTCACCGCGGTGGCCAGCGCGTGCCCGATGGCCGTGCCGTTGCCGTGCTCCCCGAGCTCGGCGCGGTCGAGGATCCCCTCGGTGATGCGGCGGTCGTAGGTGATCGGCACGCGCGTCGCCGCGCGGCTGCCGAACGTGACCAGTCCGATGCGGTCGTCCGTGCGGCCGCGGATGAACTCCGCGATCAGCTCCTTGGCCACGGTGAAGCGGTTGCGCGGACGAAAGTCCTCCGCGGCCATCGATCCCGAGGCGTCGAGGGCGACCACGATGTCGATGCCGTAGCGGTCGCTGGCGGCGAGGCGCACGACCCGCTGCGGTCTGGCCAGCGCCACGATGATCAGCAGCAGGGCCACGGTCTCGAGGAGGAACGGGAGGAGTGAGGTACGGGCGCGCAGCGCGGGCGAGGAGCTCACCAGCGAGAGCGAGGAAAAGGAGAACGCGCCGAGCTTCGTGCGGCGGTCGTAGAGCAGCAGGACGATGCGTAGAACGACGAGCGCGGCCAGCGCGAACCACATCGGATGAGCGAAACGCGTCATGACGTAGGGCGGGCTTCAGCCCGCCCCTCCTGCGACGGGCTGAAGCCCGTCGCCACGTTCAGCACCTGCATCGCAAGCTCCTCGAAGTTCTGCGGAGCCGGCCCTTTTCTCGAGAACTTCTGCAGGTCGCCCTGCCGCAGGATCTCCTCGATGACGCGCTCGCGCTCGCCGAGGCGCGGCACGAGCTCGCTCGTGGTGAGATCGCCGGTCAGGTTCGGGCGGGTGGCGTTGAGATAGGCGCGCGTCTCGTTGGCCAGCGCCGCCCAGCGCAGTTCGTACGACGGATTCTCCACGAGCGTGCGCACCGCGGCGCGCAGGCGATCCGCGGGCGCGATCGCCGGCGCCACTTCCTCCACCCGCTCGCGCGAGCGCCACCACACCACCGCCCACGCCGCGGCCGCGCAGAGCGCCGCGGCGGCGATGGCGTACCACGGCAGCACGGGATACGGGATCGGCTTCGGCGGCGCGAGCGGCGACGGCTGCATGCCGTCGCCGCGCTTGAGCACGGAGCCGACCGGCACTTGCATGTTGAGGAAACGCGTGCCGCCCACGGTGCCGTTCATCGCGAACGGCTTCGGCTGGAACGTGCGCACCACGACGCGGTTGCCGTCGCGGGAGACCACTTCGAAGTCGCGCGACGCTTCCAGCACGACCGGCGCGGGAAACGTGACGGTGATGAGATCGCCGACTTTGGGCGACGCCGGCTGCAGCGTCGCGGTCACGAGAGCGAGGACGAGGATCATTGGGGTCGCCGGTGCTGCGCCGCGCGCTCCTTGAAGAAACGCAGCAGCTCACGATCGTACGGCACTGCGGTCGAGACCGCGAGATGGTCGATGGCCGCCGAGCGGAAGCGGCGCGCCAGGATGTCGAAACG
This sequence comes from Thermoanaerobaculia bacterium, assembly GCA_035627015.1. GTDB lineage: Bacteria > Acidobacteriota > Thermoanaerobaculia > Gp7-AA8 > Gp7-AA8 > QHVT01. The sequence goes on along the minus strand of DASPMO010000021.1, from coordinate 32,332 downwards.
CTGTGCCGCACGTTTGCCGATCTCGGCGCGGCCGAGGTTGACGAGACGGGCCTGCCCCGACTCGAGATCGACCAGACGGGCCAGCGCGCCGGACGGGAACCGCTCCTCGCGCGGGTCGAGGATGGGGATGGCGATGACGTCGTGCTTGCGGTTGAGGCGCGCCAGCGGACGCTCGAACGGGAAGTCGAGAAAGTCGGAGAGGACGAGGAGCACCGCGCGCTTGACCGCCACGCGGTCGAGGTAGCGGGCCGCGAGCTCGAGATCGGCTTTCCCCCGAGGACCATGCATCGCCGCATCCACCGCCGCGCGCACGATGACCTGGGCGTGCGTGCGGCCGCGGCGTGGCGGGATGAAGCTCGTCACGCGATCGGAGAAGAGGAGGATGCCGACGCGGTCGGAGTTCTCGACCGCCGAGAAGGCGAAGACGGCCGCCAGCTCCGCGGCGATGTCGCATTTGCGCCAGTCGACGGAGCCGAAGGCCATGGAGCCGGAGACGTCGAGGGCGATGAGCACGGTGAGGTCGCGCTCTTCGATGAACTCCTTCACGTGCGGCACGCCGCTGCGCGCGGTGACGTTCCAGTCGATCGTGCGGATGTCGTCGCCCGGTATGTACTCGCGCACCTGCGAGAACTCGATGCCGCGGCCGTGGAAGGCGGCGTGGTAGTCCCCCGCGAAGCCGGCGCGGATGAGGCGCGAGCTGGCCAGCTCGAGGTCCCGCACGCGGCGGACCAGAGGCTCGCGGGGAGGGGGCGGGGGGCGCTTGAAGAGTCTCATAGGCTCATAGGCTCATAGGCTCACAGGCTCATAGCGGCTCTCCTGTGAGCCTGTGAGCCTGTGCACCTGTGAGCCTCTTTCACGGCACGTTCACCGCCCCCAGGATCTGGTCGATGATCCGATCCGCGCTCAGGTTCTCCGCGGCGGCCTCGTACGACAGCACGAGCCGGTGCCGCAGCACGTCGTGGGCGATGGCTTTCACGTCCTCGGGGACCACGTACTCGCGCCCCTCGAGGAACGCGTGGGCCTTGGCCACGTGCGCGAGGGCGAGCGTGGCGCGCGGCGAGGCGCCGAAGGTGATGTGGTTCGCCAGCGACGGCAGGCGAAAGTCCGCCGGCTTCCGCGTGGCGGAGACGAGCTGCACGATGTAGCGCCCGATGCGCTCGTCCGTGTGGACGCGCGCGGCCAGCTGGGCGATGGTGCGGATCTCGTCCAGCGACAGGACGCGCTGCACCGCGACGCTCTCCTTCATCGGATCGAGGTAGAGCCCGAGCATGCGCAGCTCTTCGGCCGGCGCCGGGTAGTCGACTTTCACTTTCATGATGAAGCGATCGACCTGTGCCTCGGGGAGGTTGTACGTCCCCTCGTGCTCGATGGGGTTCTGCGTGGCGATGACGACGAACGGGTCGGGCAGCCCGTACGAGGTGTCGCCGATCGTCACCTGCCGCTCCTGCATGGCCTCGAGCAGCGCGCTCTGGACTTTGGCCGGGGCGCGGTTGATCTCGTCGGCGAGGATGAAGTTGGCGAAGATCGGACCGAGGCGCGCGTTGAAGGTGCGGCCCGCCGGGTCGAAGATCTGCGTGCCGGTGATGTCGGCGGGGAGCAGGTCGGGGGTGAACTGGATGCGCTTGAATGTGCCGTCGATCGCGTGCGCCAGCGTCTTCACCACCAGCGTCTTGGCCAGCCCCGGCAGCCCCTCCACGAGCACGTGGCCCCTCACCAGCAGGGCGATGACCAGCCGGTTGACCACGGCATCCTGCCCGATCACGACGCGGGCGACTTCTTTCCGGAGGCGGGAGAGGGTTTCGTGGGCGGAGACCGTTTCCATTCGAGAGGAGTTTATCGCGGCGTGTAGTAATGTTTAGGTGTCTTATGCGGAACGCGAAGATGTCGCAATTCCATTAGCGGAACAGCGATCCCACGTAAGCGCCTGATAGGAAACCACTTCTCGCTCCGCTTCACCGAATCCGAGCTAGGGTACGAAGCGTGTACGGACGCCGCATCAGAAGGATCCTCGACGAGCGGAAGATCAAGCACTATCTCGTCGCACAGGACCTGAAGATCTCGAAGGGACAGGTCAATCGCATCCTCAACGACGAGATCGACATGCGCGTCGGGCAGCTCGAGTATTTCGCCGACCTCCTGAACATTCCGGCCTGGGCATTTTTCACCGACAAGAAGTCCCCGATCGCCGATCTCCTGCAGGCGATCCAGCAGTTCGTGCGTGAAGTGACGCCGCTGGTCGAGCCCGAGCGCGACGACAAGCACGACGGCTCGCGTGTGGTGACGCTGCTCCGTGTCGCGGCCACTCCCGACAACGAGACCTATGACGATGATGCCGCGCCACGCCAGTACGAGGTGCCGCGCGAGTTCCATCGGCCTCGCGTGGCCGGGTTCGAGGTGGTGGGCGATTCCATGAGCGGGGACGGGATCGTCTCCGGCGACGTCGTTTTCACGCGTCCGCCGCACGACGAGGTCGATGCCGAGGGCGAGATCTGCGTCTGCAGAGTCGATGGCTACCGGCATCTGAAACGCGTGTTCTACCGCCGCGGAAGAGTCGAGCTGGTGAGCTCCGCGCCGAAACGCCGGATCTGGAAATTCGACCCCGAAGCCCACGAGTTCCAGGTCCTCGGCATCGTCACCGGCCGGGTGGGCCACGTCGCGCGATAGACTCCGCCACGCGTGGCGAAGCCCAAAAAGAAGTGGGGCCAGAATTTCCTCCGCAATCGCGGCGCGGTGGAGAAGATCGTCGCCGCCGTCGAGCCGTCATCCGAGGACCTCATCCTCGAGATCGGCCCCGGCGAGGGGGTGTTGACGGACAAGCTGCTGGAGCTGCCGAACCGCGTGATCGCGTTCGAGATCGATCCCGACCTGGCCGCGCGCCTCGGCGCAAAGTACGGGGAGCGGCTGGAGCTGCGCAACGAGGATGCGGTCGACGCCGCGCTCCCGGACGCGCACTTCCGCGCCGTCGGCAACCTCCCCTACAACGTCGGCACACCCATCCTCCGCCGCGTCATCGCCGACCCGCACTGCCGCCGCGCGGTGTTCATGCTGCAGAAGGAAGTGGCCGAACGGATCGTGGCCAGACCCGGCACCGAGCCATACGGCTATCTCACCCTCTACGTGCAGGCCTTCGCCTCGGCGAAGAGCATCATGACCCTCGAGCCGAAGTCGTTCTACCCGCCCCCGAAGGTGCGCAGCGCGGTGGTGGTGCTCGACCCGCGCGACCCCGGGCTGCAGTCGCCCCGCGAAGAGGTGCTCGATCTCGTCAGCACGTCATTTCGCATGCGCCGGAAGAAGCTGGTCAACAACCTGACCGGCTGGCGGGAGCGGACACGCGAAGAGGTGCTCGCGGCCATGCGGAATGCGGGGATCGATGAGGATGCGCGGGCGGAGACGCTGTCGCTGGCCGAGTTCGACCGGCTGACGGGTCAGTTGTCGGCGTCCTGACGGGCGAGGTCGAGGAGGTCGCGGACGCCGAAGGCTTCCGCGGCGCGGTCGAGGTACAGGTTGTCGAGATCGTCGCGCTTCATGCGGAGCACGCCGATGACGTCGCGCCACTGGCGCTCCGAAACCTCGTTTCCCATCCGAAACCAGCGCAGTTTCTGCACGATGATGTCTTCCGGCGCATAGACTGACAGAGTCGTTCCCTCGATCACGCCCCGTCTGTCGAACTGCTCTCGTACGTCCGGACGACGCTCCGCGACGAACATGTCCACCTTCGTCGAGGTATCGTAATGAATGACATTGAACGAGACCCCACGTCTCACAGCGTCGACCGCGTCTTCGGCATCAACGTAAAACTCGGCAGAAATCCGTTCAGCAAGCATCCGAACCTGCGCTTCGTCTGCATCGATCACGAGATCGAGATCCAGCGTTGAGCGCGGCTCACCATGGTAGGCCGATGCGACGGAGCCGCCGACCATGTAGCGAATGCCGATGGCGTCCAGGGACGAGGCAAGAATCCGGGCGATAGCCAGTGGATCGACAGCGTTCACGGCGGATCGATTCCGTAAACCTTCCGCACGACATCGGAGCCCAGGCGCTGTGCGGCAAGCTTCAACCACAGTTCGTCGTCGGTGAGGTCCGGATGCCTCGCGCGCAGTCCTGCCATCGCCAGGTGCTGCACGGCAAGGGTCAGCTGCCGCATCATCTCCAGCCGCTCTGCCCCGGTTTTCCGCCGCAACAGGTCGAACTGAAGGTCCCAAACCTTCTTCGGCGTATCCAGCGGCCGCGCGCGCATCCCCTTCATCCTACTCCGCCGTCGCGTCCCCCGGCTCGTACCGCCACTCGGTCTGGTGCTGCGCTCCCTCGGCGAACCGCGTCTCCACGTACTCCTCGAACGCGATGTCGCGGTCGAGCACCCCGGTCTCGCGCATCAGGCGCACGATCAGCTCGAAGTCGTGCCGGAGCGGCGAGAGCGGCTGGTACTGCACGCGGTCCAGCGGGTTCGTGAGCGCCCACTTGAGGAGGCGCGGATCCTGGCGGAAGTAGAAGCGTCCGACGAAGTCGGCGGCGTGCTCGCGGCGCGCGCGGCGCTTGGGCAGGTTGTCCAGCCAGAGACCGGAGCGGGCGATGCCGTCGACGAGCACCTGCACCGCCTCCGGCTTGCGCTCGATCACGTCGTCGCGCACGACCAGCACGCAGGAGATGTAGTCCGGCCAGTACTCGCGCGCGTGGAAGAGCACGCGTCCGAAGCCAGCCATCTCCGCCTGCGAAGGGTACGGCTCCCCCATGGAGAACGCGTCGATGGCGCCCGCGGCCAGGGCGCCGGCGACGTCGGGCGGCGCCATCTCGACCATGCGCAGGTCCTTCGCATTCATCCCGTTTTTTGCCAGCGCGCGGAAGAGGATCAGCCGCTCGTCCGAGTAGCGGCTGGGGATGGCCACAATCCTCCCCTTCAGGTCCGCGAACGACTGCACGGGCCCGTTCTTCTGCACCACCACGGCGCTGCCGTAGCGGTGCCCGAGGTAGACGATCTTCACCGGAACGCCCTGAGCACGCAGGGCGATGGCCATCGGTGCGACCATGAACGCCGCCTGCATCTGGTTCGAGATCAGCGCTTCCTTGACCTCGGGGAATCCCTGGAACATGCGAGGGATGAACAGATGTCCGGATTTGGAGTAGGCGGAGATGTAGTCGGTCACCGGGCACGCCAGGTGTCACGTCACGGGGATATAGGCGACGTTGAGTTTCCGCTCGCTCTCCGGAAGACGGTCGTTGAGCAGCACCTTCCAGTCGACGTTCGTGGCCAGGTGCGCGACCGTGATGACGGCCACCCACGCGGCGACGGCGAGAGCGATCTTGCGCGCGCCGGACATCGGTTCACCTCCCTTCCGTAAATGCCCATCGGACGAATTTCAGTTTCTCCGTGCGGCGGATCAGCGCGTCGAGCACGAGCCCGATCGCGCCGATGAGTAGCATCCCGCCGACCACGAGATCGTAACGCTTGCCCGCGTTGCGAGCGTCGATGATGAGATATCCGAGTCCCGAGTCGACGGCGATCATCTCCGCCGCGACGAGGACCAGCCAGGCCACGCCGAAGGCGATGCGCAGCCCGACCAGGATGCGCGGCAGCACGGCCGGAAAGATCACGCGCGCGATCAGCGCGCCGGTGGAGAGGCCGAAGTTGCGCCCCGCCTGCACGTACACCGGCGGCACGTTGCGCACGCCGTTCATCGTGGCCAGCACGACGGGAAAGAACGAGGCCAGGAAGATGAGGAAGATCGGCGCGAGGTTGCTGACGCCGAACCAGATCACGGACAGCGGCATCCAGGCCAGCGGCGAGATGGGTCGCAGCATCTGGATGAGCGGATTGGCCGCGCGCGCGGCGGAGGAGAACCAGCCGAGGGCCAGCCCGACGGGGATGCCGAGGAGCACGGCCGCGCCGTAGCCGCAGGCGACGCGGAAGAGGGAATCGCGCGTGTACGCGCCGAGGTGCGGAAGGTCGTTGAGTCCGCGCAGCACGGCCACCGGCGACGGAAAGATCTTCGTCCCCGTCGCCATGACGGCGAAGTGCCAGAGCGCGACCAGGACCGCCGTCACGAGAATCGACTCGTACCTCGTCCCTCGTCCCTCGTCCCTCATACCTGGTGCGCCAGTCCGATCTCGCCAAAGATCTCGTCGCGGAGGGCGATGTAGCGCGGGTCGGAGAGGTCGCGCGGATGCGGGATGTCGATGTCGACGACGCGCCGCACGCGTCCCGGCCGCGCGGAGAGGACGACCACGCGGTCGGCGAGTTGCACCGACTCCTCGATGTCGTGCGTGACGAAGAGGATGGTCTTCCGCTCCGCCTGCCAGATGCGCAGCAGCTCGCGGCGCATCTGCAGGCGGGTGATGGAGTCGAGCGCGCCGAACGGCTCGTCGAGGTAGAGGACGTCGGGATCGACGGCCAGCGCGCGCGCCACCTCGAGGCGCTGCTTCATACCGCCGGAGAGCTCGCGCGGATACGATTTCTCGAAGCCTTTCAGTCCGACGAGCTGCACGTAATGGGCGATGCGCTCGCGCTTTTCCTTCTCTCCCTGGCGGAAGAGGCCGAAGCCGATGTTCTCCTCGACCGTGAGCCACGGAAAAACGCCGCGTTCCTGGAAGACGAAGATGCGCCGGGGATCGGGGCCGCTGACTTTTTCGCCGTCGATGCTGACCTCCCCTTCCATCGGCGCGACGAAGCCGCCGGCGATGTTGAGGAGGGTGGACTTGCCGCAGCCGGAGGGTCCGAGGATGCAGACGAACTCGCCGGCGACGACGGAGAGGTTGATGTCGTCGAGGACGCGGACGCTGCCGAAGTCGTGGCTGATGTCCCGGAAGAGGACTTTCATTCGCCGACGTACCCCCAGCGCACGCCCGGCAGCCGCTCGAGGCGGCGCATGAGCAGGTCGAGCCCGACGCCGATGAGGCCGATGAGGATCATCCCGGCCACGACGAGATCGTAGCGGTTGCCGGCGTTGCGGGCGTCGATGATGAGGAAGCCGAGGCCGGAGTTGACGGCGATCATCTCGGCGGCGACGACGACCAGCCAGGCGATGCCGAGGGTGATGCGCATGCCGACGATGAGCTGCGGGAGGATGCCGGGCAGGACCACGCTGCGCACGAGCTCACGCCCGGTCAGGCCGAAGTTGCGCCCCGCCGCGAGATGCACGCTCTCGATGTTGTGCACGGCGTTCACGGTGGTGAGCGTGAGCGGCAACAGCGAGGCGAGGAAGATCAGGAACACCGCCGAGACGTCGCCGACCCCGAACCAGAGGATGGCGATCGGAATCCACGCCAGCGGCGAGATCGGCCGCAGGAGCTGCAGGATGGGATTGACCGCCTCTTCCCCCCGCCGCCACAACCCGAGCCACACCCCCAGCGGCACCGCGATGACAAGTGCCGCCAGATACCCCCACGTGACGCGGAAGAGACTGGCCACGACGTAACGCGCCAGCAGCCCCTTCTCCGCCAGCTCGATGATGCCTTGGATCGCCGCGAGCGGCGACGGCACGAGCGTCCCCTTCGACGACGCTACCGCGACGTGCCAGGCAAGAACGAAGAGTGCGAGACCGGTGAACGGGAGGACGCGACGCAAATCGGGCGGAGGGTAGCAGCTCAGGAACTGACTTGGAAGGCCGCCCACGTGGAGAGCGGCCTCCCCTGCCGGATGAACTGCAGTTGCACGCGCCGCAGCGCATCGTGCGGCGCGGCGCCGCGCGCCAGCTCGCGGTGGAAGCCGACGGAGAGCTGCCCGGTGGACCGGTCTTCCACGTCCCATAATGAGCCGACGACGGCGGAGGCACCCGCGGCGAGGAAGGCGTCGGTGAGGCCGATGTTCATGGGTCCGCCACTGCTGTCGGCGGTGCGGCAGGCCGCAAGCATGACAATGGGCTTGCGTTTCAGGCGGAGACTGAAAATGTCGTAGGCGCGGATGCGCTCCTGACCGAATTCGATCGAGTTCTGGTACGGCCCGACACTGGTTTGTCCGTGCGTGGCGACATGGATGATGTCGTGTGCCGCCGCGGAATTCAGAAACGCCTCGGGCGTGGCAGCGCGTTTCGTCAACAGAGCGGCGCGGCCATCGTAGATTCGCGAAACCATCTGAACTTCAGCGCCTGCGCCAGCGAGCGTCCGCCATTGCAGCGCCGCGTCCGGCAGGACGACCAGCGCCGACGAGTCACGCCTCGCCGCAGCGGTCAATGTGAACGTGGAGATCGTCGGCGTCTTCACGATCGGCCGCGTCTCGATGAGAAAGCGCGTGCCGTCGTGGAGTGCCGCAATCGGGAGGCCGCGGAGATTCGGGGAAGGAGAGTAGACGAGGAGATCGGTTCCAGCGATCTGCGTTTGCACCGGCCGCAGAAGAATGTCGTAGAGGTACTGCGCCTGGCGAAGAAGAGCTGCCGTGCTGGTTTTATCCGCGATTGCATCATGGAAGTGTGTGATGTCAGCGGCGAGTTGCGGCGCCGATACCCACGTAGTGACGAGTTGCGCACGTCCTCCGCGGATGACCCACGTATAGAGCCGCGTCGCATCGAGATCCTGATGGACGAAGGCGACTCCCTGCGGCACGCAGGCGACCAGCATTCGCCCCATTTCCGCGGCAGTCGCATTGCCCTGCTCGTGAACGCATGCGCGCGTCTCCTTCGACGGCACGCCCACGGCACGAGCACGATCCGACATCCAGAGCGCCGCCTCCGCAGAGCCATTCGCGACCTCGACACGTGACTCGTGCTCGTAGAGACGCCGGACGCTGTCGGCGACCATCACACCAATCGCCTCGCGCTGGATGTGCTCGGGAACGAATTCGTCCACCGGTTCCGACCAGTCACTGCGTGGCGCCGTGGACACGACTCCTTGCCCCTGAAGAGACACCATCACCTCGTTGCGGCGGTACGATGTGAAGGACGCTTTCGCTTGGATGAATGCGCCGTCCGAGGCAATGATGCCGTCGTGGGCTAGGTGCAGATTGGGATCGGACAGCTCGCCGGCGATCCTCGATTGCGTGAACGCACGCCACCGCGCCAGGTGCTCGTTCGAACCGCGTTGGACCTGCGACAAAAGGTGATCGCCGGCGTAGTAATAGCCGTCACGCGCGGCAGCGATGGCCAGCATCGCCAGCAAGCGGTCATCTCGTTGGCCGTTCCGGGAGCGCCTCTGCATCGCTTTGACACGATCGGCCCAGGCTTCATCCGTCGCACGCATCGTGTCGAGAGTCGCCGCACGCACAAACAGGAGTCGCGCATAGCGCGCAACGTCTCCGGATCGTTCGAGCTCCTTCAATGCGCGATCGAATCGGTTAAGTGCCTCGGATGCGCGGCCTTGTTGCAGTTCCAACAGACCTTCGCTCCACTTCTGCGAACCGCAGGCTACGACATAGCGCCGCTCGGGCGCGCAGGCCTCGACGTTAGCAAGCAACACGTCTGCTGCACGATCGAAATGTGCTCTGGAATAGAGCACGCCCGCCAAATGGATAGCGGCGACGGTGGCGAGAGGACTTCGCATTTGCCGCAAACGGCCCTCGGCTCGTCGCAGGTGAGGTTCGGCAGCGGCAAGATCCCTGACGGCAAATGCCTGACGGCCGGCTTGCAGGGACTGGATGGCGTCTGCTGCTTTCCTTTTGCGCCCGCCATCGTTCCCCGATGACTCGGCCCATACAGCGACATCGACGAGAAACGCATCTCCCGTTTCGAGTTGCTGCGCTTTCCCGTGCGCAGCCAGGGACGCGAGAGCACGTTTCTCGTCCTCGGCACGTCCGCCCAGAACGGCCCTTGCCCAGGCCGCGAGCACTCTCTCCGTATCCACCGCTGGATTGGGTGTGACCGTCACCACTTTCTGCCTGCGCCGCCGTCGAGCCTCCTCAGCCAGCGGTGAGGTCGAATCGAGCCGCAGATAGTCGTCCCAGGCACTCGCCGCAACGCCTGCGCCGGCTAATGCCTCCAGGACAGTGGCTCGCCTCCATGCCGTGGCTGGCGTCGGCTGACGCATCCACGCTTTCTGCGCGGCATCGAGTTCGAGGATGCGATTTTTCGAAGGGCTCCACCGCGCGAAATCGGGGGCAACTCGCCGTGTCTTCTGCCGATTGGCGAGAAATGCTGAGGACGTGAGCACCGAAACCGTCACGGCAACCGCCGCGATACCGACTCTCCACCCGAACTTTGTATTCGCGGTCATTGCAATGTGCCTATTTGCGATCGGAGAGGTGCTCGGTTCGTACTTCCTTTGCCCAGGCCGAGTCGGGGTCGAGCTTCAGGTACGCTTCCCATGCCGGTTTCGCGGCGGTGTCGTTGAGATACTCCAGCGCCAGCGCGCGATTCCACGCTGCCGCAGGCGCGGGTTCGAGGTTCCACGCACGATTTGCGTACTCCAGCGCCTTCTGGTTGTCGCCATAGGCGAGATATGCCGCGGCAAGATCGCTCAGCAGTTCGGCGGACGGGTTCGAGACCATAACTTTCACCGATTCGAGAGTCTCCACGGCTTCCGCGCGATTGCCGGCGATCAATTGTGCGACGCCAAGAGCATGGAGATTTTCGACGGTTCCGCTCTTCGCCGCATTATCCTGCGCCTCTGCCAGGGCGCTCAGCGCACGATAATCATCGGATTTTTCATCACCGCGCAGGACGGGTTTCGAGTGTCGATATGGAGCATCGACGCTCACCCGTGCCTTCATTGGCCGCTCACTCATCTCTTGCAACGCATGCGCGATTGGTCGCATCGGATCGCCCTGTCGTTGCGTGATACCCACCACCACCACCACGATCGCAGCCGCCGCCGCGAGGGGCAGCCATCGCTTTGGTCTCCATGGCACCACCGTACTCGCAGCAACCTTCGCCGGCGCCTCCGCCTCGGCGATCTCCGTCGTCAGCAACACAGTGTCGCGGCATTCGGCGCAATCGGCCATGTGCTTGATCACTTCCTGGCGTTCGGGGGGAGGGAGGGTTCCATCCACGAAGGCGGCGAGTGCGTTATCGGTCGGGTGGTTCATTACAGATACGGCAGCGGTCATGGCAGCCTCCCCTCGCCGCCTCTATCGTCCTCGCCCTGACGGGTTGGAGGGACGGAAGGACGGGTTTTCCTCACGACAGCACGTCCAGGTGAATGTCGTGGTCGCCGCGGACGAGGAGCGCGTCGATGTCGGCGCGGCTCACGCCGGCGGATTCCAGGGCACGGCGAAAAGTGGCGAACAACTTCTCCAGCCGTTTATAGAGCTTTTTCTGGTCCAGCTGCATGACCCGCGCAATCTCCGGCACTTTGTACGACTTCCAGAAGCGCAACTTCAGGATCAGGCGGTCGTCTTCCCCGAACGACTCCAGCACCGAGTCGATCGTCTGCACCGCCTGACGGAGGGTGCGCTCGCGGTCGCGCTTTCCCACGCGCTCGTCGGCGTCGCTTTCCACGATTGCCGCGTCCGGCGACACCTCGCCGGACACCACCACCGGCCGCGGGTTGCGCGGCGGCAGCCGCAGGTAAATCGCTTCCAGTTCCGCGATCGAGACTCCCGCCCCCGCCCGCATGGTCAACACCCTCGCCGCCTCGGAGAACGTGAAGCCGTCGCGCGTCACCAGGCGCTCCAGCATGATGGCGACGTCCCCGATTCGGCGCGCTTCCGCCGAGGGACGCCACTTCCCCCACTCCTTCACGCGCCACTCGTAGAAAAGGCGGTTGATGACGGTGGTGAGGTACGTCGTGAACGAACTGCGCCCCTCGAACTTGCGGATGATGGCGTAGTCGTCCTCGAATAGACGGCAGCGGACGACCTGCACAAACTCGACGGTGTCGTCAGGATTCAAATGGTTCTTGCGAGCGACGAACGCGGCAATGCGCTCGATGCTCGCAAGGTGCTCTAAATAGGTCGACTCGGGATCGTTCATCGCTCCGGGACCGGGTGACGCTTATGCGTCTTGACTGCACAAAGTTTGGGAACCGGCGCAGTCTAGCAGGTCGTGCGATGAAGCCGTCGCCGCTATCGTCCCTTTTTCGTGCCCGTCACATCGTCCGTACCGTCGAGGCGGCCGATGCCCGGCTTGATGTCATGGCTGCCGTGGGCATACTGCCGCCCCTGTCGCTCGTCGATCTTCGCCCCGACGCGGCGCTCTTCCTGCTGCTCGTTCGTGAGGCCGCGCGGTCCCTCGTAGCGGTCGCCGTGATACAGCGTCCCCTTCGGTGTATGGATCACGCGGTCGCCCTTCACGCGGGTCTTGCGGTCCGGCGATTTCTGGTCGTCTTTCATCAGTCGTCCTCCGCGGTGGAAAATAGCAATCCGCACGCCGTTTGCACCGGACGCAACGTGATGTTGAAAGAGATCGAGCGCGACGACTGGGGCCGCTTCTTCGATACGTTCACACTGCAGCACGACCACTGGCTCGTGCACGTCGACGGCGAGAAAGACACGCTGCCGCTGGAAGGGATCGTTGCCCGGGACGGCAAGATCGTCATCCACCTCGGCGGCGACATCAGTCATCACCGCGTCATCACCATCGACGGCGCGACCGTCTCGGTGCAGCAGAGCGGCGGGGCGGACGAGGCCGTGGCCATCACCTCGGCGGACGGACACACGACGCACCTCCGCCTCGAACGGCCATGAAGATCCATCCCGCGACCAATTACGACGCGCTGCTGCGGATGATCGGTGACGCCACCATCGTCTGCATCGGCGAGGCTTCGCATGGCACGCACGAGTTCTATCGCGAGCGGGCCACGATCACGCAACGGCTTCTCGCCGAGAAAGGCTTTCAGGCCGTGGCCGTGGAAGCGGACTGGCCCGACGCCGACCGGGTGAACCGCTGGGTGCGCGGCCGCAGCGACGACACGGACGCCACGGATGCGCTGGCCGGCTTCCGCTCGCGCTTCCCGACCTGGATGTGGCGCAATGCGGACGTGCTCGATTTCGTCGGCTGGCTGCGCGACTTCAACGAAGAGCGGTCCGAGGAGCAGCGCGCCGGCTTCTACGGCATCGACCTCTATTCGCTGTTCTCGTCCATCGAGGCGGTGATCGAGTACCTGGAGCAGGTCGACCCCGACGCGGCGCGAAGGGCACGCGAGCGCTACTCGTGCTTCGACCACTTCGGCGAGGAGGCGCAGTCGTACGGCTACGCCGCGGCATTCGGCGCGGCGGAGTCGTGCCAGGAAGAGGTGGTCAAGCAGTTGACCGAACTGGCGCGGCGGCGCACGGACGGCGAGGAGCTCTTCTCCGCCGAACAGAACGCCCGTCTCGTGGCCAATGCCGAGGAGTACTACCGGTCGATGTTCAGCGGCAGGGTGTCCTCCTGGAACCTGCGCGACCGGCACATGGCCGATACCGTCGACGCGCTGGTCACGCACCTCGGCCGCAAGCACGATCCCGCGAAGCTGGTGATCTGGGCGCACAACTCCCACCTCGGCGACGCCCGTTTCACGGAGATGGGCGAGCAGGGAGAGCTGAACGTCGGGCAGCTCATGCGCGAGCGTTATGGCGAGAAGGCGGTGCTGATCGGCTTCAGCACCTACAGCGGCACGGTGACGGCCGCGGATGACTGGGACTCCCCGGCGCAACGCAAACGCGTGCGGCCGGGCCTGCCGGGAAGCTATGAGGAGAAGCTGCACGAGCTCGCCTCCGAGCCGTACTACCTGCTCCTGCGGAATGACGCGCAGGAACTGATGGGCCCGCGCCTCCAGCGTGCCATCGGCGTGATCTACCGCCCCGAGACCGAACGCCTCAGCCACTACTTTCACGCCCACCTCCCCCGCCAGTTCGACGCGATCATTCACTTCGATCACACGCGTGCCGTGGAGCCGCTCGAGCGCGAGGCGACCTGGACGAGCGAGGAGCCGCCGGAGACCTATCCAAGCGGAATCTGACACCCCAAGAGCCGGAATACGATATTGACTCGCAGCATTCTTAGACTTAGTCTAATGATGCTGCAGGTCGAAAGCATTCTTCGTGAGCGCGGCATCCAGCCTTCGGCTCAGCGCGTCGCGGTTGCCGAGTATGTGCTCCGTACGGGCGAGCACCTCTCGGCCGACCTGGTCTGGAAACGGGTGCGGGAGCGGTTCCCCTGGATCTCCCGCGCCACCGTCTACAACACGCTCCACCTCTTCGTCGACAAGGGTCTGCTGCAGCGGCTCACCATCGCCGAGGAGAGTGTGGTCTTCGATCCCATCACCGGTACGCACCATCACTTCATCGACGAAGAGACGGGTGCGATTCACGACGTGCCGTGGGAGCACGTGCAGGTTTGCAACATCGAATCGCTGCATGACTTCGAGGTCAGCCAGTACCAGGTGGTCATGCGCGGGAAGCTCAGAGCAACAAAAGGAGAGTAAGTACACATGTTGACCGTTGGAGACAAGTTCCCCCAGTTCACCGTCACCGCCAATGTGGGCCGCGAGAAGGGCAAGGAGTTCCAGACCCTCACCAACCGCGACTTCGAGGGAAAGTGGCTGGTGTTCTACGCCTACCCGAAGGACTTCACCTTCATCTGCCCGACCGAGATCGTGGAGTTCGGCAAGCACAACTCCGATTTCGCCGACCGCGACGCAGTGGTGCTGGGCGGCTCGACCGATAACGAGTTCTCGCACCTGGCCTGGCGCAACGCGCACCCCGATCTGGCCACCGTGCCGACGCCGCTGGTGCACATCAACCCGACCCTGGCCAACGAGCTGGGCATCATCCACAAGGAAGGCGGCGTGGCGCTGCGCGTGACGTTCGTCGTCGACCCGCAGGGTGTGATCCGCTGGGTCGGCGCGTACGACCTCTCGGTCGGCCGCAACGTGAACGAAGTGCTGCGCACGCTGGACGCGCTCCAGTCCGACGAGCTCTGCCCCTGCAACTGGCAGAAGGGCGAAGAGACGATCAAGGTGGCCTGACCATGAGCGCCGTGGAAGCTCTCCGGACGACGATTCCGGACGTGGCCAAGGACATCAAGCTGAACCTGCAGAACGTGCTGCAGCCCGGAAGCCTCACGGCGGCACAGCGCTGGGGAGTGGCGATCGCTTCGGCGGTCGCCACCCGCAACGCGGCGCTGCGCGATGCCGTGATCGCCGACGCCGGCGCGGAAGTGAGTCCCGAGGTCATCGACGACGCCGTGGCCGCGGCCGCGCTGATGGCGATGAACAACGTCTATTACCGCTTCCGCCATCTGGTCGGAAAGCCGTCGTACTCGCAGATGCCGGCCCGCCTGCGCATGCAGCGCATCGCCAAACCGCTGACGAACAAGGCGGACTTCGAGCTGTTCTGTCTCGCCGTGAGCGCGATCAATGGATGCGAGATGTGCATCCGGTCGCACGAGGAGGTCGTGCGCGAGGGCGGGATCTCCGAGGAGCAGGTGCACGATGCGGTGAGGATCGCGGCGACGGTGAGCGCGAGCGCGCTGTCGCTGGAGCTGCCGGCTCTCACAGCGGCCTGATATGGAGTGCGGCGACGCCAGTCGCCGCTCTTCATGCGGAGGCGCCAGCCTCCGCCCACGCCGCGGCATGGAGAGCGGCAACTGGCGTTGCCGCACTCCAGAACGCTTTTTGCACGCGTCGCGCTCGTGCGTATCGGTGCGGAGCTGGTTCCGGGCGGAGTTCGCTTTCGCGTGTGGGCTCCGGGACATCGCGACGTCGCGGTCGTCATCGACGGCCGCGACTTTGCGCTCCAGCGCGAAGAGCGCGGCTACTTTTCCACGGTGGTCGAAGGCGCGAAGGCAGGCACGCGGTACCAGTTCCGGCTGGCGGACGGCGACTATCCCGATCCCGCCTCGCGTTTTCAGCCCGACGGGCCGCACGGCGAGTCGGAGGTAATCGATCCGGCGTTCGAATGGCGTCCGTGGCGCGGCATGGACCGGAAGAACGCGGTGCTGTACGAGATGCACGTCGGCACTTTCACGAAAGAAGGCACGTACGCCGCGGCGATGCAGCATCTGCCGAAGCTCGCGGACCTCGGCATCACCATCCTGGAGCTGATGCCGGTAAGTGAGTTTCCCGGCGCGTTCGGCTGGGGCTACGACGGTGTCGATCTGTACGCGCCGACGCGGCTTTACGGCCGTCCCGACGACCTGCGCCGCTTCGTCGACGAGGCGCACGCGCACGGTCTCGGCGTGATTCTCGACGTCGTCTACAACCACGTCGGCCCGGACGGGAACTACCTGAAGCAGTTCACGCCGCACTACTTCTCGGAAAAGTACGAGAACGAGTGGGGCGAGCCGATGAACTTCGATGGCGAGGAGGCGCACGGCGTGCGTGAATTCATCGCCGGCAACGCCGCCTACTGGGTCGAGGAGTTCCATTTCGACGGCCTGCGCATCGACGCCACGCAGTCGATGTTCGACGCATCGGAAAAGCACATCCTCCGTGAGATCCGCGAGCGCGTACGTGGGGCTCTCCTCGTCGCCGAGAACGAGCCGCAGGACACGCGGCTCCTGCGCGAGCACGGCCTCGACGCCCTGTGGAATGACGACTGGCACCACACGGCACGCGTCGCCGCGACCGGGTTCACCGAGGCGTACTACACCGACTATGAAGGAAAGGCGCGCGAGCTCGCGTCGATGGCCACGTCGGGATTTCTGTATCAGGGGCAGTGGTACCGGTGGCAGAAGAAGCGGCGCGGGACACCGTCGCGCGACATCGCGCCGGAGCGCCTCGTCTGTTACCTGCAGAACCACGATCAGATCGCCAACTCCGCGACGGGGGAGCGCCTGCACCAGCTCACGTCGCGCCGCAGGCTGCACGCGCTCACGGCGCTGCTGCTGCTGCAGCCGCAGACGCCGATGCTCTTTCAGGGACAGGAGTTCGGCGCAAAGTCGCCCTTCCTCTACTTCGCCGATCACCATGAAGAGCTGGCGAAGAAGGTGCGCGACGGCCGCCGCGAGTTCCTCGAACAGTTCCCCTCGATCAAGGGGCGCGAGCTCGCCGCGCCGGAGGAACGCCGCACGTTCGAGCGCTGCAAGCTCGACCATGACGATCGTGACGCGGATCTGGAGCGGCTCCATCGCGAGCTGCTCGCGCTGCGGCGCGAGCAGCCTTTCGACGGAGAGCTGCGCGCCTCCGCACACGGCGATGAGTGTCTCGTCCTGCGCTGGTTCGCGGACGGCGCACGCGATCGCCTGCTGATCGTGAATTACGGCGAGCCGCGGACGATCGAGCCGCAGTCGGATCCGCTGCTGGCGCCGCCGCCGGGATTCGAGAGGTGGGCGCGCGTCTGGGCGACCAGCGACGACGCCGCGGTGCTGTCGAAGCCTACCGCGTGACCCGCAGGTTGTTCTGCACGTCCTTGACGCCGCGCACCAGCTCGCAGATGTCCTCGGCGATGCGTTTCGCGTGGCGCTCGCGCACCGTGCCGTCGAGCCGCACCACCGCGTCGCTCACCGACACCTCGATGTCGCTGGCGTCGACGTCGTGGTCCATCATCAGCCGCTCGCAGACTTCTTCGCGGATACGGTCGTCCGAGCGCTGGTAGTTCTTCGGGCCGCGGCCGCGGTAGGAGGGGCGGTCGGAGTCGCGCCCGATGTTCCAGCCGCGGTCGGGATGACCTTCCAGATCGGCGTAGCCGCGGGCGAAGCCCTCCCCCTCGTAGCCGAACATGCCGCGGTTGCGCTCGCCATACCGGTAATCGTTCGCCATAGGGTCTCCTCGGATGACGTGCGCAGCAACTAGAATGCCGCCATGTGCCGGTGGTGCAAGGGAGCGGTGAGCGGGCGGCGGCGCACCTTCTGTTCGGACGCGTGCGTCCACGAGTGGCGGCTGCGGTCGAGCACGTCGTATCTGCGTGAATGCGTCTTCGCGCGCGACAAAGGCGTCTGCGCTCTCTGCGACATCGACACCCACAAACTCCGGCGGCGCATCATGCGCCTCCCCTTCGCCGAGCGCATGCGCCAGCTTCGCGAGCTGCAGGAGCAGGGACTCATCCACAAGAAGCGCAAATCGTGGTGGGAAGCCGACCACATCCTTCCCGTCGTCGAAGGCGGCGACTCGAACCTGGACAACATGAGGACGCTCTGCATCCCCTGCCATCGCGGCGTCACGACGGAGCTCCGCTTGCGCCTCAAGCGGTACGCACTTTGAACTGATCGGCTCCTGACAACAGGAGCCAACATGCGCAAAGCAACCCTACTCATCACGCTCGTTTTCCTGGCGGCGTGCAGCACCAACCCCGCGACCGGGAAACGGCAGTTCAACATCGTCTCGGAATCCCAGGAGCTCGCGATCGGGCAGCAGTCGCATCGCGAGATCATCGAGCAGTTCGGCGTCTACGACGAAAAGCCCGAGCTCAACCGTCTCGTCGAGCGGATCGGCCGCGATCTGGCGGCGAAATCAGAGCGCCCGAATCTGCCGTGGACCTTCACCGTGCTCGACTCCCCCATGGTCAACGCCATGGCGCTGCCGGGCGGCTACATCTACGTCACGCGCGGCATGCTCGAGCGGATCAACTCGGAGGACGAGCTGGCCGGCGTGATCGGCCATGAGATCGCACACGTGACCGCGCGACATTCCGCGCAGCAGATCTCGAAGCAGCAGCTCGCCCAGTTCGGACTGGTCCTCGGCGCGGTGGTGGCCGGACCGGAGGTCCTCCAGCAGTACGGGCAGCTCGCCCAGATCGGCCTGGGCCTGCTGTTCCAGCGCTACTCGCGGCAGCACGAGACCGAGGCCGACCTCCTCGGCACCGGCTACATGGCCGAGGCGCGGTACCACCCGATCGGCGCGGAGCGGATGCTCATGACGCTGCAGCGGCTGGACAAGAACCCGGCCGGCGGACTCGATCGCTACTTCATGTCGCACCCCGATCCCGCCAAGCGCGTGCGCGACGTGCGGCAGAAGATCACGGAGATGGGCGGCATGCTGTCGTCGGGCAGCTACGAGGCGCCCGACCGCGACGAGTACGTGCGCCTGCTCGACGGCTCGATCACCGGCAACAGCACCGAGCACACGGTCATCCGCAACGGCGTGGTCTACGACCGCGGCCATGGCATCGTCGTCCGCGCGCCGAACGGCTGGACGGCATCGACGCAGCCGGGTGTGCTGTTCGCGATGACGCCGACGCGCGACAACGGCTCGAGCTACTTCGTCGCGCAGGAAGTGAACGCGCGCGAGCTGCAGGGACGCAACGCGCAGGAGGCGATCCGGCTGCGCCTGCAGCAGATGGGCCTCGGCTACGTCGGTGCGCGCAACGCGCGCATGGGCACCGGCGAGCAGTTCGCCGTCGACGTCTGGCAGGGACAGACGCAGCAGGGCGCCGTGGGCGTCGAGACGACGCAGTTCGTGCACGGCGACCACGTGGTGGTGATGATGTTCGTCTCGCCGAACGTGAGCTCGCGCAACAGCCCGATGTCGGCCATCCTGCAGGAGATGGACGTGCGGCCGGCGCAGGCGCAGGCCGCACAGCCGGCGCGGCTGCGCATCGGCGCGGTGCGCAGCGGCGAGTCGTGGGCCGACCTGGCCCGCCGCGCCACCGGCAACACGCGCGACGCGGAGGCAGTCGCCAACATCAACGGCTTCGACCTCGATCAGCCGCCGCAGGTGGGGATGATGGTCAAGCTGCCGGAGGAAGTGATCCAGGATCGCTAATCGATCCGCGCTTTACCCGCGACGTCCTCGCCCGGCGCGAGCAGCATTTCGCTGCGCGAGCCGGCGAGGCGTCGCTCGCGGAAGGGGCGGTACTCC
Source organism: Thermoanaerobaculia bacterium (assembly GCA_035627015.1). Classification (GTDB taxonomy): domain Bacteria; phylum Acidobacteriota; class Thermoanaerobaculia; order Gp7-AA8; family Gp7-AA8; genus QHVT01. The sequence goes on along the minus strand of DASPMO010000021.1, from coordinate 12,757 downwards.
TCGCTCTCGTAAAACGCCTCCGCCGCCTCGCGTGACGGCCACTCGACGAGGAGCAGGATCGCCGGCGCGGGTCGCTCCCCCTCCCACGTTTCCGCGTGGGACGTGCGTGCGAGATAGCGCCCCCCTCGCCCCTCCACCAGCCTGGTCACGTGCTCGACATAGTCGGCGATCCAGCGTGGATCGGAGATCTCCATCTGCCCCACGGAGTAGTACTTCACGCGTCTCCTCCTCACTCTTCCGATGACCAGTGGTGGACGGCCTGGCCGTCCTTCTTCAGGGATGCCTGGCGCAGAATGCCACGCGCGCGGAACTGCTCGAAGAGCGCACGGTACCGGCGCTCCACCTCTTCCCACGACCGGAACCGCTCCGAGCCGCTCTCGCCGTCACCGAAATACCACCAGATCTCGCCCTCGTCGCCGTACAGAAACCCGCGCCAGCGGCTGCCGAGGTTCGAGCGCAGCGCGCCCTTCGCGGCCTCGGCGTCGTCGGGCGTGAAGAACGTGTAGCGGTGCTGGTCGCCGGCGCGGTTCTGCAGCAGCAGGCGTCCGCAGTCGTAGCACTGGTAGACCACGCGCTGGTATTGCCGCTGCTCCCGCCGCGGCAGCGCGTCGAGATAGTCGAAGTAGTCCTGATCGGCGACGAGATGGGCCTTGAAGGAGATGAAGTCCGTGTTGTCGGCGAGGAGCGCCCCGCAGGCGCAGGTGATCTTCATCCCCGGAACGTATCGCAGTCGCGGATGGTCCCCGACTTCATGCCGCGCTGGAACCACTCCATGCGCTGCGCGGCGGAGCCGTGGGTGAAGGCGTCGGGGTTCACGCCGCGGCCGGACATCTCCTGGAGGCGGTCGTCGCCCACGGCGGAGGCGGCGCCGAGGCCTTCCTCCACGTCGCCCATCTCCAGCTTGCCGCGCTGCTGCGCGGAGGCGGCCCAGATCCCGGCGTAGCAATCGGCCTGCAGCTCGAGGCGCACGGAGTACTCGTTGGCGTTGCGGCGGTCGCTCTGCATGGCCTCGTGTACGCGGTCGGAGGTGCCGACCAGGTTCTGCACGTGATGGCCCACCTCGTGCGCGACGACATACGCCTGCGCGAAATCGCCCGGCGCGCCGAAGCGGCGATCGAGCTCATCGAAGAACGACAGATCGAGATAGACCTTCCCGTCGGCGGGACAGTAGAACGGCCCGCTCGCGGCCTGGCCCATGCCGCACGCGGTCTGCGTCATATCGCGGAAGACGGCCACCGTCGTGGGCTGATAGGCGATGCCTTCCTGCTGGAAGATGCCGGCCCAGACACCCTGGATGTCGTCGACGAGGAACCGCGCCAGGAAGTCGTAGCGCTGTTGCTCCTCGGGCGACTGATTCACCGGTGCACCCGTCGCCGGTCCCGGCGCGGGCGCGGGGCCGCCGCCGCCGTCCACCATGGAGAAGAAGTTGCGCCCGGTGAGGAGGCTGAGCACGAGCAGGATGATCGCGCCGCCGCAGCCGACCGTCGGGCCGCGGCCGAAGCCGAACCCTCCGCCGCCCATGCCACGACGATCTTCGACGTTCGGACTGAGTCCACCAGGCGTCCATCGCATGGAGTGTCGGTAAAGCAGAAGAAATGCCCGGTCCGGTTTCGCGGGGGTGCCGGGCGTTGTCCAAAGAGGGCAAAGGAGCAACTGATGCGTCGATTCCTTCTCGCCCTCACCCTTCTCACCGCCTGCGTCCAATCGGAACATCACGGCAGCGCCACCAGCGGCGGCATGGCCGGAGTGTCGCGCGCCAACTCCGCACTCGCCCCGATGCCTGCGAAATTCGTCATGGCCCAGGAGGTGGCCCACAACACCGAAGAGTACGGGCGCTTCGAGGAGAACCCGTTCCTCCGTCCGGGCGACAACCCGCTGTCGACGTTCTCGATCGACGTCGACCGCGCCTCGTACGCCAACGTGCGCCGCTTCCTGCGCGATGGCGTGCGCCCGCCGCGCGATGCGGTGCGCATCGAGGAAATGGTCAATTACTTTACCTACGACTACCCGGAACCGGCGGCCGGCGAGCCGGTGTCGATCACGACCGAGCTGGCGGCCTGCCCATGGAACGCGAAGAACCGCCTGCTCCTGATCGGCCTGCAGACGAGCCGGATCGAGACCGCCGATCTCCCCCCGAACAACCTGGTCTTCCTCGTCGATACCTCGGGATCGATGCAGTCGCCCGACAAGCTGCCGCTGGTCAAGAACGCCCTGCGCCTCCTCGTCGACCAGCTCCGCCCCGAGGACACGGTGTCGATCGTCGCGTACGCGGGAAACGCCGGCCTGGTGCTGAAGCCGACGCGCGGCTCGGAGCGCGGCGCGATCCTGGAGGCGCTCGAATCGTTCGAGGCGGGCGGCTCGACGGCGGGCGCCGAGGGAATCGTGCTGGCGTATCAGGTGGCGAAGGACCACTTCCTCCGCAACGGCAACAACCGCGTCATCCTCGCCACCGACGGCGACTTCAACGTCGGTGTGACGTCCGACGGAGAGCTGGAGCGGCTGATCGAGGAAAAGCGGCGCGACGGCATCTTCCTCACCGTGCTCGGCTTCGGCAGCGGCAATCTGAAGGACTCGAAGATGGAGCTGCTGGCCGACAAGGGGAACGGCAACTACGCGTACATCGACACGATCGCCGAGGCGCGCAAGTCGCTGGTCCAGGAGCTGGGCGCGACGCTGCTCACCGTGGCCAAAGACGTGAAGATCCAGGTGGAGCTCAACCCGGCCACGGTCGGCGCGTACCGCCTGATCGGCTACGAGAACCGCCTGCTGCGCGCCGAGGACTTCAACGACGACGTGAAGGACGCGGGCGAGCTCGGGGCCGGACATTCGGTCACGGCGCTGTACGAGATCGTCCCTCCCGGCGGCGACGTCCCGAACGGCAGCGTCGATCCGCTGAAGTACCAGACGCGGGCCGCGGCCGCGAGCGCGGACCTGGCCACGGTGAAGCTGCGCTACAAGGCGCCGGACGGCGACGCGTCGCGGCTCATGACGCGCACCGTGCCGGATACGCCCGGCGCGCCGTCGGAAAACTTCCGGCTGGCGTCGTCGGTGGCGCAGCTGGGAATGCTGCTGCGCGACTCGCCGCACAAAGGCCAGGCGTCGTTCGAGACGATCCCGCCGGTCGCGGCGGAGGATTTCGTGGAGGTGGTGCGGATGGCGCGCGAGGTGGCCGGCGCGCCGGTACCCTCGGCGGGTGGACACTGAGACCACTCACGCTGATCTACGAGGCCATGCTGCGCGACCTGTACGGCATCGGCGCGTATCTCTACCGCAAGAAGTACCGCTTCCTGCGCTTCGCGTACGTGGCGCTGCTGTCGGGCTTCCTCATCGCCACGGCGGTGGAGATCTGGGTCGTGTGGGGGTGAGCTAAGCAGGACGCACTGGCTTGGCCAACGGAAACACAGCGGACCGCCGGCGTCCTCGCCGGCTGTCGCGCAGGCGTCCCGCGCCTGCGCCCTGGGCGGGAGTGGCGACGCGGGACGCCGCCACGACAGCCGGCGAGGACGCCGGCGGACCGCATCCGTTGGCGAATCCAGTGCGGTCTGCTTAGATCGACTGCCCGCTCGCGGGGGGATAGTCGTCCGCGCGGATGAGGATCTCGCGCGGCTTCGAGCCCTGGGACGGGCCGACCACGCCGTTCGCTTCCATGATCTCGATGAGACGCGCGGCGCGGGAGTAGCCGAGCTTGAGGCGGCGCTGGAGGTACGACGCGCTGGCCTGGCCGGTGGTGAGGACGACGCGCACGGCCTCGTCGTACTTCGGATCCTCGAGGTATTCGATGCCGTCGGCGCCGCTCTTCTCGTCGGCGAGCTTGGTGATCTCCTCGAGGAACTTCGGCTCTCCCTGGTTCTTCTTCACGTAGTCGACGATCTCGTTGATCTCGCGCTCGGAGACGTACGCGCCGTGCAGGCGCTTGATGCGCGCCGTGCCGGGAGGGAGGAAGAGCATGTCGCCGTTGCCGAGGAGCTTCTCGGCGCCCTGCGTGTCGAGAATGGTGCGGGAGTCGATCTTGGAGGCCACCTGGAAGGAGATGCGCGACGGGAGGTTGGCCTTGATCACGCCCGTGATGACGTCCACCGAGGGACGCTGCGTGGCGATGATGAGATGGACGCCCACCGCGCGCGCTTTCTGCGCCAGACGGGTCACCGAGTCCTCGACGTCCTTCGAGGCCACCATCATCAGGTCCGCGAACTCGTCGATGATGATCACGATGTACTGCATCGGCTCGTCGGACGGCGTCGGCGCGTCGGGGGCGAGCTTCTTCGCGCGGCGATACGCGTCGGGATCTTTGAGCAGGCCGTTGTACTGGTCGATGTTGCGCACCCCGCACTCGGCCAGCGTGCGGTAGCGGTTCTCCATCTCGTTCACGGCCCAGATCAGCGCCGTGGAGGCGAGCTTCGGGTCGGTGATGATCGGATGCAGGAGGTGCGGGATGTCCTCGTACACCTTCAGCTCGACCATCTTCGGGTCGATCATCAGCATGCGCAGCTGCGACGGCAGCGCCTTGTAGAGCAGCGAGACGATCATCGAGTTGAGGCCGACCGACTTGCCCGCGCCGGTGGCGCCGGCCACGAGGAGGTGCGGCATCTTGGCGAGATCGGTGACCAGCGGCTCGCCGTGAATGTCTTTCCCCAGCGCCAGCGAGAGCAGCGATGAGGAGGCGCTGAAGGCGTCGGTCTCGATGATGTCGCGCAGGGTGATGAGCTCGCGCTTGCGGTTCGGCACTTCGATGCCGACCGTCGAGGAGCCGGAGATGCGCTCGATGCGGATCGACTCCGCTTTCAGGGCGAGAGCGAGATCGTCGCCGAGGTTGACGACTTTCGCGTACTTGACGCCGGCGCTCGGCTTGAACTCGAACGTGGTGACGACCGGTCCCGGGTGGTAGGCGGTGACTTCCCCTTCCACCGAGAACTCGCGGCAGCGCGCCTCGATGAGGTGCCCGATCTCGAGGAACTTCTTGTGGACCTCGTCGTTGATGGTGTCCTGCTTCGGCCCCTCGGTGAGGAGGTTCATGGGCGGCAGCGCGTCGTGCGTGAGCTTGACGTCGCGGCGCGCCGGCTTCTCCGGCCTGCGCACGGCAGGACGGGGAATGGCTTTCGGCTTCGCCGCGGGCAGCGGCGGCTCCTCGAAGAGCGGATCTTCGAAGTCGGGGGTGTCATCCTGAGGCGCGGAGACGCCGAAGGATCCCCTTCGCGCTGGCGAAGGAGGGGGTCCTTCGCCGTCTTCGCGGCTCAGGATGACAGGAGCGGGCGGCGGAGCTACGTACAGCTCGAACGGGTTGCGCTCTTCCTGCTGCGACAGCGCCTCGGCGGCCTTGCGCAGGTCGGCCTTGGTCACTTTGCGGATCTGGAAGCTGCCGCGCCCCTGCACCTCGCGCACGATCGGGCCGCGCGCGGCGGGCTCGCCCGCCGCCGCGGGGACGAGGCGCAGTTGCGGCGTCTCCGCTTTCTCGAGGTGCTTCTTCACCAGCGCGGTCTTCATCTTCTCCTTGCGGCGGCGCTCGGAGAAGCGGGCCCAGTGCATCGAGAGCATGCGCCCGAGGGCGAGGAACTGCTGGTGCAAGGCCAGGAAGACCGCGGCCAGGCTGATGCGCGTGGCCAGCAGCAGGCCGACCAGGAGCGCGGTCACCAGCGCGATCACGGCGCCGCTGGTGTTGAGGTTCCCGCTCACCGCCTTGTTGATCTCCTGGCCGAGGTAGCCGCCGGAGAGGATGAGCGAGCCGCGCAGCCAGACCTTTCCCACCGCCAGGTCGAACAGCGGCGGCATGGTCAGGGCCAGGATCACGAAGCCGATCAGCTTCGTGTGGAAGTACTCGATCTCACGCCCCCAGAAACGGTTCCAGCCCGCGGCGAGCATGACGCCGGGGAAGAGCAGGCTGGCAAAGCCGAAGAAGCTGACGAAGATCCAGGCCAGCGTGGCGCCGTAGTAGCCGATGGCGTTGCGGATCTCGGTGTCGGTGGAGGTGTAGAACGCGGAGGAGTCGCGCGGATGGTAGGTGACGAGAGACGCGAAGACGCTGATCCCGATCGCCACGACGACGATCCCGATCAACTCCCCGCCCCTGCGGCTGCGAAAGAATTCGACTAGCTGCACCCGTCACACGCTCCCTGAGTCACGCGCAGTGTAGCAAAGATCAGGCCGCAAGAAACAGGGCGGACCTCGCGGCCCGCCCCGATCGTCAACATCTGTACTTTCCGAATCAGCGCACTTCGAGCTCGCCGTTCATCGTGTTGTGCTCGGTGCTGCAGGTCGTGCGCGTGCAGATATAGGGATAGTCGCCGCTCTTTTCCAGGGTGATGGTGCGCTCCTGCGGGGTCTCGCTGAGCGGGTCGAGGGTGATGAGGATGTTGCCGTCCGGATCGAACAGCCGGAAGCCGTGCACGCCCTCGGTGCCGGTGACGATGAAGCGCACCTGATCGCCGCGAGTGAGGGCCGGTCCCGAGATCGCGAAGTTGCCCGCGGACCCGGAGACGCTGACCGTCTTCACCTGCGGCTGCGACGGCGCGACGCCGGTGTCCTGCACCGCGGCGACGAAAGTCTGGTCGACCGCGCCGTTGTCGACGACCGAGCAATAGAGAAAGAGCGGCGCGTCAGACTCGAAGCTGATCCACGCGTCGGTGAGCCGCTCGGCGTTGGCGTTGCTGACGCCGAAGAAGTTCACGATGTTCGTCGGCGAGAAGACGCCGTACGGCTGGAAGGTGAGGTTCGTCGTGCCGAGGAGCTGGTTGTCGCGGTCGTAGAGCTTGAAGGCGACGTTGGCGACGGTGGTGTTGGGATTCGCCCCGCCCCAGTTCGTGCGGAAGTTGCCGAGCGTGGCCTGTCCCGACTTGAGCTGCAGGATGACGCCCTTGGCCAGCGCGGTGGAGACGTCGAGTCCCTGCACGAACTGGCCGAGGGTGCCGCGCTGGTGGCTCTCGCGCGCGTCGGCGTAGACGCGCTGCGTGGCCGCGAAGTCGTCGTCGGACGTGAGACGGATCGCCCCCAGCTCGACGGCGCCCGTGCGTCCGAACATCGACTGCACGGCGTCGTCGTAGACCTTCATCGTGCGCTTGGCGATCACCAGCGGGACGACCGCCGCGCTGGTGTTGTTGCCGTTGCCGGCCGGCAGGTACTGCGCGTTCACGGTGATGTCTTTGGTGTAGGACGGATTGAAGATCCGCACGTCGCTGAAGAAGCCGTTGGCCTTGCCGGTGACCGAGAGAAAGACCTCTTTGGCGAGCACAGAGCTCGTCAGAGCCAGAGAAATCAGGACTACCGCCAGTCGAACACCCATTCATCCCCTCCGTTTGTCCTGCATGATACCCGGCCGCATCCGCACGCGAATCAGCGCGCGCACATGCGTTCTGTAGGAATGCCGGAATCGTCCTGTAGGAATCAGACGTGGCGCAGGATCAGGCGTTTACGTTTCAGTTGGGCGTGACCACCGTGACGTCGCTGGAGCGGTTGTTGGTCGAGCTGACCATCCCCCACCAGCGCACGTTGGGCACGAGCGGCTCGAGCTCGATGCGGAGCTTGCCCGTGCCGCCGGCGACGGTGACCAGGTCGCGGACGAAGGTGCCGTCCTCGAAGTAGAAGTGCCCCAGGCCGCGCATGGCGGGGACGAGGACGGCGTCGCGGGTGAGGACGAGGTCCGGCGTGCCGTCGGCCATGGTGATCCAGCCGTTGATCCGCACGCGCGGCGGCAGCGGAGCGCCGACGGCGTAGACGCGCAGCATGTAGCGGAAGACGTTCGGGTCGGCCGCGGGGATGTTCATGATCTGGATCGGACCGCGGCGGAAGTCGCGCTCGCGCACGACCGGCACGTCGGTGCCGAGGTCCTCGCGCCAGGCGTTGCGCTCGAAGATGCGCAGCGTGTAGTGCAGCTCGCCGTCGCCGGGGACCGACATGAGGAAGCCGCCCGGAATGGCGTGCGTGGCCTGGTAGACGATCATGGTGCCGCCCCAGAAGCCGCGCGGGCACGGCGTGAGGAGCCACTGGCAGGGCAGCGCGCCGCGATCGAGCGGCTGGATGTAGTTGCGCGTGGCGTTGTAGACGGAGAGGTGCGTCGTCCAGTACGAGCCGGCGTCCCCCGCCCCGTCGTACCAGATCGGAACGAGGACCAGTTCGTCGGCGAGGGCCACGGAGGAGATGCAAAGCGCGAAGACGAGCGCAATCGCACGCATCACCGGAGATGCTATCACAGCATTTATTCAGATGAGAATAACTGATTAAAGACTGTTGCTGGTTGCTGGTTGCTCGTTCAAGGGGCTGCAGCGGTTCAGGCGCTACAGCACCACGAACCAGCAACACAGCAACCAGCAACCGCTTCAGCGCGGCGGCTCGCGGTCGCCGGCGAAGCGGTAGGCCTCGATCTCGAACCAGCGGTCCTCGTACGGGAGGAGCTGCGAGCCGACGTTGTCGGCGACGTTGAACAGGCCGAGGCGGAGGTGACGGACGCGCACTCTGCGGCGTTCCCGGTCGAGCACCAGCGCGGGCGGCTCGACGGCGTCGAGCTGCAGCGCCTGCACGGCGTGGACGGCCTCGTGGCTCCACACCTCGTCGCGCGCACCGCTCCAGACGCCGGGGAAGAGGCCCCAGGTGTAGCCGTGCACCGTTCTCCCCTGCTCGTCCACGGAGGGGGATTCGGTCTCGTACCAGATCATGCCGTCGCGGATGTCGACGTCGTCGGCGTCGATGAAGGCGCGGGTGAGGTAGCCGATCTCCGCGGCGTTGACGTCGATGTCGACGAGCGACTCGCGGGCGTGGTCGAGCGGCGTGGCCACGCGCAGGCGCAGCGGTCCGAACGAGTAGCCGACGCGCGCGAGCGGATGCTCCCCCGCGGTGGTGTTCTCGACGACGGAGCTGGTGAGGTTGGCCAGGAGCCAGGCGGTGGTGATGTGTCCCTCCCCCGCCAGGCGTTTGGCCTGGTAGTAGCCGGCGCCGCCGGCGGCTCCAGCAGCGAGACAGCGGGCGTGCTTCGGCGGGGTCCTGGTGAGCTTCGCGTGGACCAGGCAGCCGGCCCACGTGACGAGGGTGGTGCCGGCGACGTTCAGCGCGGCGATCTTCTGGCGGTCGGCGGCGTGAGCCGGCAATGCGAGGAGGAGCAGAATGGCGATGACGCGCATGGACGTAGGACGGGCTTCAGCCCGTCCATGGGCGGGCTGAAGCCCGCCCTACGTTTTCAGAAAAGCGCCGGCTCCTGGTACGTGCCGAAGACGTCGCGGAAGGCATCGGAGATCTCGCCGACGGTGGCGTACACCTTCACCGCGTCGATGAGCAGCGGCATCGTGTTCGCGTTCTCGTCGGCGGCGGCGTTGCGGAGCGCCTGCAGGGCGTCCTGCACCTTCTGCGAGTCGCGCTCGGCGCGCACTTTGTTCAGCGCGGCGATCTGTTCCGCCGTCACCGACTCGTCGATGTAGAGCGCGTCGTACGGCTCTTCCTGCTCCATGCGGAAGGAGTTCACGCCGACGACGAGCTTCTCGCCGGAGTCGACCGAGCGCTGGAACTGATAGGCCGCGTCCCAGATCTCGCGCTGCGGGAAGCCCGCCTCGACCGCCTCGACCATGCCGCCGAACTGGTCGATCTTGTCGAAGTATTCGAAGCACCCCTGCTCCATGCGGTTGGTCAGCTCTTCGATGAAGTACGAGCCGCCGAGGGGATCGAGCGTGTTCGTGACCCCCGACTCGTGGGCGATGATCTGCTGCGTGCGGAGGGCGATGCGCGCGGCCTGCTCGGTCGGCAGGGCCAGCGTCTCGTCGAGCGAGTTGGTGTGCAGCGACTGCGTCCCGCCGAGGACCGCGGCCAGCGCCTGGATGGTCACGCGGACGATGTTGTTGTACGGCTGCTGCGCGGTGAGCGAGGCGCCGGCGGTCTGCGTGTGGAAGCGGAGCTGCCACGAGCGCGGGTCCTTGGCGCCGTAGCGGTCGCGCATGACCTTGGCCCAGATGCGGCGCGCGGCGCGGAACTTGGCCACTTCTTCGAAGAGGTCGTTGTGCGAGTTGAAGAAGAAGGAGAGGCGCGGCGCGAACTCGTCGACGTCGAGGCCCGCGCGGATGCCGTACTCGACGTACTCCATGCCGTCGCGCAGCGTGAAGGCCAGCTCCTGCAGCGCGGTCGATCCCGCCTCGCGGATGTGATAGCCGCTGATGGAGATGGTGTTGTACTTCGGCACGCGCTCCGTGCAGAACTTGAAGACGTCGGTGACCAGCCGCATCGAGGGGCGCGGCGGATAGATGTACTCCTTCTGGGCGATGTACTCCTTGAGGATGTCGTTCTGCAGCGTGCCGGAGATCTTCTTCCAGTCGGCGCCCTGCTTCTCCGCCACGGCCAGGTACATGGCCAGGGCGATCGGCGCCGTGGAGTTGATGGTCATCGAGACGGTGACGTCCTCGAGGTTGATGCCGTCGAAGAGCACTTCCATGTCGGCCAGCGTGTCGATGGCCACGCCGCACTTGCCGACTTCCCCGGCGCTGTACTCATGATCGGAGTCATACCCGTAAAGCGTCGGCAGGTGGAAGGCGGTGGAGAGACCGGTCTGTCCCTGCGAGAGGAGGTACTTGAAGCGCTCGTTGGTCTGCCTGGCCGTGCCGAAGCCGGCGAACTGGCGCATGGTCCAGAGCCGGCCGCGGTAGCCGGTGGGGTGGATGCCGCGCGTGTAGGGGAACTCGCCGGGATAGGCGATCTCGTGAAAGTCCTGCTCGGCGATGGAGAGGGGCGTGGCCATCGGATTGACGTCCATGCCGCTGACGGTGGTGTAGTCGTTCTTCCAGAACGGCTTCTTCTTCAGGACCGGCTCGAGGACGTCGCGGCGCCAGCGGGTCTCTTCCTTCTGCACGGTGCCGAGGGCGTCCTTGGAGAAGAGCGGGAGCTGTTCCTCGCGCGACCGCGGCGGCTGCGGGAGGACGGTGGCGGCGGCGGTGCTACGAACGTCGGTCTCGTTGCGGCTCATGGTGCTCTCCACTATATGTCGGTGTCGTACGTTGGTCTCAACTTGGCGAGGAACGCGCCCAGCCCCTTCTGCGGCTCGCCGGCCGCGAAGAGGCGGGCGAACTCGGCGCGCTCGAGGCGGTCTCCTCCGCGGGCGCGGATGAGCGCGGCAGCGGAGTCGAGAGCCATAACGCTGCGATGTCGCATCCATTCCTTGCGCCAGGTCTCCGGATCGGCGCCGCTGATCTCGTCGACGATCTCTTCCTTTCTGGCACCGGCGGCGGCCCAGCTCACGGTCCGCCGCCGCAGGCGCCACGCGGCCGCGGCCCAGGCTTCCGGGATGTCGATGACGAGCGTGGCGCCGGGGTCCAGGACGGCGTAATCGGCGAAGAGGAGGGCGGCGGCGGCGAGGCCGCGCACCTCCCCTGCCCCGAATGCGACTACGCAGTCGGTGCGCGCGAGGAGCGCCTCGAGCGCACCGGCGTCGAGCGCGCGGAGCTCCGCGGGCCCGAGGAACAGCATCAGCGGAAGAGGGAGAAGACGCGTCCCATCACGCCTTCGTCGCTCTTGGAGAGCTGCTCGAGCTCGCCGGCGTCGAGGAAGATGCCGCCGCAATGCGCGCACTGGTCGACCTTCACGCCGTGGAGCTCGATCTCCTGCAGGTCCATGCCGCATTTGGGGCACTTCATCCAGTGGGCCTGCCTGATGCGGTCCTTCTCGTCGTGGGCCATCTTGGCCGCCTGTTCGGCCGCCCACTTTTTGCGGCGCTCGAGCTCCTGCCGCGTAAAGTACTCGTCTTCGTTCCTGCTGGGCTTGTCGAAGCCGTCGCTCATGGGGGTACCTCCGTGAGGGGATTCTATCCAAGCCGCAGCGGCGTGTGCCTGGCGATGTGGAGAAAGATGTCGTCGCGGGTGAGGAGGGTGGCGTCGAGGTCGAGCGCGCACTGGGCGACGTGGGCGTCGGGAAGGGTGACGTTGAGGCCTTTCGTGCGCAAAGTACGGCGGAGCGCGCCCAGATCGAACCAATGGGCCAATGGCGTGGCGTGCAACGAGTAATCCTGCAGCAGATCGCCGAGGATTTCGCGCTCTGAGGGTGTGGTCTCACCGGAGAGGACCTCGGCAATCACGAGCGGCGGCAACACCAGAGTTCCCTCCGCGAGGGCGCGATCGAGAATCAGATAGCGCGTGCCGCCAAGGAGATCGATCAGGACGGACGTATCAACGATTACGGCCACGCGACTCGTCGGTGTCGACAGTGATCTTGAGCTCTCCGATCACCCTTAGCGTCTTCTCGTAGACCCGCTTCGCTCTACGCTTCCGCACGTCCTCCGGCAACGCCTGGAACTCCGGCCACGTGATCGGTCCATATTCCCCCGGAGCCGCGTCCGGCGGGATTTCGTCCTTTTTGAACGGCGTGCTCATGATTCGATCCTACCTCGGCTTCCGCCCTACCATCAATAAACCGGGCCCGAAGGGAATCCATTCGAACAGCCGGTCCACGGCGAAGACTGCGCGCACGATGCGCACCAGCCCCCGGGAGCGCCCCGCCTTGGCCACCGACTGCAGGGCCGCGTCCTCATCCACCCGCCGGCGCGCGCGGCGTTTGTTCATGGGGAGGAGGAACAGCGTGTCGTAGGCGAGGACGACCGGGAAGCCCCAGTACCTGGCCTTCTCCACCCGCAGGGAGGAGAAGATCTTCGCCAGCTGGGCGCGGGTGTAGCGGCGGCGGTGCTCGTAGTAGTCGTCCGAGGCGCTCCAGAGGCTTTGCAGGGCGGGGACGGTGGCGATGCAGGCGCCGCCGTCGCGCAGGACGCGGGCGATCTCGCGCGCCGCGGAGGCGTCGTCGTCCAGAT
>DASPMO010000020.1:0-42852 GCA_035627015.1 Thermoanaerobaculia bacterium | reverse complement strand
CAACCGTCGCTCAGCCTCACCGCGATTGAGCGCGCTTGTCGAGCGAAATCGCGCCACCTGCTCCTTCCAAAACGCAGGCGCAGATATCAGCGCGCCGACGCGCGCTTTGTCTGTGGAGGCGTAAGTTAGTGCATATGGGCTTCAGCCCGCCCCACGTTTTTCCTCTTACGGCGTGTTCGAAACGTAAATCCCCGATCCGTACACCGCCGCGTACACGCGGGTGTTCAGGCCGTTGAGGGCGATGTCGCTCACGGTCGCGCCGGCGAGGCCGCCGGGAACGAACGAGATGCCGGCGTTGGTGGAGAGAAAGATGCCGCCGTTGAGGTTCCCGTACTTCTGGCGGCCGGCGTAGAGGCGGTTCGGGTTCTGCGGGTCCATCTGCAGGGCGATGCCGAGGCCGAGGCCCGTGGATGAGGCGAGCCACGTCGCGCCCTGATTCGGCGAGCCGTAGAGCCCCGGACCTTCAGTGAGCACGTAGAGGTAGCCGTCGTTCGGGCGCACCGCGGACGCCGTCACGTGCCACGGCAGGCCGGCGGAGATGTCGGTCCACGAGTTGCCGCCGTCGTTCGACTTGAGGTACGGCGGGTCGTATGGGGAGGGGTGGTCGAAGATCTCGCCGCCGGCGTAGAGGGTGCCGGTGACCGGGTCGCGCGAGATGCTCCAGACGATCACGCCCGTCTCGCCGTTGCCGAACGGCTTGTACTGCGGCAGGCCGCAGCCGAGGCTGCAGACCCAGATGCCGCTCGGCGTGATGTGGTCGTCGCCGAACGGGCCGACGTAGAGCGTGTTGTTCGAGACCATCAGTGAGGCGATGCTCTTCGGGAAGGTCTGGATGAGAGTCCAGTTCGTGCCGCTGTCGCGTGTGAGATAAAGCTTGTTGCCGATCGACGCGTAGACGAGCTGCGGCTGGTTCGGGACGATCAGCAGCGCGCCGACGTTGCCGTTCAGCGGCTTGGTCCAGGTCATCCCGTGGTTCTTGGTCTGGTACAGCCCGAAGAAGCCGGCCGCGTACCATGCGGCGTTGTTCGACGGATCGACGGCGATGTGCTGGATGCAGGCGTCGTTCTGCGGGCGGATGACGCTGCCCCAGTTGAAGCCGTTCACCGAGTGCGGCGGGATGGTGACGACCGGGATGTTGAACGGGCAGTCCGCCTGCGCGGCGACGCTGCACAGCAGGACCAGAATCAGGGCGAGCACTTTCATCGTTTTTGTTTCCTCCGCAGCAGTAGTACAGGGAGGCCGTCGAGCGTTTCACTTCGATGGCCGTCGAAGCGTGATCTCCACATTCCCGCTACGATTCCCCTCATGAGTCACGGAACGTCTGGCAGGGGCGGCGGGAAGTTCGTGGAGGTGACGCTGCACCCGGTGGTGACGCTGGCCAGCGCGGACGACGCCGCGCGCGCGACGGAGCTGCACGACCGCGCGCACCAGCTCTGCTTCATCGCCAACTCGTGCAGCGTCCCCATTCATCACCAGCCCGTGGTGCGCTGGTGAACGATCTGTCCATCGCGCTGGAGGACCGCCCCGGCGCGCTGGCGGAAATGGGCGAAGCCCTCGGCCGCGCCGGCCTGAGCATCGAAGGGGGCGGCGTGTTCGGCGGCGCGGCGCACTTTCTCTTCGCCGACGGCCAGGCCGCGCGCGCGGCGCTGGAGGCGGGTGTCGCGCCGTCGACCGCGAGCTCGCACCTGACCAAGCTCACCGGCGCGCGCATCGTGGAGATGGAGAAGCAGGGACGCCACCGCTACTTCCGCCTCGCCGACGCGGATATCGCGGAGGTGCTGGAGGAGCTGACCGGCCTCGCCGCGCAGCTCCCGCGCAAGCGTCCCGGTCCGGCCGATCCGGCCCTGCGCCTGGCGCGCGCGCGGGAAGGGGAGCGCGCCTTCAGCGCGCTATAGCCCCCCGGACCGTGAAGTGGAGCGCCGGCGTCCCGCCGGCTGTCGTGGCGGCGTCCCGCGCCGCCACTTTGGGTGGGCGGCAGGGGCTCGATCCCCTCGCGGAGCACAACAATCCCCTCGCGGAGCATAACGTTGCGCTCCGCGAGGGGATTGTTACGCTCCGGGACGGGATTGTTATGCTCCGGGACGGGATTGTTATGCCCCAGGAGGGGATCGTTATGCTCCGCGAGGGGATTGTTATGCTCCGCGAGGGGATTGTTACGTTCCGGGACGGGATTGTTGCGCTCCGCGAGGTGATCGATGCCCTCCGGGAGGAGATTGTTGCCCTCCGCGAGCAGATCATTGCCCTCCGTGAGGAGATCGTTGCCCTCCCGGAAACCACGGTTCCCTTCACCGACCGAATCGACGCCTTGGACCAGGACTTCGTTGCCTCGTTTTAGCGGCGAGGACGCCGGTGGTCCACTCATCACTCCACCTTCGTGGCGATCCACCACGTCGTGCCGCCCGCGTCCATGATGCCGCCGCGCTTGTCTTCGTCGTCCTTCTTGACCGGCTCCTGCAGCGGCGTGGCCCCTGCTTCGAGCGCGAGGCGATACGTCGCGTCGACGTCGGGCACGTAGACGTGCACGTGCGCGGGAAGGGGCGGCCAGCCGTCGGCTCCGTCCGCGATCATGATCACCGTGTCGTCGATCCGGACCTCGGAGTGCCTCAACTTCCCCTCGTCGTCCGGGAAGCGGCGCAGCTCGACGGCGCCGAAGACGCGTTGCAGAAAGGCGATCGTCTCGCTCGCGCCATTCACGATCAGGTAGGGGGATGCGGTGCTGTAGCCGGAAGGTTTGTGCGACATGCCGGAGAGGGTACACTCCGCCACCATGACGCCAAAGAACACAATCTGTCTCTGGTTCGACAAAGACGCGCTCGAGGCGGCGCGCTTCTACGCGGCGACCTTCCCGGACAGTGCAGTAGGCGCCGTTTTCGAGGCCCCCGCCGACTTCCCGAGCGGGAAGAAGGGCGACGTCCTGACCGTGGACTTCACCGTCTGCGGCATTCCCTGTCTCGGTCTCAACGGCGGCCCGGCGTTCAAGCACAACGAAGCCTTTTCGTTCCAGATCGCGACGGACGATCAGGAAGAGACGGATCGCTACTGGAATGCCATCGTGAACAACGGCGGGCAGGAGGGTGATTGCGGCTGGTGCAAGGACCGCTGGGGCCTCTCGTGGCAGATCACCCCGCGCGCGCTGACCGACGCGCTCGCGGCCGGCGGCGACGAGGCAAAGCGCGCCTTCGACGCGATGATGACGATGAAAAAGATCGACGTCGCTGCCATCGAGGCCGCGCGGCGGGGCTGACCGGACCGCGTCGGCCCGGTTCTCCAGGAGACCGGGCCGGACTCGCTGCCGCGCCTCAGTCGGAGCTCTTCTGCTTTTGCAGGTCCTTGAGCGCGTCCGCGGCGATCGCCGCACCCCACTGCTGCCCGATCATCATGGATTCCTGCACGATCGCGGGCTGCTTCTCGAGGAAGCGCTGGCCGGTCGGAGAGCTGTAGAAGCGAATGAGCTCGTCGACATCGGCGCTCTCCAGATGCTTCACGTAGACGGGAACGAGCATGTCGACCAGGTCGGTGCTCTTCACCTTCTCCCGCAACGCCTTCCAGAACTCGTCCCCGGCCTCGGGCGCCATCTGCTTGAGCGTGCCGATCATGTTGTCCATAATCTGGACGCCCATGTCCCCGGCGCGCATCAGCACGAGCAACTGCCGGACCCGCTGCTCCTTGCTGGCAGGAGCCTCCTGAGCCGAGGCTGAAACGGAAACGAGAAACAACACGACGGCGACGAACAGACGGCGCCCCAGCGAGAGAGTGTGCATTGTCGTTCTCCTGGTGGAAGAGCTTAACCGATGAGCTACTCGATCGCCGGACGACGTGCGCCGCCGAGCTCCCGAGCCTGCTGGACGAACTGAATGAGACACTGGCGGCATGAGCATCCGCGACGTCCTCATCGCCATCAATCAGATGGAAGCGGACCGGGTCATCGATCGCTATGCGATCGGTGAGGCGGTAGCGGCGACGTTCTACCTGGAGCCGGTGGCGACGCTCGACGTCGATGTCTTCGTCGCCTCCGGTCCGAGCCGGGCCAGCTCCTGGTCACTCCGAAGCCGATCTTCGACTACCTTGCTGCGCGCGGCTGGCCGATGAAAGGGGAGTACGTGATCATCGCCGACCGGTGAGCGCTGCTCGAGAAGTGTGCGAATTTGCTCGCTCGATGGTTCTTCCAGCTCCCGGAATGCTGGGATTTGCTCCGAGGGAGTAAACAGGAGCATCGCAGTTGGTTTTTTAGCTCCGCCGATGGTTGTTCCAGCATCGGCGGGCTGCGATTGACGCGGATGCAAGTCGATTTTTGAGCGGGTGGGGCTTCCGCCCTTTCGGGCACTCCATTCCTGAAAGGGAACGTTGCTCGAACCGGTGGCAGAAGGCTCTCCCCGCATCACGCGACTGCAGCAGGTGATCCGCGTCCTCGGCCTGAAACCCGTGAGGGTCATCCGGGAGGCCGACCGTCTGGCGCAGGTGATGAATCGTCCCTCCGTCAGCCGGCAACATTTCCTGCGCATCCGCATCGGCCGCGCGGCGGCATCCGAAGAGAAGATCTTTATCATCGTCGCGGCCATGCGGTCCCTGACCGGCCTGCTGTTCCGTCCAGCGGACCTGTTCGACGTCGAGCCGGAGGCTGGATTCGATGGCAGCCTCCCGGCTGCTCCTGTATTCTCCGACAGCCGCTCACGCGTCTGGAGGGTACTCGTGCCCCAGGAGTCCGGCTCGAGCGAAGACCCACTCGAGTCGCTGTATACCGAGTATGGTCTGTTGCTCCGCGGCATTGCGATGCGCCGGTATCGCGTTCCGCCGGATGACGCCGAGGCCCTCGTGCACGACGTATTCGTGGCGTACCTCCAGCGGCGGATTTACATCCGCGACGTCAAGGGGTGGCTGGCCGGCGCGGTCGGCAACGCCTCCAAGAACTATCTGCGGAAGCGCAAGCCGGAGGCCGCCCTTCTCCCGGAGCACGACGAGGCCATCGACATCGGCGCGGAACAACGGCTGGAGCAGTGGATGCGCCGCAGCGCGGCGGCTTCCGTACTGGCGCGCCTCGGCGAGAGGTGCCGCGAGACGCTGCGGCGCTACTACCTCCGCGAGGAGACCAAGGAGCGCATCGCGGAGCATCTCGAGACCTCGCCCGGAAACGTCCTCCAGCTTCTCGTCGCCTGCCGCAGACGCGCACAGGAGATCCTTCACCACCTCTCGCGGAAGAAGCCATGAGTCACTACGAAGACGATGCGCTGATCCGGTACACCCTGGACGAGGAACGGGACTCCGCCATGAGTCTCCACATCGCGAACTGCGAGATATGTGGCGACCGGCTGGCGGAGCTGTCGAAAACCGACGCGGCTCTCCGCGACCCGAGGACGTGGGAAGAACTGGACGCCTGGTTCCAGCAGTCGCGAAGGCTGGGGGAGTTCCGCGAGGGAGGTCGTCGATGGAAGCGGAGGATGCGGCGGCACACCGGCTGCTCGAGAAGGCTCTGCGCGCGCCGATCCGCTTTCGTGAAGCGAACATCCTGAAGAACCCCAAAGCTCATACCGCCGGCGTGGTGCGCTATCTCTGTGCAGCCGCGCAGAACCTGCACGAGAAGAAGCCGAGATTCAGCGCGGAGATCGCGCGGACGGCGTACGAGATCGCACGATCGCTGGAGGAGGATCCGCAGACGCGCCGGTGGTGCATCGGGTTGTCTCTGCGCGAATACGCGAATGCGCTGAAGTATCTCGGCCACTTCGCGGAAGCCCTGAAAGCGCTCGCCCAGGCCGAGATCCTTTTCGATGACAGCCCGGGGTCAGACCCATACGATGTGGCGATCCTCTGGTACATCCGCGGCATGGTCTTCGTCGAGCTCGAACGCTACGGCGATGCGGAGAGGCTGGCAAGAAAGTGCGCGCGTGTGTTCCGGGGTTACGGCGACAGCTTTCGCGAGCTCTGCGCCAGGCTGCTGCAGGCGTGGTGTCTTTCCCATTCGGGCCACCACGCCAAGGCCTTGCCGGTCTACCAGTACGTGGAGGCCAAAGCGCGTGCGGAAGGTCAGCGGAACATCCTCGCGCGCGCTCTCCACGCGGCGGCAGGCGTTTCCCTCAATAACGGTGCGCTGGAGAAGGCGGAACAGCAGTACACCGAAGCACTGGTCCTGTTCGACGAGCTCGGGCTCGTCACGGAAAAAGCACGTGCCGCGTGGTTCCTGGCGCTCGTGCTCGTCCAGCGGGGCGACCTCGCCGCGGGTGCACAATCCCTCGACGTCGTAAGAGAGGAGCCGCGACGGCTCGGACTGCACAACGACCATGCTCTTGCCACCCTCGACTGGGCGGCGGCACGGCTGGCGCTCGGCGAAATGGAAGGCGTCGCGGCCGAGTGCAGGACCATCCTCATCCGCTTCGAGTCCGAAGGCATGATGCGGAACGCTCGCCTGGCCCTGGCATACGTGCACGAGGCTCTCGCGCGCGGGCAGGCCACTCCGGCGCTCCTCAAGCATGTTCGCCTCTACCTCGAGCTCCTCCCGACCCGCCCGGACGTGGCGTTCACCCCGCTCCAGTAAGAACAGCTCACGTTTCCCTCATAACCCGCCGCCTCGCGGTACTCAACAAAAGAGGGTGCCCTCCTCATCACCGGCTGACGCCGGCAAAGGGAGGATCTATGCAGAGGTTGCGGAAGTGTGCACTCGTCTTGTGTCTCCTGGCGGCGATGACGATGAACGCGGCGACGAACCGGCCGCTCGTGGGCGACAGCTCGCAGGCGTTGCCGGGCGACGACATCATCACGCTCATCATCGATTTCTTCGTGCTGCACGGCCGGCTCTCACTGCCGCCGGGGTAGGTGGACCGCGTCGGCCCGGTCCTCCAGGAGACCGGGCCGGACTCGCTCGATTCCTGAGCGAATCGCCAGGGTGGAAAGAGTGCGATTCACGACCCGCGGACCTACACTTTCAGGGTGATGTCCGTGTTCATCTGCTGGTCGGGCGATCGGAGTCATGATGTTGCCCGCGCCGTACGGACGCTGCTGCAGTCCGCGCTGCCGCGCCTGGTGGGCCGCAACGAGATCCATGTGTCGATCTCGGACGACATCGAAAAAGGGGTGGCCTGGTTCGACTCGATCATCGAGCGGCTCCGGAGCGCCGCGGCCGGCGTCGTCTGCGTGACCTCCGAAAACGTGGACAGTCCGTGGCTGCACTTCGAAGCCGGCGCGCTCGCGCAGCGCGTCGCGGGGAAGCGGTCCGGCGATGAGGCGGGAGTGCATCCACAGACCCCGCGGTTGTTCACGCTGCTGCACGGACTCACGGGCGCCACGCTCCGAGGACCGCTCGGGGCCTATCAGGCGACCAGCACCACGGAGCCGGACATCGCGAGCATGGTCCGCTCGATCGCCTACGTCCTCGCCGGCGGTGGGCTCGCGGCGAACGGCGAAGAAACGACCCTCCGGGACGACGAATGGAAGGCGTTCCAAGGAGCGCTCGACAGGAGCGCCGTGCCGGTCCGGAAGCTGATCCCCAATTTCGAATCGTTGTTCCAGCGCAAGACGTTCCACGAGCCGCTGCACCGCTGCGTGGATGGAGCCTGGCTGCGCCGTTACGACGGGGCGCGGTCGACGCGCGAACAGCTCGTCGCGCATCTCGATCGCGTGCGTGCCGCATGCACGCCACACGAGCGCGGCCTGTTCGAGATGCTGCTCGCGGAGCTGGACGGCTATTCGATGGCCATCCAGGCGAGGCTGCTCTCGGAGAGAACATTCGAGCTTGCCGACGAGGGCGAGCTGAAGATGGAGCCGGGCGTGGCTGCCTGCTGCGAGGACCGCCGGCTCGCCGTGCGGAGCATCGCCGGAATCCTGCTGGATCCGCTGGACACTCCCATGCGCCCCGAGGCGGTGCGCTTCATGGCCGCCGAGACGAACGAGGAGCGCAAGATGATCGTGCACCGGCTGGAAGGCGCGATCCGGAAACAGCGGGAGGCGGCCTTCGAGCAGGTCTCGAAACATCCCCAGGGACATGTCCACTGGCACGCCATCATCGGCAGTCTGACCGGTGGCGAGTCTCCGATCAGGTTTCGGGAAAGCGCGTGGGACCTGGACCGGATCTACTACTACCTGCTCATCCAGTACTTCGGGATCGCCGCTCTCCGGTGGCGGCAGGACGCTCCCGGCGGCGAGCCGGCGGCGCTGCAGCAGGATTGGTTGTGCGGGGCGCGCGACGTCGAGATGGAAGTGGAGCGCTATCGCGCGAAGTCGAAGGGCGGGTCGCTCATGCCGCTGACCTATGCGCTCGTTGCACTCCAGGAAATCTGTCACAACCAGCCGCCGGATCCCGCCACGGCGAACCTGCGCATCCAGTCCGCGCGCGATCTGGTCCTGGAGGAGCTCAAGCCCATCCTCGGCTCTCCGTCCGCCGCCGCACTGGCCCGGGTCCTGCGGGAGCTCTGTCCGGCCGGAGGGTAGCGCTTCCCGCTCCTGCCTGCGATGTGTCGCCTCTGCAACGGGCTGCTCTCATTCCGGTAGATGGCGTGGCACCTGCCTTACCATCCGCCAAGCCATGCCCTCGATCTTCCGCGCCTCCCTCTACGCTCTCGTGGTGACCGTCGTTGCCGTCAGCGCCTCGGCGCAGACCAACTGCACCGGCTCGAGCAGTTCCGCCGTTCAGCCGATCTGCGCAGCCGCCGAGAATTTCCTGTCGACGCTTTCCGCAACCCAGAGAAGCGGCGTCGTGTACCCGTTCAACCGCGTCACTGCCGCAACCAAGTGGTCGAACCTTCCCTGCGGGGGCGCCTGCCACAACGGCCTGCAGTTCAGCACGCTCAGCAGCACCCAGCTGAATGCGGCGCTGGGCGTCGCTCAGGCGGCACTCTCGGCCGCGGGCTACGGCACGTTCGACGGGATTCGGAAGGCGGACACGTTTCTCGGCATGAGCCGGGGAAGCGCGTACCACGAGGGGATCTACTTCATCGCGTTCGTCGGGACTCCCTCTTCTTCCGGGGAATGGATCCTCCAGCTCGGGGGACATCACTATGCGCTGAACTTCTACTTTCGCGGCAATACGGAGAGCCCCACGCCGTACTTCACCGGCATGGAGCCATTGAGCTTCACGCTGAACGGGATTTCGTATTCACCGTTGAAAACGAAGTCCGATGCGATGAAGGCCATGCTCGCGAGCCTCACCGCGACACAAGTCGCGGCCGCAAAGCTGAATGTGTTTTTCGACGACGTCCTCCTCGGTCCCGGCGACGACGACCTGTTTCCGGCGCCGCAGGGGCTGAAGGTCTCCACCCTCTCGGAAACACAGAGGGCGCTGGTCGTTGCCGCACTGGGCGCATGGGTGAACGACGCCCCGAGCAGCGTCGCGGCGAAGTTCATGTCCGCCTACAGCTCGGAAACAGCGCTGGCCGACACCTACATCGCGTGGGCAACCGCGACGAATCTGACGACACAAGGCTCCTACATCCGCATCGATGGACCGCGCGCCTGGATGGAGATCATCGTGCAGAACTACCCTGTCGTCGGCAACCAGGGGCACTATCACGCGGTCTGGCGCGACGAGAGCCTCGACTACGGGGGTGACGGAACGACCGTTGCCGTACCGGGAACGCTGTCCTTTTCCTCGCCGGCGTTCAGCGTCTCGGAGAGCGCCGGCAGCGCCACCATCGAGGTGCAGCGCACCGACGGCTCGGACGGCGTGGTGAGCGTGGCGTACGCCGTCACCGGCGGCACGGCTTTGGACGGGACCGACTTTCAGAGTGTGAGCGGGGTGCTGAGCTGGAACGATGATGATGCCGCCAGCAAGACGTTCACGATTCCGATCGTCAACGACGCACTGATCGAAGACTCGAAGACCGTCATCCTCACCCTGAGCGGTCCGACCGGCGGCTCCGTGCTCGGCACCAACCCCCTGACGACGTTGATGATCTATGAAGACGACCTCCACGCGCGTCGCCGGGCGGTGAGGCAGTAGACGGTGCAATCGCCGGCGATCCTTCTGCGCGTCATGCTCGCGACTCTCGCGGTGCTGGTTGCGACGCATGCCGGGGCGCACCCGATGCCGGCGTCCGAGATCTTTCTCGATCTCGAGGCAAACGGTGTTCGGGCCGAGATGCATCTGCCGCTGGATCGGCTGCAGATCGCCGTCGGCCCACGCCTGCAGCTCGACGCCGCCACGACGACGCAAACCATGAACCGACGGGAGATCGAGAAGTATGTCTCAGAGCATTTCTCGATCCTCGACAGGGACGGGGCGCCATGGAACGCACGATTCGAGAGCGCCGCGATCGTCGCGGAAGGGGGAGCGTCGGAGCTGCAGGTCCGGCTGTGGCTCTCCCCGCGCGACCGCTCGTCTTCCGTTCGCACCTTTCGCCTGCGCAGCGACCTGATCGTGCACCAGCTCGTCACGCACAAGCTCATGGTCTTCATCCGCCGTGACGAGCTACGGCCGAAGGCGACCCTGCCGGAGAGCGCCGGACGGCTCACCTACCGCGTCCACGAGCTGACGCTGACGCGCTGACCCGGCCACATTCCTGCGACGCCGGCTACTCGATCACGCCGTCTACCTCATTTGCCGCAGCCTTTTGGCTGCCGACATCGACTGTGAACCGGGACGGCCAGACGACAGTGCCTGAGGAAGTACGCGAGGCGCTGCATCTGGAGGACGGCGACACGTTGACTTGGAAAGTGCAGGGCAGAACAGCGGCCGTCACGACCGAGCGGCCGGCGCTGTGGAAGTGGGAGGGATTCATCAAGGTCGGCTCGGGCGATGTCGTGAAAGACCTTGAAGAAGCGCGAAAGACGATGGGACGGATCTGACGCGTGCACGTCGTTGTCGACGCGAACGTCCTGATCTCCTTCTTCTACGAGCGAAACGCGGCGCAACGCCAGGCTGCGAAAGAACTTCTGCAGCGTGCGGAGAATGGTGAGCTCGTCGTCGTTCTTCCGCAGGTCGTTCTGTTGGAGATGACTCACGTTTGCCGAAACCTCTACGGTGTGCCGGCCGGTACCGTCGCAGAGATGACCCACGCAGCCATCACGTTTCCCGGTGCCGTGACGATCGACGATTGTCCGTGGCGAGAGGTTCTCCGGCGCTGGCCGGATTCATTCTCATCCGTGGCCGATGCCATCACCGTTGCACTCGCGATCACACCCGCATTTCTCACCGAGTAGTGCCGAAACTTTCGCCACGACTGGCCAGCTTTTCGTCAGTAGTGCCGAAACTTTCGCCACGACTGACGAACTTTTCGTCAGTAGTGACGAAACTTTCGCCACGACTGGCCAACATTTCGCCAGTACTGACGAAACTTTCGCCACGACTGCGTCGTAAGGTGGTAATTACTGCCGAGGCTGTGGAAAACGTCGGCCGACGGTGCGTACTGGCGCGTTGCAACGCCGCCTACTCGATCACGCCGTCTTCCACGTTCTTCAGATGGAACGACAGCGACTCGAGGTTGATGCGCAGGTCGACGCTCTTCACCTTCACGCCGGGGCGGAGCCTGAGCTGGACGGGGGCGAAGTTGAGGATGGCGTGGAGGCCGGTGTCGGCCAGGGCCTCGTAGACCTCCTGGGCCCCGTCGGCCGGCACGGCGATGATGCCGATCTCGACGCGGTTGCGGCGGACGATGTCGCCGAGGCGCTCCCAGGCGTGGACAGGGATCCCCTCGCGCGACCGGCGCCCTTCCTTGTTCGGATCGGCGTCGACCAGGGCCACGATGTGAAAGCCGTTGGCGTTGAAGCCGTTGTAGTCGGCCAGGGCCATGCCGAGGTTGCCGGCGCCGACGATGACCACGTTGCGCGTGCGGTCGATGCCCAGCGTCTCCACGAGCTGGCGCTTCAGGCGCGAGACATCGTAGCCGACGCCACGCGTGCCGAACTCGCCGAAGCAGGCCAGGTCCTTCCGGATCTGCGCCGAGTTGAGATGGAAGCGGTCCGCCATCTCGCCCGAGGAGACGGTCTTCTGTCCCTGCGACTCGAGGAACGTGAGGCAGCGCAGATACACCGACAGCCTGCCGGTGGTCAGCTCCGAGATGCCATCACGATCACCGTTGGGAGGTCGACTCATCGCGCGTCATTGCTGCAACAGCACCCGCGCAGCATACCCGGCCGCGTTGAACAGTGGCGTCGGGTAGATCCCGATCGCCAGGATGCCGGCCATGGCGATCATCAGCGCCCCGGCCGCGAACACGCCGCCGACGGGCGTCACCGCAAACCCCTCGGCCGGCTCTTTCATGTAGAGGTAGTAGACGACGCGCAGGTAGTAGTAGACCGAGACGATGCTGGTCAGGATGCCGATCAGGGCCACGGTCGTGTGGCCCGACTCGATGGCCGTCTTGAAGATGTAGAACTTGGAGATGAAGCCCGCCGTCGGCGGCAGCCCGGAGAGCGAGAACATGCACAGCGCCAGGGCGAAGCCGTAGAACTTGCGGCGGAAGCCGAGGCCCGCGATGTCGTCCAGCGTCTGCGGGTCGTTCTGGTTCTTCATGAGCAGTGATACGACGCCGAAGGCGCCGATGTTCATGAACGCGTACGTGATGGCGTAGACCGAGACCGCGGCCACGCTGTCGTCGCGCACGGTGAGCATGGCGATGGTCATGTAGCCGACGTGGGCGATGCCGGAGTAGGCGAGCATGCGCTTGAGGTCGCGCTGCACGATGGCCACGGCATTGCCGACGATCATGGAGAGGACGGCCAGCGCGGCGACCATGTTCATCCAGTTCACGCGCGGCAGCACTGGCTCCATGGCGTCGAAGAGGCGCACCAGGGCGATGAGCGTGGCCGCCTTCGGGGCGACCGAGAGCCAGCCGGCCACGGGAGTGGGCGCGCCCTGGTAGACGTCCGGCGCCCACGGATGGAACGGCGCCAGGGCGAGCTTGAAGCCGAAGCCCGACATCATCAGTACGAAGGCGACGGTGAGCAGCGGGGTGGCCTCGTTCGCGGAGAACCAGCGGCCCATGGCGGCGATGTTGGTCGAGCGCGTGGCGCCGTAGAAGAGCGCCGCGCCGTAGAGGATGAAGCCGGTGGCGAACGCCCCCATCAGGAAGTATTTGAGGCTGGCCTCGTTCGACACCGACAGCCGCCGGTGATAGCCGAGCAGCACGAAGATGCAGATGGAGAGGATCTCCAGGCCGAGGATGATGATCAGGAGGTCGAGCCCCTTGGCCATCATCATCATGCCCACCGTGCCCCAGGCGATGAGGGCGTAGAACTCGCCCCCCTCGATCTTCTCGCGGTCGAGATAGTCGCGGGCGAAGAGGATGGCCAGCATGCCGGCCAGGAGGAAGGTCAGGTCGAAGAGCTTGGTGATGGGGCTGATCTCGTACGTGCCGCCGAAAAAGTACGCGGCGTCGCGGAAGACGTTTTCCGACCAGGCGGCGGCCAGGAAGACGATCAGCGCGAGCGGGCCGAGGGCGCCCTTGGCGCGCGGCGCGAAGGCGTCGAAGAGGATCAGCAGCATGCCGCCGCCGCAGAGGATCAGCTCCGGGAGGATGGCCAGCAGGTAGTCGTCGCCGAGGAGGGGCTGGAGGTTCATCGGCGCACCTCGGGCTTCCTGTCATCCTGAGCGGAGCGAAGGATCCCCTGCGGTTGTGCGGGGATCGTGCTGCCGGCAGGGGGTCCTTCGCCGTCTGCGCGGCTCAGGATGACAGCGGCGCGTGCGATGCGCAGCTCACGATCGCCATTCCCGCCGTTCACGGCGGTCATCAGGTGCTTCACGCTGGGCTCCATCTTCTTGAGGAACGTGTTCGGGTGGACGCCGATCCAGACCATGAACACGACCAGCGGGATCATGGCCGCGACTTCGTTCCAGGCGATGTCCGGAATGTGACGGTTCTCCTCGTTCGTGATCGGCCCGAAGAAGACTTTCTGCACGAGCCAGAGGAGATAGATGGCGGCCAGGATGACGCCGCTGGCGGCCAGCACCGCGGCCACGGGATGGGTGCGGAACGAGCCGCTGAGGATGAGGAACTCGCCGACGAAGCCGTTCAGGCCGGGCAGGCCGACGGACGAGAGCACGGCGATGACGAAGAAGACGGTGTAGACCGGCATGGTCCGTCCGATGCCGCCGTAGTCGGCCAGGAGGCGCGTGTGCCGCCGCTCGTAGACGACGCCGACGAGGAGGAAGAGCGCGCCGGTGGAGAGGCCGTGGTTGACCATCTGCAGGATCGAGCCTTCGATGGCGGTCTGGGTCATGGCGAAGATGCCCAGGACGCAGAAGCCGAGGTGCGAGACGGAGGAGTAGGCGACCAGCTTCTTCATGTCCGGCTGCACCCAGGCCACGAGCGCGCCGTAGATGATGCCGATCACGGAGAGAGTAATGAGCAGGTTGGCCCACCTTGCCGAGGCCTCGGGGAAGAAGGGAAGGACGAAGCGGAGGAAGCCGTACGTCCCCATCTTCAGCATCACGCCGGCCAGGATGATCGAGCCGCCGGTGGGCGCCTCGACGTGGGCATCGGGGAGCCACGTGTGCAGCGGGAAGAGCGGCACCTTGATGGCGAAGGCGAGGGTGAAGGCGAAGAAGAGGAGGAGCTGCGCGGTGGCGGTGAGCTGCGTGCCGTAGAGCTGCGTGACTTCGAAGGTCGGCAAGCCGGTCTGGTGGTAGTTCTGGAAGACGAGGTAGATGATGCCGAGGAGCATCAGCAGCGAGCCGGCGATGGTGAAGAGGAAGAACTTGATGGCCGCGTAGATGCGGTTCGCGCCGCCCCAGACGCCGATGACCAGGTACATCGGCAGGAGCATGAGCTCGAAGAAGATGTAGAAGAGGAGGAGGTCGGTGGCCAGGAAGGCGCCGATCATGGCCGTCTCCATGACCAGGAAAGCGATGACGTACTCCTTCGGATGCTTGTGGATCGAGTTCCAGGCCGAGAGGAAGATGATCGGCGTGAGGAAGGTGGTCAGGAGTACGAGCCAGAGCGAGATGCCGTCCACGCCGAGGGAGTAGCGGATGCCCCACTGCGGGATCCAGTCGAGGCTCTCGACGAACTGGAAGCCGGCGAAGCCGTCCTCCCAGCCGCGGAGGATGCCCAGCGAGACGATGAAGGTCGCCAACGAGACGAACAGGCCGAAGGCCTTGATCGCGCCGGTGGCGGCTTTCGGGAAAAAGGCCAGCAGGATCGCGCCCGCGATCGGCAGCCAGAGTGTGACGCTCAGTAAAGGCATCCGTTTGACCTCGAGAAACGTTGTCGGTTGTCGGTTGTCAGTTGTCTGCGAGGGTTCGCCTGGACGAAGAGTCACAGACAACCGACAACTGAGAACCGACAACAAATCTCATACAAAAAACACGATGAACACCAACACGCCCACAAAGAACATCAGCGCGTAATTGCGAACGTTGCCGGTCTGGAAGAAGCGCATGATCTCGCCGAAGCCGCGGACGACGTAGCCGAGCATGGCGGCGATGCCGTCGATCAGGGCGTCGATGCCTTTCCAGAAGAACCTCGAGAGTGCGGCCAGCGGGCGGACGATCACCGCGCCGTACAGCTCGTCGACGTACCACTTGTTCTCGATGGCCCGGGCCATGGCCGGCGAGCGCTGCTCGAAGGCGACATCCGAGGCCGTGCCGCGGTCGCGGTAGAGCCGCATGGCCACGAACCAGCCCGCCAGGGCGATCAGCGTGGAGAGGCCCATGACCAGCCACTCCACCGACGAGTCGATGTGGATCTCGTGCAGGCCGGGGATGGCCGGGATGATCGGGTGCAGCCACTCGGCGAGGAAGTTGTGGCCGATCACGTGCGGCAGTCCGAGCAGGCCGCCGAAGACCGAGAGCGCCGCCAGGACGATGAGCGGGATGGTCATCGTGGCCGGCGACTCGTGCAGGTGATGCTCCTGCTCGTGCGTGCCGCGGAACTTGCCGAAGAACGTCAGGTAGACCAGCCGGTACATGTAGAACGACGTGCAGAACGCCGCCAGCGTGCCGAGGAGGTAGATGAACTTGCCGACCCCGGGGAAGTAGGACGTCGACCAGGCGGAGGCGAGAACCTCGTCCTTCGAGAAGAAGCCGGAGAGCGGCGGGAAGCCGGCGATGGCGATGGTGGCGATGAGGAAGGTCCAGTAGGTGATCGGGATCTTCGACTTCAGGCCGCCCATGTTGCGGATGTCCTGCTCGCCGCTCATGGCGTGGATGACCGAGCCGGAGCCGAGGAAGAGGCAGGCCTTGAAGAACGCGTGTGTGACGAGGTGGAACACCCCGGCGCTGAACGCGCCGACGCCGACGCCGATGAACATGAAGCCGAGCTGCGAGACGGTGGAGTAGGCGAGGACTTTCTTGATGTCGAACTGCCGCAGGCCGATGGTTGCGGCGAAGAGCGCGGTCAGGCCGCCGATGATGGCCACGACCATCATCGAGGTCGGCGAGAGGCGGTAGAGCACGTTCGAGCGGGCGATCATGTAGACGCCCGCGGTGACCATCGTAGCGGCGTGGATGAGCGCGGAGACGGGCGTGGGGCCGGCCATCGCGTCGGGGAGCCAGACGTAGAGCGGGATCTGCGCGGACTTGCCGGTGGCGCCGAGGAAGAGCAGCAGGCAGATGGCGGTGATGACGCCGGAGGCGATGCCGCCGCCGAGGGCCACCTGCTGGACCTTGGCGAAGTCGACGCTCCCCATGTAGGCGAACATGAGGAACATGGCCACCAGGAAGCCGAAGTCGCCGATGCGGTTGACGATGAAGGCTTTCTTGCCGGCGGCCGGGGCGTGGTTGGTGTCGTAGTAGAAGCCGATCAGGAGATACGAGCAGAGGCCGACGCCTTCCCACCCGACGAACATGAAGAGATAGCTGCTCCCGAGGATCAGGATCAGCATGGCCGAGAGGAAGAGGTTGAGGTAGGCGAAGTAGCGCCAGTAGCCCTCTTCGTGATGCATGTAGCCGACGGAGTAGAGGTGGATCAGGAAGCCGATCCACGTCACGACCATGAGCATGACGATGGAGAGGGGATCGAGCTGGAAGGCGATGTCGGCGCCGATGCCGCCGGAGTTGAACCACTCGTAGACGACGTTGAGGTGGCGCTCGCCGTGATGGTAGGCGGCCCTGTAGTCGAGGACGGCGAGCGTGCCGGCCACCGCCGCGCCGAGGGACCCGAGCAGGGCCACGGCCGTGACGAAGCCTTTCCCCGCGCGCTTGCCGAACAGGCCGTTCAGCAGGAACCCCACGAAGGGGAGGATGGGGATGAGCCACAGAGTATTGAGCATGTCGCGAGCGATGAACGATGAGAGATGAGCGATGAGCAGAGCCGAAGCCCCGTTCATCGATCATCGTTCATCGTTCATCGCTTGTTCTCCTCGCTAGATCGCGAGGAGAACCTCGCGATCTCAACTTTCGTTACGTAACCGATCCTGATAGTCGTCCGAGGACGCAGGATCGAGCTCCCACCGCTGCTTGTCGCGGCTGCGCTCTTTTTCGCCGAACTTCAACTCCTCGTTGTCCTGGTACGTGACACCCATGGCCGCCCCGATGTCGTCCACCTGGCTCTGGCCCGGGGTGGACATGCTCGACACGGCCGACTCGTCGCCGCTGAATTGCGCTCCTTCCCACTGCGCGTCGAGGTCGCCGGCAGTGAGGGTCGGATCGGCGAGAGAGTCGTTCTGCAGCCGGTGGGCGAGCTTGGCAGCGCCCGCCGAGATGTCGACATTCGGCGGCTCGATGTCATCGCTCAGGCCGTTCCGGTTGCTGTCCTTCCGTTCGTTCTCTTCCCAGTCAATGAGCTTTTCGGTTTTATCCATGTTCAGGCTCCTGCCTGAACAATTGCTACCTTTACGCCAGTTACCAGGCTCATAGGCGCATAGGCTCAGAGGCTCATGGATGCGTTCGGCACATCTCCTGTGAGCCTCTGAGCCTCTGTACCTATGAGCCTACCAATGCATCAAATTCGCTTCATCCACATCAATCGTGTCCCGGTGGTGGAACAGGGAAATGAAGATGGCCAGGCCGACGGCGGCCTCGGCCGCGGCGATGGCCATGATGAAAAAGACGAAGATGAGTCCGTGGGTGTCGCCGAACTGGCGGGCGTAGGCCAGGAACGTCAGGTTCACGGCGTTCACCATCAGCTCGATGGACATGAAGATGGTGATGCCGTTCTTGCGGGTGAGCACGCCCATCACGCCGATGGTGAAGAGGATGGCGCTGAGGACCAGGAACCAGGAGGTCGGAATCACTTGCCCACCTCGTCGCCGATCTTCGCCCGTCCGCCCTGGATGCTGCGGCCGCTGAGCAGCAGCGCGCCGACGATGGCCGCGAGCAGGAGGATCGACACCATCTCGAACGGGAAGACGTACGCCTCGAACATGCGCATGCCGATGTCGCGGGCCGTGGACCGGAACTGCGCCGCCGGCTGGCTCACAACCGTGTACTTGAGGATGTAGTAGACCAGGCCGATGCCGAACGCGGCGCAGGTGGTATAGCCGAGGAACTGCTGGATGGGGCGCGTGGGCGGCTCGGCCGTGTGCTGCAGGTTCAGCAGCATGATCACGAAGAGGAAGAGCACCATGATCGCGCCGGCGTAGACGATCACCTGCAGCGCCGCCAGGAACGGCGCCTCGAGCAGGACGTACATGACCGCCAGGGCGAAGAACGACGCCACCAGCGACAGCGCGCCGACCACCGCGTTCCGGTGCAGCACGACCACCAGCGCGAAGACGACGGCGATGGCGGCGAAGAAGAAGAAGATGATTACCTCGGGCATCATGAAATCGACCTTTGAGTGCTCATCTGGTTGCTGTGTTGCTGTGTTGCTGGTTCGTGGTGGTCCTGCGTAAAGCCGCAACGAACCAGCAACCAGCAACATAGCAACGAATTCACAGCCACCTCGCCGCGACGAACGCCGCCACGATCACGATGTTCAGGATGGCCATCGGCAGGAAGAGCTTCCAGCCGATGCGCATGAGGATGTCGTACTTGAGTCTGGGGATCGTCCAGCGCACCCAGACGAAGAAGAACATGATGAAGCCCCACTTCGCCAGGAACGAGAGGAACGACAGCAGGAAGCCGCCGAAGGTGGCCGGCTCCTGGTACCAGGGGATGTCCCAGCCGCCGAGGTAGAGGGTGGTGATGAGGGCGGCCATCGTGCCCATGGCCATGTACTCGGCCATGAAGAAGAGGGCGAACTTCATCGACGAATATTCGGTGTGATAGCCGGCCACCAGCTCCGCCTCGGCCTCGGCGAAGTCGAACGGCAGGCGATTCGTCTCGGCGAAGCCGGAGACGACGAAGACGATGAAGCTGAGCCACATGGCCGGCGAGAAGACGTTCCAGGCCGGGATCTTCAGGAAGTCGAAGAGGACGAAGGAGCCGGTCTGGTGCGCGACGACGTCGGTCAGCTTCAGCGAGCCGGCGGCGATCAGGACGCTCACCGCGGCCAGGGTCAGCGAGAGCTCGTACGAGATCATCTGCGCCGAGGCGCGGACCGCGCCGAACATCGAATACTTGTTGGCCGAGGCCCACCCCGCGATGGTGATGCCGTAGACGCTCAGCGAGGCCAGCGCGAAGACGACCAGGATGCCGGCGCTCACGTCGGCGATGACCGGCTCGAACCAGCGGCCGCCCTCGAAGAGGCGGCGGCCGAAGAGGGTCATCTCCGGGATGGTGAAGCCGCGGCCCCAGGGGACGACGGCGATGGTGGTCAGGGCGGGGAGGAGTCCGAAGGTCGGCGCCAGCGTGTACAGCCACTTGTGCGCCTGTGCCGGGACGATGTCCTCCTTCATGATGAACTTCAGCGCGTCGGCGAACGACTGCAGGAGGCCGAAGGGGCCGACGCGGTTCGGGCCCGGGCGGTCCTGAATGAGCGCGCTGCCGCGGCGCTCGATCCAGACCATGATCGGGGTGATGTTCAGCCAGATCCCGAGGATGATGGCGATCTTCAGGATGGAGAGCAGGACGTCGGTGACATCGAAGGCCATTACGCCGTGACCTCGACTCGCAGATTCTCGAAGATGTCGAGCGCGTCGGCGCTCTTGAAGACGTCTTCACCGGGGAAGAGCCTGGCCCCGATGCGCCGCAGCGCCTCGAGGTCCCCCTCGGACTGTCCCTTCGGCGGGAAGGCCTGGTGGATGCGCTGCACGGTGCCCTGCACGTTGGTGTAGGAGCCTTCTTTCTCGGGATGGATGGCGCCGGGGATGAGCACGTCCGCGGCGTCGGCCAGCGGATGGGTGGCATCCCACGAGTGCACGATGAGGAACTTCGCCTTGCGCAGGTTGGCCACGACGGCCGGGTCGGAGGCGCGGTCGCTGAAGCGCGCGTCGCAGACGTAGAGGACGTCGGTGTTGGAGTAGTCGGCGGTGAGTGGATCGTCTGTCATCCTGAGCGCAGCGAAGGACCCCCCTCCGTCGTGCGCAGGAGATCCTTCGCCCTCTGCGGGGCTCAGGATGACAGAGACGCCGCGGTAGTTGGGCGCGCCCTGCTCGCCGAGGAGCCACTCGCTGCGCGACTTCATCTTGATCGGGCCGATCGGGTCGACCATGAGGCTCATGGAGGCGTTCAGGCGTCCGAACAGCTCCCTGGCCATCCAGGCCTCCTCGTTGGTCATGTGCGCGGAGGCGATGACGGCGACTTTCTTCCCGCGGAGGTTCTTCTCGATGGCCTCGAGCGCTTCCTCCCAGGTCACGATGCCCTGGTAGTCGTCGTCATTGCGCACCTTCGGCACGACCACGCGGTCGGTCTCGTACTGCTCGTACGAGAAGCGGCCGTAGTCGCACAGCCAGTGGTCGTTGACCTCGGGGTTGACGCGCGGGCGATAGCGGAAGACCTGCCCGTTGCGGTGGCCGATGAACATGTTGCAGCCGACGTCGCAGCCGTTGCACACCGACTCGGTGGAGCTGAGGTTCCAGACGCGCGACTCGAAACGGAACTCGCGCGGCGTGAGCGCGCCGGTGGGGCAGATGTCGGTGACGCAGGCACTCATCCAGTTGTCGAGCGGCGTGCCGGGGAAGACGCCGACCTCGGTCGACGCACCGCGCTTGAAGAAGGCCAGCTCGTGCGTGCCCGTGACTTCCGCGGTGAAGCGGATGCAGCGCGTGCAGTGGATGCAGCGGTTCATGTTCTGGATCACGTGCGGGCCGATGGCCGTGCGATCCATGCCGGGGTAGGTGCGTTTGAACTCGCCGTAGCGCGAGGAGACGGAGCCGTAGTTGAAGGAGTAGTCCTGCAGCGGGCACTCGCCGGCCTTGTCGCAGATCGGACAGTCCAGCGGGTGGTTGATGAGCAGGAACTCCATCTGTCCCTTGCGGGCCTTGTCCACTTTGTCATTCCAGACGTGGATCTTCATCCCGTCCTTGACCGGCGTGGCGCAGCCGGCCTGCAGCTTCGGCATCCCCTCCACTTCCACGAGGCACATGCGGCACTGGCCGACGATGCTGAGGGAGGGGTGATAGCAGAAATGCGGGACGTGCACGTCGGCGGCTTTGGCCGCTTCGATGACGTTGATGCCATCCTGGACTTCGACTTCGGTACCGTCGATGGTAACTTTAGCCATAAGGTGCTTGATCGATGCAGATTGAGCGCCCGATGCGCGGGCCGGCTGCGGGGCGTTGGGAAGCTCTCACGGACGAGTTCGTGAAAGACTTCACAAGCGCGGAGCATACTCAGTGAGAAAAGACATTTCAATCGCAATCGCAGCCGTCGTGGTCATCCTGGCCGTCGCTTTCGGCCTCTCGAAGATGCGTCCCGATCTGCCGCTGACGCCTTCCAGAGCGTACAGCGCGGCCAAGGAGCGTTTTTCATCCAGTGCAAAACCGGGCAAGGTGGTGATGCACGTCAACGGCGAGCCGGTCACGGAGGCGGAGTTCAATGCCTTCCTGACGGCGGTGCCGGAACAGCAGCGCGGCGTGTTCGCCACTCCGGCCGGCAAGCGCCAGCTCGCCGATGAGCTGGTGCGCATGAAGGCGCTGGAGCAGGAAGCGGAGCGCCTCGGCATCAAGGACGATGCGGAGATGAAGGCGCAGATGGAGCTGCTGCGCACGCAGGTGACGGCGCAACGCGTGCTGCAGAAGCTCGTGCAGCAGAACGCGGACAAGGAAGTGGCCGCGGCCTACGAGCGGGAGAAGAAGAACGCGCTCTCGCTGCGGCACATCGTGCTCGCCTACCAGGGCGGCATGGTGCCGCCGAAGGCGCAGGGGGCCCAGCCACCGACCGAGCAGCAGGCGATGCAGAAGGCGGCCGGCCTGGCGGCGCGCGTCCGCGGCGGCGCGGATTTCGCGCAGGTGGCCAAGACGGAGTCGGACGATCAGGAGAGCGCCCAGCGCGGCGGCTCCCTCGGCCCGCTGCGCGCGGACCAGCTCCCCCCGGAGATCGCCACGGTGGTCTCGAAGCTGAAGCCGGGCGAGGTGAGCGACCCGGTGCGCACGCAGTTCGGCATCCACGTGTTCAATGTGGCCGAGCCGTCGCTCGAGGACCTGAAGCCGATGCTGATGCAGCAGGTGCAGCAGGAGATCGCACAACGCGAGATCACTCGGCTGCAGAAGGCAGCCAAGGTGGAGATGGACGAGCAGTTCTTCCCGAAGGTGCCGGCAATGCCGGGGCAGCAGCCGCAGGCGCCGCAGGCGCCGGTGCAGCCGGCTCCGCGGGGGAACGGATAAGGCCAGCCTTTCGGGACGCGGAAAGAAGCTCGTCGCGATGGCCTGCCTTCGGCCATCCGACGACTTTCTCCACCACGACACCATCCTTCAGAAAGTAGAAGGTGGGCGTGTTCCAGTAGTCCACGAACGTCCACTCTGTCTGCCGGACGACGAGCGCCACCGGGTAATCGCGATGCTCGCGATTCCAGCGCTGCAGCACCGGCAGGTAGAGCACGCCCAGACCTTTTGCGGGCTGAGGATCCATTCGCACGGTGGGCAGTGCCTCGAACGTCGCGGTGGGGTATTTCGCCGCGCCGCGACGCGCACCGTCGAGATCGCGGACGGCGACGAGCATTCGATAGGTCGCGCCGGAGTGGATCTTCGTTGCGTCGCCCCTTCGACTGAGCTCATCGAGGATGGCCACCATGTCGCGCGCGTAACGCTCCTCGGGCGCGTAGGTCCCGGCCATCTCCGCGGCACGGAGGATGAGGTCCAGATCGAGCGAGGAGAGCTCGCCGAACTTCGCCTTGCCGAAGAATCGCTGGTACTGTTCGATGGCGTGCTGCCGCAACTGCACGTGCGAGCCGCTTCGCGATGCGGCGAGCTCCCGTTCGATCCCGGACCGATACACGGTGAACGCGTTGTCGATGTCCGAGCTGACGATGGCTCCGGACGCGAGTACCAGCAAAGCGCAAAGACGAATCATGATCGCTCCTCGCGAGATTCCGGCCGGAGGCGCGCTCGGGCCGCCGGCCGTTGCGATCTAGCAGTTGCTCTTGCAGATGTAGCCCGTAGCCGGACCGCAGGTCGCGTACTTCACGCACTCCATGTTGTAGTAATCAGCCGCGGCGTCGCCGTCCACCGGCGCGACCGAGCTCTCCATGATGATCGCGTCCGCGCGGCTCTCAACGCGCGCGTTGACGAGATAGGTCGTGTGCTGCGCACCGAAGAGGCTCAGCAGACGGTAGGCCTGCGAGGCACTGAGCTGCGCCTGCATGTCGGCGTAGTAGTAGCCGCCGATCCGCTCTCGACGAAGACAAGGCTGTTCAGGAAGCGGTCGCGCGCGGCCGGGGAGAGGGCGTTGAGGGGGGATTGGGCTTCCGGATTCTGGCGCAGTCCCGTCAGGTAGCGGTCGAGGTCTTCCTTCGTCTTGATCGGCGCGAGGAGGTAGGCCAGTTCCTGCGCAGGGTCGATGAGGGCGTCCCGGTCATTCCGGGAGACGTCGGCGGCCCCGACGGGGAGGACGGCGATCATGACCGCAAGGGCGAGCAGCGTGGATTTGACGAGCTTCATGAGAATGTTCCTTCGTGCGTCCTTCAGGACGCGGTTGACTGCGCCGGGTTTTTCCGCGGTAAGGGACTAGGGAAAGGCTGGAGATGCGCAGGGCGGCTCGCCGCTGATCGTGTCCTCCTCGTTCAATGAGCTTGGCCGTCATCGACCCGCTCGCGAGGAGACGCAACGCGGTTTCCGCGCACGGCGCTGCGACTCGAGCCGCCGGCGCAGCAGGCTCCGCGCGGGAACGGATAAGGCCAAGCGGAGCGCCGGCGTCCTCGCCGGCTGGCGTGGCGGCGTCCCCGCCGCCACCCCGGGGGCGGGCGGCGGGACGCCGCCCGGCCAGCCGGCGGGACGCCGGCGTTCCACTACTGCCGCGACGTGCGGCGGCGCGGCGACGGCTCGAGCAGGCGGCGCATGAAGAGGCGGGAGACGTCGACGACGCGGGCGTAGCCGAGCGAGGCCACCGGTCCGCCGATGATGTCCGCGTCGAACGACTTCCGCTCGAAGGCGATCTCGGTCATGAACGGCGCGAGCGGCACGCGGTCGGTGATCCGGAGACTGGCGTCGAGCTCGAGGACCTCGGGCTCGACGATCCGGGTCTCGTCGTTCACCGCCGCGCGTGCGAGCAGGAAGCCGTTCCCGTGCGCCGCGAAGGAGGCCAGGTGCATGTCCTCGCCGCCGAGGTCGATCACCGCCGACTGCGGCACGGCCAGCGCGGCGTACGTGTGACGGCGCGAGGTGAGGTTCGGCGCGGCGTACGGCTGCCAGGCCACCGCGGTGTGACGCGCTCCGTGTGCCATGGTCAGCGTCTCGATGTGTTTGCTCCGCGCGATCTCGACGGGCGCGTCGGCGTGCCGCCGGCCGTTGGCGTCGAGTTGCAGCGTCAGGATACGGTCGTTGGGGAACAAGCCTGTGTAGACGTCGTTCGTGCCGATGCCCGAACGGAAGCTGGAGTCGTAGGGGAGGGCGTTGGCCCACGCCACGACGAACGACGTGCCGTTCCACGCCACGGCCGGATCGTGGTCGAGGTCCGGCTCGCTGGCCACCTCCGTCGTAGTGGCCGTGATTCCGGCGCCGCCGCGCAGCACGTGCGCCACGATGTGCGGCGCCTGCGGCTCGAACCCACCGTGGTGCAGATTGGTGGAGACGACGATCACCGATCCGCCGCCCGCCGCCACGGCTGCGTCGGCGCCCGGCGCGTCCAGCTTGCCCACGGCCACGGGCCCGGCGTCCAGCGGCTGCAGCGCGGACGTGTAGCGGCGCGCGTACAGCGTGGCGTCCTCCGTCGTCCACACGACCCAGATCGCGGTGCCCTCGGCGACGACGTCGACGAGCACGTCCACCTCGTCGCTCACGAGCACGGGAGCGGAGCCCGGTCCGCGCGACAACTGCAGCGTCTTGCCCGCCTCGTGGTCCCACTCGATCCACGCCGAGGCCAGGCCGCCGGGGAGCGTGGCCAGGTGGATGTCCCGCTGGCTGCGCGCGGCGATGGCCACGCGGGTCTCGTCGCGCAGGGCCGAGCCTTGCGCGTCGAGGAACGCGCCGGTCAGCACCTCGTCGTTCAGTCCGAGGATGGCGATGCTGCCGTCCGGCGCGGGGACCACGCTCACGATCGACCAGCGGTCGTTCGTGAAGAGCGGCCCCGCGGGCGTGCCGTCCGCGGCGACGCGCAGGGTCAGGTAGGGCTGGTACGGCTCGAAGTCGGCGTAGACGAGCAGGTACTCGCTCCCGCGCCAGACGAGATCGATCAGGCCGCGGGTGGCCGGGTGCGGCGGCGTGGCGGACTGCGTGAGCGTCAGCAGCGGCTCGATCGGCTCGCCGCTCCGCGCGACGAAGACTGCCTGCAGATGTCCGATCGCCCAGGTCACGAGGAAGCGGTTGCCGTCGCTCGCGACGTCCACGCCATACGGCGTGCCGCGCGCCAGAGACTTTTGCGGGCCGAGGTCGCCGTTCGCGTGCACGAGCTGCGTCTTCACTCTCAGGTCGGCGCTCGCGGCGACGAGATACTCCGGGCCGGCCGCGGCGACACCGATGGCATCGCGGATCCGCTCCCACGGCATGGCGATCCG
Organism: Thermoanaerobaculia bacterium; assembly: GCA_035627015.1. Classification (GTDB taxonomy): domain Bacteria; phylum Acidobacteriota; class Thermoanaerobaculia; order Gp7-AA8; family Gp7-AA8; genus QHVT01. Next base: position 17,023 of record DASPMO010000020.1, on the reverse strand, counting down.
GCGGCGCAGGGTGCCGTCGAGGTCGAGCAGCGCCGCGGCGGCCTGCGAGGTCACGAGCAGCACGCTGTCGCCGTTCGTGGCCATGCGCATCCTGTAGGACTCGGCCTCGACGGTGCTGTCGAAGAGAGCGACCGGCGCGCCGAGCGTACCGTCCGAGGCGAGCGAGCGCACGCGGACCACCTCCTCCTGGAGATACGTGAGGAGGAACGTCCGGCCGCTCCAGATCACCGCGCCGGCCTTGCCCGAAGGGGCGATCTGCACGCCGATGCGGTCAAGGAGCGTGCCGTCGCGCCGGAACCGCGTCGCGTAGACGGCGGGCCTCGACGTGCGGTAGTCGGTCCAGAGGGCGACGTACGTCTCGCCGTCGGTGGCGATCTGCGCGTCGTACGCCGGCGCCGGCGCGAACTGCGCGGGACTGAGCGGCGACTCGGCCGAGACGTGGATCGCGGCCGCGGCGGGGATCGTGAGAACGAGCAGGAGCAGTGCCGTCAGAGTGCGCATGATGGTGTTCCGACACTTTATGTCGTTTCACCATAATGCGCAATTATTAAGAGTGATGCTGCTTTCCGGTGGGCGTACACTTGTCTCCGGTCATTCCCCCATGGACAGACGGAAGATTCTGGTCGTTGAAGACAACGACATGAACATGCAGCTCGTCGAGTTCCTCCTGGAGGAGGGGGGCTACGACATCGTCAAGGCCACGAGCGGCGAGGAGGCGCTGGCGCTGACGCGCGAGGCGAACGGCGACGCGCCCGACCTGATCCTCATGGACATCCACCTCCCCGGCATGGACGGCCTGTCGGTCGTGCGGGCCATGAAGGAGGACGCGCGCACGGCACGCGTGCCGATCCTGGCCCTGACCGCCCACGCCATGCGCGGCGACCGCGACCGCTTCCTCGACGCCGGCTGCGACGGCTACATCTCGAAGCCGATCGACGTGAAGACGTTCGTGGCGTCGATCGAGCGGTATTTGTAGTCTGGAGTGCGCGAGCGCCAGCTCGCGCTCTCGATCGCCGCAGCGCCAGCTGCGGCGGGGGCGGAGGCTGGCGCCTCCGCAATCGAGAGCGGCAACTGGCGTTGCCGCACTCCATATAGAATCCGCGCCGCCATGAGGATGCTTGTCTTAGGCGCCGGCCGCATGGGCCTCGGCGCGGTTCACGATCTCGTCTCTCAGCCCGACGTCACCGGCGTCACGGTGGCCGACTACGAACTGGCGAAAGCGGAGGCGATCGCCGCGCGCTATCCGGAGAAGGCGACAGCCGCGCGGATCGATTGCAACGATCAGGCAGCAGTGGTTGCGCTGATGCGCGGCCACGCCTCAGCCATCAGTTGCGTGAATTACTGGCTGAACGAGCGCCTGGCCCGCGCGGCCATCGAGGCGGGGACGCACTTCTGCGACCTCGGCGGGAACAACGACGTCGTCGACGCGGAGCTGGCCATGCACGACGAGGCGGTGCAGGCGGGCATCAACATCATCCCCGACTGCGGCCTCGCGCCGGGGATGGTGGCGGTGCTGGTGGCGCACGCGGCGCAGCAGTTCGAGACGATCGACGAGATCCACATCCGCGTCGGCGGCCTGCCGCAGACGCCGAAGCCGCCGCTCGACTACCAGCTCGTCTTCTCGGTCGAAGGACTGATCAACGAGTACATCGAGCCGGCGCGCATCATCCGCGACGGGAAGATTGCCACCGTCGAGTCGATGACCGAGCTCGAGTCGCTGACGTTCCCCGAGCCGTTCGGGAAGATGGAAGCCTTCCAGACCTCCGGCGGCACGTCGACCCTGGTGGAGACGTTCCTCGGCAGGGTGCGCGACCTCGACTACAAGACCATCCGCTATCCCGGCCACTGCGCGAAGTTCAAGGCCATGATCGACCTCGGCCTCTGCAGCTCCGCGCCGCTCGACGTGGACGGAACGCAGGTCAAGCCGCGCCGCGTCCTCGGCGAGCTGCTGGTGAAGAACCTGCCCCACGACGAGCCCGACGCGGTGCTGGTCCGCGTCGAGCTCACCGGAGGCGGGAAGCGGCTGCGCTACGACATCATCGACCGCCACGATCCGGAGACGGGGCTGTCGGCGATGATGCGCACCACCGCGTTCCCCGCCTCCATCGTGGCGCTGATGATGGCGCGCGGCCAGACCACCGCGAAAGGCGCGCTCCCGCAGGAGCGCTGCATCCCGCCCGACCCGTTCATGAACGAGCTGGCCGCGCGCCGGATCCTCGTCGACGTCACTACTGGAAGTACCCCGTGACGTCGATGATGACGTGGACGTTGCCGAAGTTGTTGTAGACCGACAGGTCCTGCGTGTTGGCGGACACCCCGACGATGATGCCGTTGGCGAGGGCCGGGTCGGTGGACTCGAAGTTCAGCATCGAGACGACCGGCTGCGTGAGTCCCGAGGGCCAGACGGTCAGGTAGCTCCCGGCCGTGGCCTGGGTGACGGTCACGTTCAGCGAGACGGCTTTGGCCGCCGTCGGCACGCCGCAGAAGCCGCGGATCTGGAAGTTGCGGGTCGTGTTGGTGCCGAAGGCCGGGCCGCCGTTGGTGCTGTTGGCGCCGCGCGTATCGACGACGCGGCACGGCGCGAGCGGGTAGTACTGGTACGGACCGCTCTGCGCGAGCGCGGCCGAGGCGAAGACGACGGTGAGTGCGGTCAGGAAAAGTGCTGTGCGCATGGTCTGGTTCCTCTCATTGGAAGTAGCCGGTGACGTCGATGATGAAGTGCTGGGTCGCGCCGTTGTTGTAGATCGTGGACCGGCCGCTGTTCGAGAGGCGCAGGATGGAGTTGTTCGCGCGCGTCTTGCCGAGCCGGTAGCTGATCGTGCTGTTGCCCGGCCACGTCGAGCCGGTGGGATAGAGCGCCAGGAACCCGCTGGTGGCGGGGCTGATGGCGGTGATGTTGGCCACGACCGCCACGGCCGATGACGGGATGCCGCAGACGCCGCCGAACTGCAGGTCGCGCGTTGCGCCGTTGGCCAGCGCGGTGCTGTCCCGGCTGTCGACCACGCGGCATGGCGAGACGATGTAGAGCTTCGTCGCGCCGGTTACAGGCGGTTCGGTGACCACCATGTTGAAGGCGCGGTAGCCGGAGCAGCCAGCGGAATCGGTGGCGCGCACGCTGAAGCTGTACGTCCCGATCGTGGTCGGCGTGCCGGTGAGCACGCCCGCCGCGGAGAGCGTCAGTCCCGGCGGCAGGCTGCCGACCGTCACCGCCCATGTATAGGCCGGCGATCCGCCGCTGGCGGCGAGCGCCTGGCTGTACGCCGTCGTCCTCACGCCGTCCGGCACCGTGGCTGGGGAGAGCGTGACCGCCGCGCAGGCGCCGATCAGCTGCAGCGACTGCAGGGCGTTGACGCGCCCGTAACCGTAGCGGTTGTTGCGGCCGCTCACGTACGGCTCGGGTCCGACCTTGTCCGCGCCGTTCTGCAGCGTCGACCGGACCTGCGCCAGCGTGAGGCTCGGATTGCGCGACAGGAGCAGTCCCGCCACGCCGGCCGTCAGCGGCGAGGCCGAGGAGGTACCGCCGAAGCCGGAGGTGTAGTTGGTGGGGTCGTAGCCGCTGGAGCCCGTCCGGTCGGTGGTGTCGATGCCGAGGTTCAGCCAGCCGGAGTTGCTCGGGGCCACGACCGAGATCTCCGGCCCGAACTGGCTGTAATAGGAGCGGCAGTCGTAGTTGGAGCTGGCCCCGACGGCGATCGACTCCGGATGCGCGGCCGGGTAGCCGACGCCCGTGTTGACGTACGGGACGCCGGAGATCGGGCCGTAGAACCACTCCACGGTGCCGTCGTTGTTCAGGTCGACCTCAACGAGAAGCTCGTCGAAGTCTGCTTCGCTGGAGACCCACTGCGACGCGTAAAAGAGACCGGAGGAGAGCGTCTTCACGACCTGCAGCCAGTTGCTCTGGCTGTGGCCGAGGGGACCGGATTTCGCCGACTTCGTGTAGCAGACGCCTTCGTCCGCGTGGCGCGCATCGGTGACGACGCTCCAGGAGGAGTTGCCGCCGGTCGTCCAGCCGGCCGGAAAGCCGCCCTCGAAGTTCTGGAGCTGGCCGCCCGGCAACATCGCCCACTGCAGCCACACCGCATCCTCGCCGTCGATGAGGCTGACGTCCTTGGAGTAGGTCCAGCGGAAGCGGTGCGTGCCCGCGGGAAGCGAGAGGGGGGAGAGATAGAACGAGCCGCTGGCGTAATTGCCGGCCGAGAAGAGCATGACCGCGCCCTTGCCGCCGCGGCCGTTCGTGGTGCCGGTCTGGATGGCCGACTGCAGCGTGGCCGAGGGGAACGCGCCGCCCCAGCTGTTGTTGACTACGTCGGCGAGGCTGGCCGCGTAGCGGAGCGCGTTGGCCGTGGCCACGTCGCCCGCGTAGCCGGGAGAGAACATCTTCACCGGCAGGATCTTGCAGGTCTGGCAGGCGCCGCTCACGCCGGTGGCGTTGTTGCCGCGCGCGGCGGCCACACCCGCCACCGCGGTGCCGTGCACGTCATCGACGTCGAACGGATCGGCGTTGTTGTCGTTGTTGGAGAAGTCCCAGCCGCTCACGTCGTCGATGAAGCCGTTGCGGTCGTCGTCGAGGCCGTTGCCGGCCACCTCGCCCGGATTGACGAAGATATTCGCCGCCAGGTCCTCGTGCGCTTTCTGCACGCCGTCGTCGACGATGGCGATGACGATGGCGGGGCTGCCGGTCTGGATGTTCCAGGCCGTGACGGCGTCGACGTCGGCGTTGACCGTGCCGCCGCCCTGGCCGGTGTTGTTGAGGTGCCACTGGTTGCCGAAGCGTGGATCGTTCGGCGTCGCCTGTTTTTTGTACTCGCGGATGAAGTGCGGCTCGGCCCAGGCGAAGGCCTGGCTCTCATAGAGCAGCTGCGCCTTGCGCAGGGCGTCGTCGTTCTTCGGGTCGTTGAGACGGAGCACGAACTCGTCGGTCGTGCCCCAGAGGGCGCGGTCGAGCGTCAGTCCCAGCGCGGCGGCGCGCTCCGTCAGCTCCTTTTTCGTACCGCCCGGACGCAGCTTGACCACGATCTCGTCGGTGCCGAGCATGCGCCTTCCGCCGCGCTCGTCGTGGAAGACGCCGGCGATCATCTCCACGGAGGAAGAGTCGCGCAGCAGCTCCTGGACGCCGGCCAGCGCGTTCTCCCCGCCGCCGGCGCCGATAACCCGGAAGGAGCGTCCTTCCGTCCGCACCTCGTCGCCGAGCGTGGCCGTCTCCGGCAGCGAGAGGGGCACGGCCGACTCGCCGCTCCGCAGCCGGACCGCGACCTCGGTGCGCGAGCGCACCAGCAGGATGCGCTGCCCTTCGAAGTAGTAAAAGTCCGTCGGTTCCACGGGCGCCGGGGGGGCGCCCTTCTTTTCCGCCGGGGGCGGCGGGGGAGTCGACGTGAAAGGGTACGACCTCGGCGGATCGGCGGCGGCGGACAATGCCGCCGCCATCCCGAAGGCCACGCACAAAAGCCTGACGTTCATGAAGGACCTCTCTTTCGGACCAGTCCATCTTCAAGACACCAGTCCCGAAGATTTGTGGGTGGAAGAGAGGCCTTCCGGGGCTCGCTCCGGCTACTGGAAGTAGCCGGTGACGTCGATGATCACGTGGACGTTACCGAAGCTGTTGTAGACCGACAGGTCCTGCGTGTTGCTGGAGATGCCGACGATGACGCCGTTGGCGAGCGCCGGGTCGCTGGCCTCGAAGTTCAGCATCGAGACGACCGGCTGCGTGAGTCCCGAGGGCCAGAGGGTCAGGTAGCTCCCGGCCGTGGCCTGGGTGACGGTCACGTTCAGCGAGACGGCCTTGGCCGACGTCGGCACGCCGCAGAAGCCGCGCATCTGGAAGTTGCGCGTCGTGGCGGTGCCGAAGATCGGGCCGCCGTTGGTGCTGTTGGCGCTGCGTGTATCGACCACGCGGCACGGCGTGAGCGGGTAGTACTGATACGGCCCGCTCTGCGCGAGCGCGGTCGAGGCGAAGACGGCGGTGAATACAGTCAGGAGAAGTGCTTTGCGCATGGTCTGGTCCCTCATTCGAAGTAGCCCGTCACGTCGATGATGAAGTGTTGTGTCGAGCCGTTGTTGAGAATCGTGGCTTTGCCGAGATTGGATAGAGGCAGGATAGCGTTATTTGCCCTGGTTTTGCCGAGTCGGTAATTCATCGTACTGGTGCCGGGCCACACCGCCCCGGTCGGATACAGCGCCAGGAAGCCGGTCGTGACCGGGTTGACGGCGGTGAGGTTCGCCACCACCGCCTTGGCCGAGGTCGGGATTCCGCACACACCCGTGAACTGCACGTCGCGCGTGGCCAGGTGGGTGAGGGCGGTGCCGTCGCGGCTGTCGATGACGCGGCAGGGGGTGACGATATAGAGGCTCGCGCCGGGCGGCGGAGGCGTGCCCACGGTCACGGCCATGTTCACCGTGCGGTAGCCCGTGCAGCCGTTCGCGTCGGTGGCCTGCACGGTGAAGCTGTACGTGCCGGCGGCCGTCGGAGTGCCGGAGAGGAGGCCCGCCACCGACAGCGTCAGTCCCGGCGGCAGGCTGCCGACCGTGACCGCGTAGATGTACGTCGGCACGCCGCCGCTGGCGACGAACGACTGGCTGTAGGCATTCAGCGTCTGCGCGTCGGGGACGACCGAGGTGAGGCCGATGGTCGCGCAGGAGGCGATCGACAGCAGCGCCGCGTCGGCGTTCACGCGCCCGTGGCCGTAGCGGTTGTTACGTCCGCTGACGTACGGCTCGCCGCCCACTTTGTCCGCGCTGTTCTGCATCGCCGTCTTGAGCTGCGTCACGGTGAGGCTGGGATTGCGCGAGAGCAGCAGGCCGGCCACGCCCGAGGCCAGCGGCGTGGCCGACGACGTCCCGCCGAAGCCCGAATCGCCGGCGGCCAGCGTGTAGCTCGCGCTGTCGTAGCCGTTCGCGCCGGTGCGGTCGGTCGTCTCGATGCCGAGGTTCAGCGGGCCGCCGCTGCTCGGCGCGACGAAGGCCACCTCCGGTCCGAACTGGCTGTAGTCGGAGCGGCAGTCGAAGTTCGTGCTCGCGCCGACGGCGATCGACTCCGGATGCGCCGCCGGATAGGACACGTCGAGGTCCATGAAGGGGACCCCGGAGATCAGGTCCGTGCTGAGGTCGATCGTGCCGTTGTTCCCGAGGTCGATGTCGAGCACCAGGCCGTCGAAGAAGTACTCGCTCGAGACCGACTGATAGGAATAGAAGGTGCCCGAGGCGAGCGTCTTCACCACCTCGATGTAGTTGCTCTCCTCGTCATCGAGACCGCCCGCCTTGGCCGCCTTGAGGAAGCAGCGCCCCTCGTCGGAGTGGCGCACGTCCGTGACCACGCTCCAGTTCGAGTCGCCGCCGGTGGTGAAGCCGGCCGGCATGCCGCCCTCGAAGTGGACCAGCGTGCCGCCCGGAAAGAGGGCCCACGCCAGCCACGCCGAGTCGTCGCCGTCGTCGAAGCTCTCGTCTTTCACGTACGACCAGCGGAAGCGGTGCGTGCCGGCGGGGAGGACGGGGCTGGAGATGATGAAGTTTCCGCCGACGTCGTTGCCGGTGGCGAACATCATGGCCGACCCCTTGCCGCCGCGGCCCTGGGTGGTGCCGGTCTGGATGGCCGACTGCAGCGTGGCCGAGGGGGCGCCGCCGCCCCAGCTGTTGTTGACCACGTCGGCCAGGCTGGCCGCGTAGCGGAGCGCGTTGGCCACGGCCACGTCGCCCGCGTAGTCGGGGGAGAAGATCTTGACCGGGAGGATCTTGCAGGTCTGGCAGGCGCCGGTCACGCCGAGGTTGTTGTTGCCGCGCGCCGCGGCCACGCCGGCCACCGCGGTGCCGTGCATGTCCTCGTCGTCGAACGGGTCGGCGTCGTTGTCGTTGTTCGAGAAATCCCAGCCGCTCACGTCGTCGATGAAGCCGTTGTGATCGTCGTCGAGGCCGTTGCCCGCGGTCTCGCCGGGATTGACGAAGATGTTCGCGGCCAGGTCCTCGTGCGCCTTCTCCACGCCGTCGTCGACGATGGCGATGACGATGGAGGAGCTGCCGGTGTTGGTGTTCCAGGCCGTGACGGCGTCGACGTCGGCGCCGCTGGTGCCGCCGCCCTGGGCGGTGTTGTTGAGGTGCCACTGCTGGCCGAAGCGCGTGTCGTTCGGCAGCGCGTGCTTCTTGTACTGGCGGAGGAAGTGCGGCTCGGCGAAGGCGAAGTCGCCGCTCTCATGGAGGAGGCGCGCCTTCTCCAGCGTGTCGCCGTTCCTGGGATCGACGAGGCGCAGCACGAACTCGTCGCGGGTGCCCCACAGCGCGCGGTCGACGGTCAGGCCGTGGGCCTCGGCACGCGCGAGCAGCTCCCGCTTCGTCCCGCCGGCGCGCAGCTTGACCACGATCTCGTCGGTGGCCAGCAGCTTCGTCCCGCTCTTCGGATGCTCGAAGACGCCGGCTACCGCCTCGACGGCGGGGCTGGCGCGGAATTCGTCGTTGGCCGCGACGACGCGGAACCTGCGTCCCTCGGAGACGACGTCGCGGCTGCCCGCGGGCGTGTTCCCCTTCACCCGCACCACGACCTCGCTCTGCGAGCGCCGCAGCGGGATGCGCTGTCCATTGAACCAGTAAAAGTCGGTGGCCTCGGCCGCGGGTGCCGCCGTCTTCGTGCCGCCTTTCGCCGCGGGCGGCGTGGGGGGCTTGAGCTCGACGGTTCTCCGCTGCGCAGCGCGAACATCCATAGCCATCGCGGCGCACAGGGCTGCCGCGAGCGACAGTGCTCTTTTGTTCATATTGTTTGTTGGACCTGGACGCCAGTATCTCACAAGCGAGTGAGAATGTGGACCGCCGGCGTCCCGCCGGCTGTCCGTGCAGGCGTCCCGCCTGCACGGCGGAGCGGCGGCGAGACGCCGCCGCAGACAGCCGGCGGGGACGCCGGCGGTCCACTCCTCAGAAGCCGAGGCGCGCGCGCAGCGCGGGGCGGTAGACGCGTCCCACCGGCACCGTCACGCCGCCCATGGAGACGGCGTCGCTGCGCATCCCCGTGACGCGGGCCAGGTTGGCGATGTACGAGCGGTGCACGCGCAGGAATCCGGCGGGGAGGAGCGCCTCCAGCGCGGTCAGCGACTTCTCGTGCAGGTGCACTTCGCCGTTCGCCAGGTGGAGCTCGGAGTAGTCGTCCGCGCCGCGGGCGAAGAGGATGTCGTCGACGGCGATCCTGCGCAGCTCGCGCCCCTTGCGGACCACCAGCGTGCGCGCCGCGGACGTTTTCTCGCCGCGCACTCTCTCGATGGCCCGCCGCAGCCGCTCCTCGGTCCACGGCTTGGCCACGAAGTCGGTGACGCCGTACTCGAACGCGCGCAGGGCCTGGTCGTGATGCGCGGAGACGACCACGGTCTGGAACTTCGACGCGGCCGCCTCTTCGAGGAGCGCGAAGCCGTCGCGCCCGTGCAGGTTGAGGTCGAGGAACAGCAGGTCGATCGGCGCGCGCGTGACGCGCAGCGCGTCGTCGAACGTCGCCGCGTGCTCGATGGTGGCCTCGCCGACGATGCCCCGCACCATGCGCTCCAGGCGCTGGGCGATGATGGCCTCGTCCTCCACGATGGCGATCCTCACGCCGGCACCTCGATCTCCGTGCGCCACACCTCGCCGCTGCGCTCCTGGCGGAACGACCAGGCGCTTCCCCACGCCTCGCGCAGGCGGGCCTGGATGTAGCGCGTGCCGCCGCCTTCGCGCGGCGCATCGTTCGAGGCGGGGGACTCGAAGACGTAGCGCACGCGGTCGCGCTCCGCGGTGGCGGCCAGCCGCAGCGTCACCTGCGCCGACGCCGGCGCGTGCGTGATGGCATTCTCGACCAGCGTGTGGAACATGGCCGGCGGCACGAGCCGCGCGCCGTCCACGCCGTGCACCTCCAGCGCGTAGGCCACGTCGCGCCGCAGGCTCATGTTCTCGAGGTGCGTCCGGCACAGGCGCAGCTCGTCCGCGGCCGGCACGAGTGTCCGTCCCGACAGCTCGCCCAGCGTGCGCAGCTCCTCGGCCAGCGCATCGATCATCCGCACCGCCGTCTTCGGCTCCTGCTCGATCCACTCCGAGAGCGCGGTCAGGGTGTTCATCAGGAAATGCGGCTGCAGGTGGCGGCGCACCATCTCCAGCTCCAGCCGCGCCCGCTCGTCCTGCTGCCGCCGCACTTCCAGCGCGTGCGAGCAGAGGAGGCAGACGAAGAGGAAGTCGAGGGCGAAGTAGACGACGAAATCGAGGAAGAGGCCCGGCTCGTAGAAGACCGCCAGCGTGGCCACCAGGTAGCCGGCCAGCGCCAGCTGGCTGCCATGCATCCGCCGGCGCACCGCCCACGCCGTCCAGAGCGTGGCCACGCTGCCGCAGAAGATGAAGATGTAGAGCGACTTCGGATCCCACGCCTTCGGGAAGAGCGGAATCAGCGCGGCGATGGCCGCGACGGCGCCGAGTACGGCGCGGCCGTGCCGAAGTGGGAAGCGCGTCACCGCCAGCGCGACCAGCTGCACGCCGACGAGCCACGAGAGCGCCACGATGCAGCGCAGCCGCACCAGGTGCCAGTCGTAGGTGTAGCCGAAGAGCGAGCGCCACGCTTCCGCCATCAGCAGCGCGGCCGAGGCCAGACAGAGCGTGCCCAGGAGCAGGAACGAGCGGTCGCGGCGCGAGACGAAGAACATCGCGAAGGCAAAGACCGCCGTCAGCACGATGCCGCTCAGCGCGATCAGCGCCAGGCGTCCCGTGCGCGTGCGCCCGGTGACGATGTGGTCGTAGTCGACGACGCCGAACTGCCAGTAGCCATGCACCGGCGTGAAGCCGCGATGAAAGGCCGACGCGTGCAGTTCCAGCGTGTGCGGCCCCGGCGCGGCCAGCTGCTCGGGGATGGCGTAGTGCGCCTCGACCAGCCCCGGCACTTCTTCCGCGGCCGTGCGCCCGACCACGCCGCTGCCGCCGATGCGCACGCCGTCCCAGTAAGCCTCGTGCGAGCCGAGGCCGGCGAAGTACACCGCCAGAGGATGGCCGGGCGTGCGCTCGATCTTCCGCAGGTCGATCGTCCGGCGGTAGCGCACTTCACCCGTCTCCTTGATGTGGCTGATGTCGGCGGAGGAGCCGCGGAGCGGCAGCGCGAACAGCAGCAAGGCGACGCTCACCGACAGCCGCAGTCGTTCACCGACGCGCGTGCATCCTCTGCGGTGAGACCGCGTACGTTCGTGCGGAGGACAGGACATGTACAGCTACATACGCATCGCACTGCTGATCGTTTTCGCTTTCGCGGCCTTCGCACAGGAGAAGGGGGAGCTCACGGTCCCCGAGAACCGCTCCAACCCGAAGTCGCGGAAGATCACCATCAAGTACCAGCGCTTTCCCTCGACCGCGGCGAAGCCGGGCTATCCGATCGTCTATCTGGCCGGCGGCCCGGGCGGCTCGGGCATCGGCGCGCTGCAGGGACCGCGCAAGGCGCTGGCCGAGGCGTTCCGCGAATTCGGCGACGTCATCGCGTACGACCAGCGCGGCACGAACGAGTCGGGGCCGAAGATGACCTGCGACCGGCAGTACTTTGCCGATCCGTCGAAGCCGCTCGACCGGGCCGCGGTCGCCGCGATGGTGAAGGGCCTGCAGCCGTGCGTGGACCAGCTCCGCGCGGACGGCGTCGACATCGCCGGCTACAACACGCGCGAGAACGCCGCCGACCTCGAAGACCTCCGCAAGCACCTCGGCGCGGAGAAGCTGGTCCTCTGGGGCATCAGCTACGGCGCGCACATGGCCATTGCCGCGCTGCGCGACAACGGCGCGCACATCGACCGCGTGATCCTGGCGGGGATCGAGGGTCCGGACGACACGTACAAGCTCCCTTCCGACCAGCAATCATTGATGGAGGAGATCGCGCGCCTCGCGCCCGGCGACCTGCTCCGCTCCGCCAACAACGTGCTGCGCGAGCTGGAGCGGAGCCCGAAACGCGTGACGCTCACGCATCCTTTGAATGGACAGACCGCGGAGCTGGTCCTGGGACCGCTCGACTTCCAGGTCGAGGTGGCGGACCGCCTCTTCGCGCCGGACAACTTCGCCTCGCTGCCGGACTTCATCACCCGCATCGAGCGCGGCGACTGGACGGCGCTGGCGCTGGCGGCGGGGGAGACGCGCTTCGGCTCCACGCCCTCGGTCATGTCGGTGGCCATGGACTGCGCCTCGGGCATCACCGCGCAGCGCAAGGCGCTGATCGCACACGAGGCGAAGCGCACGCTCCTCGGCGACGCCATCAACCTCCCGTTCCCCGAGATCTGCGCGGCGGTGAACGTACCCGACCTGGGGGACGCCTTCCGCGCGCCGCTGCGCTCGGACGTCCCGGCGCTGCTGATCAGCGGCACGCTCGACGGACGCACCCGGCCGCGCCAGGCCGAGGAACTGCGGGCGGGGATGCCGAACGCGGAGCACCTCATCATCGAGGGAGCGGGACACAGCGACCCGCTCTTTCTCTCGTCGCCGAAGATCCTCGAGGCCATGAAAGGCTTCCTGCGCGGCGAGCCGCTGCGCGAGCGCGTCATCACCCTGCCGCGCATGACCTTCCTGCCCGTGCGCAGCGTGGCCTCGGTCCCGGATGAAGTGCTGGCGCGCTACGCGGGGACGTACCGGTTCGAGGACAACGTCGTGCGCCGCGTCGTCAAGGCGGGGTCGGTGCTGTGGACCATCCGCGAGGGAGGCAACAACCCGCCTTTCGCCCTTCGCCCATCGTCGCCGGCCGAGTTCTTCTACGAGAACATGGGCAGCACCGTGCGCTTCGAAGGCAACGTCATGATCGTCCGGGGGGTGGACGGGAAGGAGCAGAGGGGCGTGCGCGAGTAGTTGTTGCTGGTTGCTGGGTTGCTGGTTCGTGGTGGTCTTGCGAAACACCGCCACGAACCAGCAACCAGCAACCCAGCAACATTATGATTCCCCCATGGGCCTTCTCATCCGCTGGATCCTCAACACCCTCGCCCTGCTGCTGGTGGCGAACGTGGTCCCGAACTTCACCTACCGCTCGTGGGTAACGCTGGCCATCGCCGCGGCGGTCCTCGGGCTGCTGAACGCCATCGTCCGCCCGATCCTCTGGCTGATCACCCTCCCCATCACGATCGTGACGCTGGGGCTGTTCCTGCTCGTGCTCAACGCCATCATGCTCGAGCTGACGGCGTGGCTCGTGCCGGGCTTCGACATCGACGGGTTCGGCTGGGCTATCGTCGGGGCGCTGGTGCTGTCGGTCATCTCTCTCATTACCGACAGAATCGGGAGGCGCGAGGAAGAGTGAACGGTTCTGATACACTTCGCCCGCCGGTATGAACATCATTAAAAATCGGGTCAATGACGTGACCGTGCTCGACATCCAGGGCGTGATCAAGCTGGGGGAGAGCGCGCGTGAATTCTCGAGCTACCTCGAGAAAGTGCTCAACGACGAGACCGGTCCGGTGATGATCAACTTCGAGGCCATCAACTACATGGACTCGACCGGACTGGGCGAGCTGATCGGCTACCTGCAGAAGTTCGAAGACCGCCAGCGCAAGATGGCCCTGGTCAAACCGTCCCACCGCATCCTGGCCCTGCTGAAGATCACCAAGCTCGACACCGTGTTCAAGATCTTCGACTCGCGGGAGACGGCGATGTCGTATCTCACCGAGAGCGTGGCCTGACGGTTCTGGCCGTCCGGCCAGGATGTTGCTGGTTGCCGTGTTGCTGGTTCAAGGCGGGGTATGGCCTTGTTCGCGACGCACGGCTTTGAACCAGCAACTAGCAACCAGCAACATCTATCCACTAAGATCCGCCCGCGAATCTATGACCAACAGCTACATCCCCATCCTGATCATGCTCTTCGTCGCCGTCGCCCTCGGCGCGGTGTTCCTCGGGCTGAACTGGGTGCTCGGCCGCCATCAGCGGAATCCGTCCAAGCTCGCGCCGTACGAGAGCGGGGTGCCGCTGCTCGACGAGAACCGCAAGCGGGTCAACGTCCGCTTCTACCAGATCGCGATGCTGTTCATCCTCTTCGACATCGAGGCGGCGTTCCTCTACCCGTGGGCGGTCATCTATCGCGACGCCACGCGCGGCCCCGCGGCGTGGTTCATCTTCGGCGAAATGCTGCTCTTCATCCTTCTTCTCGGCGTCGGCTTCGTGTACGTCTGGAAGAAGAAAGCCTTCGACTGGAAGTAACTCTCAATGGCCGATCTCCATCCCGACAACCCCTACGCGAAAGAGCGCTTCCCCGACCCTCAGAAAACCGTCGAGTTTCCCGAAGAGGCCAGGAAGCGCTTCGAGCACATCCTGACCCGCTACCCGACCCGGGAAGCGGCCCTCATCCCCACGCTGCACCTCTGCCAGGAGCTGTGGGGGTGGATCTCGCCGGAGATCGTCCACTACGTCAGCGGCCTGCTCGACCTCTCGCCGGCCAACGTCTTCGGCGTCGTCTCCTTCTACGACATGTTCGACCAGAAGCCGGTCGGCAAGTACCGCCTCCGCGTCTGCACCAACCTGAGCTGCATGGTCTCGAACGCGTACGACATCTACGAGCACCTCTGCGACCGCCTGCAGGTCAACCCCCACGAGACCACGAAGGACGGCCTCTACACCGTCCTCGAGGTCGAGTGCCTCGGCTCCTGCGGCACCGCCCCCGTGGTGCAGGTCAACAACGACTATCACGAGAACATGAGCGTCGAGCGGATGGACGCGCTGCTGGAGAAGCTGAAGTAGGCCCATAGGGACACAGGCTCACAGGCTCACAGGAGCCGCTATGAGCCTATGAGCCTATGAGCCTGTGAGCCTCATATGGAACCGATCAAAGTCCTCACCGCCAACATCGACAAGCCCAACTCCACCTCCATCGACACCTACATCGAGGGAGGCGGCTACGAGACCGCCCGCGCGGCGCTGGGCATGAAGTGGGAAGACATCATCCAGATCGTCAAGGACTCCGAGCTCCGCGGACGCGGCGGCGCGGGCTTCCCGACCGGGATGAAGTGGTCGTTCGTGCCGCGCAACGCGCCGCGCCCGACCTACCTCCTCTGCAACGCCGACGAGGCCGAGCCGGGGACGTTCAAGGACCGGGTCATCATCGAGAAAGACCCGCACCTGCTCATCGAGGGGATGATCATCGCCGCCTACGCCATCGGCTCGAACCCGATGGCCTACATCTACATCCGCGGCGAGTTCCACTACGGCGCCACGGTGCTGGTGAAGGCGCTAGAGGAAGCGCGCGCGAAGGGCTTCCTCGGCAAGGACATCTTCGGCAGCGGCTGGGACTTCGACATCACCGTCCACCGCGGCGCCGGCGCCTACATCTGCGGCGAGGAGACGGGCCTCATCGAATCCGTCGAAGGGCACCGCGGGCAGCCGCGCGTCAAGCCGCCGTTCCCCGCCGTCGTCGGCGTGTTCGGCGGTCCGACGGTCGTGCAGAACGTCGAGACGCTGGCCTGCGTCCCCTTCATCCTCAAGAATGGCGCGGAGTGGTTCAAGTCCTTCGGCACCCCGAAGAACACCGGCCCGAAGCTCTACTGCGTCTCCGGCAAGGTCAAGAAGCCGGGCGTCTACGAGTTCCCGATGGGCATCACCCTCAAGGAGCTGATCTACGACCACTGCGGCGGCATCACCGGCGATAAGAAGCTGAAAGCGGTCATCCCCGGCGGTGCCTCGGCGCCGATGCTGCTCCCCGAGGAGATCGACCTGCCGCTGAACTTCGACGCGGTCATGAAGGCCGGCTCGATGCTCGGCTCGGCCGGCATCATCGTCCTCGACGAGACGGTCTGCATCGTCGACGCGGTCTGGCGCCTCTCGAAGTTCTTCGCCCACGAGTCGTGCGGCCAGTGCACTCCGTGCCGCGAGGGGACGAACTGGATGGAGTCGATCCTCGACCGCATCGAGCGCGGCGAGGGGAGGCAGCAGGATGCCGACCTCCTCCTGGACATGGCCGACAACATCGGCGGCAAGTCCCTCTGCGCCCTCGGCGACGCCGCCATCGGCCCGGTCATCTCGTCGGTCAAGAAGTTCCGCGACGAGTACCTGCACCACGTCACGCACAAGAGCTGCCTCCCGGGGACGAAGCGCTACCGGCGCCTGGACATGCCGGTCGGCGCGCACTGATGCGCCGTGCCGCAGACGACGCGCGCGCAGTGCCCCGGCTGTTCCGCGAGCCTCGCGGATGACGGGTACAGCGGCGTCCTGACCTGCGCGTACTGCGGCACGCGCGTCCTCTTCTTCCTTGCGCCGTTCGTCTTGCTCATCTTCGGCATCATCGTGCCGCTGATCTGGCGTGCGGCCAGCCGCCGCGCGCGCGTGCGGAAGCTCGAGGAGGAGCGCGATGCGATCGCCCCGAAGCTGCAGGCGCGGCTGAACGAGCTCGAGTCGGAGCTGGCGCGGTTGACGCGATGATCGTCCGCCGCGCCACCGCCTCCGACGCCGCCGCGCTCGCGGAGCTCGGCGCGCGCACGTTCATCGACACCTTCGCCGCGCAGAACCGCCCCGAGGATATCGAGGCGTATGTAGCGAAATCCTATGGTGTCGCGCAGCAACTGCGCGAAATCGGCGACACGCTCGTCGTCGAAGAGAATGGCGCACTCGTCGCCTTCGCCCAGCTCCACCGCTCCGCGTCCCCTTTCGGGGACATCGAGCTGGGACGCTTCTATGTCGACCGCACCCACCACGGCCGCGGCATCGCCCAAGCGCTCATGGACGCCGTCCTCGCGGCCGCCCGGACCCTCGGCGGCCGCAAGCTCTGGCTCGGCGTCTGGGAGCATAACCCTCGTGCCATCAGCTTTTACGCAAAGTGCGGCTTCGCCGACGAGGGGTCGCAGCCCTTCACCGTCGGCAGCGACGTCCAGACCGACCGCATCATGACCCTAACCTTGTAACAAACGTAGGGCGGGCTTCAGCCCGCCTCTCCCGTGGGTGAGGGCCGGCGTCCCGATGTCGTGCATCGGACCCCCGATGTCGTACATCGGCCCCCCCGATGTCGTACATCGGACCCCCGATGTCATACATCGGACCCTCGGATGTCGTACATCGGACCCTCGGATGTCGCACATCGGGCCTCGGATGTCGTACATCGGACCCTCGG
>DASPMO010000019.1:0-22032 GCA_035627015.1 Thermoanaerobaculia bacterium | reverse complement strand
GACGGCCGGCAATCGGCTGTCACGAGCGATCCGGAAGGTAAAGGAGTGGTGCCGGAAGAACCGGCATCTCGATATCGCCGAGCAGTGCAAGGCACTGGCCTCGAAGCTGCGTGGCCATTATCAATACTTCGGCCTGACGGGTGCTTGTTCGGCATCGAGCCAGCGGAGTTGTCAGGCCCACTCGTGCAATTCCAAGCTGCGAAGCTCAGCCAAGCCGAAGTGCGCAAGCTTCTGCATACAAGCAACGGGGCTCTGAATGAGCACGCAGTCTTGATACCGCTTTCGAAATGGCCTGGCCCAGCTTGAAGACAAGAGTCGATTGTCAGTTCCTCGCCGGGTATTCAGGCGCTGCACCGCATGCGGACGCCCTTAATGCCGCCTCGCCAGGTCGTTAGTCTGTCGCGTGCGGTCCGCGCGGTGGCGGTGGCTCCGTCAGCGGCAGGGAGACAGGATGACGGTCATGCGCGTGGACAATGCCGGGATCGTCGTAGAAGACCTCGAAGTCGCTATTGAATTCTTCACGGAACTCGGCCTCGTGCTCGAGGGGCGCGCCCCCATTGAGGGTCCTTGCAGTTCGCCGCCGACGCGGAGCGCTTGTCGACCCGACTGGGTACGAAGCGCGCATATGTCGCTCTCGGAAAGCGAGGACGAATGAAGACGACCTTACGCATGGCGGTCGGGCTGAGCCTGATCATCGCTGCCACGCAGAACGCTGACGCGCAAACGACCTGGCAGCCGGCTGGCGGGCACAAGCAGATCGTTCTCTGGCCGAACGGCCCTCCCGATCCACGCCCCGGCGTCGGCGTCGAGGCTCTTCACTACGCGCTGAATCGGGAGACCAACCAGAAGAAGCTGGTCGGCGGCAAGCCGTACATGTACATCGAGAACGTCACCCAGCCGACGATCACGATCTATCCTCCGCCAAAGGCAACCGCCGCGACCCCGGCGGTCATCGTGTATCCGGGCGGCGGGTTCAACGTCCTCGCCATCGACATCGAGGGGACGGAAATCTGCGACTGGCTGATCTCGAACGGAATCGCGTGCGCATTACTGAAGTACCGCGTTCCCTGCGAGCATCAAGGTCCCTACCGCGAGTGCCCCCCGGCGCACGTGGACGCCCAGCGAGCGATGAGCATCGTGCGCTCGCGCGCGGCGGAGTGGCGCATCGACCCGAACAGGATCGGCGTCATCGGTTTCTCCGCCGGCGCGCACATGGCGATCATGGCCAGCACGCGCTTCGATCGCCTTTATCCGGCCGTCGATGACGCGGACCAGACGAGCTCGCGGCCGGACTTCGCGCTCGTGCTCTATCCGGGACGCGTGGCGCAACGCAAAAGCTTCATACCCAATCCCGACATCCAAGTGACGGACCATACGTCGCCTACGTTCCTCGTTCACGCGTACGACGATCCCATGAACCCGGTGGAGAACTCGCTCGCCTACGCCGCGGCGCTGCGCAAAGCCGGAGTCCCCTCGGAGGTCCACATCTTCGCGAACGGCGGCCATGCGTTCGGATTGCGCCGCATCGCCTCGACCGCAACGGCGTGGGCCCCGCTCGCCGAAGCGTGGTTGAAAGCAATCGGAGTCATCGGACAGTACAACCTTCGAGCAGATCGATGAGCCGGGACGCTAGCCCGACCGCAGCGCGGACGACTCCACGATGTTCACTCCCGGTGCGTCCTCGCGCGCCAGCCGCACCAGCGCCTTGGCCACGTCCCTGGCCTGGACCGGTTTGTACTTGGACGGCGTGAGCCAGGCGAACTTCGAGGCGATGCGCTCGCCGCGGCGGTATTCGTCGCGGTTGCCGAGGAGCAGCGACGGGCGGGCGATGGTCGTGCTGCGGTAGCCCAGCGCGATGATGTCGCGCTCCACCTCGCCCTTCACGCGGTTGTAGAAGACGCGCGACTCGGCGTTCGCGCCGAGGGCGCTGACGAGCAGGTAGTGCCGCGCGCCGTGTGCCTTGCCGAGGCGCGCGGCGGTGACGGCGTAGTCGTGATCGACGACGCGGAACCGCTCCTGCGTACCGGCCAGCTTGATGGTCGTGCCGAGGGCGCAGAAGAGCTGGTCGACCCGGAACAGCTCCGCGTGCGCGTCCATCTCGCCGAGATCGAAGACGTGCTCGGCGAGCTTCGGGTGCTTCGTTCCGGAGGGACGGCGAGCGATGACGGCGACGCGTTGCACGTCGCCGTCATCGAGGAGCAGCGAGAGCAGCTCGCGGCCGACGAGTCCCGTGGCACCGAGCAGCAGCACGCTTCTCACGACTTCCAGACCGAGGCCTTCTTCGCCCACGCCGAATCGGTGAAGCGCGTGCCGAACGCCTGCGCCGTCTCGCCGAGTGCCGACGGGTCGTTGGTCGACTTGTAGCGCGACACGCCTGCCCAGTACAGCGACTCCGCCGCCACGTCCCCCTCGCCGCCGCTCAGCTCGCGGTAGCGCTTCTCCGCGTCGGCAAAGTCGCCGCGCGTGCGGGCGGCATGCGCCAGCCCGAGCCGTACCTGCGCCAGAAAGTCCTCGGCGGGAAGGAAGCCCTCGATGCGGTGGCGCTCGGCGCCGTCACGGTCGAGGATGAGGATGGTGGGCGTCCACTGCGCGCCGAACCGCTCGAAGGCGGCCGAGTTCTCCTTCACGTGCGCGCGGACGGGGATGAAGCTCTCGGTGATGAACTGTGCAACCTGGGGATCCGTATAGACCTCGGCATCCAGCCGAGCGCATCCCCCTCACATCGGTGCGGCGCTGAAGTCGAGCAGCAGCGGCCGCCCCGACTCCTTCGCGTCGCGCAGGGCCCCATCGACGTCTTTCTGCCATTGGATTTCCATGCGTATACCTCCTGGCGAGGAGGGTGCAACCACGATACCGGTATGAACCAACGCAAGCTCGGCAATCAGGGTCTCACCGTCTCCGCCATCGGCCTCGGCTGCATGGGGATGTCGGAGTTCTACGGCAGCGCGAACGAGTCGGAGGCGATCGCGACCATCCATCGCTCCATCGAGCTCGGCGCGACGTTCCTCGACACGGCCGACATGTACGGGCCGTTCACGAACGAGAAGCTGGTCGGCCGCGCCATCCGCGACCGCCGCGATCGGGTCACCGTGGCCACGAAGTTCGGCAACATGCGCGGCGAGCAGGGGGAGTTCCTCGGCATCAGCGGCCATCCCGACTACGTGCGCCAGGCCTGCGACGCATCGCTGCAGCGCCTCGGCGTCGACGTCATCGATCTCTATTACCAGCACCGCGTCGACACGAAGGTGCCGATCGAGGAGACGGTGGGGGCGATGGCGGAGCTGGTCGGCGAAGGAAAGGTGCGCTACCTCGGCCTGTCCGAGGCCGCGCCGGCGACGATCCGCCGCGCGCAGGCGGTGCATCCCATCAGCGCGCTGCAGACCGAGTACTCGCTCTGGAGCCGCGATCCCGAGGACGAGATCCTGCCGACGATCCGCGAGCTCGGCATCGGCTTCGTCGCCTACAGCCCGCTGGGCCGCGGCTTCCTGACGGGACGCTTCCGCAGCATCGACGACCTCGAGCCGAACGACTACCGCCGCCACGCGCCGCGCTTCAAGGGAGAGAACTTCCAGAAGAACCTCGACCTCGTGAAGCGCATCGAGGAGCTGGCGAAGGAGAAGGGCGTGACGCCGTCGCAGCTCGCGCTGGCGTGGGTGCTCCACCGCGGCGACGACATCGTCCCGATCCCCGGCACGAAGCGCGTGCAGTTCCTCGAGGAGAACCTCGGCGCCCACGACATCGCCTTGAGCGAGGAGGAGCTGCGCCGCATCGACGAGATCGCCCCGAAAGGCGCCGCCGCGGGCGAGCGCTATCCCGACATGAGCACGGTCAACCGTTGATGCTGTTTGCCGCGCCGAAATACCGCGGGCCGCGGTCGGACCACTTCGACGGGAAACGCTTCCTGAACCTGAAGCCGACGAAGCACGCCGGCTTCTTCGACATGCTCCGCTGGCTGCTGAACCGCGATCACGGCCGGTGGGACGAGTGGCGCGAGATCACGCCCTCGGTGCCGCCCACGCGCGTGGATGATCTCCGCGTGACCTGGGTGAATCACGCCACGTTCCTCATCCAGGTCGCGGGCGTCAACATCCTGACCGACCCGATCTGGTCGCGGCGCTGCAGCCCCGTGCAGTGGGCGGGACCGAAGCGGCGCCACGCGCCCGGCATCCGCTTCGAAGACCTCCCGCCGATCGACGCGGTGATCATCAGCCACAATCATTACGATCATCTCGACGTCGGCACACTCCGCCGCCTGCGGTGCCAGCGGATGTTCGTTGGCCTCGGGAACGCCGCGTTCCTGAAGGGGGCGACGGATCTCGACTGGTGGGACTCGGCGCCGCTCTCCGGGAATGTGCGCCTGCACTGCGTCCCCGCGCAGCACTTTTCCTCCCGCGGCCTCACGGACCGCGACGCGAATCTCTGGTGCGGTTTCGTCCTGGAGACTCCGCAAGGCCCGGTCTACTTCGCCGGCGACACCGGCTGCGGTCCGCACTTTGAGCTGATCCGCGAGCGCTTCGGACCGATTCGCCTGGCGTTGCTCCCCATCGGCGCGTTTCGGCCGGAGTGGTTCATGTGCGGCGTGCACATCTCTCCACGCGACGCCGTCCGCGCGGCCATCGCGTTGGAGGCCGAGGTCTCGATCCCCATGCACTACTACACCTTCGACCTCGGCGACGACGGCCAGGACGAGCCGGTGCAGGTGCTGCGGGCGTCACTGGGGGAGGGCGGCCCGCACTTCCAGGTGCTCCACCCCGGCGAGGTATGGAGTGCGGCAACGCCAGTTGCCGCTCTCGATTGAGGCAGCGCAAGCTGCCGCAGCTGGCGCTGCGGCAATGGAGAGCGCGAGCTGGCGCTCGCGCACTCCATATAATCGCCGCAGTGAAGCAGCTCGACTCCACGGTCACCCAGGCCATCTCCGACGCCATCCACGAGCTCGAGCGCTGCTCGTGCGCGGAGGTGGTGGTGGAGGTGCGGGGGCGCTCCGGCTCCTACGCGCACGCGGATGCGCGCTTCGCGTCGCTGCTGGCGTTCATCGCGCTGCTGGTGCTGCTCTTCTCCCCCTGGCCGTTCGCGCCGGTGTGGGTGGCGGTGGACGTGGCGCTGGTGTGGTTCGCGGGATTGTTCCTCTCGCAGCGCAGCATGGCCATCCGCAGGTGGATGACCACGGAGAAAGAGCGCGCCGAGCGCGTGCGGCTCGTCGCGGCGTCGGTCTTTCACGACCGCGGCATCATGCACACGAGTGAAGAGACGGGCGTGCTGGTCTACCTCTCCATCCTCGAACGGCGCATCGAGCTGCTCGCCGATCGCGGGATCCTCGAGGCCGTGCCGGTGCTGGAGTGGAACCGCCTGGCCGCCGAGGCGCGGGCGAAACATGCCACCACCGAAACGCTGGTCGAGGTCGTGCGCGCCCTCGCGCCGCTGCTCGAGCGGCACATGCCCATCCGGGAGGGAGACCAGGACGAGCTGTGCAACGTCCCGCGGTTCGTGACCGAATGAAGTGGCTGGTCCTCCTTCTGCTGTTTGCGGCGGACGCGCTCGCGCGCGTCGGCGGTGGCGACTCGTACTCCGGCGGCGGCAGCTCCGGCGGGGGAGGCGGCGGCGACGGCATCCCGCTGGAGCTGCTCTGGTACCTCTTCCGGTTCCTCTTCTGGCTCACGGTCGAGTACCCGCTCATCGGCATCCCGGTCGACATCATCGTCATCCTGGCCATCATCAAATGGCTGCGCAGCCGGCCGAACATGAAGGCCATCCACAGGGCCACGACGCATCGCGAGGAACGTGTGGCGCGCATGGACGAGCTGCGCAAATTCGACCCGAACTTCTCCGAGATCACTTTCAGCGACTTCTGCTACTCGCTCTACGCGCGGGCGCATGCCGCGCGCGGGACGGGGGACCTCGACCGCTACGCGCCGTACCTCAGCGCCGGCGCGCGCAATGCGCTGCGCTCGCGCAATCCGAAAGGGCTGCGCGAGGTACGCGGCATCGTCGTCGGCTCGTTCAAGGTCACCGGGCTGCGTGGCCTCGACGGGCCGAACGTCACCGCCACGGTGGTGTACGAGAGCAACTACACGGAGCTGAGCGAGGCAGGGGAGCAGAGCTGGTACGCCGTCGAGCAGTGGACGCTCGAGCGCCGCCGCGACATCCTCTCGCCGCCGCCGGAGAAGGCCAAGGCCGATCATTGCCCGCGCTGCGGCGCCGCGCTGGCCACGCGCACCGACGGCGCGTGCGAGTACTGCGGGGCGAAGATCCAGGACGGCGCGTTCCAGTGGTACGTCCGCGGCATCACGCTCCTCAGCCGCGAGGCGCGCGGGCCGCTGCTCACGTCGAACGTCCCGGAGGTCGGGACCGATGCGCCCACTCGCTTCCAGCATCACTTCGGCGAGCGCCGCAAGTCCTTCAACGAGTCGAATCCCGGCTTCGACTGGCGCGCCTTCGAGCAGCGCGTGCGCGAGGTCGCTACCGAGCTGCAGGACGCCTGGACGGCGCGCGACTGGGAGCGCGTCCGCCCGCTCGAGAGCGAGAGCCTCTTCCAGATGCACCGCTACTGGATCGACGCCTACCGCCGGCAGAAGCTGCGCAACGTGGTGGCCGAGTTCCGCGTGCTGCGCGTCGAGCCGGTGAAGATTGACGCCGACGCCTTCTACGAGTCGATCACCGTCCGCATCTGGGCCGAGGGACGCGACCACACGGTGGATGAGGGGGGCAAAGTCGTAGCGGGGTCGAAGTCCGACGTGCGGCGCTGGAGCGAGTACTGGACGTTCATCCGCAGCCGCGGCGCCAGCGTGAGCGGCACCGCCGCGCGCTCCTGCCCCAACTGCGGCGCCAAAGTCGCGCTCGGCGCCACCGGCATCTGCCCGTACTGCGGCGGGAAGCTGACCACGGGTGAGTTCGACTGGGTGCTGTCGCGGATCGAGCAGGACGAAGCGTACGCGGCCTGAGAGGCTGTTGCTGGTTGCTGGTGACTGGTTCGTGGTGCTGCCTGGGTTTCAGGCCATGCAGCGCAACGAACCAGCAACACAGCAACCAGCAACCTCCTGCGATATGCTCGACCCATGACTGACCGCCCCCACAACCCCCGCCTCGAGCTGCTCTCCCGCAGCGACAGCGGCCTGCACTACGTCCGCGAGAAAAAGTCGGGCGTGCTGCGGCGGCTGACCGAGGACGAGCTGCACGACTTCGACGACCCGCCGCCGTGCGAGCAGTGCGGGGAGCAGTTCGGGTGCGAGCATTACAACTGCGCGCGCGAGACGCTGCTGACCGAGGCCGAGCTCGAGGCCGAGTGTCCCGAACAGTGGCGCGCCTTCGCGCGCGAGGCGGGCATCAGCCGCAACGACCTGGTGCGCCTCGGCGCCATCGAAGAGCGCGACGGCGAGTATCGCGTCGCCTCCGACGCCACCACGGACATGCGCATGCTGGAGCTGGTGCTGTTGCTGAATGAACAACGGTAACGAGCTCGTTCCCCGCCTCACGTCGTTCCTCACGCAACTGATCAGCGAGACCAGCGGCCTGTCGCTCGAGGACACACTCGTCCTGGGCAACAACTCGCCGCTGCTGGAGCCCGATCTGGCCGCGCCGATCCGCGAGTTCCACGGCCGCCTCGGCGAGTTCCGCCTCGGCCGCGCCTCCATCGACGCGCTGTTCGCGCATCCCGTGTCGCAGGCGCTGGAGGCGTTCTTCCGCGCCTTCCCCATTCCCTTCCGCGACGAGCACATTCACCTCACCGGCTCGCTCGACGCGGAGTTCGTCTGGTCGCGGCTCGAGCCGCTGCTGAACGGCCCGCATCGCGCGAATTACGAGGAGCGCATCGCCCGCGTCTACGGCGAGGGGGCGCTGCCGATCCGGAGCGCGCGGGACGTCGATCGCCTGATCCGCCTCCGCGACGAGGACCGCTTCGACCGCTACCTGCAGATCCTCTATCTGCCGAAGCTGATCCTGACCACGCGGGAGGCGCACCGCGCCGCCGCGTACCACATGGCCTCGCGGCTCTATCGCTCCTCGAACGTCGGCGCGCTGCGGCTGAAGTTCACGCTCTTCCGCGAGACCACCGACCCGTCCGAGCAGATCCCCGGCCTGGCCGAGCTGACGCCCGAGGACGTGCTCCTCGGGCTGTACGAAGGCTTCCGCGACTTTCAGTCCGAGATGCCGGCCTTCCGCTTCATCCTCTCGCCGAGCTTCCGCAAGGAGCCGGGCTTCTACGACGCCACAAAGTACGGGTCGAAGCGGGAGAGCTTCGACGACCAGGTGCGGCAGATCATCGAGTTGCTGAAGAAGCATCCCGAGCTGCGCGAGGTCGTCACCGAGGCGGACACCGTCGGCAACGAGCGCGGCTTCTACCGGAAAGTGCACTTCCAGGAGCTGCGCGTCGGCATGCGCAAGCTGCAGGCGTACGGCCTGCGCACGCGCAGCCATCACGGCGAGACGTGGGACACGCTGCGCCACGGCGTGCAGGCCGTCGACAACGCCATGAACATCTGGCACGTCGACGCCATCGAGCACGGTCTCTCCCTCGGCATCAACCCGAACTTCTACTTCCACTCCATCCTGCAGCGCATGGTGCGCGCGAACCAGGAGGGCCAGCCGATCGCGCCCGGCTCGCGCGCCTACGCGGAGCTGATGGACATGGATTTCAGCACCGGCCGCGAGCCGATCCGCGACAAGCTCGTGCACGGCACGCCGCTGAGCGAGCGCGAGATCACGCTGGCCACGAAGACCAAGTTCCACCACGCGCGCGAGGTCGAGACCTACCAGCACGACGTGCTCAACCGCATGATCGACAAGCGCCTCACGCTGATCTCCCTGCCGTCGTCGAACAAGAAGCTCACCGGCGAGCTGACCGATTACAGCGACCACCCCTTCTCGTGGTGGGAGAAGAAGGGCCTCCGCCTCGGGGTCGGCACCGACAACGACATCACCCTCGGCACGAGCTTCATCCGCGAGATGCTGATCCTGCTGTTCACCGACCCGCTGGAGCTGAAGATCACCAAGCTGCTGATCGTCACGACCGGCGAGACGCGCCGCGCGTACATCAGTCACCTGCTGTGGGAAATGCGAAAGGGCTCGGTGTGAAAAGAAAGTGGTGAAAGGTAAGTGGACCGCCGGCGTCCCCGCCGGCTGTCTGCGCAGGCGTCCCGCCTGCGCCCCCGGTGGGGTGGCGGCGGGACGCCGCCACAGACAGCCGGCGGGACGCCGGCGGTCCACATAAGGATGCATCGATGAAACGACTCCTCCCGGCACTCCTGCTCCTCCTCGCCGCGTGCACGACCACGCAACCCTCCAACTACTTCACCCCCCGCGAGCCCGGCATCCAGGCCGGCGGCGTGCGCATGATCCCCATCACCACGCCGAAAGGCACCTTCAACGTCTGGACGAAGCGCACCGGCAACAACCCGCGCATCAAGGTGCTCCTCCTGCACGGCGGGCCCGGCGCCACGCACGAGTACTACGAGGTGATGGACAGCTTCTTTCCGGCCGAGGGGATCGAGTACTACTTCTACGACCAGCTCGGGTCGGCGTACAGCGATCAGCCGGACGAGCCGGAGCTGTGGGAGCTGCCGCGCTTCGTCGAGGAAGTCGAACAGGTGCGCCAGGCCCTCGGCCTGGACAAAGACAACTTCTACCTCCTCGGCCAGTCGTGGGGCGGCCTGCTCGGCATCGAGTACGCGCTGAAGTACCAGCACCACCTCAAGGGACTGATCGTCTCCAACATGATGGCCAGCATCCCCGCGTACAACGAATACGCGAAGAGGGTGCTGATGCCGGGACTCGACCAGGCCGCGCTCGCGGAGATTCAGCGGCTCGAGGAGACGGGCGACACGCAGAACCCGCGCTACATGGAACTGCTGGTCCCGCATCACTACGAGAAGCACTTCCTGCGCATCCCCGCCGCGCAATGGCCGAATCCCGTCACGCGTGCCATGTCCAGGATCAACCCGAAGGTCTACGTGCCGATGCAGGGGCCGAGCGAGCTCGGGGCCAGCGGGAAGCTGGTGAACTGGGACCGCTCCGCCGACCTGAAGCGCATCACCGTTCCCACGCTCGTCATCGGCGCTCGCCACGACACCATGGACCCGAAGCACATGGAGTGGATGGCCTCCCAGTTCCCGAACGGCCGCTACCTCTACTGCGCGAACGGCAGCCACATGGCGCTGTATGACGACCAGCAGACGTGGTTTGCCGGAGTGATCGATTTCATCCGCGACGTCGACCGCTAGGTGGACCGCCGGCGTCCCCGCCGGCTGTCAGTGGCGGCGTCCCGCCGCCACCCACCGGGGGCGCAGGCGGGACGCCTGCGCAGACAGCCGGCGAGGACGCCGGCGGTCCACTGTGATCGGCGTGTCCCGCCTCCGCGGTTGCGCGTGCGCACGGCTCGTGAATAGTCTTCGCGCATGCGAAAGAAACTCATCGCCATCTTCGTGGCCGCGCTCGCGGCCGGTTGTTCCTCAACGCGCAGCACAGACGTAGCCCAGGAAGCGCAGCCTCAGCCGGTGGTGGAGTCC
Organism: Thermoanaerobaculia bacterium; assembly: GCA_035627015.1. Classification (GTDB taxonomy): domain Bacteria; phylum Acidobacteriota; class Thermoanaerobaculia; order Gp7-AA8; family Gp7-AA8; genus QHVT01. The sequence goes on along the minus strand of DASPMO010000019.1, from coordinate 11,536 downwards.
ACGGCCACGGCCGAGACGCCGCCGGCGCCTCCGGCCGAGCCGGCCGCGGCACCGATGCCGGACAACCCGCTCCTTCAGCCGTGGAGCGGGCCCTACGGCGGCGTGCCGCCGTTCGACAAGGTCCGCATCGAGGACTTCAAGCCGGCGCTCGAGTGGGCCATGGCAGACACGCTCCGCGAGATCGACCGCATCGCCAACGATCCCGCGCCGCCCACCTTCGAGAACACCATCGCGGCCATGGAGAACAGCGGCCGCACGCTCGACCGGGTCGGCGGGATCTACGGCATCTGGAGCTCGAACATGAGCTCGCCCGAGTTCCAGCCGGTAGAGCGCGAGATGGAGCCGCGCCTGGCCGCCTTCTACGACGAGATCACGCAGAACGAGAAGCTCTTCCGGCGCATCGAGGCCGTGTACAACTCGCCGGCGAAGTCGCGCCTCACGCCCGAGCAGCAGCGCGTGACGTGGCGGACGTACACGAACTTCGTCCGCGCCGGCGCCAGACTGGATGCGAACGCCAAGAAGCGCCTCTCCGAGATCAACCAGGAACTGGCCAACCTCTACACCTCCTTCGGCCAGAACGTCCTGGCCGACGAGACGGACCGCTACCTGGTCCTCGACAACGAGCGCGACCTGGCCGGCCTGACGCAGTCGCAGCGCGATGCCGCGGCCGCCGCCGCCGAGGCGCGCAAGATGCCGGGCAAGTGGGTGATCAACAACACCCGCTCGGCCGTCGACCCGTTCCTCACGTACTCGCAGCGCCGCGACCTGCGCGAGAAAGCGTGGCGCATGTTCATCATGCGCGGCGACAACGGCGACGAGCACGACAACAACTCCAACATCACGAAGATCCTCAAGCTCCGCGCCGAGCGCGCCAATCTCCTCGGCTACCCGACGCACGCCCACTGGCGCCTGGAGAACGCCATGGCCGGCACGCCGGAGAAAGCCATGGAGCTGATGGAAGAGGTCTGGACCCCCGCCGTGGCCCGCGTGAAGCAGGAAGTCGCCGACATGCAGAAGATCGCCAACCGCGAGGGGGCGAAGATCACCATCGAGCCGTGGGATTACCGCTATTACGCGGAGAAGGTCCGCAAGGAGCGGTACGCCCTCGACCAGAACGAGGTCAAGCAGTACCTGCAGCTCGACAAGCTCCGCGAGGCCATCCACTGGGTGGCCGGGGAGCTGTTCAACTTCCGCTTCACGCCCGTCAACAACGTCCCGGTCTTCCACCCCGACGTGTCGGTCTACGAGGTCACGGACCGCACCAGCGGCAAGCACATCGGCCTCTGGTACTTCGATCCGTTCGCGCGCCCGGGCAAGCGCTCCGGCGCCTGGATGAATGCCTACCGCAGCCAGGAGCGCTTCCAGGGCGACGTCACCACCATCGTCTCGAACAACTCGAACTTCGTGAAGGGGAAGCCGGGCGAGCCGGTGCTCATCTCCTGGGACGACGCGGAGACGATGTTCCACGAGTTCGGCCACGCGCTGCACGGCCTCAGCTCGAACGTGACCTATCCGTCGGTCTCCGGCACGGCGGTGGCGCGCGATTACGTGGAGTTCCCCTCGCAGCTCCTCGAGCACTGGCTCTCCACCCCCGAGGTGCTGAACCGCTACGCCGTGCACTACCAGACCGGCAAGCCGATCCCGCGCGCGCTGGTCGAGAAGATCGAGCGCGCCGCGACGTTCAACGAGGGCTTCGCCACGACGGAGTACCTCTCCAGTGCCCTCGTCGACATGAAGATGCACCTGGCCGGCAACCAGACCATCGACCCGGACAGGTTCGAGCGTGAGACGCTGGCGGAGCTCGGGATGCCGAGGCAGCTCGTGATGCGCCACCGCCCGCCGCAGTTCCTGCACGTCTTCTCGGGCGACGGCTATTCGGCCGGCTATTACAGCTATCTCTGGTCGGACGTGATCACGGCCGACGCGGCGGAGGCGTTCCGCGAAGGGGGCGGCTTCTACGACCCGGGCGTGGCCACGCGGCTGCGCGAGAACATCTTCTCGGTAGGCAATACCATCGATCCGGCCGAGGGGTACCGCCGCTTCCGCGGCCGCGACCCGAAGATCGACGCGCTGATGCGCAAGCGCGGCTTCCCGCCCCCGATGACCTCGGGCGCGCAGTCCGAGTCCGAGACTCCACGGAAGCGCATGACGAAACAGTAACGCGATTCTGACGGAGGGGGGCATAGCCTCCCCTCCGTCAGAAAATGCAGAGACAATCCCCGAGGGTCATCCTCCGCAATCCACGGCGCGGCCAGTTCGGCGAAGACGAGGTGCTGGTCCTGGAGATGGGCCTCGGCGGCGCGAAGTTCGAGCACGCCGGCCGCTTCGACGTCGGCCGCACCGACCCGTTCGTCTGCGGCCCACTCACCACCGTAGGTACGGTCCGCCACTCCGTCCTCCTGCCGGCCAAGACGGGCATCGTCTACCAGAGCGGCATCGCCTTCAACGACCTCGGCGAGCGCGAGCGCGAGCTCCTCCTCCAACTCCTCGTCCACGAGGCCGAGCAGCAGGTGAACGAGTGGGAAGCCAACCTCCGCGGCGACGCCCCACCCACCCGCCACGCCAAGCCGCGCCAGTCCGCCGTCGCCACGCGCTTTCTCTGTCTGCGCTACACCAACCAGGGCTGGCACCGCACCATCACCCGCGACCCCAACCAACCCATCGACGGCATCACCATCTCCGAGACGACGCCGGAAGAGGAGGTGGCCATCCTGCGCCGCTCCTACGAGCGCGCGGACGCCGAGACGCGCGAGTTCATGAGGCAGGTGGCGATGCTGGCGATTCTGGAGCAGATGCGGGGGGGATAATGGGGGGATGGGGAAGCACGCTGACGGAGAGCGGGAAGCGCTTGCGCGGATCGAGGAGTATCGCCGGAGAGGGCGCACGCAACTCGCCCTGGCAGGGCTGAATCTGCGCTCGGTGCCGGCCGGTGTGCGCGACCTTAGAAACCTTGTGATCCTCGACATGGAGAGGAATCATCTAACGACGCTCCCAGAATGGATTGCTGAGTTGACGCACCTCCGAGTACTGGGTTTTTGGAGAAATGACCTGGCTGCGCTTCCCGCATGGTTAGCAGATCTGCCGCATCTGGAAACACTCGACGTTGAAGAGAACCCGCGTCTCGATCTCCCAGGGGAAATCACGGGTACGGGCGACGCCAAACGAATCCTCAACTACTACTTCCGCACCCGCGGCGATGCGGCTCTTCCCCTCAATGAATTCAAGCTCATTCTCGTAGGCCGTGGCGGCGTCGGAAAGACGTCGCTGGTGCACCGCCTCATCGAAAACAATTTCAAGGAATTCAAGCGCACTCCCGGAATCCAGATCACGGACTGGCCGGTGACCATCGACGGCGACGACGTCCGCGCCCACATCTGGGACTTTGGCGGCCAGGAGATCATGCACGGCACGCATCGGTTCTTCATGACCGAGCGCGCTCTCTATCTCGTGCTCATCACCGGCCGCGAGGGCACCGAAGACCACGACGCCGAATACTGGCTCTCGCTCGTCCGCTCGTTTGCGGGAGACGTCCCGACCATCGTCCTCCTGCACAAAAGCGACGACTATCCAGTGGAGCTGAACCGCGAGCTGCTGCGCGAGAAATACGGCCGCAATCTCGTGTTCATCGAGACCGACAGCAAGAGCGGCCGTGGCATGACCGCCTTGCGCGAAGAGATCTGCAGGCAGGCCTCCGCGCTCCAAGGTCTGAAGGCGGCGTGGCCGAAGGAGTGGCGGCGGATCAAGGAAGAGTTGCCGGAACATGAAAAAGACTGGATCACCTTCGATGACTTTCGCGCGTTCTGCCGCGATCGTGGCGTGCCTGAGGCAAAGGACCAGGAGGATCTCGCCGACAGCCTGCACGCCCTCGGCCTGATGCTGTCGTACCGGCATGACGAGACGCTGCGCGGGTTCGGGGTGCTCAACCCGAAGTGGGTGACGAAGGGCATCTATCAGATGCTCAATGCTCCATCACTGCGCGAGGCCGGCGGCAAATTCACCCTCGACTCCTTCGCTGAGATCCTGCCGGCGCGTGCCTATCCGAAGCGTCTGCACCCGTTTCTCCTCGCGCTGATGCGCAAGTTTCAGCTCTCCCACCCGCTCGATGACCAGGGGCATCTCCATCTGATCCCCGAACTGCTGACCAAGGAAGAGCCGGCGGACCTCGAGCAGCAGTTCGTCGCCGAGGAGTGTCTGAATTTCATCTATCGCTATGACGCCGTGCTGCCCGAGGGGTTGCTGCCGCGGTTCATCGTGGACACGTACGTGCATCGGCAGCCGAAGGCGGCATGGAGGACGGGAGTCGTGCTCGAGCGCGCCAATTGCCGGGCCCTCGTCCGTGGAGACGTCCAAGGCCGCACCGTGACCATTCGCGTGGCCGGCGCGCCGAATGGCCGCCGCGAATTGCTGGGCATCATTCGCGATCACTTCGAGCGTCTGCACAACTCCTACGCGAAGCTACCCGTGACCGAGCAGGTACCGGTCCCCGGGCATCCCGGCTCCGCGGTGAACTACGAGACATTGCTCAAATACGAGCGCGCCAACCGCAAGCAAATCGCCGTGGAGATCGGCGCCGACCTGGTCGACTTCAACGTCAAGAAATTGCTCGACGGCGTCGATCTCCCCGGAGTGCCGCGCGTCCATAACGTGCGCCAGCTGTTCGAGCGCATCCCGGTCTTCATCAGCTACTCGCACAAAGACGCCGTCTACTACGATCAACTGAGGGAAGCGCTGGTGCCATTCGAGCGCCGGCGCGAGTTGAACGTCTGGGCCGACCGCCAGATCGACGCCGGCCAGATGTGGGAGCGGGAGATCGGCAACGAGATCGCACGGTCGGCCATCGCCATCGTGCTGCTGAGCCCCTCCTTCCTCGCCTCGGAGTACGCGATGGAAAAGGAAATGCCTGCCATCCTGGCGCGGCAGGACCGCGTCGTCGTGCCGATCGTCGTCCGCCCCTGCCGCGCCGACAAGCTGGAGCTCGGCGAGCTCCAGGCCATCCTTCCCGGCGGTAAAGCCGTCAGCCAGCACGAGCGCGCCGACGATGCCTGGATGGAAGTCACCCGACACCTCGACCGTGTGATCGCGCGGCTGGCGTCGGCCGACTGACCAGCGGATGTCGAATCGCCTCATGGCAGCGCGGGAGGAGCATATGAACAGCTCCCAAGTGCTGTTTCACGTCCAGCTGAAGATCGGCACGCGTGGATGTGTTGCCTACGCATCGTCGTCTTCTCGCGGATACTCGTAGGCAGCGCGGAAGTCGGCGTCGTGCTGCATGACCGCAAGGGTGGTGTCGTCCAGGACGCGATGGAGGAAGTCCGCCATGTAGTCGGACAGGTTCTCGGGCCGGCGCATCCGGTGAGGCATCGGTTCCACGCGCCACTGCACGTTGTAGGCGTGCGCGAGATAGGATGGGACTTCGAGCGCGATGGCACCGAGATGCAGCCCGAGCGGCAGCAGGCTCGCGTCGTCTCCGAGCGTGTCCAGCACCCAACGACGCGGCCAGGCCTCCAGGACCCATGCAGCGAGATCCTTCCACCGGACCAGACCGTCGCGCAGCAGCGCGTCCTCATCGACCGCGCGTTGTTTCACTTGCGCGCGCGTCCACCCGGCGAGGACTGCCGCTTCGGCGATGGTCGATGGCTGACGCTCCCGGAAGAACCTGCGGAGCGTCTCTGGGGAGGGCGGAACAATGATGGGGCGCCGGTCCGGCATGTCTCGTATCCGCGTCTTGTTGTAGCGGCATCCCGGGAATTCACGGCTCACATTCGGTGCCCGCCGCCCCTGGGACGGATTCTCATTTCGTGACTGTCATACGGCAGGAGGTAGCGAACGCGGACTTTCCGTCACTCCTGTGAGGAGAGAGGGATGCAGGAACCCCACAATGAGGGACGGATACCACCGTCACAACGGTCGGGGGAACCGGCTGTGTCTGGTGTTCCGTCGCAGTTTGAGGAGGCGTACCTGCGATTCGGACCCCTGCTTCGAAAGATTGCGGCGAAGAAGTTTGGCATTCCGGTGCAAGACGTCGAGCCGCTCGTCCACGACGTCTTCGCGACCTACTTCCTGCGCTGGACGACGGTGGAGGCCCCCGAGCGCTATCTCGTCGGCGCGATCTGCAACGCGTCCCGCAAGTATTGGGAGCAAGCGGATGCGGCGGGCCTGATCTTCTGCGGCGAGACGCCGTGCGCCGCAACGCCGTCCGATGCGCTGCTCCGGGAAGTGCACAGCAAGGTGCTGCTGTCGCGCATCCTCGGCTGCGTCGGCGCGAAGTGCCGCGATCTCCTCGAGGGCTATTACATGAATGGCGAGACCACTCGCGCGATCGCGGACCGGCTCCGCTCCAGCCCCGCGACGGTCCTCGTCCTTCTTCATCGATGCAGGAAGCGCGCGCTTGCGGCTTACCAGTCCATGACGGAGAGGTCTTGAGCGTGGACGACCACATTCCCAAGGGCGAGCTCGCACTGTACGCATTCAATCCCGCAGCAGTATCCCCCGAGCGCGGAGCCGCCATCCGCAACCACACGGCCGTGTGCTTCGAGTGCCAGGCGGATCTTGACTTCGTGTCGGTCCGCGAAGCGGATTTGGGCGACAGCGACGTATGGGAACCCGTGGTCGGCTCGGCTACGTACGATTCCCTCATGGCGCTGGGCGCACGCATCACAGAGGAAGACCGAGCGGCGGAGCAGGTGCTCGCCCCGCTGCTCGCGAACCCTGCGACGATTGCGTGGACGAACTTCGCGACGCAGAAGCGGTTCCTCACGGGCGGCGTTGCCCGCAAACTCACGGACGCGGCGCACGGCGTCTGCGAGAACGAGCCCATCGTCGCGCTGACTTACGCAGACGCTGCCATCGCGGTCGCGGAAGCGTTGCCCAAAGAGACGTACCCGAGCCGCGCGATCTACGAGGTCATCGGTAGCGCCTGGAAGGAGCGTGCGAACGCACTGCGGCTGCTCGGCGAATTCCGCGAGGCGTTGGAGTCCCTCAAGCGCGCCGAGCGGGCGTATCGGGAGCTCACCGATGCCGGCGTTCCGCTCGCGACGGTGGCGTTCGTGCGCGCAGCCGTGTTCTACGAGCAGCAGCGTCTCGACGAGGCGGCGGACATGGCGGAGATCGCGGAACGCGGGTTCGCGCATGGCGGGGAAGACGACCGTCGCATGAAAGCCCTCTATCTGCGGGCGAACGTCCATTACGAGTCGCGCAACATCGCAGCGGCCATGCCGCTCTATCGGCGCGTCCTCGAGTACGGAGAGAACCGCACCGACGCGGAGTGGATCGCCCGCGCGTCGTACGCGCTCGGGAACTGCTTCATCGAGGAGCGCGACCTCGGCGAAGCGAGCATGTACTTCCACAAGGCTCTCGTCCTCTTTCGCGAGGTCGGACCATCGACCGAACGGGTGCGCACGGAGTGGGGCATCGCCCGCGTCTTGCTGCACGGAGGGAAGCCCGCCGAGGCGATCCGTCGCCTGCGCGATGTCACCGCAGAGTTCGAGCAACGGCAGATGGTGACCGACGCCGCGCTGGCCGGCCTCGACACCGCGGAGGGTCTGCTCGTCTCGGGGCAGATGCGGCAGATCGTTCCTCTCGCCCGGCACCTCTTCACCATTTTCCACAAGGCGGCGATGCTCACAGGCGCGCTCACCGCCATCTCGTACATCAAGGAAGCCGCCGCTGCGGGGACGCTCACGAAGGAGGATCTCCACGTGGTGCGCGCCTTCCTGCGCCGTGCTGAGCGGCACCCGGATCTCGTGTTCGCCCCTCCTCCGAAACCCGTGTAAAGACTTTTCGAGAACCCCGAACCCTCGTGAGTTGAGGGCACGTCGTCCTCACATCGCCGCCAGCCCCCGGCTGGCATCAGGAGGGTTCTCTCATGCGTAGTGGTTCTCCCGTTTTCCGGCGTGGCGTAGCTCTGCTCATCCTCGTCTGCGCCCTCGCCGTCCCCGTTGCGTCCGCGAGCGACACGGTCCCCGCGCCGCCACCACCGCCCGAGGCGCGGATCGGCGTCCCCATCGGCGTCACTGCGGCCGACGAGCCGCCGGCTGTCCTCGACCTGTTCTTCCTCTGGCTGCAAGCGCGAATCGGCGTCCTGATCGGCTAGTCCACAGCGGGCTCCGGTGGGCTGAACGCTGACCCATCCGCCGCTCCCCGGCGAAGATTTCCGCTTTCGCCGGGGTAGGAGGAGGTGTGTTCCCGCCACTCCCTCTCACGGACAACGATGGCGGCCAAGAAACGGAGACGCAACCCACGCACCTTCACCGACGACCACCGCAAACGGCTCGACCGCGCCGTGACGCTCTATCTGCTCTACTGTTACAGGCAGGGGACTGCGGCGCGGGTCTCGGAGTTTGCGAAGTTCCTCGGGCGAGACCGCGCCTATATCAGCCGCACCGCCGGCGCGATCCTCGGAATGTCCCTGGGGAACTTCCTCCGTGCCAGGCGTCTTGCTTACGCCGCGCAACTCCTCCGTACGACCCAACTCCCCATGAAGGAGATCGCGCTCAAGGCCGGCTTCGGGACGACGGCGACCTTCTACCGCCGCTTCACCGCCCTGCACAAGATGCCCCCGGCAGTGTTTCGTGAGGTCACCAAATGAGAATGGATTCCCTTCCGGTCAGCGTCGATGTTCCACACCGCCCCGCCCGAGAGGCGGGCTGAAGCCCGCCCTACATTCGCGACCGCAGCCGCGCGAACACCTCTTCAGCGGGCATGGCTTCGATTTGGCCTGCTTTGTAAGCCGCATACCGCCGCTCGGCTTCTTCTGCCCAGAGCTGGTCGTTCTCCTCTTCGGAGAGCTCGTCGAGACTGTCCAGAAGCTGGCTGGCCAGTTCAGCCCGTGCGGTCAGAGGCAATTCCAGCGCTTCGGCGGCGATGTCCTTCAGATCTCTGCTCAGGGCAGGAGAAGCTTACCGCAGACTGACGACGACGCTGGTAAGTCGCGACCTTCCAGCAGCTCCCGCGCTGCTCCGAATCCCTGAGCCGCATCTGTTCGCAGCTCCAGCCGTGTCGTGCATGTCTGGCGCTCAGACATTCGTCGATCGCGGCGCGCTTTCTTTTGCTCCCGCGTCGCTTTGAAATGTCTGGCGCTCAGACATTCGTCAGTCGCGGCGCGCTTTCTTTTGCTCCCGCGTCGCTTTGGAATGTCTGGCGCTCAGATATTCGTCAGTCGCAGCGCGCTTTTTTTTGTTCCCGCGTTGCTTTGAATGTCTGGCGCTCAGATATTCGTCAGTGGCGACGCGCTTTCTTTTGCTCCCGCGTCGCTTTGAATGTCTGAGCGTTCAGACATTCGTCAGTCGCGGCGCGCTTTCTTTTGCTCCCGCGTTGCTTTGAATGTCTGGCGGTCAGACATTCGTCCGTTGCGGTGCGCTTTCTTTTGCTTCCGGCGTCACTTTGAATGTCTGGCGTTCAGGGAGGGACGGGCTGAAGCCCGTCCTACGTCGAGCATGCGTATCGCGAGAAACGCGCTCGATGTAGGGCGGGCTTCAGCCCGCCCATTCGCGGCAAGACGTCGTGTGCGGCTTGGTTCAGCCCGCGCTTGACACCGCTCCGCATGCACGCGGATGATCTCCGGCGTTCACGAAGAAAGGAATCGCACCCATGAAACGCGCTCTCGTTCTGGTGATGCTCTCCTCGCTCCTGCTCCTCGGGGCCGCTCCCGCTCCCGCTCCCAACGTCAAGCCGCAACCGGTCACGGACTGGACGTTCGCCGGCTGCTTCCAGCCACCCAACCAGACGCAGTGCTACGACGCGTACGTCCGGAACGGCTCCTACTGGATCTGCCGCGCGTGCAGCACGACCGGCACGCCGGACGAAACGAAGTGCCGTCTGATGACGCCGTATGAGGAATGGTTCGGGTTGTGGTGCTCGTAGCGCGTTCAGTGGCGTGAGCGCCGCGCCAGCCCCAGCACGCCCGCCCCGATGATCAGCGCCGCCCCGAGCTGGATGCGAGGGGTGAGCCGTTCGCCGAGGGCGAGGGCGCTCAGGACGATGGCGATGGGGATGTTGGCGTAGTAGAGGATGCTCGTCGCCGACGGGGAGAGGCGCGTGGTCACGGAGACCCAGAGGCTGTGGCCGATCAGGGTCACGCCGATGGCCAGGAAGAGCAGGCCGGCCCAGTCGCGCGCGCCGAGGGTCCACTCCGCCTTCGGCAGGAAGAAGAGGAAGAAGAGGAAGGCGAAAGAGAACTGGCCGAGGGCGCGTGTGCGGGTGTCGATGTGCGACCAGCGCTGATGGAGGAGGGGGAGGGAGGCGTACATCAGCGCGCTCGAGGAGGTCAGGATCATCCCGATCGCGGTGGCGTCGAACGACGGGACGACGAGGATGGCGCCGGCGATGGCGGTGAGGACGGCGACGATGTCGGTCCCGCGCACCCGCGCCCCGAAGATCGCGCCGAGGATGAGCAGGTGGGCGCCGTAGGTCGAGAGGCCGATCGCGCCGATCGACGCCGACGAGGCCTTGATGCCGAGGAAGAGCGTCAGCCAGTGGCCGAAGAAGAGCAGGCCGATGATCGCCAGGCGCAGGAGGTCGCGGGGCGGTACGCGCCGCAGCTCGCCGCGGAGGGCCATCAGCGAGACGAGGCCGAACGTCGCCACGGCCAGGCGCACGATGCCGATCGTGTACGCGTTCGCGGCCACCCCGCGCACCACCACCGGGATGCAGCCGAAGAGGAGGAGGGCGATGGCGGCGTGGAGGGCGGTGCGGCGCGGCAAGGCGCGCGTATCGTAGCGGGTCTGGCGCCGTTCTTTCACAACCGGACGCGGCCGTGGCCGTAGGATGGAAGGCATGCGAAAGGTCGCCATCGTCGGCTCCGGCATCATCGGCCTCGTGGCCGCGCATGGCCTGCGGCGCCGCGGCTACGACGTGACGCTCTACTCCGACCGCACCGCCGAGCAGTGGCTGCACGAGAGCCGTCCCACCGGCACGGCCGCGCGCTTCGATATCGCCATGGCGTACGAGCGGGAGCTGGGGCTGAATCACTGGGACGCCGTCGCGCCGCGGGGCGAGGGGGTGTTCCTCACGTTCTGCCCGAAGATCCGCAAGCCGCTGATCGAGCTCCTCGGCCGCCCGCGCACGCCGTTCCAGGCCATGGACGTGCGGCTGCAGTGTCATCGCTGGATGAACGACTTCGACGGCGAGCTGGTCGTCGGGAACGTGACGCTGGAGGGCCTCGATGCCATCGCCGCGCGGCACGACCTGACCATCGTCGCGGCGGGGAAGTCGGAGCTGACCGCGCTCTTCCCGCGCGACGCCTCCCGCTCCGTTTACGACGCGCCGCAGCGCAACCTGGCCATGTTCGCCGTCACCGGGGCGGGGCCGTATCCGAACTGCCCGTTCGCGCCGGTGAAGTTCGAGGCGCTGGCCACGGACGGCGAGGCGTTCTTCGTGCCGTACTACCACAAGGATCGCGGCGCATCGTGGAACCTGGTCTTCGAGGCGAAGCCGGGCTCGCGCATGGACGTCTTCCACGGCGTGACGGACGGCGCCGCGGCGCTGGAGATCGCCAAGAAGATGGTGGCCGAGGTGTTCCCGTGGAGCGCGGCGTGGA
>DASPMO010000018.1:0-86231 GCA_035627015.1 Thermoanaerobaculia bacterium | reverse complement strand
TGGTGAGGGGCGATAGATCGTCGCCGGCCGTTTCTGGCCGAGCGCCTCGTGTGGTCGCTCGTCGTTGTAGACGCGGCGGAAGTCGTCGAAACGCTTCTGCTGGCGCTCCATCGTCTGTTCGGGTGGACGTGCCGTCTCGGCTTTGAGCGTACGGTGCATCCGCTCGTGTGCGCCATTCTGCTCGGGGTGCCCCGGCACAATGCGTTCGATGCCGATGCCGATCCGGATCCACCACAGCGAAAGACGGGAAAGCCTTGCCAGACCGGGAGATCCGAACGGATCGGCCCAACGGATCTCACGCTAAGCTGTGCGGCCAAGGCCCCCGTGGGCTCATCATTCAATAGCGATACGCGATGCAGGCCGGCGCCTGACGAGAGGTGCCTGGCTGCTTCCAGGATCTTGTTGCGTGCCTCGGTAGTCTTTTTTGACCGCCGCAAGCCGGCGTTTGGTCGATACGAGCGATGGTTTGCTCGCTTTGAGATTCGTTGATCGGTTCGCACGCTGTTTTTTGGATCGTGAGAGCTGATGTCGAGCCTGTTCGAGGTTTTTCTGGCTGGCTCGATGCTGGGGTTGGCTCGGTTCGCGCTGTGGATTGCTGGGTCGGAGGTTTGCTGAGATGAGGCCGCGGAAAATTCTGCTCTTTGGACGGTCTGTCGTTACTCGGAATGGGCAACCGCCAGCATGAGCTGAGCAAAACTTCGGCTCGGCAGAGCAAACATCAACACGATCCGAAATAAAATCAGCGCGAACGGAACAAACATCGACACGATCGGAATAAACATCAGCGCGAACTGGGCAAAAATCAGCATCAACCAGGGAAATGGAATTCAGCGAACCAGCAAATCGAATCGTCGACAGAGTCGATGGAATCGATGAGCGCCGGAGGGCGGCCAACTTCAGGACCAGGCCGATCGTGTTCGGCGGTCATGTTCGATAGGATTGCAGCATGTCAGAGGTGCGTGACTTTGCCGATGTCCTGTACCACATCGAATTGATGGTTCTCCGGGGCTGGACGCGCGATCCTGCGGGTCCGTCTATCCCCCTCACCTCTTCCCCCTCCTCACCACCCTCGGCCTTCTCGGGTCGTACACCAGTTCCGAGCGGAAGTGGGGCTTGATGTATTCGTTGAAGTACTGGCCGGCGGAGGGGGCGGCGAGGAGGGCGTCGTAGTGGAAGATGGGGACGTCGAAGTAGTAGTAGACGCGGCCGGTGCGGAAGGCGACTTCGAGGATGTTGCGGTCGTCGTGGTAGCGGGCCGCGGCGAGGACGGAGGATTTGAGCGGTCGTCGTTCCATCGCGGGGTGCAAGATACTGCCGCCACCTCATGATTTCAAACCGGGTATCATCCTTCCTCCTCATGCGTGACACGCTCCTGGTGCACATCAATGGCGTCGCTCATCGGGTCGGCGGCGACGCGGCCTTCGAGACCGTTGCGCGCTTCCTGCGGGAGCGGCTCGCGGCGACCGGGACGAAGATCGTCTGCGAGGAGGGAGACTGCGGCGCGTGCACGGTCCTCGTGGGGCGGCGGGAGGGGGACATCCTGCGCTACCGGGCGGTCAATGCGTGCATCCAGTTCATGTTTCAGATGGACTGCGCGCACGTCGTCACCGTCGAGGGGCTGGGGATGACGCCCGTGCAGGAGGCCATGGTCCGCTGTCATGGGGCGCAGTGCGGGTATTGCACGCCCGGGTTCGTCATGGCGCTTGCCGGGATGTTCGAAGACGGTGCATGCGATGCGAAGAAGGCGCTGACGGGCAATCTCTGCCGGTGCACCGGCTACGAGTCGATCATCCAGGCGGCGAGGGAGACGGAAAACCAGCCGAAGGTCGAGGCGTTGTATCCGGGGGCGCCGATCCTGAAGGCGGTGAGTGAAGTAGAACGCCACCCCGTGCGCATCGGGAACTTCTTCAAGCCGGCGACGCTCGCGGACGCCATCGCGTTCAAGAACGAGAAGACCGTCATCGTGCAGGGGAGCACCGACTTCGGCGTCTGGCGGACCAAGCGCAACTTCGTGCCGGAGACGATCCTTTCCCTGGATGGGATCGAGGGACTCGGCGAGATCCAGATCGTGAACGGGATGCTGAGCGTCGGCGGGAGAGTCTCGCTGGCGCAGTTCGAGGAAGTCGTCAGAGACCTCGTCCCGGCCATGGCCACCATCATGGACCGCTTCGGCTCGCCGCAGATCAAGAACGCGGGGACGCTGGCGGGGAACATCGCCAACGCGTCGCCGATCGCCGACACCCTGCCGTTCCTCTTCGTCACCGACGCGCGGCTGGAGCTCAACGGGCGGCGGGTGGTTCCGATCCGCGACTTCTACCTCGGCTACAAGAAGCTCGACCTGCGTCCGGACGAGATCATCACGCGCATCCTCATCCCGCTGCCGCAGGACGGCGACACGCTGCGCCTCTACAAGATCTCCAGGCGCAGCCATCTCGACATCTCCAGCTTCACCGCGGCCATGCTCATGAAGCGCACCGACGGGCGCATCGACTCCATGCGGCTCGCGTACGGCGGCGTGGGGCCGGTGGTGCTGCGGCTGAAGAAGACCGAGGAGTTCCTGGAAGGGAAGCCGGTCACGAAAGACACTTTCGCGGAAGCGGGGGAGATCGCGAGAGAGGAGATCGCGCCGATCTCCGATGTGCGCGGATCCAGAGAATTCCGCCTGCAGTTGGCGGAGAATATCCTCACGAAGTTCTATTACGACGCATGCTCGCCGAGAGGCGAATGAAATGTACGTAGGCAAAGACGTTCCGCACGACTCGGCGCGCGGCCACGTGACCGGCGAGTCGCTCTATATCGACGACCTCCCGTCGCTGCCGGGAGAGCTCGTCGTCGACTTCGTCTTCAGCCCGTACGCGCACGCGCGCATCAAGAGCATCGAGCTGCCGGAGAACCTCGAGGGGATCGCCGGACTCTTCACGTACAAAGACCTCGCGCACAACCTCCTCGGCCCGATCATGCAGGACGAGCCGCTGCTCGTCGAAGACGTCTGCACGTTCCGCGGGCAGCCGATCGTCGTCATCGCGGCGGAAACGCGGGAGGCCGCGCGGAAGGCGAAGAGTGCGATTCGCATCGAGTTCGAAGAGCTGACGCCGATCCTGACCATCGACGACGCCATCGCCGCGCAGAGCTTCATCGGCGACACGCGCGTCATCCGCCGCGGCGATCCCGACGCCGCGCTCGCGGGCGCGGAACACCTCCTCGAAGGCGTCTTCATCAATCAGGGACAGGACCACTTCTACCTCGAATCGCAGGCGGCCATCGCGTACCCCGGAGAATTCGGCGCGGTGACGGTGCATTCGTCGACGCAGCATCCGACCGAGGTGCAGGAAGTCATCGCCCATCTCCTCGGGATCAACATGAGCGAGGTCATCGTCACGACCAAGCGCATGGGTGGCGCGTTCGGGGGGAAGGAAGCGCAGGCCACGCATCCGGCGGCCATGGCGGCGCTGGTGGCGCGCAAGCTCAAGCGGCCGGCGCGCATCGTCTACGACAAAGACCTCGACATGCACGCGACGGGGAAGCGGCATCCGTTCGCGAACCGCTACCGCGTCGGCTTCAACTCCATCGGCGAGATCGTGGGGGTGAAGCTCGACCTCTACTCCGACGGCGGCGCGTACGCCGACCTCTCGCCGGCGGTCATGGCCCGGGCCATGACGCACGCGGAGAACGCGTACTACATCCCCAACGTCGAGATCCGCGGGACCGTCTGCCGCACCAACATGCCGCCGAACACCGCCTTCCGCGGCTTCGGCGGACCGCAGGGCGTGGCCACCATCGAGAACGTGATCGAAGAGATCGCGCAGACGCTCAAGCGCGACGCGCTGGAGATCCGCCGCGTGAACTGCTACGGCGTCGACACGCGCAACGTCACCCCGTACCACCAGATCCTCGAGCACAACACCCTGCCGCGCCTCTTCGCCGAGCTGACCGACAAGTGCGACTACGCGAGCCGCATGAAGGCGGTCCGCGAGTTCAACGCCAGCTCGCAGACGCACCTCAAGGGCCTCTCCATGACGGCGGTGAAGTTCGGGATCTCGTTCAACACGAAGTTCCTGAACCAGGCCAACGCGCTGGTGAACGTCTACCTCGACGGCAGCGTGCAGGTCTCGACCGGCGCGACGGAGATGGGGCAGGGGGTCAACACGAAGATCCGCCAGGTCGTGGCCGACGAGCTGCGCGTACCGCTCGAGCGCGTGCACGTCATGCCGACGTCGACGGAGAAGAACAACAACACCTCCGCCACGGCGGCGTCGAGCGGCGCGGACCTCAACGCCAAGGCGGCCGTCGACGCCTGCCGCCGCATCCGCGCGCGCCTCGACTCCGTCGAAGCGAAGCACGCCGCGCTGACCTGGGAGGAGCTGGTCCGCAAGGCGTACATGGAGCGTCTCTCCCTCGGCGAGCGCGGGTTCTACGCCACCGAGCGCATCGACTGGGACTGGACCTCCGGCCAGGGACATCCCTTCCTCTATTTCACGATGGCCACGGCCTGCTCCGAGGTGCTGATCGACCGCTTCACGGGCGACCTGAAAGTGCTGCGCAGCGACGTGCTGCTCGACATCGGCAAGCCGCTCAACCCCGGCGTCGACCGCGGCCAGTGCGTCGGTGCGTTCGTGCAGGGGATGGGGTGGGTGACCACCGAGGACCTGCGGTACACGGAGAAAGGCGAGCTGCTGTCGCACTCGCCGACGACGTACAAGATCCCGAACATCAACGACCTCCCCGCGGTCTTCAACCTCGAGTGGATCGATCACGAGAACCCGGTGAACATCCGCGGGAGCAAGGCGGTCGGCGAGCCGCCGCTGCTCACGGCGATCTCGATCTGGTGCGCGGTCAAGCACGCGCTGACGTTCGTCTCGAACGGCGAGATCGCGAAGCTCAAGCTCCCGGCGACGAACGAGGAGATTCTGATGCGGCTCACCCAGTACACGAAGCGCGGGGCGGCCGTCGCTTGAGCTACACCGTCCAGGAATGGCTGAACCTCGTCTTCCGCTGGGCGCACGTGTTCGCCGGCATCATGTGGGTTGGCGCGACGTACTACTTCACGTGGCTCGACCGCCGTTTCCACACCACGGACCCCGATGAAGTGTGGATGGTGCACAGCGGCGGCTTCTATCGCGTGACGAAGACGAAGACGCACTCGCCCGAGCACACGCTGCACTGGTTCAAGTGGGAGGCGGCGATCACGTGGCTGAGCGGCATCCTCCTGCTGATCCTTCTTTACTACGCGGGCGGCCTGCTGGTGGACGGCGAGCCGGGCAAGCCGTCGTTCAAGGTCGCGGCGATCATCGGCGCGGCGGTGATCCTCGCCGGCTGGAAGGCGTACGACCTGCTGTGGCTCTCGCCGATCGCGAAGAACGAGCCGGTGGCGATCGCCATCTCGTACGCGGCCATCGTGGCGCTGTCGTGGTGGCTGCCGCACGTGATGTCGTCCCGCGCGGCGTACATGCACGTCGGCGCGCTCCTCGGCACGTGCATGGCCGCGAACGTGTGGGAGCGCATCATCCCCGCGCAGAAGAAGATGGTCCGCGCCGCGCAGGAAGGGGGCCAGCCCGACCCGGTCCTCGCCGAGCGCGCCAAGTTCCGCTCCAAGCACAACACCTACATCGTCATCCCGGTCGTGCTGATCATGATCAGCAACCACTTCCCGGTGACGACCTACGGGCATCAGTACAACTGGGTGGTACTCGGCGTGCTCACGCTGGTGGGGTGGGGCGTGGCTCACGTGATCCGGAAGCAGTAGGCTCACAGGCTCACAGGCTCACAGGCTCACAGTAGACCGCTATGAGCCTATGAGCCTGTGAGCCTATGAACACGACACTGACGACACCCGAGCTCTCCACGATGACCGCGCCTCTCGAACGGGCACTGATCCCGTTCAACAAACGCTTTCCCGGCAGCGCCGGCGAGCGCCAGCCGATCCACACCGTGTACGGCGGCGCGCAGCTCTTCAAGCACGACACGACGCGCAAGCTCGGCGAGAAGGCGCTGCAGGTCGCCGAGGAGCACGGCGTCGACGCGTTCACCTTCTCGCGCGCCATCGGCCTCCCCGACCAGCACGCGGAGACGGTCTGGCAGCGCGTGCTGGAGAAGCTGCGCCGCGAGCCGGTGGAGGACTTTCGCGTCGATTTCGAGGACGGCTACGGCAACCGTCCCGACGAGGAAGAGGACCGCGATGCCGCGCGCGTAGCGGGCGAATTCCTCAAAGGGATGGACGAGGGGACGCTGCCGCCGTTCATCGGGATCCGCATCAAGCCGTTCACCCAGGAGCTGACGGCGCGCTCGCTGCGCACGCTCGACCTCGTGCTGACGACGCTCGCCGGCAGGCTGCCGCAGAACTTCGTGGTCACGCTGCCGAAGATCCAGCTCCCGGAACAGGTGACGCTGCTCTGCGACGTCTTCGACGCCATGGAGCCGCGGCTCGGGCTCGCGCCCAACACGCTGCGTCTCGAGTTCATGATCGAGACGACGCAGTCGATCCTCAACGCCGACGGCCGCTCGAATCTCCCGCTGTTCCTCGACGCCGCGCGCGGACGCGCCGTGGCCGCGCACTTTGGTACCTACGACTACACGGCCAGCTGCAACATCACCGCGAACGAGCAGCGCATGGATCACCCCTCCTGCGACTTTGCGCGGCACATGATGCAGGTGGCCTATTCGGGCACGGGGCTGTGGCTCTCCGACGGCGCGACGAACATCCTCCCCATCGGCGAGCGCGATACGATTCATCGCGCCTGGAAGCTGCACGTCGACCACATCCGGCACTCCCTCATCCACGCCTACTACCAGGGATGGGACCTCCATCCCGCGCAACTGCCGACGCGTTACGCCGCGGTGTACGCGTTCTTCCTCGAAGGGCTGGCGGCCGCCACGGAGCGTTTGCGCAACTTCATGGACAAGGCGGGGCAGGCCACGCTCGTCGGCGATGTGTTCGACGATGCGGCCACGGGGCAGGGGCTGCTGAACTACTTCCTGCGCGGGATGAACAGCGGCGCGCTGACGGAAGAGGAAGCGCTGGCGACGGGGCTCACGCTGGAGGAGCTGCGGTCGCGGAGCTTCGTGAAGATTCTGAAGAACCGCAGGTCTGGAGTGCGCTAGCGCCAGCTAGCGCTCTCCATGCCGCAGCGCTAGCTGCGGCGGGCGGTGGAGGCTGGCGCCTCCGCATCGAGAGCGGCAGCTGGCGCTGCCGCACTCCAGATTACGAGCCGCGGTAGGTGGAGTAGCCGAAGGGGCTGAGGAGCAGCGGGACGTGGTAGTGCTGCTCGGCGTTCTCGATGCGGAAGACGATGGTGGCCTCGGGGAAGAAGCCGCCGGGGTTGTACGCGCCGGTGTCGAAGGTGAGGCGGTACGTGCCCGGCTCCGCGCGCTCGGCGAGACGCGCGCGGCCGTCGCCGTCGGTGATGCCGTCGAAGACGAGCTGTTCGTCGCGGAGGAGGAGGAGGCGCACTCCGGCGGCGGGGCGGCCTTTGGCGGTGTCGAGGACGTGTGTGCTGATGCCCATCAGAGAACCAGTTTCTCCAGTCGCAGCTCCGTGATCTTCCGGTGCTCTTCGGCGGCGTTGCGGATCTCGGTCTGCCGGTCGTTGCCGATGCGCGTCTCGAGGGTTGCGAGCATCTCGTCGGCCGACTTGCCGGTGGCGCAGATGAGATAGACGAAGCCGAATCTTTCCTCGTAGGCGCGGTTGCCGTCGGCGAGCGCGCGCAGTGTCTCCTCGGACGCGGTGCGCGTGCCCGACTGTTCCTGCGACGACCAGCCCGGCTTGCGGTCGCCGATGCGGGGATGCGCGGCGAAGGCTTCGAGCCATTCGTCATCGGTCAGCTCGATGCCCCGCGCGTGCGCGACCATCGCCTCCCACGACGCGAACGGCCGCGCGGTCATCATCGCCGCCGCCCACCGCGGCGCCGCGCACACCTTCAGCAATTCGCGCGTGTCGAAGAGCGAGTTGACGCGCTGCACGGCGGCGGCGCGGCGGCCGTTCGTCGTGGCCAGGCCCCACACGCGCAGGCGGCTGATGCCGCCGTCGGGGTAGACGTTCACGCGCAGATGCGTGAACGGGCCGTCGCCGAGGAGCTCGTCGATGAAGAAATGGCGCGTGTGCGCCTGCAGCTTCGTGCGCGGGAGGAGCTCGGTCCACTGCTCGCCGTCCGTGCTGCCGTCGATCGAGCAGGTGTCGGGGTAGTTGCCTTTGAAGTGGTTCGTGTCGACTTCGATCCGCCGCACGCGCCCCTCGGTGGCCAGCCGCACGATGACCCAGTCGTGGCCCGGGCCGCGGCGGCGCTTCGTCTCCCAGCCGTCGCTCATGTTGTGCGCGCGGCCGGGCATGATCAGGTTGTGCTTCGGGCCGAAGAACATGTCGCTGCAGGTGAGGACCTGCGCGCCGTGCTCCGCGGCGGCGAGATCGAGCTCGTTGCCGAGGCCGCCGGCGAGGCGCCACTCGGGCACGACCTCGCCGAGGACGCGCAGGCGCGCCACGCCGCCGTCGGGGAAGATGTTCAGGCGGACGTGCGTGATGGCGTCCGTGCTGTCGATGTCGAAGATGTTCTCGTTGTTCCCCTGCAGCGGCGAGCGGGGGAGGAGCTCGCGCCACTCCGCGTTCATCAGCTCTTCGAGAGGCGTGTCGACGCGCATCGACGTTCCCTCGATCGAGCACGACTCGGGGAAGTTGCCGCGGAAGAAGGCGGTGTCGACGATGACACTGCGCACGATGCCGCGCAGGCCGAGGCGGATGATGGCGAAGTCATGGCCGGGGACGCGCTTGCGGCGGCTCTCCCAGCCGTCCATCCATTTCCCGCGGTCGGTGTACTCGTGTTCTTTCCAGACGGGCTTCGACGGCCGGAGGAGATTTTCCTTTTCGGCAAAGTAGTCGTCGTTGGCGTAAAGCACGCTCCCGCCGAGGCGTTCGGAGGCGAGGTCGAGTAGGTCGGTCACGGCGGGCGGAGTTTACTACCGAGAGGGTGTCATCCTGAGCCGCATAGACGGCGAAGGACCCCCTGCTGGAACCCGTGCTCGCTCCGTAGGCAGGGGGTCCTTCGCCGTCTACGCGGCTCAGGATGACACGCGGCCGCGACTCCACGTCGCCTTGACCGCGCCGCGCAGGTTTTCGCCCAGGTAGGGCGTGACTTTGTGGCGGTGCTGAATGATCTCCGGCGTGACTGTGAACGTCTCGTCGGGATCCCAGACGACAAGGTCGGCGTCGTTGCCGACGACGATCGCACCTTTGTTGGAAAGGTTCGCCAGCTTTGCCGGTGCGACGCAGCACCAGCGCACTACATCTTCGATGGTGAAGCCGCGCGCACGGGCGTTCGTCCAGACGATCGGCAGGACGAACTGCAGGGAGGCGATGCCGCCCCATGCCTGGGCAAAGTCCCCTTTCTTCAGCTCGGGAGTGCAGGGGGAGTGGTCGCTGACGACGAGGTCGATCGCGCCGGAGGCGAGGCCGCGCCACAGCTCTTCGCGATTGGAGCGCTCGCGGATCGGCGGCGCGCATTTGTACTCCGTGCGGCCGCGGGGGACCGACTCCGCCTCGAAGTGGAGGTAGTGCGGCGTCGTCTCGAACGTGAGCGGGATCGAGCGGTCGACGTGCCGCAGCGCGGTGGCCGAGGAGAGATGCACGATGTGCATCCGCGCGCCGGTCTCGCGGCAGACGCGCGCCACCAGCTCGATGGCGGCATCCTCGGCGGCATTCGGGCGCGAGTGCAGGTACGTCGCGTAGTCGGCGGGATCGCCGTGCGGCTCGTGCAGATGCTCGCCCAGCTCCGCGTGCACGAGCAATGGCGCGTTCGTCCCGGCCAGCTCGCGCGCGGCCTCGTAGAGCTCGCGCTCGTTCACGTTCGGGAACTCGTCCACGCCGGAGTGCACGAGGAAGCACTTGAAGCCGCGCGCGCCGCGCTCGAGCATCGGCCGCAGCTCGCGCGTGTTGCCGGGCACGACGCCACCCCACAGTTCAATGGTGATGTCGCCGCGCGCGTGCTGCTGCTTGAGCTCGAGAGCGGCGACCGTGGTCGTCGGCGGCAGCGAGTTGAGCGGCATGTCGACGATGGTGGTGATCCCGCCCGCCGCCGCGGCACGCGTGGCCGTGGCAAATCCTTCCCACTCCGTGCGGCCCGGCTCGTTCACGTGCACGTGCGAGTCGACCAGGCCGGGCATGACCACCAGCTCGCCATAGTCGACGTCGGCCGGGCCGTGCGGCTCGATGGCGGCGATGCGGGAGCCGTCGAAGAGGATCGTGGCGGGTTGCACGCCGGAGGGAAGAACGACGCGACGAGAGGCGAGGCGCATAGGCTCATAGTCGCATAGGCTCATAGGGAGGCGCTGTGAGCCTATGAGCCTATGGGCCTGTGAGACCATGAGAACTTCAGCGATGACCTTCTTCGAAGCCCTCAACGATCTCGCCGGCTCCGGCGTCCCCTTCGTGGCCGTGACGGTCGTCGACACGCTCGGCTCCACGCCGCAGGATCGCGGGGCGAAGATGCTCGTCACGGCCGAGGGGCGCCAGTACGGCACGGTCGGCGGGGGGAAGATCGAGGCGCGCGCGATCCAGGAAGCGCAGGCGATGCTGGCCGACGATGCCGCGCCGAAGACGCGCTTCTATCAGTGGTCGCTGGAGAAAGACATCGGCATGACGTGCGGCGGGATCGTGCGCGTCTACTTCGAGGCCTTCAACGTCACGCGCTGGAACATCGTTGTCTTCGGCGCGGGGCACGTGGCGGCGGCGCTCATCCACATTCTCATCACGCTCGACTGCCGCATCACCTGCATCGACCCGCGGCCGGAATGGCTGGAGCGCCTGCCCCCCTCGCCGCGTTTGCGGAAGGTGCAAACCAGCGACATGCCCTCCGAGGTGGCGAAGATCCCCGAGGGATCGTTCGTGCTGCTCATGACCATGGGGCACACCACCGACAAGCCGATCCTGATCGAGATCCTGCGCACGCGGAAGTTCCCGTACCTCGGCGTGATCGGCAGCAACGCCAAGGCGAAGCGGCTGCGGCAGGACATCGTCGACGCGGGCCTTCCCGAAGAGCTGACGCGCGCCTTCTTCTGCCCGGTTGGACTGGAGCTCGGCTCGAATCATCCGCACGAGATCGCCATCGCCGTCACGGCCCAGATGCTGCAATCACGCGACGCGAGATGAGGACTTCAGCGCTGCGCGACCTGGCGCGGCAATACTCCATCGAAACGAGTTACACGGATGCGGCCGGCAAGCGGCAGCAGGCGTCGAAGCGTGCGCTCATGGCCGCCATCGACGCGCGCAGGCGCTCCGCCGTTCCGGAGCCCGATCCCGTACGCGTGCTGTGGGGCAACCAGCGCCTCGAAGTCGACGGCGAGTGGGACCTCGAGCTCGAAGACGGCGCGTGGCGCTCCGGCCGCGGCCCGCAGTCGCTCGACCCGCTTCCGCCCGGCTACCACACGCTGCG
The DNA here is from genome assembly GCA_035627015.1 of Thermoanaerobaculia bacterium. GTDB lineage: Bacteria > Acidobacteriota > Thermoanaerobaculia > Gp7-AA8 > Gp7-AA8 > QHVT01. The sequence continues at coordinate 74,817 of DASPMO010000018.1, read as the reverse complement.
CACCAACCACGAATACGAGACGCTGATCATCGCCGCGCCGATGAAGGCTTACGCGCCGCGCAAAAAATCGTGGGGCCTCTTCGCCCCGCTCTACGCCGCGCACACGCGCCGCAGCTGGGGCGCCGGCGACCTCGGCGACATGCTGCAGTACGCGAGCTGGGTCGACCATCACGGCGGCTCCGTCGTGGCCACGTTGCCGATGCTGGCCGCCTTCGACGACGAGCCGAGCCCCTACTCGCCGCACAGCCGCCTCTTCTGGAACGAGCTCTATCTCGACGTCACGCGCCTCCCCGAGTACCGCCCCGAGGACGCCGACCTCGGCGCCATCGCGCACCTGCAGCAGACGACGTACGTCGACTACGAGGCCGTGATCCGCGAGAAGCGCCGCGTGCTGAAGCTCTGCGCCGAGCGCTTCGTGCCCGACATCGAGTACGGCCGCTTCGCCCGCGGCGAGGCGCGCGAGTACGCCGCCTTCCGCGGCGACGAGCCATACCACCTCTACGTGCAATACCGCCTCGCGCAGCAGATGCGCGAGGTCGCGAACGCCGCCCGCCGCATCGGCGCCGGCCTCTACCTCGACTTTCCCCTCGGCGTGAATCCCGGCGGCTACGACGCGCACCGCTACGCGCACGTCTTCGCCAACGGCGTCTCCGTCGGCGCGCCGCCCGACCTCTTCTTCACGAAAGGGCAGAACTGGGGCTTCGCCCCGTTCGACCCCGACGCCATTCGCGCCGACCGCTACTGGTACTTTCGCAAAGCCATCCGGCAGCACGTGTCGCACGCGGGAATCCTCCGCATCGATCACGTGATGGGATTGCACCGCCTCTTCTGGATCCCGGACGGACTCGAGCCCGCCGACGGCGTCTATGTGCGATATAACGCGCAGGAGTTGTACGCGATCCTGACGCTGGAGTCGCGCCGCCACGGCTGCGTCGTGGTCGGCGAGGACCTCGGCACGGTGCCGCCGGAAGTCCCGAAGACGATGGCCCGCCATGGATTGCGGCGGATGTACGTCGTGCAGTACGAGATTCAGCCTGGCAAGCCGCTGCCGGAGCCGCCCGCGGCCTCGGTGGCCAGCATCAACACGCACGACATGCCGCCGTTCGCGGCGTGGTGGGGGGGCAAGGACATCGACGACCGCGTCGAGCAGGGATTGCTCGATGAGGTCGGCGCGCGCCGCGAGCAGGAGACGCGCGAGCAGATGCGCCGCAGCACCGGCGCGCACGACGCGAAGAGCGCGCTCGAATCCTTATTAATGTTCCTCGCCAAGAGCGAGGCCGAGATCGTGCTCATCAATCTCGAGGATCTGTGGGGCGAGCTCGAGCCGCAGAACATGCCCGGGGTCCCCGCGCGGAGCTGGCGCCACAAGTTCCGCCTCGGCCTCGAGGCGGCGATGGCGGACGGCACCATCCGCCGCGTGCTGACCAATGTGAATGACCGCAGGGCAAGTCCCTTGCTGCAACACGATCGAACGAAGGAAGGGTAATGGCTGTCAGAAAGAAATCGGGTGGAAGTGATGGATCGAAGAAGGCCGCGCCCCGCAAGCGCGCCACGACCGGCAAGACCGTGAGCGCGCCGCGCAAGCGGGCCACGCCGCAGGCCGCAGCCGAGGAGCTCGTGCACGTCGGCGGAGACGTGGTGCCGACCGTGCCGGTCGAGGCGGAGGTGCTCGTGCCGCAGCCGGACGCGGTGCTGAGTGAGGCGGGGCCGATCCTGACGGACGCTGATGTAGAGACGGGCTTCAGCCCGAATGTGGAGACGGGCTTCAGCCCGTCGGACGACGGCGGGCTGAAGCCCGCCCTACATGCGACGCGTCCCGAGACGCTCCTCAGCGACTGGGACATCCACCTCTTCAATGAAGGGACGCATCACAAGCTGTGGGAGAAGCTCGGCAACCACGCGGTGCCGGGCGGCGTGATGTTCGGCGTCTGGGCGCCGAATGCCGACCGCGTGAGCGTGATCGGCGATTTCAACGGCTGGAATGCCGACGCGAACCCCTTGCACCTGCGCGGTGCCTCGGGGATCTGGGAAGGATTCATCCCCGACCTCCCGAAGGGATCGACCTACAAGTACCGCATCGTCTCCCAATTCAACAATTACTCGGTCGACAAGGCCGACCCGTTTGCCGTGCACCATGAAACGCCGCCGGCCACCGCCTCGAAAGTGTGGGACCTCGAGTACGACTGGAACGACGAGGAGTGGATGCGCACGCGCAAGGCGCGCAATGCCTACGACGCGCCGATGTCCATCTACGAGGTGCACCTCGGCTCGTGGCTGCGCACGGACGACAACCAGCCGTACAGCTATCGCGACATCGCCCAGCCGCTCGCCGATTACGTGAAGAAGATGAACTTCACGCACATCGAGCTGATGCCCGTCCAGGAGCATCCGTTCTATGGCTCGTGGGGCTATCAGGGCACCGGCTATTTCGCCCCCACCAGCCGTTTCGGCACACCGCAGGATTTCAAGTACCTCATCGACCTGCTGCACCAGAACGGGATCGGCGTGATCCTCGACTGGGTGCCGTCGCATTTCCCGACCGACGAGCACGGGCTCGGCTACTTCGACGGCACGCACCTCTTCGAGCATTCCGACCCGCGCAAGGGGTTCCAGCCCGACTGGGGCTCGCTCGTCTTCAATTACGGCCGCAACGAGGTGCGCGCGTTCCTGCTGTCGAGCGCACTGTACTGGCTGGACGAGTACCACATCGACGGCCTGCGCGTGGACGCCGTGGCGTCGATGCTCTATCTCGATTACTCGCGCAAGCACGGCGAATGGGTGCCGAACGAATTCGGCGGGCGCGAGAACATCGAGGCCATCGCCTTCCTGCGCCGGCTCAATGAGGACGTCTACAAAGTGCATCCCGACGTGCAGGTCATCGCCGAGGAGTCGACGGCGTGGCCGATGGTCTCGCGGCCGACCTATGTCGGCGGCCTCGGCTTCGGCATGAAGTGGGACATGGGGTGGATGCACGACACGCTGAACTACTTCCAGAAAGACCCCGTGCACCGGAAGTTCCATCACAACGGCCTGACCTTCCGGATGATGTACGCCTTCACGGAGAACTTCGTGCTGCCGCTGTCGCACGACGAGGTCGTGCACGGCAAGGGCTCGCTCCTCGGCAAGATGCGCGGTGACGAGTGGCAGCGCTTCGCCAACCTGCGCCTGCTGTACGCGCACATGTACGCCAACCCCGGCAAGAAACTGCTGTTCATGGGGGCGGACATCGGGCAGTACCGCGAGTGGAACCACGACGCCGGCCTCGACTGGCACCTGCTCGAATATCCATTCCACGCCGGCGTGAACCGCTGGCTGGAAGACCTCAACAAGGCCTACCGCGACATCCCGGCCATGCACGAGCTGGACATGTCTCCGGAAGGCTTCGAATGGATCGACTGCTGCGACACGGAGAACAGCATCGTCAGCATGACCCGCCACGCGAAAACCGAGGGCGCGAGCGACGTGGTGGTGGTCATGAACTACACGCCGCTGGAGCGGCACAATTATCAGATCGGCGTGCCGCGCAACGGCCACTGGCGCGAGGTGCTCAACAGCGACGCCACGCTGTACGGCGGCAGCGGACAGGGGAACATGGGCGGCGTCGACGCCTCGCCCATTCCTCTGCACGGCCGGCGCTGGTCGGTCACGCTCACGCTCCCGCCGCTCGGTGCGGTGTTCCTCATGAACGAGGCTCCTGAAGAATGACCACGACTGCTGCCGTTCCCGGACAAGAGACCTTTCCTCCCGCTGAGCGCGACACGTCGCCGGCGCCCACGGGCCTGCCCCTCGGCGCGCGCCTGCTCGCCGGCAACCGCTGCGAGTTTCGCGTCTGGGCGCCGGAGCTCGCCCGCGTGGAAGTGAAAATCAACGACGACCGCCGCGTGCCGCTGACGAAGAACGACGCCGGCTACCACGACGGCATCGTGGACGACTGTCCCGAGGGGACGCGCTACCTGTTCGTCCTCGACGGCAGCGACGAGCGTCCCGATCCCGCGTCGCGCCATCAGCCGGACGGCGTGCACGCCGCATCCGCCGTCGTCGGAACGGATTTCGAGTGGCACGACGACGGGTGGACGGGCATTCCGCTCGAGAACTACGTCGTCTACGAGCTGCACGTCGGCACGTTCACCTCCGCGGGGACGTTCGACGCGGTCATCGAGCACCTCGACCGGCTGAAAGAGCTCGGGGTCACGGCCATCGAGCTGCTGCCGGTGGCGCAGTTTCCCGGCGCGCGCAACTGGGGGTACGACGGCACGTACGCCGGCGCCGCGCAGGCGTCGTACGGCGGGCCGCGCGCCTTGAAGCGTCTCGTCGACGCGTGCCATCAGCGCGGCCTGGCCGTCCTCCTCGACGTGGTCTACAACCACCTCGGCCCGGAGGGGAATTACCTCGGCCAGTACGGCCCGTACTTTACGGACCGCTACAAGACGCCGTGGGGCCTGGCGCTCAATTTCGACGGCCCGCACAGCGATCACGTGCGCTGGTATTTCATCCACAGCGCGCTGCAGTGGATCGACGAGTTCCACTTCGACGGCCTGCGCGTCGACGCCGTGCACGCCATCGTCGATCACTCGGCGGAGCCGTTCCTGCAGGACCTCAACGTGGCCGTGCACGCACGCGCGCGGCAGCTCGGGCGCCGGGTCTACAGCATCGCCGAGAGCGATCTCAACGACCCGCGCGTCATTACGCCGGCCGAGGATTTCGGCCTCGACTTCGACTCGCAGTGGGCGGACGACTTTCATCACTCATTGCACGTCCTGCTGACCGGCGAGCAGGACGGCTATTACTCCGGCTTTTCGAGGCACGTCAGCAATCTCGCGCGCGTCATCGAGACCGGCTATCTCTACGTCGGCCAGCACTCCAGTTACCGCGGCCGCAAATACGGCCTGAAGCCGAAGACGAAGGACGGCGCGCAGTTCGTCATCTCGATGCAGAACCACGATCAGGTGGGCAACCGCATGATGGGCGAGCGCCTCGGCGACCTCGTGTCGTTCGACCAGGCGCGGCTGGCCGCGGCGGCGATCGTCCTCTCGCCGTTCGTGCCGATGCTCTTCATGGGAGAGGAGTACGGCGAGAAGGCCCCGTTCCAGTACTTCACCTCGCATTCGGACAAGGACCTGATCGAAGCGGTGCGCAAGGGGCGGCGCGAGGAGTTCGACGATTTCTCGTGGGAAGGGGAGCCGCCCGACCCGCACGACGAGGAGACGTTCCGCCGCTCGAAACTGAACTGGTCGCTGCTCGAGCGCGACGAGCACGCGTCGATGTGGCGCTGGTATCAGCAGTTGCTGCGGCTGCGCCGCGAGACGCCGGCGCTGCGGCGTCTCGACCTCGCCTCGCTGGAGACGCACGCCGACGACGCGAAGCAGGTGCTGCTCGTGCGGCGCCGCGCCGATGCCGGGGAGGCGCTGGTCGCGTTCAACTTCAGCGACAAGGCGCAGACGGTCGATGTAGGGACGGGCTTCAGCCCGTCCGCGTGGCGGCCGCTCCTGGAGACGGGCGCGAAGCTTGAAGGATCGCGGATGACGCTTCCGCCGCACGGGGTCGCGGTGTGGGGCACGGGTTCGTAATGTACCGGGCGCCGACGGCCACATACCGCCTGCAGTTCAACGCCGATTTCACGTTTCAGGACGCGAAGCGCATCGTCGCGTACCTGCACGACCTCGGCATCAGCGACCTCTACGCGTCGCCGCTGCTGCGGCCGCGCAAGGGGAGCACGCACGGCTACGACATCGTCGATGCGAACGTGCTGAACCCGGAGCTCGGCACCGAGGAGGACTTCACGGAGCTGCACGGCGAGCTGGCCGCGCGCGAGATGGGCCTGCTCCTCGACATCGTCCCCAATCACATGGCCGCCAGCCACGAGAACGCGTGGTGGGTGAGCGTGCTGGAGAACGGGCCGCAGTCGCGCTATCTCCATTTCTTCGACATCGACTGGCGCGACGACAAGGTGCTGCTGCCGATCCTCGGCCGCCCCTACGGCGAGGCGCTGGAGTCGAAGGAGATCCAGCTCGGCTTCGACAGCGAAGGCTTCTTCCTCGCCTATTACGACAAGCGGCTGCCGCTGGCGCCGCAGTCGTACCGCATCGTGCTCGAGTCGTGCGTGGATGCGGTGCCCGAGGGTGGGGTGGGGATCGAAGTGCGCGACCTCGTGCAGAACGAGACCGTCATCGCCAACAGCCGGTTCCTCAAGGACACACTCAGCCGCCTGCGCGACGAGTCGGCGGAATTCGCGAAGGCCATGGACGACGCCATCGCGCGCTTCAACGGGAATCCCGACCTGCTCGACCGCGTCGTCTCGGCCCAGTGGTACCGGCTGGCCTACTGGCGGATCGCCAGCGAGACGATCAATTACCGCCGCTTTTTCGACGTCACCGACCTGGTCGGCATTCGCGTCGAGAACCCCGAGGTCTTCGAGGCGCGCAATAAGCTCATCTTCGAGCTCATCACGGCGAAGAAGGTCACGGGCGTCCGCATCGATCACATCGACGGCCTCTTCGACCCGGTGAATTACCTGGCCAAGCTGCAGTCGCGCCTCGGCGGGAAGTTCTATGTGGTGGTGGAGAAGATCCTCGAGCACGGCGAGGCGCTGCCGTCGTCGTTCCAATGCGCGGGGACGACGGGCTACGACTTTCTCGATACGGCCAATGCCGTCTTCGTCGATCCGGCGGGACTGGGCGCACTTACCGGCATCTATCACCGCTACAGCGGCCAGACGGCGGCGTACGGGGACGTGGTCTACGAGAAGAAGAAGCAGGCCATCGAGCAGCTCTTTTTCGGCGAGATGCGCGCCCTCGGGGCGCACCTCGCGCAACTGGCCGTCGCGGACCGCAACGCGCGCGACCTGGCGCCGACCGAGCTGCTGAGCGCGCTCATCGAGATCACGGCCTGCATGCCGGTCTATCGCACGTACATCCGCGAGAGAAAGGTGAGCGACACGGACCGCGCCTTCGTGCAGCAGGCCAGCGCGGAGGGGCGGCGCCGGGCGCCGCACGTCGACGCGCGGCTCTTCACCTTCGTCGAGCACGTGCTGCTGCTCGAGCCGCCGCCGTACATCGCGGAGGAACGGGAGAAATGGCTGGCCTTCGTGATGCGCTGGCAGCAGTTCACCGGCCGCGTGATGGCCAAGGGGGTCGAGGACACGGCCTTCTACAACTACAACCGCCTGATCTCGATCAACGAAGTGGGCGGCGAGCCGGGACGCGGCAGCGACTTCGATCCCGTGCGCGAGCTGCACGCGCGCAACGAGGCGATGGTGCGCGACTGGCCGCACACGATGAATGCGACGTCCACGCACGACACCAAGCGCTCCGAGGACGTGCGCGCGCGGATCAGCGTCCTCTCCGAGATCCCGGAGCAGTGGGAGCGCGAGCTGAAGGCGTGGACGCGCGCCAATGCGTCGCTCAAGCGCGACGGCGTGCCGCATCCCAATGAGGAGTTGCTGATCTACCAGACGCTCCTCGGCATGTGGCCTCTGGATTCCTCCGAGGAGGCCGATGTTCCCGAGCGCCTGCGCCAGTACCTCGAGAAGGCGGCGCGCGAGGCGAAGACGCATTCGAGCTGGATCGACGTGAAGGGCGACTACGAGAAGGCGCTGCAGGATTTCGCGACGGCCGTCCTGTCGAACGACGACTTCCTGCCGCGCTTCCGCCGCTTCCAGCGCCGCATCGCCTTCCATGGATTCCTGAACTCCCTCGCGCAGGTCGTGCTGAAGGTCTGCAGCCCCGGCATCCCCGATTTCTACCAGGGCACCGAGCTGTGGGACTTCAGCCTCGTCGACCCCGACAACCGCCGCCCCGTCGACTACGCGCGCCGCGCCGCGCTCCTCCCGAAGCTCGGCACGCCCGCGGCCCTGCTCAAGCGCTGGCAAGACGGCCGGATCAAACTCTTCGTCACCTGCCGCGCGCTGCAGACCCGCGCGAAACACGCCGACACCTTCCGCGAAGGCGCCTACCGCCCCGTCGGCACCGGCACCCCCAACGCCCTCGCCTTCACCCGCGGCGACGACATCCTGGTGGTAGTCCCCCGCCTCACCACCCGGCTCGGCAAGGAACTGCCGCTGGGCGAGGTATGGGGCGATGCCGCGCTGGATGCGGGCGGGCGGTGGAGGAACGTGTTCACCGGCGAAACGCTCGAGTCGCCGGAGCTGCGGAACGTATTCGCGTCATTCCCCGTCGCAATTTTCGAACGGGCGTAGAATTTCGCCATGGCACCGCAGACCGCCACGCGGATGACGTACGAGGAGTTCATGGCGCTTCCCGCCGATGAGTACAGGCGCGCTGAGCTCATCGAGGGGGAGTTGGTTTTGAACCCTGCGCCGTTCTTCCGGCACCAGATCATCGCTGGAAACATCTATCACGCGTTCCGCAACTATCTGGCGGAGCATCGGATCGGCAGCACGATCATGGCACCGGCCGATGTGGTGCTCTCGCGCGAAAACGTCGTGCAGCCCGACGTGATGGTGTTCTTGGGCGAGAACCTGTCGATGATGCAGTGGAAGAATGCCCAGCGCGCTCCCGACATCGCAGTCGAAGTTCTCTCCGAAGGCACCCACCGCCACGACACCGTCACGAAGCGCCGGCTCTACGCACGGCACGGTGTCAGGGAAATGTGGATCGTCGACCCGGAAGAAGCCTCCGTGACGATCATCCGCAACGGTCAGGAAGACGTCATCACCGACACCATCACCACGTCGTTACTTCCCGGCTTCGCGATGCCGCTGCGCGACGTGTTCGCCGAGGAGCCGTAGCAGAACGGCGGGCTGAAGCCCGCCCTACGTTGAGCATGATTCGCGCTCGACGCATGCTGAACGTAGGACGGGCTTCAGCCCGTCGGCCACGCGAGCGGGCACGATGCGCACGCGATATAGGGCGAGGTGCACGTGGTCGAGTGCGATGCACACGCGATCGAGCGCGGTGTCTTATGAAACGAACGCCGCGGCGTTACTCGCGAACGTGTTGCCTTCGTTGGACCAGGGCTCGGCCAAGCAGTCCGAGGGCCACGCAGGGGGCCCAGATCCACATCAATTCGCTGCCGAGGGTTTCCAGGCCGCGCGGGGAGAAGAAGCCGGCGCCGATGGGGGAGACGCGGATGGGGGTCCAGGGGAAGAAGTAGCGTTCGTTCGAGAAGGGGGAGAAGAAGGCGACGCCGAGGCCGCCGTCGGTGAGGGCGTCGAGGAGGGTGTGGGAGACGGTGCAGAGAAAAAGGAACGGCACGCGGACGCGGAGGAGGAGCGCGGCCGCGACGGCGTAGAGCAGCGCGAAGAGGATGGAGTGGGTGAAGCCGCGGTGGCCGAGGGGGTGTTCGTAGGGGATGCCGAGGGCGAAGGCGGCCACGTCGAGGTCGGGGAGGATGGAACCGATGACGCCCGCCACCACGGCGCGGCGGGGGACGTCGCCGAACCAGGGGCGCAGGAGCGCGACGGCGGGGTGGGTGAAGATCGTCGGCATCAGCGGCCGGCCACGACTCCCAGTTGCCGCAGCTTCTCGCTGTGCGCGCGCGTCAGGGCGGCGGCGCTGAGGCGCCAGCTCCAGTTGTCGTGCTCCTTGCCGGGGGTGTTCATGCGCGCGGAGCTGTCGAGGGAGAGGATGTCCTGGACGGGGACGATGGCCATCTCGGCGACAGACGTGTAGACGGCGCGGATCATCGACCAGGCGATGTCGCCGTCGCCGAGGTAAGCCAGCACGCGCGCGCGCTCGTCGTCGTCCGCGGCGGCGAACCAGCCGACGGCAGTGTCATTGTCGTGCGTGCCGGTGTAGGCGACGGTGTGCGGCTCGTAGCGGTGAGGAAGGTGCGGGCTGTCGTCCTCGGCGAAGCCGAACTGCAGGATCTTCATGCCGGGGAGCCCCACGTCGGCGCGCAACTGGTGCACGGCGGGGGTGATGAAGCCGAGGTCCTCGGCCACGAGCGGGAGGTCGCCGAGCGCGGCGCGGAGCGCGTCGAAGAGCTCGCGGCCGGGCCCCGGGAGCCAGCGGCCGTTGATCGCCGTCGGTTCCGAGGCCTGGATCTCCCAGTACGCGGCGAAGCCGCGGAAGTGGTCGAGGCGGATCATGTCCGCGTAGCGGAGGTTCGCCTGCACGCGGGCGATCCACCAGCGATAGCCCGTCTCGCGCAGCACGTCCCAGCGGTACAGCGGATTGCCCCAGCGCTGCCCCGTGCGGCTGAAGTAGTCGGGGGGCACGCCGGCGACGACGGTGGGGAGACCGTTGTCATCGAGGTAGAACAGCTCGCGGCTGCCCCAGACGTCCGCGCTGTCGCCGGCGACGTAGATCGGCACGTCGCCGAGGATGCGGATGCCGCGCTCGCGCGCCGCGTGGCGCAGCACGTCCCACTGCCGGCGCAGGAGCCACTGCGTGTAGCGCCAGAAGCCGATGTCGTCGGCGTGCTTCGCGCGCGCCTTGGCCATCGCCTTCGGCTCCTGCGAGCGGAGCGCGGGCTCCCACTCCCACCACGGCTGCCCGCCGGCGGCGTCCTTCAGCGACATGTAGAGCGCGAAGTCGTCGAGCCACTCCCGCTCCTCGGCCATGAAGGCGTCGAAGTGCGGGTGGCCCGCGAAGCGCTTCCACGACCGGCGGAGCAGCGAGAACTTGTACGCGGCGGCGCGCTCGAAATCGACGTGATCGTGCGGGAGCAGCGGCGGGTCTTTGACCTTGTCGAGCAGCCCTTCCTCGAGCAGCCGCTGCGGCGAGATGAGCAGCGGATTGCCGGCGAACGACGACAGGCAGGCGTACGGCGAGTAGCCGTAGCCGGGAGGATTGAGGGGGAGGACCTGCCAGACGGTCATGCCCGCGGCGGCCAGGAAGTCGAGAAAGGCGATGGCCTCGTCGCCGAGGTCGCCGATGCCGTAGCGGCCCGGGAGGGAGGTCGGGTGCAGCAGGGCGCCGGCGGTGCGGCGGCTGGCGGGCGATGGATGCTCCGAGGTATGCGTCACGATGATGAAGTCCTAGACCGGAATGGCGGCGGCGGGAGCGACGGTGAGCTTCCGGCCGAGGGAGTCGAAGAGCGAGAGCCACTGCTCGCCGTTGCCCGAGGCCTCGATGGCGGGGCGCACCGCGGCGCGCATGCGGTAGTAGCGGTTCTGCGCGCGGCGCAGGTCGAGGGAGAGGCGCGCGTCGCGGGCGATGGTCACGAGCGTCTCCAGTGACTGGAGGCGGTCGAGATCGTCGGGACGCTCGCGGAAGCGCTCCGAGGCGCGCTCGATGGCCGCGCCGAAGGCCATGGTCGTGCTCTCGTCGAGCGTGACGCCCTCGTCGCCCGCCTGGCGCAGTTGCGCCTCGAGGTCCATGAGCGGCGGCGGCTCGTGGCCGAGGAGGCGGCAGATCTGGCGGTTGAGGTCGAACTCGGCCGCGGTCTGCAGCACCTTCGGCACCGGGATGCCGAGGCGCGTGTGCAGGCGCAGGAGCGGATCGTAGCGCTCGTGGAGCTGGCGGAACGTCGACTCGGCTTCCTCGAGCGTGGCCACGATCAGCTCGTGCAGGATGCGGCGCTGCTCGTCGCGGAAGAGCGAGCGGACCGAGAGCGGCGTCTCCCCGAAGTGGGCGTCGAGGAGGCGGATCACGGCGGGGATGCCGCCGGGCTGCATCTTGCGGGTCAGCTCCTCGCGGACGCGGTCGTAATCGGCGCCGCCGCGGGCGCGACGCACGCCGCCGGCCAGCTCCGTCTCGCCGAGGTGCAGCGCGGCCAGCTCGAACTCCGCGGTCTCGTGCGTGATCAGCGAGCGCACCTCGACCGAGCTGATGGCCAGGCGCGCGCGGCCGGCGCGGCGGACGTCGAAGTCGCGGCGGGTGACCTCGTAGCAGTAGACGCGGGCCATGTCGTCGAACGACTCGAAGAGCGAGAGCACGGCGTAGTGCGCGGCGACGCGGGCCAGGTCGAGCCGGGCCGGGATGACCTCGCGCTCGTAGATCCGGCGCGCGGTGCCGCGGTCGGGGAGATTGCTGTACGCGGGGGCGAGGCGCTCCAGGAGCTCGGGCTCGAGGGTCTCGTGCGACACGCGCTCGGCGAGCTGGATCACGCGCCCGGCGTAGTGGAGGATCTGCACGGTCTCGATGCCGGAGACGTCGTTGAAGAACCAGCCGCAGCTCGTGTACATGAGCAGGGCGTGGCGCTGCATCTCCAGCAGCTCGAGGACGGTGGTGACCTCGGCGCCGGCGAGGGCGTGGCGCTCCAGGAAGCGCGACACCGACTCGGACGAGCGGTCGAGGATGACGTCGATGAAGTCCTCGCGCGCGGCCCAGGGATCGCGCAGCACGCGCGCCCCTTCGCGCTCGAAGATGACGCAGGCGCGGTCGCGCAGCCAGTCGAGCGCGTCGCGGAGCGGCGTGCGCCACTGCTGGTTCCACCCCTGCCCCGCGCCGGTGTTGCAGCCGCAGTCGCTGCGCCAGCGCTCCACGCCGTGCGAGCAGCTCCAGGCGGTGCGCTCGACGATCTCCACCTCGTGCGCGGGGGGATGCTGCGCGAGGAACTGGCCGTAGTTCGTGAGGCGCACGCCGGGCGTGGTCTCGATGAGCTGCAGCGCGTAGGCGAGGGCCATCTCGCCGAAGCGGTGATGGTGGCCGTAGGTCTCGCCGTCGGTGGCGATGTTCACGAGCTGCGTGTGCTCGCGCACGTCGTTGAACGCGCCGAGGAGGCGGTGGGCGAGGTTCTCGCCGCGGGCCAGGAGCTGCTCGAACGCCACCGCGCGCGAGATCGGACCGTCGTAGAAGAAGATGGAGATGCCGCGGCCGGAGGGCAGGCGGCAGAGATACGGCCGCGTCGGGTCGAGATGGCCGTTCGCGGGCTGCCATTCCTCCTCGCCGAGCTCGCGCCAGCGCGCGGCCTGATGCGGCTCGAGGATGGTGTAGGCGATTCCTTCCTCGGCCAGCGCCTCCAGCGAGTCGACGTCCACGGCCGTCTCCGGCAGCCACATCCCCTCGGGCTTCCGCCCGAAGCGGAGCTCGAAGTCGCGCGCGCCCCAGCGCACCTGCGTGCGCTTGTCGCGGTCCGAGGCGAGCGGAAGGATGATGTGGTTGTAGGCCTGGGCGATGGCGCAGCCGTGGCCGGAGTAGCGGTCCACGGAGAGGCGGTCGGCCTCGAGGATGGCCTGGTAGGTCTCGGGCGCCGAGGCGGCGAGCCAGCTCAGGAGCGTGGCGCCGAAGTTGAAGCTGATGGCCGCGTAGTTGTTGACGATGCCGAGGATGCGCTCCTTCTCATCGAGGATGCGCGCGGTGGCGTTCGGCTCGTAGCACTCGTGCGTGATGCGCGCGTTCCAGTCGTGCCAGGGGTAGGCGGAATCCTGCGTTTCCACGGCCTCCAGCCAGGGGTTTTCGCGGGGTGGTTGGTAAAAGTGTCCGTGAATTGCAACGTGGCGCTCGGGCATCGGGACGGGCGATGGTATCGCACGTTGCGATGGGATAGAGTCGACCGGGGTGTTGCTGGTTGCTGGTTCGTGGTGATGCATGGCCTGAAACCCGGCGCGCCACCACGAACACAGCAACCAGCAACCAGCAACATCACGCGAGACAGGAGAGCTCTTTCATGGCCGATCAAAGCAGAACCGGCGAGGTGCTGCGCCGTCACGAACAGGAAGTAGTGGCGGCGTGGGTGCGGATGCAGGAGCAGAACCTGTCGCTGCGCAACAACCTGCTGAAGGCGGGGGAGCTCGAAGAACAGTGCCGGTCGTTCCTGCGCCTGCTGCTCACGATGATCGAGGCGGGCAGCGCCGAGGACCCCGTGACCAGCCAGTCGTGGACGCCGATGCGGGAGCTCGTCTCCGACATCTCGCGCTCGCGTGCGCGGCAGGGCTTTACCCCGACCGAGACGGCCATGTTCGTCTTCTCGCTCAAGCAGCCGGTGTTCGACGTGCTGCGGCGCGAGCTGAGCTCCGAGGAGCTGGCCGATGCGGTGTGGCGGCTCACCCTCGCCCTCGACGCCCTCGGGCTGTACACCACCGAGACCTACCAGAAGGGGCGCGAGGAGATCATCAACCGCCAGCAGCAGGAGCTGCTCGAGCTCTCCACGCCGGTCGTGCAGTTGTGGCGCGGCGTGCTGGCGCTGCCGCTCATCGGCACGCTCGACAGCGCGCGCACGCAGGTAGTCATGGAGAGCCTGCTGCAGGCCATCGTCGACACCGGGTCGGCCATCGCCATCATCGACATCACCGGCGTGCCGGTGGTGGACACGCTGGTCGCGCAGCATCTGCTGAAGACCGTGGCCGCGGCGCGGCTCATGGGCGCGGACTGCATCATCAGCGGCATCCGTCCGCAGATCGCGCAGACCATCGTGCACCTCGGCGTGGAGATCAACGATGTGCTGACCAAGGCCACGCTCGCGGATGCGTTCGCGATCGCGCTGAGCCGCGTCGGCCTGACCGTCGCCCGAAAGCCGGCCGGTGCCGCCAGGCCGCAGACGGCGGCGGAGTAGCCGATGGAACGCATCCCGATCCTGAAAATGGGGAGGTTCCTCCTGGTCTCGATCCAGGTGGACATGGACGACCGCACGGCCATGTCGCTGCAGGACGACCTGACCGCGAGGATCGTCAAGGACAGAGCCAAGGGCGTGCTCATCGACATCTCCTCGCTGGACGTCGTCGACTCCTTCATCGGCCGCATGCTCGCCAACACCGCGGCCATGGCCCACATCCTCGACGCCGAGACGATCGTCGTGGGCATGCAGCCGTCCGTGGCCATCACCCTCGTGGAGCTCGGACTCTCGCTGAAAGGAGTGCGGTCTGCTCTGAACGTCGAGCGCGGCATGGAGCTGCTGCGCACCATCGTGCAGGACGATCCGGAGCCGGATGCGCTCGACGATCAAGAGTGAGAGCCTCCCCGTCCGCGGGTCGGGCGAGGTGGTCAGCGTGCGCCACCTGGTGCGGCGCTGGGCGGTGGAGCTCGGCTTCACGATCGTCGAGCAGACCAAGATCGTGACCGCCGCCAGCGAGCTCGCGCGCAACATGGTCGACTACGGCCGCGGCGGGACGATGACCATCGAGGCGCTCGAGGAAGGGCCGCGCAAAGGGCTGCGGCTGATCTTCGAGGACCAGGGCCCCGGCATCCCCGACATCGAGATGGCGCTGCGCGACGGGTTCACCTCCGGCTCGGGCATGGGCCTCGGCCTGGGCGGCGCGAGGCGCCTGTCGAACGAGTTCGAGATCCGCAGCGCCCCCGGCGAGGGCACCCGTGTGGCCATCACGCGCTGGAAGGGCGCGGCGTGATCCGCGCCACGCAGGCGGTGCGCGTGAGCGAGGCCAGCGAAGTGGCGAGCGCGCGCCGCGTCGCCGCGCAATGCGCCGAGACGCTGCACATGAGCGAAGTCGCGGCCGGACGCGCGGCCATCGTGGTCATGGAACTGGCCACCAACCTCGTCAAGCACGGGAACGGCGGCACGATCCTCTTCGGCTCGGACGCCGGCCGTCCGCGCGTGCTGAGCATCACCGCGTGCGACAAAGGGAACGGCATCGCCAACGTGCAGGCCGCGGTGCGCGACGGCTACTCCACCGCGGGCAGCTACGGCGCGGGGCTGGGCGCCGTCTACCGCGCGTCGCTCTCGGTCGACCTCTACACGCTGGCGAACAAGGGGACGGTCGTGCACTGCCTCGTGGGCGACGAGGGGCCGCAGCCGTCGCCGCTCGTGCCGCCCGCGCGCTTCGCCGTCGGCGGAGTGGCCATCCCGAAGACGGGCGAGACGGCGAACGGCGACGCCTGGAGCGCCGCCGCGAGCGGCAGCGTGTTGACCGTGGCCGTGGCCGATGGACTCGGGCACGGCCCGCTGGCGGCGACCGCCTCCAGCGCGGCGGCGCGCATCTTCTCCGGCGGGGCGGAGACGCCGCTGGAGCGGCTGATGGAGGACGCGCACGCGATGCTGCGGCCGACGCGCGGCGCCGCGGTTGGAATCGCCCGCATCCATCACGTCCAGAGCCGGCTCGACTTCATCGGCGTGGGAAACATCGCTGGGACGATCGTACGCGACGAAGGCGCGCGCAAAATCGTGTCGCTGCCGGGCATCGTGGGGCACGAGATGCGCAAGTTGCAGTCGTTCACGTATCCGTGGGACGCTTCCGCGGTGCTCGTGCTGCAGTCGGACGGCGTCTCCGCGAACTGGAACCATGCTGTCTATCCGGGACTGATGCAGCACGAGCCGGCGCTCATCGCCGCGGTGCTCTACCGCGACCACTGCCGCGGCACGGACGACGCCACCGTCGTGGTGGCAAAGGCTGCTTAGATGTCGTTCATGCCGCTCTCCTCGATCGCGCTGCACTTCGACTACGACCTCGTAGCCGCGCGGCGGCGCGCGCGCCAGATCGCCGCGCTGCTCGGCTACGACGAGCAGGACCAGACCCGCATCGCCACGGTGGCCTCCGAGATCGCGCGCAACGCGCTGCGCTACGGCGGCGGCGGGCGGATCGAGTTCGCCGTCGACCGCCGCGAGAACGGCGAGCTCCTCTGCATGACCGTCAGCGACCGCGGCCCGGGCATCGCCAACCTCGACGACATCCTCAGCGGGCGCTACGTGTCGAAGACCGGCATGGGCATCGGCCTCGTCGGCGCGCGCCGGCTGATGGACGACCTGCAGGTCAACAGCGCGCCCGGCTCCGGCACGACGGTATCGATGAAGAAGCGCCTGCCGCCCGGCTCGCCCGTGCTGGACGGCGACGGCATCCGGCGCCTCACCGACGAGCTGGCGCGGCAGCGTCCGGAGAGCCCGCTCGAGGAGATCCAGCAGCAGAACGCGGAGCTGCTGCACGCCCTCGGGCAGCTCAACGAGCGGCAGGAAGAGCTGGAGCGCCTCAACCAGGAGCTCGAGGATACGAACCGCGGCGTGCTCGCGCTGTACGCGGAACTGGACGAGAAGGCGGACTCGCTCCGCCGCGCCGACCAGGTCAAGACGCGCTTCCTCTCCGACATGAGCCACGAGTTCCGCACGCCGGTGAACTCGATCCTGGCGCTGGCGCGCCTGCTCGAGGAGCAGCCGCTCGACGACGGGGGGAAGAAGCAGATCGGTCTCATCACCCGCGCCGCCCAGGACCTGGAGAGCCTGGTCAACGACCTGCTGGACCTGGCCAAGATCGAGGCGGGCAAGATCGAGATGCGGCCGGCCGAGTTCGAGGTGACGAACCTTTTCTCCGCGCTGCGCGGCATGCTCCGGCCGCTGCTGCTCAACCGCTCGCTGGCGCTGGTTTTCGAAGAGGTCGAGGGACTGCCGCCGATGTTCTCGGACGAGGGGAAGGTCTCGCAGATCCTGCGCAACTTCATCTCCAACGCGCTCAAGTTCACCGAGGCGGGGGAGGTGCGCGTGTCGGCGGCGCAGGCGGGGGAGATGATCCGCTTCAGCGTGGCGGACACCGGCATCGGCATCGCGCCGGAGGATCAGGAGCGGATCTTCGAGGAGTTCACGCAGATCGAGAATCCGATCCAGCGGAAGGAGAAGGGCACCGGCCTCGGGCTGCCGCTGGTGCGCAAGCTGGCCACGCTCCTCGGCGGGCGCGTCGGCCTGCACAGCACGCCCGGCCTCGGCTCGACGTTCTGGGCGGAGATTCCGGTCCGCTACGCGGGACACGTGGGGACGCCGCTGGTGGTGCCGTCCGCGCCGTCGGCGCGCACGCGCATCCTGGTCATCGACGACGACGAGACGGCGCGCTACACGCTGGGCAGCTTCGCCACGCGTCCGGAGGTCGAGATCATCGAGGCGGAGAACGGGATGCAGGGCATCGCCCGCGCCCAGACCGACCGCCCCGACCTGATCATGCTGGACATGATGATGCCGGGCCTCGGCGGCCACGAAGTGCTGTCGCGCCTCAAGAGCGATCCGGCCACGGCGGACATCCCGGTGGTGATCGTGACCTCGCGCTTCGTGAACGACGCCGAACGGCAGCAGATCCTCACCCGTGCCGCGAACGTGATCTACAAGGGCGACCTGTCGCGGGAGACGGTGTCGCGCGCCATCGCGGAAGCGCTGGGCCACGCGTAAGCGCCGGGGAGGCGGGCTGAAGCCCGCCCTACGTTGAGCGTGTTTCTGGCGATGCGCATGCTCAGCGTAGGACGGGCTTCAGCCCGTCCATTCCGACGTCACGGCAGAAGCGACTCCACGTGCCTCGCCAGCGCGCGGCAGTCGACCGGCTTGCGCAGCACTCCCTGCACGAACGAGGGGAAGCGGTGCTGCAGGTCGGCGGCGGAGACGTCCTCCTGCGGCGCGCTGGTGACGACGATGACGGCGGGCGGCTCTTCGAGCGACTTGATCGAGGGGTCGGACATGAGCGCGTCGAGCGAGGAGAGGAAGTCGATGCCGCTCATGTAGGGCATCATCAGGTCGAGGATGACCACGTCGTAGGCCCGCATGGAGACCTGGTGCAGCGCCTCGACGCCGTCGCGCGCCCCGTCGACGTGCAGCGAGGACCGCTCCTGCAGGTACTCCATCAGAAGGCGGCGCATGCTGTCGTCGTCTTCGACTACCAGTATGTTTCCGTGCGGCATGGCCCGTCGCAGCCGAGGCTGCACAAGTCAGTCCAGCGCGCGCACCATTTCGAGCTGCCGGACGGTCCGCTTCGCCCCCGCCCGCTCGAGGAAATTCACGATGCCGGCGTGCCGCTCATCGACGTTCTGGATACGCAGCGGCTTCCCCGCCACGGCGGCAGCCTCGTGCAGCAACGCCGTCCCGAGCCCGCGCCGCCGCGCCTCCGGCCGGACCGCGAGCTGTGCGAGATCGCCGGTCTGCGGGAACAGCACCGCATAGGCGTCTTCGTTGCCGAGCGTCACGTGGGGCATTCGGGCCCGCGCGATCGAGCTGGTGGAGTTTTGCCAGGAGGGTTGGATGTCCCACCAGAGGCTCACAGGCTCAGAGGCACACAGGCTCACAGGAGAGCCCCTATGAGCCTGTGAGCCTATGTGCCTCTGAGCCTCGAACGCCCAGCACTGCAACCCCCGCGTCTCCCGAAACCCGAGGTCGCGATACAACGCATGCGCGCGGGCATTCGCGTCGATCACCTCCAGCACGTACTCCCGCGGCCGCAGCAGCTCGAACGAGCGCTCCATCATCGCGCGGGCGAGGCCGGAGCGGCGGTGGGTGAGGACGACGCCGGTGCCGGAGTCGTAGGCGCGGTCGCTGTCGATGCCGTTCACCGTGAAGGCCACCATCGCCCCGCCGTCGAAGGCGGCGACGGAGAGCTCGGGGACCCAGCCGCGGCGGGTGAACATCTCCAGCAGCTGCTCGCGGGTCAGGACGAGCGGCACCACGTAGTCGCTGAACGCGGCCGTGAAGGCCGCGAACAGCGACTCGAAATCATCGTGGGTGAGGGTGCGGATCACTCCTTCGGATTATTGTCCCAATCGCGTCCCGCTTCACGGCTGCCGTTGTCGTCGCGGACCTCGGGCTTTTCGGCCCCGAAGCTCTTGCCGCCCGATTTGCCGGCGCCCATGTTGCCGCCGCTCTCGTGCTTGCGCCCCGGCTCGGCGGGCTGATTGCTCGAGGCCGCATCATCACCGCCACGGTTGTTCTGGTTCGACATTTATCTGTCCTCCAGCCGTTGGAAATCGCAAGCGACATGCCTCCTCAGCGTACCGCCAAGTCGTTCAGCTTCTGCGGGGCCCGGTCGAACAGGGCGAAGAAGCTCAGCACGTCTGCCTTCGTGCCGCCCTGCACCTTGATCTCACCGTCGTCGATGAGCTTGCCCAGCACCCTCTCGTACGGCACGTCGAAGCCGGGGAGGTCGGCGTACACGAGCTTCTTCTGCGCGCTCTTCCCCATCTCGATGACCACCGGCGCCTTCACCGCCTCGCGGCTCGCGCCGGTCGAGGTGAACCGCGCCACGCCGCGCGCGACCTCGAGCGTGAAGCCCTCGGCGGTCTGATTCGCCTCCGCCGGCGTGAAGTAGAAGCCGAGCGTGCGGTTCACGTTGCCCTTGATCGTCTCCTCCGCCTTCAGGCGCCACGTCCACTGGTTCACCCAGTTCCCGTAGGGCAGCGCCTCGACGATGCCCGGCGCGACGAGGCCGCCGGGGATGGCCCGATGGTCCTTCAGGTCGCCGTTCAGCTCCATGGCCGCGGTGAGGTAGAAGTTGCGCCAGTTGGGGTTCTGCTGCGGGACCGCCAGCGCCACGTACGCCGCCGCCTTCTCCTTGCGCGCCACCTGGTCCGCCGGATCGCGCGTCACGAGCAGCGTGGCCAGCTCGGCCGACCACTGGTACTCCTTGCGGCCGAACGCGTTGCGCGCCTCGGCCAGTACCTTGTCGCGGCCGCCCATCAGCGCCACCGTCTTCGACGCGTACTCCTGCGGCGGCGTCGGCGCGAGCGCCACCGGGTCCGCCTGGAACCAGCCGAGGTAGCCGAAGTACAGCTCGCGCACCGCCTGCGGCACCGAGCCGTAGAAGAAGCGGAGGTAGTCCTTCGGATCGGTGACGTTGTTCCCCTTGGCCGTCTTCACGGTGGCCAGGTCGTCGATCAGGTACTCCGGCATCGGGATGAGCAGCGGCAACTGCTCCATCGAGTAGCCCTTGTTCATGTGGCGCACGGACTGGTCGTGCGTGTACTGGATGGCATCGCGGAAGTTCGTGAGGAGCTTCTGCACGTTGTCATTGCCGCAGAGCGGCGTGCCGTGGCTGGGGAGCATGCACCACGAGTCGTACTTGCGCAGCACGTCCACGCTGCGGAACCACTGCGCCGGATTGCGGAAGCTCGTGCCACGCAGGCTGTAGAGGTTCGGGAACGACGGCCCCTGGATCACCTCCGCCGACTGCAGCATCCCGGCCGTGCCGGTGCCGCCGTTGAACATGTCGGGGATGAAGACCGCCAGCTCGTCGTCGGTCTCGCTGGGGACGTAGATGACTTCCATCGTCACGCCGCCGGAGACGAGCGTCATCTGGTTGGAGAAGGTGCGCGACGGCATGACGAAGTCGGACACCCCTTCCTCGACTTTGTAGCCGATGCCGTTGGTGATGAACCAGTTCTTGTCGGCGGGCTTCTTCTCGTCCTGCGGCAGCAGGTTGCCGTACATGTAGGCCGAGCGCGGATTGATGGCCGCGCCGACCACCGTGGCGGTGTTGTTCACGCCGTCGACGATCTTCTCCTGCCCGATGACGGACACGCAGTCGAGCGAGTCGGCATTCAGCGGCTTGTCGCTGCCGGCCTCGGAGGTCTTCTCCTCGAGGCACGCCGGGCGGCTGGCCTCGGCCAGGAACTCCTTCACGCCGCCGATGTGGTCGATGTGGTTATGCGTGTAGATGATGGTGCGGATGGGGAGCTTGCCCGAGGGGAAGATCTTCTTGTCGCGGAAGACCTGGATCATCTCCTTGACCGACTTGCGGTCGCCGAGGGTGTCGATGATGGTGATCTCGCCGGTGGGGCCGACGATGGCCACGGTGTTGGCGAGGTTGAACCCGACGGCGCTGTAGGCCTTGTAGCTCAGCCCCTTGGGCCGGTGCGCGGAGAGGCGGGGATCGGTCTGGATGTCCCAGATCTCCGCGGGGAGGAACCAGTGCTTGTGGTTCTCGAGGAGCGGGTTGGGTGGCGGGAGCGGCGGCGCCGACTGCGCCAGCGCGGACAGGGCGAGGAGAAGACAAATGAGGAGACGGGACATGGAGACCCTCCTTCAGTCGCTGATTTTTTGGGGGGGGAAACGGACCGAAGGAAGGATAACAGGAAACGGTGTCATCCTGAGCCGCGTAGACGGCGAAGGACCCCCTGCTGGAACCCCGTGCCTGCTCCATAGGCAGGGGGTCCTTCGCCGTCTGCGCGGCTCAGGATGACACGGGTGCTACAGCCGCACGATCCCGTTGTAGGTCTCGGGACGGCGGTCGCGGAAGAACTGCCAGGTGTTGCGTACTTCGCGGATCTTGTCGAGGTCGAGGTCGGCCACGACGAGGGCGTCCTGGTCGCGCGGGGCGATGGCCAGGATCTGGCCGCGCGGGTCGCAGAAGTAGCTCTGCCCGTAGAACTCGCCGATGTTCCACGGCGCCTCGGTGCCGACGCGGTTGATGGCGCCGATGAAGTAGCCGTTGGCCACCGCGTGCGCCGGCTGCTCGAGCTTCCACAGATACTCGGAGAGTCCGGCCACCGTCGCGGACGGGTTGAAGACGATCTCCGCGCCGGCCAGGCCGAGCTCGCGCGCCCCCTCGGGGAAGTGGCGGTCGTAGCAGATGTAGACGCCCACCTTCCCGTACGCCGTGTCGAACACCGGATAGCCGAGGTTGCCGGGGCGGAAGTAGAACTTCTCCCAGAAACCGGGCGCCACGTGCGGGATGTGGTTCTTGCGGTACTTGCCGAGGTACCTGCCGTCGGCGTCGATCACCGCGGCGGTGTTGTAGTAGACGCCGGTCGACTCCTCCTCATAGAGAGGGACGACGATGACCATCGAGTACTTTTTCGCGTACTCCTGCATCAGCTGCGTGGTCGGCCCGTCGGGGATCTTCTCGACCGAGTCGTACCAGCGCGTCGACTGCTCCGCGCAGAAGTAGGGCCCGGTGAAGATCTCCTGCATGCAGATCATCTGCACGCCCTGCTGGCCGGCCTGGTCGATGTAGCCGAGGGTGCGCTCGATCTGCGCGTTGCGGATCGTCTCGAGAGACTCGGACGTATCCGCGGCGAGGGAAGTCTGGATGAGACCGCATTTCACGATACGGGACATGGATTCGCTCCTTGTGATTGTCATCCTGAGCCGCGCAGACGGCGAAGGATCCCCTGCTGGAACTTGGTGCCCGCTCCGTAGGCAGCGGGTCCTTCGCCCTCTACGGGGCTCAGGATGACACTGGAAACAGCATTATCCAACTTTCCATCCACGGCCCCGTATATTTGCTTCATATGACCGCGAGCGGCTCCGTCCCGGCCGGGACTCGTGTCGGGCGCTACCAGATCGAGTCGCTCATCCGCGAGGGTGGGATGGGGGAGGTCTACGCGGCCCACGACTCGAACCTCGGGCGCCGCGTGGCACTGAAGATCCTGCCGCGGCACCGCACTTCCGATCCCGAGCGCGTGGCCCGCTTCGTCCGCGAGGCGCGGGCCTCCTCGGCGCTGAATCATCCCTCCATCGTCGCGGTGCACGACGCCGGCAACGAGGGAGACGTGCACTTCCTGGCCATGGAGCTGATCGACGGCCAGCCGCTCTCGGCGTGGCAGCGCAAGCGCCGCAGTGTGGCCGCTCGCGTCGAGCTGATGGCCCAGGTGGCGGAAGGGCTGGCGCGCGCGCACGACGCGGGCATCGTCCACCGCGACCTCAAGCCGGACAACATCATGGTCACGCACGACGGGCGGGCCAAGATCGTCGACTTCGGCGTGGCCAAGCTCACCGAGCGCCTCGGCGAGCGCTCCGCGCTCACCGGCGCCACCACGCCGACGTCACGCGTCGGCACGACCGCGTACATGGCGCCCGAGCAGGTGGAAGGGAAGTCGCTCGACCACCGCGCCGACGTCTTCGCCTTCGGCGTCGTCCTGTACGAGCTCCTGGCCGGCACGAACCCGTTTGCGGCGCCGCAGTACGCCGACACGATCCACAACGTCGCGCATCTCGACCCGCCGCTGGAGCCGATCCCGCACGCGCTGCGCCGCATCGTCCGCCGCTGCCTGCGCAAGGAGCCGGAGCAGCGCTACGACTCCCTGCGCGACGCCGCGCTCGACCTGCGCGAGGCGCTGGGCGAGGGCGATGCGCCGCGTCCGAAGCGGCGCTGGTGGCGGTGGCTCGCGGCCGCGGCCGCGCTGCCGCTGCTCGCCGCCGCCGCGTGGCTGGGCTGGTCGCAGTTCGCCCCCAAGAGCGAGCCGCCGCGCTCGATGACCATGACCCGCCTCACCAACAACGGACAGGTGGCCACGGCGGCCGTCTCGCCGGACGGCAACTACCTCGTGCACGTCGTGCGGGAGGGCGATCTGGAGACGCTGTACGTCAAGCAGATCGCCAGCGGCACCATCACGCGCATCGCCGAGCCGATGTCGCGCTTCCACTTCAGCCTCCAGATCTCCGCCGACGGCAACTACGCGTACTACGCCGCCGCGGAGCGCTCCGAGCCGAACGTCGTCAACATCTACCAGGTCCCGATCCTCGGCGGCACGCCGCGTCTCATCGCCGCCGACACGGAGTTCTGGTTCTCCCTCTCGCCGGACGGCACGCACGTCGCCTTCCGCCGCTTCAACGCCCTGGAGCGCGAGCACAAGCTGACGGTCGCGAACGTCGACGGCAGCGGCGAGGAAGTGGTCCTGCGCCGCGGGCATCCGAGCATCGTCAACGCGCCGGTCTGGTCGCCGGACGGCCACTCCATCACCTACGTTGCCGGCAATGCGACCCAGCGGAATTCGACCGAGCTGTACCGGCTGTCGCTGCGCACGCGCGAGAGCACGAAGCTGCCCACGCCGCGCTTCTCCGGCGTCGGCTCGTACGCCTGGCTGCCGGACGGCAGCGGCATGCTGCTCACCGCGTTCGACCGCGAGCAGCCGGCGCAGGTGTGGTTCATCCCTGCCGGCGAAACGACCGGACGGAAAGTGACGAACGAGGTCAGCGCGTACTTTGACGTCCGGCCGACGGCCGACGCGCGGACGTTCTCCGCGGTGCGCGAGCAGTTCGACTCGAACATCTACGCGGTCGACTTCAACGCCCCCTCCGCGGCTTCGGCGAAGGCGCTCACGTCGGGCGTCGGCAACTGGGTCGGCGCCGCCGGCGTGCGCTGGGTGGGCAACGAGGTGATCTTCCACGGCCAGGAAAAAGGGACGAGCACGTTCTTCGCGGTCGATGCGAATGGCGGCACGCCGCGCCGCCTCATCCGCGGGATGGCGGCGTGGCAACCGGCGGTGTCGCCGGATGAAAAACAGATCGCCTTCGCCTCCGACCGCTCCGGCTCGAGCCAGATCTGGATCGCCGGCGCGGACGGCGCGAGCCCGCGGCAGGTCACGCACGGCCCGCGCGCGGATCATCCGTCGTTCCATCCGGATGGGCGGTCGCTGGTCTACCTCAGCGACGGCGAGTCGCAGTACGCGTGGCGCGTGCCGATCGACGGCTCCGAGCCGCCGGTGCAACTGACGCACGTGCCGACCAGCCGCGTCTCCGTCTCGCCGGACGGTCAGTGGCTGCTCTGCCGCGTGCGCTCGCGCGAGCCGAATGTGCCGCTGTGGCGGACGGCCGTCATGCCGATCGCGCCCAACGGGGGCGGCGAGCCGCGCTACTTCGACGTCCCGCGCGCCGGCGCCACACCGCGCTTCCAGTGGCATCCCGACGGGAAGTCGTTCCTCTTCATCGACGGCGCCGGCGGCACCGCCAACATCTGGCAGCAGGACCTCGACGGCAGCGCGCCGCGCCAGCGCACGTTCTTCGACTCCGGCGAGATCCACTCGTTCGATCTCTCGCGCGACGGCAAACGCCTCGTCGTCACGCGCGGCCAGTCGCAAAGGGACGCGGTGTTGATCCGCGACTTCCGGTGAATGCGGGACGGGCTGAAGCCCGTCCTACGTGAAGCACGCTCAACGTAGGGCGGGCTTCAGCCCGCCTCCCAGGGTCGCCGTCGTCCCCATCGCATCCCCCGCCACGAGCCGCATGCGGATCGTCCCCACCAGGATCTCGTCCCCCGCCCGCACCTCGGTGGCCGCGGTCACGCGCCGCGTGCCGAGGAACGTGCCGTTCTTGCTGCCGAGGTCCTCGAGCGTGACGCGCGGCCCCTCCACCACCAGCCGCGCGTGATGCCGCGAGACCTCGGGGGCGCGGATGACGATGGCGTCGTGCGGGTCGCGGCCGATGATGTTCTCGCCGCTGCGCAGCGGGATCTCCTCCGTGCCGAGGACGAGCGCGTAATGCGTGCTGTCCTCGAACGCCCCCGCGGCCACGAACGCGTAGCCGACGCGGTGCACGGTGCGGATGGCCTCGCGCGACGTGGCGTTGCGCACCTCGGAGACGAGCGTGTGCAGGTTGCCCGGCTCGACGACCACGTCCGGCCAAAGCGCGGCGTACAGCGCCTCGCGCGTGACCGGCTTCGGCCGCGCCTCGACCAGCAGCTCGAGCAGGCGGAAAGCCTTCGGCGAGAGCGGCACGGCCGCGCCGTCGCGGCGCAGCTCGCGTTCCTGGGAATCGAAAGTGAAGACGCCGAACCGGAGGCGCATGGGGGAAGTATAGAAATTTCGAAGGAATCCCGCAGGTCTCGAAGCGGTCCCCCGCGCGACGCTGCGGCATGCTCGCGCTGCTGCTCGCCGTCTCGCTCGACCTCACTTCGCCGCAGGCGCTCTTCTGGTACGACCACCTGCTGGCCGAGGGGGGCTACGGCCGTCTCGACCGCGAGCGCGCCGCCTTCCTCATCCGCGAGAGCGACGGCACGCTCACCCTCCAGCCCTGGCCCCACGGCGGCTTCCGCCACGCCACGTTCCGCGGCGCCCTCCCGCCGCGCACGATCGCCATCCTGCACACCCACCCGGCCATCGCGCCGCAGCCCTCCGCGCGCGATCACGCCGAGGCGCGGCGGCTGAACATCCCCGTCATCGTCATCACGCCGGAGAGCGTGATCGCGGCCGAGCCGAACCGCCCAAAGACAACCATTCTCCGGCGGTAGGGAAAATCGCCGCGGCGTCACTCCATACATTGAGTGAAGATCGAGCCCTCCGACCGCAAGCTCCATCCGAAAGTCCGCATGACCCGGAACGGCGACGAGACCGTCAGCGCGTTGCGCGCTGGCTGCGCCTCCAGTCTAAGGCTCCATGCCCAACCGGACGTCGCACAGCGGTGCGATCTGCCGGCAGTCGGGCGCAAAGAGACCGCGGCGAAGCGCGGATCGCTCGAAGGACGGCTCGCGGACAACGTCACTACCAGCGTCTTCATCCGTCTCCACGCCTCCAGCGGCAGCGAGAAGGGAAAATCCACGGGCTTCCCGCATGGATTGCCGGAAGACGCATTGCGCCGCGGCAACCTCGTCACCGCCGAGCTCACGTTCGCGCAGATGAAGAAGCTGGCCAAGGATCCGGCTGTCGCGTACATCGAGCTGGGCGATCCGCTCAAGCCGCCGCAGCCCGCCGTCGAGGAGCGCCATTCCGCGGCACCGCAGCCGCGCGAATTCGACGTGCCGGAAAAGATCCGCAAGCGCCACAAGTACGGTGAGGACGTCCTCATCGGCATCATCGACGTCGGCGGCTTCGACTTCGAGCATCTCGACTTCATGCGCGACGGCAAGTCACGCTTCGTCGCCATCTGGGATCAGGGCGGCAACAAACGCAAGCCGCCGAACGACACAGACCTCAACTACGGTTCGCTGATCACCGAGGAACTGATCGCCGCGGCCATCGAAGACGCCGCGGAGCTCGGGATTCCCGCGACCACCATTGAGCGCCAGTCGCAGATGCAGCCCGGCAGCCACGGCACGCACGTGGCCAGCATCGCCGCGGGGAACAGCGGCATCTGCCGCAACGCGAAAATCGCCGGGGTGCTGATCAGCATTCCGCAGGACGAGATGACGCGCCGCGAAAGCTTCTACGACAGCGCGCGCATCGCGCACGCCATCGACTGGCTGATGCGACTGGCTGTCGAGAAGAACTGTCCGTTGATCTCCATCAACATCAGTCTCGGCACGAACGGCCATGCGCACGACGCGAGCAACAGCGTGAGCCGCTGGATCGACCACGCCATGGCCATCCCCGGCCGCTGCGTGACCGTGGCTGCAGGGAACGCCGGCCAGGAAGCGGCCATGTACGAGGGTGACCTCGGTTTCGTCATGGGACGGATCCACACCAGCGGCGTCGTGGCGTCGAAGGGGCTGCATCAGGACATCGAGTGGGTCGTCTACGGCGACGGCAAGGTCGACGTCAGCGAGAACGAGCTGGAGATCTGGTACGGCGCGCAGGACCGTTTCGCCGTGCGGGTGCGCACGCCGGACGGCACCTGGCTCGATCCTGTCATCGAGCCGCGGCAGTTCATCGAGAACCGCCAGCTCCCCGACGGCAGCATGATCAGCATCTACAACGAGCTCTACCACCCTGCCAACGGCGCGAACTACATCGGCATCTATCTCTCGCCGTTTCTCGGCAAGGACGCGGTCATCGGCGTGCCGAAGGGGACGTGGCTCGTGCGGCTGATCGGCCACGACGTACGCAACGGCGCGTATCACGCCTGGATCGAGCGCGACGATCCGCGCCGCCGCGACTTCTACGGCGAGAATGCCTGGGCCTTCCCGAGCTTCTTCAGCAACCGGAGCAACGTCGACCACAGCAGCGTGAGCAGCCTGGCCTGCGGGCGATTCATCATCAGCGCCGCCAATCTCGACGAGGCTGCGGACCGGATCAGCGTCTCCAGCAGCCAGGGGCCGACGCGCGACGGGCGCTTCAAGCCTGACATCGCCGCGCCGGGAACGCGCATCGTCGCGGCGAAAGGCTTTGCGCCCGGCGATCCCTGGATGCGCATGTCCGGCACGAGCATGGCCAGCCCGTACGTCTGCGGTGTCGCGGGACTGATGCTCAACCTCAATCCGACGCTCACCAGCTCGCAGATCGAGGGGATCATGCAGCGCACCGCGCAGCCGCTGCCCGGCGCGACGTACGCGTGGAAGAACGATGCCGGCTACGGACGCATCGATCCCGCGAAATGCCTCATCGAAGCGGCCAGCGTGCACAACCGCAAGGACGTGACCTGATGCACGTGACTGTCTTTCAGAGCGACGAAGGCGACTGCCTGCTGCTAACCGGCACCGGTGACCATCACGTGCTCGTCGACGGCGGCATGGCCCGCTCCTTCCGCGAGCACGCCGCGCAGGCGATTTCCGACCTCGGCGAACTTGAGGTCGTGTACGTCTCGCACGTCGATGAAGACCACATCAGCGGCGTGCTGCAGCTCATCGACGACGAGTTCGACTGGCGCGTCTTCGAGCACCGGCAGAAAAAAGGACGGGATCACCCGCGGCCGGACAACCCGCGTCCGCCGAAGCTGAGCCGCGTCTGGCACAACGCCTTTCACGCGCAGGTCGACCAGAACAGCGGCCCGCTCGAGGATTTGGTCATCGCCAATGCTGTCCTGGCCGCAGGGAGCCAGGCGCTGCGCACCGAGGCGCTGGAGCTCGAGAACCTCGCAACCAGCATCCCGCAGGCCATCGAGCTGTCGAACCGCATCGGCTCGGCGCAGCTCGGGCTCCAGCACAACGAGGCGCGCGGCGCACTGCTGATGGCCGGGAACGGCGAAGACCCGCTCCGCGTCGGTCCGCTGACGTTCACGATCATCGGCCCGTTCGAGGCGGAACTGAATGCCCTGCGGAAAGATTGGACGAAGTTCCTCGAGGCCGGCAAAAACCAGCCACGCTTGAAGAAGATCCGCGAACAGGCGCTCACCGATGCGAAGGCCATCGCCGCGTCATCGGCCGACGACGTGCTCGAACACCTCGAGGCGCGCGGCCGCGCTCTGGGCAAAGTCACGGTCCCGAATCTGGCCAGCCTCATGTTCCACGTCGAGGAAGAAGAGAGCGGCAAAACCATCCTCCTCACCGGCGACGGCCGCCACGACACGATCCTCCGCGGACTCGAGCAGATGGGGAAGATGCAGGAGGGCGGCAGTCTGCACGTCGACGTGCTGAAGGTGCCGCACCACGGCGCGCTCGCAAACGTCACCGAGGAGTTCTGCCGCCGCGTTACCGCCGACCACTACGTCTTTTGCGGCAACGGCGCGCACGACAATCCCGAGGAGCAGGTCGTCACGTGGTTCATCGATTCACGGCTTCACGACGACCGCGAGTTCAAGCTGTGGTTCAACAGCCATCATAGCGTCGCGCCGACGCGGCTCGCGCCGCACATGCGCATGATCGAGGAACTCGTCACACGCCGCGCCGAGGAACTCGGCGGACGGATGTCGTTCGAGTTCCTGACCGACCACTCGTTCGCGTTCGACGTCTGATCAGCGCGGCGAGAACGCGAGTCCTCGTTTCAGGAACGAGCCGTGCCCTTTCCGCCCGACGTACTGCCCCTCCTCGATGACCACCTCGCCGCGCGACAGCACCGTCTTCGTCACGCCGCGCACCTTCATCCCCTCGTACGCCGAGTAGTCGACGCGCATGTGGTGCGTCTTCGCGCTGATGGTCATCTCCTCGTCCGGGTCGAAGATCACGATGTCGGCGTCGCTGCCGACGGCGATCGTTCCTTTTCGAGGGAACAGGCCGAAGATCTTCGCCTGGGCCGTGGAGGTGATCTCCACGAAGCGGTTCACGGAGATGCGTCCCTCCGCCACGCCGCCGTTGTAGATGAGGCTCATGCGGTGCTCGACGCCGGGGCCGCCGTTGGGGATCTTCGAGAAGTCTTCCTTGCCGAGCTCCTTCTGCTCCTTCATGCAGAACGGGCAGTGGTCCGTGGAGACGACCTGCAGGTCGTTGTACTTCAGGCCGCGCCACAGCTTCTCCTGGTTCCACTGCTCGCGGATCGGCGGCGTCATGACCCACTTCGCCCCTTCGAAACCGGGGCGCTCGTAGACGCTGTAGTCGAGGAAGAGGTACTGCGGACAGGTCTCCGCGAACGCCGGGATGCCCATGTCGCGCGCGCGCGTCACCTCGTCCAGCGCGTCGCTGCAGCTGAGGTGGACGATGTACACCGGCGACCCGGCCATCTCCGCCAGCGCGATGGCGCGATGCACGCCTTCCGCCTCGGCCTTCGTCGGACGCGTGAGCGCGTGGTACTTCGGCGCCTTGTGTCCCTTCGCCAGCGCCTGCTTCACGATCACGTCGATGACCACGCCGTTCTCCGCGTGCATGCAGATCAGGCCACCGTATTCGCCCGCGGTCTGCATGGCCTTGTAGATCGTGCCGTCGTCCACGAGGAAGACGCCGGGGTAGGCCATGAACAGCTTGAAGCTCGATACCCCCTGGTCGATCATCCCCTTCATCTCGCCGAGGCGCTGGTCGGGGAGGTCGGTGCAGATCAGGTGGAAGCCGTAGTCGATCGACGCCTTCCCGTCGGCCTTGCCGTGCCACACGTCGACCGCTTCCTGCAGCGACTGCCCTTTCGACTGCACGGCGAAGTCGATGATGGTCGTCGTGCCGCCGTGCGCCGCGGCCACGGTGCCGGTGTCGAAGTCGTCGGAGGCCTCCGTGCCGCCGAACGGCAGTTGCATGTGCGTGTGCGGGTCGATGCCGCCGGGGATGACCAGGCGTCCCTTCGCGTCGATGACCTTGTCGGCGTCGACGTTGATCTTCCTGGCGATCATCGCGATCGTCCCGTCCTCGATGAGCAGGTCGGCGTTGTAGTCGTCGACGGCGGTGACGATGCGGCCATTCCGAATCACTGTGCGCATGCGAAGATTCTATGCATGAACACGGTGATTCTCGACGCGCGTTCTCGCGAAGCCTATGAAGCGGGACACAGGGAAGGCGCGCTGCACGCGGATCTGGAGACGCAACTGAGCCATCCCGGCGATCCCGCTCGCGGGGGGCGTCACCCGCTGCCGCCGCTCGATCGCTGGCTGGCGCAGGTGGCGGAGTGGGGGATCACGCCGGATACGCACGTCATTGTTTACGACGATCAGAACGGCGCCAACGCCGCGGCGCGCGTATGGTGGATGCTGCGCGCGGTGGGTATCGACAACGTAGAGGTGGAAAACGTAGGACGGGCTTCAGCCCGTCCGGGGCGGGCTGAAGCCCGCCCTACGTCATGGACACTCCCG
Source organism: Thermoanaerobaculia bacterium (assembly GCA_035627015.1). Lineage (GTDB taxonomy): Bacteria > Acidobacteriota > Thermoanaerobaculia > Gp7-AA8 > Gp7-AA8 > QHVT01. The sequence goes on along the minus strand of DASPMO010000018.1, from coordinate 43,272 downwards.
GTAGTTGACATGGCCGAGGTGGACGCACGCAGAAATGACCCCTCGTGGCGCGTGCTCGACGTCCGGGCCGCAAACAGATTCCGCGGCGAGACCGAGCCGATCGACCCCGTTGCCGGCCACATCCCCGGCGCGGTCAACCTGCCGTACACCGAGAACCTCGGCAAGTCGCCGGAGGAACTGCGCGCCATGTACGAGCAGCTCCTCGGCGACGTCCCGCCGGAGCGCCTCATCGTCCACTGCGGCTCCGGCGTCACTGCCTGCCACACCCTCCTCGCGCTCGAGATCGCCGGCCTCCACGGCGCCTCGCTCTACGTCGGAAGCTGGGGCGAGTGGTGCCGCAACGACATGCCTGTCGGCAAAGTGTGACAGCACGCCGAATAACTTCGTGCTACATTCCTGCCGTCCTTCGGACCAATCTATCAATCGGGAGATGTATTCATGCGGAAGCTGTCCCTCCTTGCGTTTCTCTTGCTCTTTGTCTTCTCCGTCAGCGCCCAGGAAAATGAGCTCACGGTCGCCCGCCAGACGATCGAGAACACCAATGCCTACCTTGCCTCGCTCGGCAGCGACGTGCGGATCGTGAAGGCCTCGTTCTTCATGCGCGGGCACGGCGTGCCTGATTTCCGCGCCCTGCGCACCGGCCTGAAATGGCCGTATCGCAACCTCACCTACGTCGTCAACGGCTCCGAGATGACCAGCGACGTGCCGGCGGCCGGCGCGGCGGCGGCCATCACCACCGCCTACAACACGTGGAACGCCATTCCCCACGCGGGCATCTCCACGACGCAGATCGCCGACGACGGCACGAACTTCGACCTCCTCGACGGGACGTTCCACCCGGTGACCGGCCAGTGCCTGACGCTGCTCGACCTCACCTCGCCGAACTTCAACCCCGTCACCGGCGTGATCAGCACCGAGGCCGACATCGTCGTCGGCGGCTGGCGTCCGCCGTCGTACTTCTCCTCCTGCTTCGGCAGCACGTCGATCCTCGGCATCACCCTCATCCTCGGCTCCGGCGACGTGAACGGCGACAACTACACCGACACGCTGTATGCCGAGCAGTTCTACAACGAGGGCTTCACCTGGGTCCTCAACGGTGCCCAGTTCCTCGGGCCGACGGAAGACATCGAGACGGTCGTCCTGCACGAGAACGGTCACGCCCTCGGCCTCGATCACTTCGGTGGCCCGAATCCGAACGAGCCGTTCAAGCTCCAGCCGAACGGCAAGGTCTTCGATCCGGAAGCGGTCATGAACCCGTTCTACCTCGGCGGCGAGAAGCGCTCGCCGTTCCCGACCGACATCGCCGGCCTGCGCTCCCTCTTCAGCAACCCCCACTGACACTGCCTCGCGGAGGGCGGGATCATGTCCCGCCCTCCGTTCGCATGGCACAATGGATTCGTGAGAATCCTGCTCCCGCTGCTGTTCGCCCTCGGCCTGCACGCGCAGGACGCTGCCAGCGTCGCGCGCACGGTCCACGACGAGATGGTCAATGAGGCCGCGCTCGCGCAGGCGCTGCAGTCCTCCGACGCCCTGGTCCGTGCCACCGCCGCGCGTGTGGCCATGGTGCGCGGCGTCACCGCGCTCGTGCCGTCGCTGCGCACGCTGCTCGAGAAGGAGTCGAATGCTGAGGCGGCACGGGAGCTGGTCCGCGCCGTCGTCATCCTCGGCAGCGCGGAAGACGTCGCCTTTGCGGCCTCGCACCTCTCGCGGTTCCCCGCCTCGATCGACGCCGCGTTCGGCGACGCGCTGCGGCGCACGTCGCACGCCCCGTACAGCGGGAAGCTGCGCGCCGAGCCGCGGCCGGTCCTGTCGTTATCGAAGCGGCGCGGGCTGCCGCCCGAGGACACCAAAGGCGCCTCGACGTTGCTCCGGGAGCCGCTCTTCACGCTTCCGCTCGCCATTCCGCGCGGCCTCGGCCCCGAGATCCTGCGTGCTACACGCTGCAGGCATGGCTGGATCGGTGTCGCCGACGTTACCCGCGATGCCGCCGGCCGCGTGACCGCCATCGATACGAAGAACGTGCGGGCCGAGCGCGGCTGCATCGAGGCGCTGCGCACGATGGCCCGGCTGTCGCTGGCCGAGCCGGGCGAGCCGGCGAGCACGCAGTTGCTCGTCATGCGCGTTGCCGGGACGCGGCCCTGCTTCGACGAGGCGGCGGTGACGAACCGCGTCCCCGCGATGAACGCCAAGGATGTCAAGCCGCCCAGAGTCCTCGACCGCGTCGAGCCGCACTACCCGGACAGCGTGCGCCGGAGCAGCATCGCCGGCAACTTCACGGTCGTCGCCGAGGCTACCATCACCTCGGAAGGGTGCGTCCGCGATCTTCGCCTGGTCCAGCAGACCGTTTATCCTGAGCTGAACGTCGCCCTGCTGGAGGCTCTGTCGAAATGGACCTTCGCGCCCGGAACGTTGGACGGCGTACCTGTTGATGTCCTCTTCAATCTCACGACTAATTTCCGGCATTGAGGTGACGTACGCCCGCGCGCTCGACGCGCCGGCGGGACATGTCATCGCCTTCGGTCAGCACGTGTCCGCGGCGGTGACCGTCCCATCGCGCCAGCTCGGACCCGAGCCGCTGGTCGAGGTGTGGCAGTCCGACGAGCTGCTCTTCGGCGCGGTGGCCCTCGAGGAGACGATGCCGCTCGAAGACCTCAGCCGCGAGCACTACGCGCGGCTCATCAGCCACGTGCGCGCGTCGGGCTATCCGTACTTTTTGCGCGTGTGGAACTTCGTCGGCGGCATCAACGAGCTCGAGGAGCGCGAGCGCTACCAGCTCTTCTGCGCCGGCCGCCACGACGCCTTCGTCGCCGCCGGCTACCACCACGACGTCGACCTCCCCTCGGCCAGCGCGGTCGGAATGCGCGGCCGCGGACTGATCACGTACTTTTTAGCTTCCCGCGAGGCGGGCGTGCAGGTCGAGAACCCCCGCCAGGTCGCGGCCTACGACTATCCGCCCCAGTACGGCCCGAAGAGCCCGTCATTCTCGCGCGCCACGGTGTGGGGCGACACGGTCTTCGTCTCCGGCACCTCGAGCGTCGTCGGCTACCGCACCGTGCACGCGGGCGACGTCGACGCCCAGCTCGACGAGACCCTCCGCAACATCGAGGTCGTCCTCGCCCAGACCGGCCGCACCCTCGACAGCGTCATCGCCGCCAAAACCTACATCCGCCACGCCGAGGACTACCCCCGCGTGGCCGCCCGCCTCAAAGACGTGTTTCCCGTGAACCTGTATCTCGAGGCGGACATCTGCAGGAAGGATCTGCTGATCGAGATTGAGTGTGTGGCGAGGTAACCGCCTGTCATCCTGAGCCGCGTAGACGGCGAAGGACCCCCTGCCGACGGAGCGGACACGGGGTTCCAGCAGGGGATCCTTCGCCCTCTACGGGGCTCAGGATGACAGGTTGGTAGACGGCGAAGGACGCCCCTGCCGACGGAGCGGACACGGGGTTTCAGCAGGGGGTCCTTCGCTGTCTGCGCAGCTCAGGATGACGGGGGTTGTTCCACATACCAGTCCTCGGCGAGGTCCTTCCACTCCGGATTGGTCCCTTCGACGAGCGCGTTCTTCTTCACGCGTACCCACCCCTTGATCTCTTTTTCGCGGGCGATCGCCTGCTCGATGCGAGCGTATTCTTCGAAGTAGACGAGCCGGTCGCAGTTGTACTTTTCGTGAAAGCCGGGAACGGCTTTGTTTTTGTGCTGCCAGATGCGGTTTTCCAGGGAGTTCGTGACGCCGGTGTAGAGGACGTTCTTCCAACGGTTGGTCAGCATGTAGATCCAGTACTGGTGCACGTTCGGCTGCATCGGCAGGGGGTCCTTCGCCGTCTGCGCGGCTCAGGATGACAGGGTGGTCGCGTATCCCTCGTGCTCCTCCTCGTACCCTCCGTGGTAATCCACCGTGTCCGGGCGCTTGATCTGCGAGTGCGCGACGATGCGGTCGCGGCGCAGGCCGCGGAAGTCCGACAGAGACGCGAACCCGCGCTTTTCCATGAACTCGCTCATCCCCGACGTCAGGGCCTTGATCACGTTCGGGCCGATGGCGTGGTCGAGCATGGCGGCGGTGCAGACCTGGACGGTGCCGCAGCCGAGGAGGAAGTAGTTCAGGGCGTGCTCAAAGGTCGAGACGCCGCCGATGCCGGAGAACTCTTTTTCCGGGAAGGCGCGGGTCATCTGGGCCATCTTGGCCATCGAGAGGGGGAGGATGGCCGGGCCGCCGAGACCGCCGGAGGAGCAGTAGCCTTCCACGCTCATCTCGAAGTCGAGCGTCTGCGGGTCGATCAGCGGCAGCGACGGCCAGGTATTCGACGAACAGATCGCGTCGGCGCCGCCGAGGAACGTCGCGGTCGCTTCCACCACGATGTCCGACGTCGCGGGCGTGAGCTTCACCCACACCGGGACGGTGGACACTTCCTTCACCGCCTGCGTCACCACCGAGCAGAGCACCTTGTCCTTGCCGACGTTCGAGCCCATGTCGATGCGGTCCATGTGCGGGCAGGAGAAGTTCAGCTCCAGCGCGTCGCATCCTTCGTCGATGCAGGCCTTGGCCAGCTTCTGCCAGTTGTGCAGCTCCTTGTCGTTGCCGGAGCCGGCCATGATCGAGGCCACCAGCATGCGCGTCGGGAACTGCTTCTTGATCCGGGCGAGCTTGCCGATCCACCAGTCCAGCGGCTTGTCGGAGATCAGCTCCCAGTTCCAGGAGGCCATGAGCGTGGTGTCGGGGCCGCGCTTGTTCATCGAGAGTCCCGTGCCGGCGTTTTGCGCGCGGAGGAACTTGGTCTTCGGACCCTTCACATTCATGACCGGGTGCAGGCCGATGGTCTTGGTGACGACGCCGCCCCAGCCGGCCTCGAAGGCGCGAATGATGTTCGAATCGGACTCGGTCGGCGGAGCGGACGCGAGCAGAAATGGATTCTCGAAGTGAAGCCCGGTGAACGTGGTCGACAGGTCGGCCATTTGGATGATGTCCCCCTTTCGTGAGGAAGCGCTGATTATGCGCCCAGTATCCGACATTCGGCCTACCCCCTCTCCGGCAAACGGTCGATTCGCGTGACCCGTTGCTAAAGATAACTTGCTGCTGCTTCCAGTCGCATCACTCCATTCCGCAGCAAGGGGGATTCATGGATTTACGCAGCAAGGCGACAGCCCGTGTGCTTCGCCCGCTTCTGTTTCTATGCCTCATGACCTGGGGAGCCTCGAGCGCCATGGCCCAGTGCAGCCGCACGATCACGGCCAACGTCGTGGCGCTCGACCAGGCCTTCATCTGGAACCGCCTCGGCGCGATCCAGCCACAAGGGATGATGTACGCGCTCCGTCGCGACGTCGTTCCGATCGACTCGGCGAAAGGCCTCACGCCGGGCAACGTGCAGCTTCGGGAGGGAAAGCGTCCGCGCCCTCTCGTGCTGCGAATGAATGTCGGGGATTGCCTCAGCATTCAGTTCCAGAACCTTCTGGCGGCCGCGCCGAAGGACAACCAGCAGCCCGCCACGCGCACCGCCTCGATCCGCGCGCTCGGGCTGCAGCTCGTGAACAGCATCGCCTCCGACGGCTCCAACGTCGGTGCGAACGCGAGCAGCCTCGTCGCCCCGGGCGGCAGCACGACCTACACGTTCTACGCGGAGCGTGAGGGGTCGCACCTGCTCTACAGCGGCGCGGCGCAGACCGGCGGCGAAGGCGACGGCGGCTCGATCAACGCGGGTCTCTTCGGCGCCATCACCGTGCAGCCGGCCGGCGCCGAGTGGTATCGCAGCCAGGTCACCAATGCCGACCTGGTGCTGGCGACGACGGGCACCACGCCCGGCGGGCAGCCGATCGTCAACTACAACGCCACGTACCCGAGCGGGATCCCCATCCTGAAGATGCTCAAGGGGACGGAGATCGTGCACACCGATCTCACGGCGCTCATTACCGGGCCGAACGCGGGACGCTTCCCCGCGGGGACGTACCGCCCCAACCCGGCCACGCCGGACCGCAACCAGCCGTTCCGCGAGTTCACGATCATCTATCACGACGAGATCGGCGCGGTGCAGGCCTTTGCGGAGTTCGAAGATCCCGTGCTCAGCCACACGCTGCACAGCGCGCGCGACGCCTTTGCCATCAACTACGGCACGGCCGGGGCGGGCGCGGAAGTGCTGGCCAACCGCTTCGGCGTCGGCCCCATGCACAAGTGCACCGAATGCAAGTACGAGGAGTTCTTCCTCTCCTCCTGGACCGTCGGCGATCCGGCCATGGTCGTCGACGTGCCGGCCAACGCCCCGTGCGATCCGAAGTCGATGCACGACGGCAATCCGTGCACCCCGGCGCCGGGACCGAAGGCGACGCGGGTCTTCTATCCGGAGGATCCGTCGAACGTCTACCACAGCTACCTCGGCGACCACGTGAAGTTCCGCATCCTGCACGCGGGGTCGAAGGAGCATCACGTCCATCACCAGCACGCGCACCAGTGGCTGCTGACGCCGGACAGCGACAATTCGAATTACCTCGACTCGCAGGCCATCGGGCCGGGCGCCTCCTACACGCTGGAGATGACCTACAACGGCAGCGGCAACCGCAACCAGACGCCGGGCGACTCGATCTTCCACTGCCACTTCTACCCCCACTTCGCGCAGGGCATGTGGGGGCTGTGGCGCGTGCACGACGTCTTCGAGGCCGGCACGCCGCTCGACGCGAACGGCCGTCCGCAGGCCGGCAAGCGCGCGCTGCCCGACGGCGAGATCGCCGCCGGCACGCCGATTCCGGCCATGGTTCCGCTGCCGACCATCGGCATGCCCCCGGTTCCCGGCGCGGCCGTGTCCATCGTGAACGGCCAGGCGGTGGTGAACGGCACCGGCAACCCCGGCTTCCCGTTCTTCGTGCCGGCGCAGGCGGGCCACCGTCCGCCGAAGCCGCCGCTCGACACGGTCGATGACGGCGGTCTGCCGCGGCACATCATCACCGACGGCACGTTCATCGAGCACCACACGCGTCTCGACTTCAACAAAGAGCTGCTGACCGCCGACGCGAAAGCGGTTCCGGAGACCGGCACGGCCGTCGAGATCGCGGCCATGAACTTCCACGCGCAGCGCACGCACTCCACGTACAAGCCGGACGGTACCGCTGGCACGTACACGACCAACGGCCGCCCGGCCGTGGCCGGAGCGCCGATCGCCGACCCGTGCGTCAACGACGCCGGCCAGCCGGTGGGCAACCCGCGCACGTACAAGGCCGCGGTCATCCAGCTCGACCTGAAGCTGAACAAGGCCGGCTGGCACTTCCCGCAGCAGCGCATCGAGGCGCTGTGGGACGACGTGGCCGCGACGAAAAACGGCACGCGCGCGCCGGAGCCGTTCTTCTTCCGCGCGAACACCAACGACTGCATTTCCTTCTACCACACCGTGCTCACGCCGCACATCTACGAGCTGGACGACTTCCAGGTGCGCACGCCGACCGACGTCATGGGTCAGCACATCCACCTCGTGAAGTTCGACGTGCTCGCCTCCGACGGCGCCGGCAACGGCTTCAACTACGAAGACGGCACGTTCGCGCCCGATGAAGTGCTCGAGCGCATCCACGCCATCAACCAGCTCGGTGGCCTGAAGCAGGCCAGCGGCGCGCGCACGACGCTCACCGCGCGCGCCCATCCGTTCTTCGGCACCCTCGGCGCGCAGACGACCGTCCAGCGCTGGTACGCCGATAGCCTCCTCAACAACGCCGGCAAGGACCGCACGCTCCGCACGGTCTTCTCGCATGATCACTTCGGGCCTTCGACGCACCAGCAGGCGGGTCTCTACGCCGGCCTCGTCGTCGAGCCGCAGGGATCGACGTGGCGCAATCCGGACACCGGTGCCACCATGGGCTCGCGCTTCGACGGCGGTCCCACGAGCTGGCGCGCCGACATCATTCCGCCGAACACGGCGGAGAGCTTCCGCGAGTTCCTGCTGCAGATCGCGGACTTCCAGCTCGCGTACAAACCCAACAGCACGTTCCCCGACCCGGTCAACGTCATCAACCCGCCGGCGAAGAAGGAAGTCGGTCTGCCGAAGCTGCTGGCCAAGGCGCCGAACTGCCCGGGCGGCGTGCCGCTGCCGTGCCCCGAGGCGTTCTCCGCGGACGATCCGGGCACCATGGCCGTCAACTACCGCAACGAGCCGCTCGCGCTCCGCGTGCGCGACCCGAACACCAACGGCCAGGCGGCCGGCACCGCCGGCGACCTCGCGTTCTCGTTCCGCTCGAATGTGACGCGCGCCGACACGGCCTTCAACAGCCAGCCGAGCTTCTATCCGCCGCTCACGCCGGACGTCGGTAACGGCGACCCCTTCACGCCGCTGATGCGCGCGTACCAGGGCGACAAGATCCAGGTGCGCATGCTGGTCGGCGCACACGAGGAAGGTCACAACTTCTCGATGAACGGCGTCCGCTGGCTGGCCGAGCCGTCGGAGCCGAACAGCGGCTACAAGAACAGCCAGATGATGGGCATCTCGGAGCACTTCGAGTTCGTGCTGCCCTCGTCTGTCGAGTATCTGCCGAACCCCACCGACTACCTCTACCGCGGCGCGTCGACCGACGATCTGTGGAACGGCGTGTGGGGCCTGATGCGCGTCTTCGACGGCCGAGCCGGCATCAAGCCGAACCTGCTGCCGCTGCCGAACAACCCGAACGGCTCGGCCAAGCCGATGTCCAACCCGATCGACTTCAACGGCCCGCTCTGCCCGAGCACGGCCATGCCGCGCTACTACACCGTCGTGGCCATGACCGCGCAGCAGGCGCTGTCGAACGGTTCGCTCGTCTACAACGCCCGCGAGGGTCTGAACGACCCCACCGCGATCATGTACTTCCGCTCCACCGACATCGACAGCAAGACCGGCAAGCTCAAGACAGGCGTTCCCATCGAGCCGCTGATCCTGCGTGCGAACGCGGGTGACTGCATCAACGTCACGCTGCAGAACAAGCTGCCGGCGACGGCGCCCGATCTGCCGGGCTTCAACACCCTGCCGATGATCGTGGAGAACTTCAACAACAACGACATCAAGCCTTCGTCGCACGTCGGCCTCCATCCGCAGTTGCTCACCTATCACCTCTGGCAGAGCAGCGACGGCATGAACGTCGGCAACAACACCGTGCAGCAGACGGCGGCCCCGAACGGCGGCAGCGTCACGTACCAGTGGTATGCGGGTGCGATCGACGTGCAGCCCGACGGCAGGCGCGTGGCCACGCCGATCGAGTTCGGCGCCACGAACCTGATGCCGGCCGACCCGATCAAGCAGGGCAGCAAGGGCGCGATCGGTGCGCTGATCATCGAGCCGCGAGGCTCGAGCTGGGTCGAGGATACGAACATGCGTGCCGCGGCCACGGTCTCCACGCCGGACGGCCGTCAGTTCCGCGAGTTCGTGCTCCTGTTCCAGAACGACATCAACTTCCGCTTCTCCGACGGCACGGCCGTGCCCAACACCGCCGAGGCCGAGGATCCCGAGGATTCGGCGCAGAAGGCCGTCAACTACCGCTCCGAGCCGATGTGGGCGCGGATGAACTTCGCTCCCGACACTCCGCTCGAGACCACGCGTACGTTCAACTTCACCAACGCGCTGTCGAACAGCCTGGTGGGCGGCGACCCGGTCACGCCGGTCTTCACCGCCAAGGCGGGACTGCCGGTCCGTTTCCGCGTCGTCCATCCGTCCGGCAAGCAGCGCAACAACGTCTTCACCGTCCACGGCCACGGCTGGCAGCGCTCGCCGTACGTGAACAACTCGACCGCCATCGGCTCGAATCCGCTCTCCGAGTGGACCAGCGCCGAGATGGGCATTGGGCCGAGCAATCATCTGGACGCGCCCATCGCCAAGGCGGGCGGCGCGTTCCTGCTCCCCGGTGACTATCTGTACCGGACGTTCCAGTCGTTCCAGTTCGACGGCGGCATCTGGGGGATTTTCCGTGTCACTCCGTAATCTGTTCACCGTTTCACTGCTGGTTGCGGCGCTCAATATGAGCGCCGCAACCCTCCGCAAAGACGGCATCGCCGTCGATCTCTCGATGACGCCGGTCAAGGACAACGACGTCGAGGTCCGCTTCACGATCACGAACGCGGAAACCGGCGCGCCGATCACCGGCCTCAATCCGATCGCCTGGGTCGACCGCTGGACGGCCGCGCCGACAGCCGACTCCTGCAAGGCCAAGGTGAAGTCGTTCCTCGGCGGCAGCCTGCAGGCCCGCCCCGAGGCCGACCTGAACAAGTACGTCATCCTCACGCTCAACCGCGACGGCACGGTGGCGGTCATCGATCCGCTCCTCGGCTTCGGCGGCAGCAAGCTCCTCGCGCTGGTCATCCTCGGCGGCGAGGGGTCCGACTGGACGCTCACGCCCGATCAGCAGACGCTCTTCGTCAGCGTCCCGGCGCTCAATGAAGTCGTGGCCGTCGACACGCAGACGTGGAAGATCGCCAGGCGCGTCACCGTCGGCCGCAAGCCGCAGCGCATGGCGCTCCAGCCGGACGCCGGCTACCTCTGGGTGGCCACCGATGAAGGCGTGAACGTGATCGACGTCGCCGAGCGGCGTTTAATGTGGAGCGGGCTTCAGCCCGCCGGCGATCGCGGGCTGAAGCCCGCGCCACATGACTTTGCCTTCTCCCGCGACAGCCGCTTCGCCTTCGTCGCCGGCGACGACAGCGTCTCCGTCGTCGACGTGCGCGATCCGAAGCAGGTCAAGCGCGTGGCCACGGCCAAGTCGCCCGTCGCCCTCGCGTACTCCGCGCTGAGCAACGCCGTCTACGCGGCGCACCAAGACGGCACCGTCGTCGTCATCGACGCCGCGAGCCACGAGGTCCGCAGCCGCGTGGCCACCAAGGCGGGCCTGCGCACCATGGGCTTCTCGCGCGACGGCCGCTGGGGCTTCCTCCTCAATCCCGTTGCGAACGCCGTCAACGTGCTCGACTCCTCGACGAACGAGATCGTGCAGAGCATCAGCATCGCCGGCAGCCCGGACAAAGTCTCGTTCACCGCGCTCTACGCGTACATCCGCGCGGCGGGCTCGGAGGAAGTGAGCATGATCCGCCTCAGCACCGTCGAAGGCGGCAAGGAGCCGGCCATCAGCCGCTTCCCCGGCGGCCAGATCGCGCCCGAGTACGCCTCCGGCCCCGCCATTCCCGCGGCCATCGTGCCCGCGCCGGAAGAAGGGACGGTGCTGGTCTCGAATCCGGCCGACAAGACCATCTACTACTACTCCGAAGGCATGGCCGCGCCGATGGGCAGCTTCCAGAACTATCGCCGCGAGCCCCTCGGCGTCCTGGCCGTGAACCGCAACCTGCGCGAGACCAGGCCCGGCGTCTACGCGACCACCGTGCGCCTGGCGCAGGGCGGCCGCTTCGACGTGCCGTTCGTCCTCGACTCGCCGAGGATGACGCAGTGCTTCGACTATTCGGTCGCGCTGCCGTCCGACCTGCAGAAGAAGGAAGACCCGAAGACGGTCGTGAAGCTGGAGCGCCTCTTCGAGCCGAAGACGAATGCCGGCGCGCCGATGAACGTGCGCGTGCGTCTCGTCGGCGGCAACGGCCAGCCACTGCAGAACGTGCAGGACCTGCGCGTGCTGACCTTCACGCCCGGACGCCACCAGACCCGCGCCTTCGCCAAACCGGTCGGCGACGGCGTCTACGAGGCCACTGTCGTGCCGCCGCACGCCGGCGTCTACTACGTCTTCTTCGAATCGAGCTCGCTCGGCAAGACCTATCGCCAGTTGCCCCACTGGGTGGTGACGGCCACGGAGAACAACTCGTGAAAACCGCAGTCCTCGTACTCGCACTGATGATTGCCGGCGCCGCACGCGCCGAGTCGTGCCACACGCATGCGCCCGCGGCGCCGCCGCGGACGCCGTCCGCCGTCAGCTCCATCCCCGACGTGAAAGTCGTCACGCAGGAGGGGAAGAGCGTCGATTTCTACAGTGACCTGATCAAGGGCAAGGTCGTGGCGGTGAACTTCGTCTTCACCACGTGCACGACCGTCTGCCCGCCGCTGGGGGCGATCTTCGGCAAGCTGCAGGAGCAGCAGCCGGGGGCGCGGCTCATCTCCGTCAGCATCGACCCCGAGGTCGACACGCCCGCGCGCCTCAAGGCGTGGAGCGGGAAGTTCGGCGCGCGCCCGGGCTGGACGCTCGTCACCGGGAAGAAGGACGACATCGTGCGCCTGCTGAAGGCAATGAACGCCTACTCGCCCGACTTCGCCAACCATCAGCCGGTCACCCTCGTCGGCAACGACGCCACCGGCACCTGGAAGCGCTCGTACGGATTCACCACCGCCGCCAAGCTCGCGGTCATGCTGAACGAACTGGAGAAGGGATCGTGAAAAAGCTTTTCGTCATCCTGGCGTTCGCCGCTTCGCTGGCCGCCAACCCGGCCCACAACTACTTCACTGACGTCGCCCTGACCGACCAGAACGGCAAGCCGGTGCGCTTCTACAGCGACGTGCTGCAGGGGAAGACGGTGGTCATCGAGTCGTTCTTCACCAGCTGCACCGGCACTTGCCCGCTGATGAACTCCACGTTCGCGAAGATTCAGAACGCGGTGGGCGATCGCCTCGGCAAGGACGTCGTCCTCGTCTCGATCACCGTCGATCCGGAGACCGACACGCCGGCGAAGCTGAAGGAGTACGCCGCGCACATGAAGGCCCGTCCGGGCTGGGTCTTCCTGACCGGGAAGAAGGAGAACGTCGACCAGGCTCTCCACAAGCTCGGCCTGAAGGTGGCCACGCGCGAGGAGCACAAGAACCTCTTCCTGGTCGGCAATGAGCCGAAGGGTGTCTGGAAGAAGGTCCTCGGCCTCGGCAAGGCCGACGAGATCGTGCAGATCGTGCAGGGCGTGATCGCCGAGAAATGAAGCGCCTCCTCTTTCTGATCGCGCTCGCTGCGGTGGTCGTGCACGCCGGCGACTTCGGCGCCGGCCGGCAGATCTACGTCTCCGGCAAGGGCGGGCAGCCGATCGCCGCCACGATGGCCGGCTCGACCGAGCTGCCGGCGTCGATGCTGCCGTGCGTGAACTGTCACGGCGCCGACGGCCGCGGCACCACCGAGGGCGGCGTCGTGGCGTCGAACATCACCTGGGACGAGCTCACCAAGCCGTACCGCGCCGCCACGCCGAACGGCCGCCGTCGTCCGGCGTACAACGAGAAGACGCTCCGCCGCGCGATTGCCGAGGGGATCGACTCCGCCGGCAATCCGCTGCACGCGGCCATGCCGCGCTATGCGATGACGGACGGCGACTTCGCCGCGCTCGCCGCCTATCTGCAGCTCCTCGGGCGCGAGAGCGTGCCGGGCGTGACGGAGACCGCGGTGCGCATCGGCACGATCGTCCCCGACAACCCCGCGGGCTCCGAGATGGCGGCCGTGCTCTCCGCCTGCTTCGCGGAGGCAGGAGAGATTCACGGACGCCGGCTCACGCTCGAGGTGGTGCAGCCGTCCGCCTTGCAGGACAATCCGCCGTTCGCCCTTGCCGCCGGCATCACCGACGCGGCGGCGGAGGAGGCGGTGGAGCGCGCCGGCATTCCCCTCGTGCTGCCGGTCAGCCTGCGCGGCGATGCCTCCGCGGAGAACCGCCAGCGTTTCTATCTCCACCCCGGCCTCGAGGATCAGCTCCGCGGCCTGTTGCGCTTCAGCGGCGTGAAGCGGGCGGCGATCCTGGCCGGCAGCGGCGAAATGGCGGCCGTCGCGCGGCGCGCCGCCGGCGACGAGGTCGCGATCGCCGAGCGCGCCGACGACTCGACGGCCGTCGTGTTCCTCGATCCCGACGCGAAGCTCGCTTCCATCCCCGTGCAGGGAACGAGTCCGCTGCTGTTCCTCGGCAATCTCCTGCCGGCCGATTTCTTCAAGGAAGCGCCGGCCTACGGCAGCCGGATCCGGGTGGCGTTGACCACCACGCCCGCCGACCTGACCGGCATCGCCGAGTACCGCGCCTTCGCCGCGCGGCACTCCATCACGGGACCGCAGATCGCGTCCCAGCTCTCCGCCTACGCCGCGGCGAAAGCGCTCGTCCATGCGCTCAAGCTGAGCGGGCGCACGCTGACCCGCGACGGCTTGCGGGCCTCGCTGGAGAGCCTTTATGAATTCGACACCGGCGTGACGCCGCCGCTGACGTTCGGGCGCGGCCGCAGGACCGCCGTGCCGCGAGTCCACGTGGCCACTGTGGACGCCCGCGGAAACCTGGCGCCCGCCGGGACTTTTCAGACGAACGATTGACCATGTCCAGAAAACCGACCCAGATCGATCCACAGGAAGTCGATGCCTATGTTGCGCGCTGCCGGGCCCAGGCCACGGCGCCACGCGTTTCGGAATTCGCCGACGAGCTCGGGATTTCCCGCGTCACCCTCAATCACCGTTTCCAGGAAAAGACCGGCAGATCATTGTCGGAGTATTTCGCGGCGCAGCGGGTCATGGCCGCCACGGCGCTGCTGGTCGAGTCCGACCTCAGGACCGAGGACGTAGCCGTCAAGGCGGGATTCGGCACGCCACGCAATTTCCACCGTGCCTTTGCGCGTCGGCTCGGCGTGAGCCCCGGGCGTTATCGCACAATGAACAAAATGCCCGGGAATTAGCAATAGTTATCACAATGTCTGTAGCGCCGCTGTAATGAATTTTCTATTCTCTCTCCTGCAGGCAACAAACCAAACCACAATTCATTCAGGAGAGATTCAATCATGCGTTTCAGACTGCTTTTCATTGCGTGTGCCGTAGTCATGACCGTGTCCGCCGGAGCGCAGATGGTCAGTTACTCCAAGCCGTATTCCGGGACCACCACCAATCCGTGCAACGGTGAGTCGGTCGTGTTCTCCGGGACCATTCACATCCACGAGAAGACGCAGATCGCCACGGACGGCCGCATCCACTTCGTGGCCAACGAGAACTACAGCGTCTCCGGCCGCGGCCAGAGCACCGGCGCGTATTACAACATCGGCGGCAACATGCACACGAACTCCAAGTTCCCGTCGTTCCCGATCTCGTTCCGCTCGAAGAGCCGGTTCAACAGCCAGAGCTACGGCGTGCCGGGCTTCTACGCCACGTTCGTCTTCCACGTGAACGGCAACGGCATCCAGACCACCGTCTCGTCGACGTCCAGCTGCAACTGATCCGGAGGATCTCATGAGAATCAGGATCGCATTGCTGCTCGTGGCCGCGGCGCTGTTCGCCGTGCCGTCGTTCGCGCAGCGCTATTATCTCGACGACCAGATCAATCCCGACGGTGCCTGGGCCGACTCGGCCTCGTACGAGCAGGGACAGTACATGGACAATCCCTGCACCGCAATCCAGGACTGGGTGTGGGTCAATTACTCGGCCTATGCACAGACTGCACAGAAGGCCGCCGGGACCAACGACTATCTCGTCGACGAGAGCACGACCATGGGCGGGATGTACAAGGCGTCCGGCTCGTCGCAGTCCGACATCGGATATGCGAATGCGTTCACCACGCGCTATTACCACAAGGTCGACACCGCCGACAATTTTCACGTCGTCACGGTGATCACCGTCGATCCGGTTTCGAAATATACGTCCCTGGCGGTCGAGACGGCGTGCGGTAACGGCATGCCGGACTCGAAGGAGTGACACGATGAAAACGAGAATCTGGCTTTTGTGTGTCGTGCTGGCGGCATTCGCCGTCCCGTCGTTCGCGCAGTTCAGCGACAGGCAGATCCTTCGCGAGGTCGACGAGAATGACGGCGGCGGCGGCTGGTCGGGCAGCAGCTCGTACGAGCAGGGGCAGTACATGGACAACCCGTGCACCGCCATTCAGGACTGGGTGTGGGTGAATTACTCCGCCTACGCCACGGCCGCGCAGCAGGCGGCCGGTGCGAACGACTACCTCGTCGACGAGAACACGAACGTGGGCGGCATGTACGCGGCGTCCGGCTCGACACAGGCCGACGTCGGTTACGGGGGATCGTTTTCCATCCGCAGCTATCACAAGGTCAACACTTCCGACGCTTTTCACGTCGTCACGGTGGTCACGGTCTACCCAGCGTCGAAGAGCTCGAGCGTGACGGTCGAGACGGCGTGCGGCAACGGTATGCCGGACTCGAGGGAGTAACGTAATGAAAACGAAGATTGCCTTTCTGCTGTTCGCGGTGACGGCGTTCGCGCTCCCCTCGTTCGCGCAGTTCTATCCGCGCCAGATCGCCCGCGAGACGCCGGAGGAGGGGTGGTCCGGCGAGACGACGTACGAGCAGGGGCAGTACCTGGACAATCCCTGTACGGCCATTCAGGACTGGGTATGGGTCAATTACTCGGCCTACGCCAGCGGTACGCAGGAGCAGGCGGGCGTCAATCGGTTTCTGTTCAATGAGAACACGTCGATGGGCGGCATGTACGCCGCGTCCGGCGCGTCCGATGCCGACATCGCCTACGGCAGCCCGGTCTCGACCCGTCACTATCACAAGGTGAATACGTCGGACAATTTCCACGTTGTCACCGTCATCAATTTCAATCCGGCCACCCAGGCCATGACGCTCGCTCTCGAGACGGCATGCGGCAACGGGATGCCGGATTCCGCTCAATAGGAGTCCACCCTCATGAAAATGAGATTGTGTCTGTTCCTCGTGCTCATGGCGGCGGCCGCCGCGCCGTCGTTCGGGCAATACCGGCTCCGCGAGCTCGAAGACACTCCGTCGGTCGAGCCGTGGGCCGGCGAGGTCTCTTACGCTTCCGGGCAGTACCTGGACAATCCGTGCACGGCCATTCAGGACTGGGTGTGGGTCGAGTACACCGCGGACGTCCTGGGCAATGAGGCCGACCCGAACATTGCCCGCTACATCTTCAATGAGAGCACTTCCATGGGCGGCATGTACCAGGCTGCCGGCTCGTCCGTGGCCGACGTCGCCTACAGCAGCCCGGTCACGACGCGGCACTATCACAAGGTGAACACGTCGGACAATTTTCACGTCGTGACCGTGGTCAACTGGGACCCGGCCACCAAACAAATGACCCTCGCCGTGGAGACGGCATGCGGCAACGGCATGCCTGATTCCGCGCAATAGGAGACCCGTAACATGAGAAACAGAATCTGGATATTGCTCGTCGTCGTGGCGGCATGCACCGTAACGGCGTTCGGACAGACCATTGAACCGGCCACCCCGCGTCTCGACGACGGCTCGACCGGGAACCAGATGTGTATCGACTGCGACGTCAGCGGCGGCGGTGGCTGGTCCGGCACCAGCAAGTACGAGCAGGGACGGTACCTGGACAATCCCTGCACCGCGGTGCAGGACTGGGTGTGGGTCGACTACAGCGCGAACGCTCTGGGCAATCAGACCGATCCGAACGTGGCCCGCTACGTCTTCAACGAGAACACGTGGATGGGTGGCGTGTACAAGGCTGCCGGCTCGTCCCAGGCCGACGTCGGCTACAGCAATGCGGTCACGACCCGGCACTATCACAAGGTCAACACGCCGGACGATTTCCACGTCGTGACCGTGATCAACTGGAACCCGTCCACGAAAGTGATGTCCCTCGGCCTCGAGACGGCATGCGGCAACGGCATGCCCGATTCCAAGCAATAGGAGACCCGTCGTGAAACTTCGCTATCTTGCAGTGCTCGCATTTTTCGCCGTTCCCGCCTGGGCCGGTGCCGTCAGCGTCGGCTCGGTCACCGCCACGCAGTACCAGTACCCGTACTTTACGGCCCTCGTGCAGGCCAGCAGCACGGCCACCCTGGTCGACGCCCACCTCGTCGTCAACGGCACCACCGTGGTGGTGGCCGACAAGGTCGAGCAGGTCAACCTCGACGGCCGCGGGAACTACGTGCTCTGGAAGATCTACAAGTACGCCACGGGCGTGGTGAAGCCCGGCGACACCGTCACCGCCGTCGTCCAGGATCTCGATGGCGACAGCGACGACCGGCTGGTCCCGTGCGGCCCCGGCTCGACGAAGAAGAAGTCGCAGGAAACCGCCGCCTGCCGCTGATCGTGAATGATGGGGGACAGGCAACCCTGCCTGTCCTCCAACATATAATCGAAGCGTGTACGCATTCAGCCGCTATTTCGCGGCATTTCTCCTGCTCGCGTACGGCTTCGCAAAAATCAACGGCTCGCAGTTCACCGTCCTCGATTCCGAGCTCGACAAGCCGCTGCGCGACGTGTCGGGCTTCTGGCTGACCTGGTATTACTTCGGCTATTCGGCGGTCTACTCGACCATCCTCGCGCTCGTGCAGATCGGCGGCGCGATCGCGCTGATGATCCGGCGCCTGGCTCTGATCGGCGCGTGCGTGCTCCTGCCGGTCGTCAGCAACATCATCCTCATCGACATCTTCTACGGCGTCGATTGCAGCGCGCTCGGCGCGGCCATCGCGATCGAGGCGTGTCTCGTGCGCGTGCTCTTCGAGCACCGGCGCCGGATGGCCCTGCTCCTCCTGCCGCAGGCCGAGACCCCGAAACGGCGCCGGGTGCTCGCCGCCGCGGTGGCCACGCTCTTCGTCGCCGCGACGTTCTCGCTGACGTACTACACCGCGCACTACAACAACATCGAGCCGACGCCTATCGACGGCACGTGGGCCGTGACGAGTGTGGCCGGGGCGGAAAACAGGGTGCCCACACACGTCTACTTCGAGCGTACTCGCGCGTGGTGGTGTGTCTTCCGCTATCCCACCGGCTCGCAGGACCATCATTTCGAGCTCGATCCGAACGGCTCCCGGGTGCGGATCTGGACGCACTGGAAGGTCAAGGGGCCGCTCCTGATGGAGGGGCCGTACGACGCCTCACGCGGTACGGTCACGCTCACCGGCCGCCTTCCGCACTCCACCCAGCCGGTGACGCTGCGGCTCTCCAGACTGAGGCCGCCCCGCTGACCCATCCAGACTCTTCGAGACGGGTCATCTTCGATAGGCCCGGTCAGCTCGACCGTGTAGATTCTGTCGCGTTCCCGTAGTTCGGTTACGCTTGGCGCCAGTATGAATCCGCAGCTCCCATCGCCCGCCGACCTTGCAGCCTGGCCGGAGTTCACCGCCGAAGATCCGATGCGGGTTCTGGTCAGCGGCTGTGTCGCCGGGCTGCTGTGCGGGTACGACGGCAGCTCATACGGCGAGTACGTCCTGCCGCGGCGCATCCTGGCCCGTCCGAACGTCCGGAGCATCTCGTTCTGCCCCGAGGAGTCGCAGTTCGGCACACCGCGGGAGGTTTGCAACATCCACGGCGGGACCGGCTTCGATGTCCTCGACGGCCGCGCACGGGTGCTCACGGAGAGCGGGACCGACTGGACCGACAGGATGCTCCGCGCGGCCGAGGAGATGCTGCAACTGGCGCGGCGCCACTCCATCCATCTGGCGCTGCTCATGGACATCAGCGCCGCGTGCGGCTCGCAGGTCATCTACGACGGAGTACGGTCGGGCCAGCAATATCAGCGCGGCGCCGGAGTCTGTGCCGCGCTCTTGATGCGCAACGGATACAAGGTCGTCAGCCAGCGGGACGACCGTACCCTGCACGCGATCCTGCGCAAGCTCGACCGGGAGCACACGATCGATGAGGCCGCGGTCGACCATCACGAGCGCGAGTGGTACCGGACCTATTTCGGAGTGTCGTGAAGGTGCCTCGCGGGCGCGGACATGGCTGTGCCGCCCGCCGAAGCGAATCGTCACGGCGTCCTACCGGAAAACCATTCTTCCCGCGTCTCCTCTTGAACAGAACAGCGGATAGACGCCTTTAAGTGGCATGCTGCCCGCACTGGCCATCAGTACAAACGACCATGAACCGAGCGGGGAAAGACGAAGTACCTGCACCGCGATCACCCTTTCCGTGGACGGAAGCGCATGAGTTTCCCAGGCGGCTCCGGCCACTGACGCAGACGAAGGTGCTGCTATGCGGAGATCACTCCCTCTACCGCGCCGCCCTGCGCATCCTCGTCGAGACGCGGGACGACTTCCGCATCGTGGCCGAGAGCACCTGTCAGTCCGCCCCGCTCGAGTACGCGTTGCGCGGCGAGGTCGACCTCGTCCTGATGGATCACGAGCTCCGCCCCGCGACCCGCACGCAGCTGGCCAGCCTGGCCACGCTGCTGGACCGGCTCGCGCCGCGCCCGGTGGTCATCGTGACCTCGGTCATCGATCCACAGACCTGCTTCACCGCCCTCCTCCACGGCGTCTGCGGCATCGTGCTCAAGGCCCGCGGCGAGGAGACGCTGCTCGATGCCATGACCAGCGCCGCCCGCGGGCAGGTGCTGCTCGAGCGCGCCGTGCTGACGGAGATCCTCGTCGACGCCATGCAGACCCAGGCGCCCGACGTGCCGCGCACCGAGCAGTTGAAGATGGACCAGCTCACGCCGCGCGAGCGCGAGATCGCAAAGATCGCGTGTACCGGCCTGACCAACAAACAGATCGCCGAGAAGCTCGTCATCTCCGAGGCCACCGTCCGCCATCACCTCGGTGTGATCTTCTCCAAGCTCGGCGTCTCCACACGCTCCGAGCTCACCGCGTACGGCTACCGCCACAGCCTCGTCGGCAGCCGCGACCGCTCTACGTCCGACGCCGCATCAGCAGTAGATACAGCACGAAACTGAGCGCGAACGTGACGAACCACGCGTACGTGTACAGCGTGTCCATGAAGTTCGGGCTCGCTACCTGACCGCCCGGCGTCATGGCCGCGCGGATGAAGCCCGGTACGACCGGGAGGATGGACAGCACCAGCGCCGCGACCGCACGCCAGTTCGTGCCGTTCGCGTACGTGTACTCGCCCTGCAGCTCGAACAGGTCGCGCAGGTTCAGCTTCTGCCGCCGCACCACCCAGTAGTCGGCGATGAGGATGCCGCCCAGCGCGCCCATCAGGCTCGAGTAGCCGATCAGCCATGTGAAGATGTACGCCGAGGCGTCGGAGTAGAGCTTCCACGGCATCATGGCGATGCCGATCACCGCGGTGATCAGGCCGCCCGTGACGTACGAGATCTTCCGCGGGTTGAGATTCGAGAAGTCGTTGGCGGGGGAGACCACGTTCGCGGCCATGTTCGTGGTGATCTGCGCGGCAAGCACGACCAGCGCGGCGAAGATGATCACGGCCGGGCTGCCGATGCGCGCCACGAGCTCGATCGGATCCCAGATGGCCTTGCCGAAGACGACGATGGTGGCGCTGGTGACGGCCACGCCGATGAAGGCGAACGCGGACATGGTCGTCGGCAGGCCGAGGGCCTGGCCGGTGGCCTGGGAGCGCTGGCTCTTCGCGTATCGGGTGAAGTCGGGGATGTTCAGCGAGAGCGTGGCCCAGTAGCCGACGTTGGCGGTGAGGGCGGCGGGGAAGAGGTCCCAGAACGGCGTGTTGCCGCTCTGCAGCGCGCGCGAGCGGTCGAGCACCGCGCCGAGGCCTCCCCCTTTGTTGATGGCCCACACCAGCAGCGCGGCGCCGCCCGCGAGCAGCAGCGGCGCCGACCAGCTCTCCAGCACTTTGATCCCCTCGGTGCCCTTGATGATGATGGCCACCTGCATCAGCCAGAAGGCCATGAAGGCGATGGCCTTGCCGTACGCGAGGCCCGACCAGCCGGACCACGCGGCGGTCATCAGCGCGTCGATGGCCAGTCCGCCGATCCAGGTCTGGATGCCGAACCAGCCGCAGGCCACGATGGCGCGCAGGATGGCCGGGATGTTCGCCCCTTTCACGCCGAAGCTGGCCCGGCACAGCACCGGGAACGACACTCCGTACTTCGTGCCGGCGTGCGCGTTGAGGATCATCGGGACGAGCACGATCGAGTTGCCGAGGAGGATGGTGGTCAGGGCCTGGGCCCAGTTCATCCCCTGGGCCATCAGTCCCGAGGCCAGGGTGTAGGTGGTGATGACCACCGACATGCCGATCCAGAGCGCGGCGATGTTGTAGGTCGACCAGGTGCGGCGCGCGAGCGGCGTCGGTGCGAGATCTTCGTTCCAGAGCGGGCTGTGTGACACGTCGGCGTCGAGCTCGACGAAATCGCGGCGCACGGATGGCACAGACGGCACATCGATTGTGGACATGCGGCGATTGTAACGAATTGAAAATTGAAAATTGAAAATTGAAAGTTCGATGCCGTGGTGGAGGGCCTTTTTCAATTTTCAATTTTCAATTCATACATCCAACCCTCCTCCCGCGTCGTAGGGCTCGCAGGAGGATTCACCGCATGCAATCAATCATCGCTAACCCTGCCGACGGCGCGCGCCTGCGCGTGGTCGGTGACGTCGTCCGCGTCCTCGCCTCGACCGCGCAGACCGGCGGCGCGTACGAGATCTTCGAGCTGGAGGGGCCGGAGGGGAGCGGGCCGCCGCCGCACGCGCATCCGTGGGCCGAGGCGTACGTGGTCATCGACGGGGAGGCGGAGGTGTTCGTCGACGGCGCGCACTCGCTGGCCACGGCGGGCTGCTTCTACCACATCCCCGCGGGGACGACGCACGCGTACCGCATCCGGTCGAAGTCGGCGAAGTTCGTGGTCATCACCAGCCCGCACGGCGCGAGCGAGTTCTTCACCGAGCTCGATGCCGAGACGGCCGGCTCCTGCGAGGACATGGGGAAGGTGATGGCCGTGGCGATGAAGCACGGGTTCACGGTCTGAGCGCCGAAATCCTTTCCCGGGCCGCGGCCGGCGGTAATACGCGGCCGCGGGTCTCCGTCTTCAGGGGCGAGACGCGGCCCGTCCTCAGAAGATCGAGAGAGAAAGGA
This sequence comes from Thermoanaerobaculia bacterium, assembly GCA_035627015.1. Taxonomy (GTDB): domain Bacteria; phylum Acidobacteriota; class Thermoanaerobaculia; order Gp7-AA8; family Gp7-AA8; genus QHVT01. The sequence continues at coordinate 20,680 of DASPMO010000018.1, read as the reverse complement.
TTTCCCAATGCGTCATGCATTCCGGCTGTTCGTGTGTTCATTCGTGCTCCTCACCCTTCCTGCGTTCGCGGCGAAGCTCGTCCGCGCGCAGAAGCCGGTGAAGGGGTCGTACATCGTCGTTCTGGAGGAGGCACAGCGCGGGCGTTCCGCGGAAGTGGCCTCCGAGCTCGCCTCGCGCCACGGCGCGAAGGCGTACGCCGTCTTCACCGAGATCTTCCCCGGCTTCGCCGCACGCATGACCGAGGGTCAGGCCACGGCCATGCTGCGCGACCCGCGCGTGGCCGTCATCGAGGAGGATGCGTACGGCGAGGTGCAGGCCACGCAGACGCTGCCGAGCTTCGAGTGGTACGCGCTCGACCGCATCGACCAGCGCCAGCGCGGCTGGTCCACGTATCCATACACGCCGACCTACAACTACTGCCAGACCGGCGCGGGCGTGAAGGCGTACGTCATCGACACGGGCGTCTGGCGCGATCACGTCGAGTTCTGGACGAACGGGCAGAGCCGCGTCACGGCAGGCTTCGACTTCACCGGCGGGCCGGTGTGGGAAGGGACGGCGGACAACCCCTGCCCCTCGTTCCCCACCACGTGCGATAACCCCGCCCTCCCGAACCTGGCCCACGGCACGGCCGTGGCGTCGATCATCGGCGGCAACACGTACGGCGTGGCCAAGGGCGTCACCATCGTGCCGATCCGCGTAGGCGGCTGCGACCAGTCGTTCAGCCTGGCGGCCGTGCTGCAGGGGCTCGACGCGATCGTGAACACTCACGCCGCGAACGAGCCGGCCGTCCTCAACATGAGCTTCGCCTTCGGCTGGACCTATCAGGACGGCGTGTCGATGAGCTACGCCGTGAACCGCGTCATCGACGACGGCGTGACGGTGGTGGCCGCGGCGGGCAACCACAACCGCGACGCCATGTCGTTCATCCCGGCCAACATCCCGCGCGTGATCACCGTCGGCGGCAGCGACCACTGGGACCGCCGCTGGGTGGCGCCGTACTACGACCCGAACGACCCGAACGAAGGGTCGAACTGGGGCGGCGCCATCGACCTCTTCGCGCCGGCCAGCGTGAAGTCGGCCGGCATCTGGAGCTGCGACGCGTACGGCAACGCCATCCGCGACCCGCAGGCGCCGCGCCTCGGCCCCGGCACCGGCACGTCGTTCTCGGCGGCGCTGGTGTCGGGCGTGGTCGCGCAGTATCTGCAGGCGCATCCGGCGGCCACGCCGGCGCAGGTCACGACCTGGCTGCTGTCGAATGCGACGACGAACGCGCTGGCCACGACGGATCCCGACCTGGCGGGGCCGAACAAGCTGCTGTATACGAATTGTCAGTAGGAGTGCCCCTCACCCCAACCTCTCTCCCCGCTGTGGGCGGGGAGAGGGGACTTTTTTCATGGCTCGCCGATGGTGACGAAGGGGGCCCAGTAGAAGGGGTGGCGGTGCTCGGGATCGCGCAGCATGCGCAGCTTGGCGCGGCGCAGCGCGGAGGCTTTCGGCAGCGCGCGGGTGTTGCCGTCGTGCAGCTCGCGGTGGAAGTCGACCATGAGCGTGGACGTGCTCTTCGACGCGACTTTCCAGAGGCTGGCCACGCTGGTGCGCGCGCCGGCGACGAAGGCGGCCCAGGTCATCCCGATCATCCCCTCGCCGGCGCTGACGCGGCCGCGCGCGCTGTCGCACGCGGACATGACCACGAGGTCGGCGTCGAGCTCGAGCTTCATCAGCTCCCACGCCTCGAACATGCCGTCGGCCTCGCCTCCCTCGGCCAGCAGCAGCCGCGAGTAGGCGGGGCTGGAGTCGTCGAGGATGCCGTGCGTGGCGAAGTGCAGCACGGAGGAGCCGGCGATCTTTTCTTTCACGCGCTCCTCGGTCGCGGCCGCCCCGACGTACACCTGCGCCGCGCCGGCGCCGTAGATCGTGCGCAGTGTCTCCACTTCACTTCTCGCATCCGGGAGCGGCCCGAGGTCGGGACCGCGATAGGTCGCGGCGAGGTTGCGCCGCACGCGGCCGGCCACGAGCGGATCGCCGATTGCGAGCAGCGTGCGCGGCGCGTGCCGCTCGCGCTTGCCGATCTCGAGGAAGACGCGGATCGAGGGGGCGTAGAACATCGTGTGCCGCTCGATGCGGTAGCGTCCCTTCGCGTCGATCAGCGCCTCGAACGGGACCTGCCACAGCACGCCGTCGGCGACGATGCCGACGCTGCTGGCGGAGGCGAGCCACGGCTCGAGCGGCTGGAGCAGGAGCGCGTCGAGCGCGCGCGCACCGCGCCGGTGCCCGAGGTGGCGCAGGGCGAGCTGTTCGCGCCAGGCGGCGACCTTCCGCTCCAGCTCCGCGCGGCCGACGTCGATCCTGCGCACGCGGATGCCGTCGCGGCGGACGACGAACACGTACGTCTGCTTGGCGCCGACGACGTACTCGAGGAGCACGCCGCGCGGCGGCACGGCGGCGAGCATCTCCGCGACCGGCGTGGCGCCGAGGCCGCTGCGCCGCAGGCGCGGGTAGCGCGCGTGCAGCGCGGAGCGGAACGACGCGTACTCGACGCGCGCGCGCTCGAGCGCGTCGCGGATCTCCGCGGCCTCGCGTCCGCGCGGCTCCGCACGCACCAGCCTGCGGTTCAGCGCCGCGATCTCTCCTTCCAGCCGCCGCTCGCTCTGCTGCTCCGCGGCCGTCATCCATTTCTCCGGCTGCGCGTCCGCATGCCGCAGCGATTCGAGCAGCACGCGCCCTTTCGCCCCCTCGGCGCAGGCCAGCGCTTCCGCCGTGCGCCCCAGCTCCACGTTCAGGTCGACCGCCTCGAGAAATGCCTCGGACGCGTACTCGAGCGCCGCGGCGCGCTGCGCGTGATCGCCGATCAGCCGCGCCCCGTGGTCGTCGCTCGCCTCCATGGCCGCCTCCAGCGCCTCCAGCGCCGCCGCGGTGTCGCCGAGGCCGCGATGCGCGCGCGCGGCGACCGTCTGACCGATGACGATCGTGCCCGGCGCTTCGCCGTAAGGCGAGTCGAGGTATTTGCGCGTCAGCTCCAGCACCTCGGCATAGCGCCGCCGCTGCAGGCCGAGCCTGGCCAGCAGGATGTACGGCTCGTCCGCGTAGGCGCTCCGCCCGGCGGCCAAGGCCAGCGCCTCGCGGAGCAGCCGCTCCGCCTCGTCGTTCTCGCCGGCCAGCAGGTGGTGGTGCGCGAGCTCGACCAGCGCGAACTCGTGCAGCAGGGTCAGTTTCCGGGCGGGATCGCCGGCGGCCGACGCGGCGCGTCTGGCCAGCGCGAGCGAGCGCTCCCGCTCGCCGTTCGTGCGGAGGCAGCGCGATGCGACCACGGCGGCCGAAAGCTCCATCTCCATCGTGTTGGCCGCGACGGCGAGCTCCATGGCGCGCGAGGCGTACTCGATGCACGCGGCCGGGTCGGCAATGTCGTCGTACATGCTGGCCAGGTTCAGCGTGGCCGCGGCCAGGCCGACGCCGTCGCCGGCCAGCGCGGCGACGCGGATCTGCTCGTCGATGACGCGGCGCAGCGAGGCGTAGTCGTCCTGATGCCACGCATCGAGCTCGAGGCCGTTCAGCGCGCGCACGACCATCGGCAGGTCCTCGATCCGTTCTTCGAGCGAGAGCACTTCTTCGAAGAGCCTGCGGCGGAGCGCGCGGTTCGGGTCGCGGTCGTAGCTGCGGCCGAGGTTGACCAGCGCGCGGGCCAGGGCGTCGGGATCGTCCGCGCGCCGCGCCAGCCCGGCGCTCTCCTCGGCCAGCGCGCGCGCCTCGTCCCAGCGCTCGTCGACGCGGGCCATGACGCTGCGCACGGCGAGGAGGAGGGCCACGCCGCCCTCGTCGCCGATGTCCGCCGCGATCGATCCCGCGAGCTCGCCGGCGCGCGTGGCGGCGGCGAAATCGGGGATGTTGCCGAGGGCGTAGGCGCGGCTGAAGAGGGCGCGGACGAGCTCGGGCGTCAGCAGCGTGGGAGCGTCGCGGAGGAGCGCGCGCTGCGCGCCGGCGTCGGCGGCGGCGAGGAGGCGGTCGGCCAGCGCCTCGACGTCCGCCGCGACCGCGGTCACGCGCCAGCGGGCGTCCTCGCGCCGCAGCGCGAGCGTGTAGTCGATGGTCGATGCCGCGGCGCGGCCGGTGGCGCGCTCGCGCTTCGTCAGCGCGACCGTGGCGTGCGCCGACGCGCGGTCGCCGTCGACCTGCAGCGCCTCGACGCGCACGCCGTGCAGCTCGATGCACTTCACGCGCAGCGCCGCGCGCGCGGCCCGGTCGAGCGTCGCGTGGCCGGTCTCCCTCCCTTCCGCGGATGCGATGAAGAGGTCGCGGATGGCCCGCGCGGGATCGTCCGCGGCGCGGGCGAAACAGGCCACGGCCAGGCAGAGGATCAGGTCACGGAGTCGCCTCATGCCTCGCTCTTTCCCATGCCGCGCGCGCCTCCGCCTCGAGACCGGCGCGCGCGTAGAGTACGGCGTGCAGCAGGTGATCGTCGGGGTGGGCGCGTTTCGCCTCTTCGATCTGGCGATGCTCGTCCTCGCCGGCGATGCGGAACCGCGCCTCCGGCGCCGTCGGCGGCGGCAGCACTTCGAGCGCGTCGCCGCGCCGCACCTCGACCTGCCAGGCGTACGTCCGGCCGCGCCGCAGCTCGCGCTCGGGCCGCCACTCCGGCGCCGCCAGCGCGGGCGAGTGCGCGATCTCCTCGTCGTTCTCGTACAGCGAGACGACATAGGTGGCGCCGCGGCGCTCCGGCCAGGTGAAGCGCGGCCGCGTGTCGTCGACGACGATCCCGGCCGGGGCGAGCTCCGCGGCCGGAGCGCCGCCCGCGCCGCGCAGCGCATTGCTCTCGCCGCGCAGCCGCGCCAGGTCGGGCGGGAAGCGCAGCGTGCCGGTGCGCCGCGCCTCCTGCACCAGCGGCTCCCATTCCGGCCGCGCGTACGCGGGCGGCGGCGGGGGAGGGTGCACCGCGACGGTCGGATGCGACGGCAGCGCGCGAGGGGCGGGCCGGTTCGCGAACAGGACGAGCAGCAGCGCGATGGCAATGGCCGCCGCGGCGGCAGCGAGAGCGATGCGGGGCATGCGGCGCGGGCGCATGACAGCACGCAAGGTCTCCAGGTCGCGCAGGTCGGCGCGGCACGACGCGCATGCCTCCGCGTGCGTCTCCACGATCTCGCGCGTCGCCGCGTCCGCGGTGCCGCAGGCGTACGGGATCAGCTCCGTCTCCGGGTCGAGATGCGCCGGCTCCGCCGGGTCGGGCCGCAGCGCCGCACGCAGGGCGGCGGGATCGGTTGCACCGGCCCGGCCGCGGCATTCCTCGCACTCGCTCAGATGCCGCCCCGCCGCAAGCAGCTCGTCCGGCGGGAGCTCCCGCCGCGCGAACCGCTCCAGCGTCCGTTCGGTCAGATGCGCGGAGGACACGGTCATCAAGACGCTCCTTTTCGCGGTGTATTACCGTTCATCGTCCCATCCTTCGGCCGAGCCGCGCGCGCGCCGATTTGCGCAGGTTGATGACCTGCTGCCGGGTGACCTGCAGCCGCGCGGCGATGCGCAGGTCGTCGAGCGGCAGCTCGTTCCAGAGCTCCGCGAGCTCCTCGGGCGTCATCTCCACCGCCGACGCCAGCTCGTCGAACGTGGCCGTGCCGGTCACGAGCAGGAGCTGGATCGCGTCGACGGTCTGCTGGTCGCGGAGGTTGAGCAGCAGCGCCTGCCGCTGCATCGGACGCAGCTCGCGGATCTCGCTCCAGAGCGCGCGGAGGTACTGCCGCGACTCGAGCTCCTCCCCCGCGTCGCGCTGCGCGGACTGCGCCGGCTCCACGAGCGCCAGCCCTCCCGGCGGCGCATCGACGATCTGCCAGAGGTCCGCGAGCACGTCCACCAGCGCGTCGAGGAGCACCGGACGGCCGATCGCGCGCAGCACCGCCGCGATGGCATCGGCGGGGCGATCCGCGTCGCGCATGACGCCGCTGACCCGCTCGCCGAGGCTCGCGTCGTGCGACGCGGGGCTCTCCTTCCACGCCGCCAGGCCGCACGCCGGACCGGCGGGCGTGGTCCACAGCGCCAGCCGTGGGTCGTGCGCCAGCACGTAGCGCGTGCGCGTCTTCAGCCGCGCCCGCCGCGGGTAGCGCGCGCGCAGGAAGTCGTTGACGGCGTTGTACGCCATCATGGCCACGTAGCTCGCGAAGTCCTCGATCGCGTCGCCGGGCCCCTCGCGCACGCGGCGCAGTTTCTCCAGCACGCGCAGGTCGACCGTGGCCGCGACGTCCTCCGCATCCGCCTCGCTGAGCACCGCCGTGTAGCGCCCCAGCACGCGCGCGAGCAACGGCCGCACGTGCACCGCGAGGAGATGCTCGACCTCCTCGGGGTACCGCTGGTCGTCCGCGCGGATCAGGGGCACCAGGACCGGATCGTTGTGCCCGGGAGAGCTCATGAGCTGACGCGATGGTACCAACCGTTCTCCGAACTGTTGCGGAGATGCCGGCCCGCTTTCGCTACTCTGCCGCCCATGCGCGCCATCCTGCTCTCGCTGCTCCTCGCCCTGCCCGCCTTCGCGGAGACGATCGTCTTCCGCAACGTGAACGTGATCTCCATGACCTCGCCGAAGGTGATGGAGAAGCAGAACGTCATCGTCCGCGACGGGAAGATCGAGTCGGTCTCGACGAGGCTGGCCAAGATGCCGGACGGGACAAAGGTCGTCGACGGCACGGGCAAGTTCCTCATGCCCGGCCTGGCTGAGATGCACGGACACGTGCCGCCCGCCGCCGCGCCGAACGGCGCCACCGAGGACACGCTCTTCCTCTATGTCGCCAGCGGTATCACTACCGTGCGCGGCATGCTCGGGCACGAGGGGCAACTCGCGCTGCGGGAGAAGTCGAAGCGCGGCGAGATCGTGGCGCCGAACCTCTACCTGGCCGGTCCGTCGTTCAACGGCAACAGCGTCAACTCTCCCGACGAGGCGATCGCGAAGGTGCGCGCGCAGAAGAAGGAAGGTTGGGACCTGCTGAAGGTGCACCCGGGCCTCACCCTCGCGGAGTACGACGCGATGGCGAAGACGGCGCGCGAGGAGAAGATCCGCTTCGGCGGCCACGTGCCGCAGGAAGTGGGGCTGGAGCACGCCATCGAGATGGGGCAGGAGACGTTCGACCACATCGACGGCTACGGGGAGCTGCTGGAGGCGGACAAGGGTCCGGTGGACCCGAAGAAGCTCGCCGCCATCGTGAAGAAGTCGAAGGACGCGGGCGTGTGGATCGTCCCGACCTCGGCGCTGTGGGAAGTGCTCTTCAACACGATCCCGCTGGAGACGCTGAAGGCGTATCCGGAGCTGAAGTACGTGCCGGCGAACGCGGTCAACCAGTGGTCGACCGCGTACGAAAACCGCCTCAAGCAGATGCCGCGCGAGGCGGCCAGGAACATCATCGAGAACCGCACGCGCATCCTCCGCGCGCTGCACGAGGGGGGCGTGCGCATCCTCATGGGCACCGACGCGCCGCAGCAGTTCAGCGTCCCCGGCTTCTCGCTGCACCGCGAGCTGCTGCGCATGCGCGAGGCCGGGATGTCGAACTACGAGATCCTGAAGAGCGGCACGGTGAACGTCGGCTCGTACTTTGCCGAGCCGTTCGGGACCGTCGCCGCGGGCCAGCGCGCGGACCTGGTCCTGCTCGGCGCCAACCCGCTCGCCGACATCGGCAACGTGGCGAAGATCCAGGGCGTGATGGTGCGCGGACGCTGGCTCGACCGCGCCGCCCTCGACGCGCGTCTGGCGGCGATCGAGAAGAAGCACGCGAGGTGACGCCCGTGTCATCCTGAGCTGCGTAGACAGCGAAGGATCCCCCGCCTACGGAGCGAGCACGGGGTTTCAGCAGGGGATCCTTCGCCGTCTACGCGGCTCAGGATGACACCTGACCCGTAGTACCCTTTCCGCACACAACAAGAGGAGTGTGCATGGGCACCTACGCCGAAGAGGCGGCGGACCGGCTGTCGCCGTTCGTCGAGGACTTCATGGCCGGGGTCAAGGCGCGCAACCCCGCCGAGTACGCGGATGAGCTCAAGGAAGCGACGTACACACGCATCGATAGCCGCGCCGATCACAACCCGCTGTGGGACGTGAAGGCCGACTGCGCGTTCCCGAGCGCCACGCAGAACGAGATCAACGCCAACGACGCCGCGAACCTGCTGCGCAACGGCTGCTATCTCGTGGCCGAGGGCTCCAACATGCCCACCACGCCCGTCTCGCGCGGCGACGATGCCTTGACGCTGCTGCGCGAAGGGCAGCGCTTCGACCTGGTCATCACCACGCTGCACGTGGAGGACCTGACCCCGCTGCGCCTGGCGCGCTCCATCCGCGAAGAAGGGTTCGACACGCCGGTGGTGCTGCTCGCGTACGACACGCGCGAGCTGGGCGAGCTCTTCACCGACGACTTCGACCGCGTCTTCGTCTGGCGCGGCGACGTCCGGCTCCTCGGCGCGATCACGCGGTGATCCTGAAGGGGAACGATGAACGATGAACGATGAGCGATGAACCGGGTGCGGCGATGCTCATCGCTCATCGTTCATCGCTCGTTTGAGCGAGAATGTCCGCATGCTCGACCGCCAGACGTACGTCGTCATTCAAAGAGAAAGATGAGTGATTTCGAGACGCTGTGGCGCGCGTCGGTCCGTTTTCGCAAGACCTCGCACGAGCTCGAGCCGCTCCTGCGCGCCGTCCATGACGCCTTCGGCGACGACGCCGCACTCACCGCCGCCCTCGAGCGCGTGCTGGTGTTCCTGGTCAGCGCGGAAGGGCGCACCGACGCCAACTGCTCGGTGACCGACCAGTTCATCTCGTCGTCGGAAGAGCTCTGGCGCGGCTCCGCGCTCGCCCCCATCCTCGAAGACATGGGCGGCACGCTCCACGACGCGATCCACGCCCCGAATATCGCCCGGACCTTCGAGGCGACGCCGGAGCAGTTGCTCGCGCGCGTGAGAAACCGATAAGGTCTGGAGTGCGGCAGCGCCAGCTGCCGCTCTCAATGCGGAGGCGCCAGCCTCCGCCTCCCGCCGCGGCTTGCGCCGCGGCATTGAGAGCGCGAGCTGGCGCTCGCGCACTCCATATGCTCCGCACCATCACCGCCACCGAGTACGTGACCCCGCTGCGCGAGGGTGGCTCGCTCCCGGCCATCGTGGCCGGCGACGACGACGGCACGTACGTCCTCAAGTTCCGCGGCGCGGGGCAGGGGCCGCGCGCGCTCATCGCCGAGCTGGTCTCGGGCGAGCTGGCCCGCCTCCTCGGCCTCCCGGTGCCGGAGATCGTCTTCGCCGAGCTCGACCCGCGCATGGCCAAGACCGAGCCCGACCCGGAGATCCAGGACCTCCTGCGCCGCAGCGAGGGACTCAACCTCGCCCTCGACTATCTCCCCGGCTCGATCACCTTCGACCCGCTCGTGCCGCGTCCCGTCGCGGAGAAGCCGCGCCTGGCGTCGTCGATCGTCTGGTTCGACGCGCTGGTGACGAACGTCGACCGCACCGCGAAGAACACGAACCTCCTCGTCTGGCACAAAGAGCTGTGGATGATCGACCACGGCGCGTCGCTGATCTTTCATCACTCCTGGGATCAGCATCTCGAGCGCGCGCGGAACCCGTACAAGCAGGCCCGCGAGCACGTGCTGCTGCCGTGGGCCACGGAGCTCGCCGCGGCCGACAGCGCGCTCGCGCCGCGGCTCACGCGCGAGGCGATCGACGGCGTGCTGGCGCTGATCCCGGATGAATGGCTCGGCGACGAGCCGCGATTCGCGTCGATGGCGGAGCACCGCGCCGCGTATCGCGACGTGCTCCTGCGGCGGCTCGACGCGCCGCGCGAATGGGTGGAGGATGCGGCTCGTGCGCAAGCGTCACGTCTTTGACTACGCGGTCGTGCGCGTCGTGCCGCGCGTCGAGCGGGGCGAGTTCGTCAACGCCGGCGTGATCCTCTTCTCCTCGACCGCGGCGTACCTGCAGTCGCGCATCGAGCTCGATCGCGCGCGCCTGCACGCGCTCGCACCCGACGTCGACCTCGCCGCGGTGGAGAGTTATCTGGAGATCATCCCGAAGATCTGCGCCGGCGGCGGCGACGCCGGCTCGATCGGACAATTGCCGCAGCGCGCGCGTTTTCACTGGCTGGTCGCGCCGCGCAGCACGATCATCCAGACCTCGCCCGTGCACTCCGGCGTGCACGAAGATCTCGATGCGGCGTTGACCGGTCTGTTCGAAAAACTTGTGCGCGCGACAAAAACCTGAACAACTTTTTTCAGCCGCTGTCGTATTTACCGCTGGAGGCAATCATGAAAAAGCTCGCAGCGGTGTTGATGCTCACAGTCGCGGTCACGGCCTACGCACAGAGCCCGAAGATCGCCGGCAGCTACCGCGGCCCGAGCGAGTCCTATGGTCTCGTCCTCGAGGTCGCACCCGACGGAAAACTGCGCGGCAACTACGTCGAATCGGGCCGTGTGGCGGTCCTCAATGCGATCGAGGTGAAGGGGGAGAAGTTCACCGCCCGCGCCAGTTTCGACGACGGCAGCCTGCGCGTCATCAGCGGCTCCCTGACCGAGCGCGGCGTGCGCATCGGAGAGAACTTCTTCGAGCGGATGTAAACGTAGGGCGGGCTTCAGCCCGCCCATGGACGGGCTGAAGCCCGTCCTACGTCACGACATCCAGTTCGTGCCCGCTTCCTTGTTCCACTTCGTGGTCATCTTCTTCGACCGCGTCCAGAGCTCGATCGAGCCGCGGCCGGTGATGTCACCCACGCCGAACTTCGAGTCGTTCCAGCCGCCGAACCCGAACGGCTCGCGCGGCACGGGCACGCCGACGTTCACGCCGACCATCCCGGCGCTGGCGTTCTCCATCACATAGCGGGCGACGCCGCCGTTCTCGGTGAAGACCGAGGCGGCGTTGCCGTAGGGCGAGCGCCGCTGCACCGTCAGCGCCTCGTCCACGTCCTTCGCGCGGATGATCACCATCACCGGCCCGAAGATCTCGTCCTGGGCGATGCGCATGTCCGGCGTGACGTGGTCGATGAGCGTCGGCCCGACGTAGAAGCCGTTCTCGCGTCCCGGCACGGTGTAGCCGCGCCCGTCCACCAGCACCGTCGCTCCCGCCGCCTCGGCCTCGGTGATGTAACGCTCGATGCGCTCCTTGGCCGCCTTCGAGATCACGGGACCGATGTGCGTGCCCGGCACCATGCCGCGGACGATGCCCGCCATCCGCTCCACGATGTGGTCCGTCTTGCCGACGGCCATCATCACCGACGCGGCCATGCAGCGCTGTCCCGCGCAGCCGGACATCGAGGCCACGACGTTGTTCGAGGTCATGTCCGGCTCGGCGTCGGGCATGACGATGAGGTGGTTCTTCGCGCCGCCGAGGGCCAGGACGCGCTTGAGATTGTGCGAGCCGCGGCGGTAGACGATCTTGGCCACGTGCGTGGAGCCGACGAAGCTGATCGTGTCGATGAACGGGCTGTCGCAGATGGCCTCGACGGTTTCCTGTCCGCCGTGCACGATGTTCAGCACGCCGTCGGGCAGGCCCGCTTCCTTCAGCAGCTCGGCGATGCGGCCGCTGGAGAGCGGCACCTGCTCGGACGGCTTGAGGATCATGCAGTTGCCGAGGGCGATCGCGTTCGGGATCGTCCAGTTCGGAACCATGTTCGGGAAGTTGAACGGCGTGATGGAAGCGACGACGCCGACCGGATAGCGCTCGACGCGGCACTCGACGCCGCGCGAGACCTCCAGCACTTCGCCGGGGACGATCTGCGGCAGCGAGGTGGCGAACTCGCACAGCTCCGCGGACTTCAGCACTTCCGCCGCCGCCTCGCTGCGGATCTTGCCGTTCTCCTCGCTGACCAGCGCCGCCAGCTCGTCGATGTTTTTCTCGAGCAGCGCCTTGTAGCGGTAGAAGACCTGCACGCGCTCCTTGATGGGCGTGCCGCTCCACCCGGGAAACGCCTTCTGCGCCGCTTCCGCCGCGCGGTCGATCTCGGCCGCGCCCGATAACGGCACGCGCGAGATCACGCTCCCATCCGCCGGATTGGTGACGTCGAGCGTCGGACGGTCGGCGACGTCGACGAACGTCCCCCCGATGTAGTTGCGGACGTTCGGATACTTCAAGGCGGCGCTCTGTTCGATGGTGGACATGGGGCCTATTATGACGCCGTTCCATGCACCCCCGCGCGCAGCAGCTCATCGAGCAACTCCAGCTCACCCCGCACCCCGAGGGCGGCTGGTACCGCCAGGTCTACAAATCGAACGAACGCGTCACGCGTCACGCCGACGGCGCGGACCGCAGCGCGCTCACCACCATCTACTTTCTCCTCGTCGAAGGCACGCACAGCGCGTGGCACCGCGTCTCGTCCGACGAGGTGTGGCACTTTTATGAAGGAGACGCACTGGAGCTCCTCACGCGTGACTCCGTCACGCGCCTCGACTCCGACCACCGGGTGCACGTCATTCGCGCGAATGAATGGCAGGCCGCGCGCCCCCTCGGCGCGTACGTGCTCGTCGGCTGCACCGTGGGACCGGGATTCGAGTTCGAAGACTTCGAGATGACGGCCGCCGAGGATTGATCTCGCGAGAATGTGCAGGCGCCGGTGTTTCCATCGGTAGATCCCGCGAATGAGCCATCGACGCTCGCGACTTTTCGTTGTCTAAATGAACGCGGATCACCTTGCAAATGAACGCGGATCACCTTCATCCCGCCCGCGGGAGCGTCGCTCCCATCGTGGATCATTTGAGTGTCGACCGAGGGGTCAGTTGCATGGCCTCCGCAATCATTTGCAAGGTGAGCGCGGATCACGCGGACGTCATCGCGGAGCACGTTCAAGTGATCTCCGTTCATTTTTCAGATGATCTGCGGTCATTTTCGGATCTGCACCGGTTCATTTACGCGAGTGCTTTCCGGAGATGCGTGGGCGCCGATGGCTCATCGAAGCTCACCCCATCGCCTCTGAACGTAGGCGGGCTTCAGCCCACTTCCCCCGGGAGCGGCGGGCTGAAGCCCGCCCTACGTTTTCGTGCCGGCACCGGGGAGCTGGACTCAGTCGCCGAAGCGCACCTCGGCGATCGCGCCCGGAGCGACCGTCACGCCTTTGCGGAACGCGCCGAGGGAAACGTCATAGGCGCCGGGAGGGAGGCCGGGGACGCGGAGCGAAGAGCCGGAGGCAATGCGGGAGGAGATGCCGACCATCGGGAGCACGCGGTCGAGTGGGAATCCGTTCGGCGCGAGGATCGTCGCGTCACCGGTGGCGGCGGAGTTCGCCACGACGGCGCCCGGCCGCGCGGGGAGCACGAGCCGCGTCGTCTCGCCGGAGCGGCCGCTGGCGAACGCCCACTTGCCTCCCGGCTGGTGCACGGCCACGGGCGTATTGCCGGACACGCCCTGCAGCTTCGCGCGTCCGTCTCGATCGGTCGAACCGGCGATGACGCCGCTGTTGGCCATGGCGAAGACGAGCACGCCCGCGGCGGAGCTGCCATCCGCGTCGCGGACCTCCACCGTGAGCCCGGAGCTCGGATCGTCGGCCAGCCGGAGCACGAGGTTGCGCGCGCCGGCATCCTCCGTCTCGACCTCCGTCTCGGCCTTCCTTCCCGCGCCGGTGGCCTTCACATGCGCGCGTCCGCCGCTCAACCCGAGCAGGCGGAACTCGCCGTCGACTCCACTCCGGGCCACGTGCGAGGCGCCGGAGGCGTCGATGACCTCGATGCGTACCGCCGCGGGCTGGTCCGTCGCGTCGACCACCTTCCCGGCGATCTCGGCGCCTTCGAAGCGGAGTGGCAGATGGTGCTCGGGAACGTTCGGAATCTCGACCCGCACGGCGGCGGTCGATGCGCCGTCGCTGCGGAAGACGACGTCGTAGAGGCCGGGCTCGAAATCCTCGACGGCGAATTCGCCGCTCGCCGCCAGCTCGCACGCGCTCGATGCGCCGAAGGAACCGAGCCATTGCTTGTCGATCGTCGTGCCGTACTCGGTGGAGCCGTTCACCATGATCGGTACGCCCGTGGAGCGGACCGCGCGTGTGAAGAGCAGCGACCCCGCGCGTGCCCGGCGGCTGCCGATGACCACGTCGCCGCGGACGCGCACGGCGGGGAGATCCACCTCGAGGACGGCCGCCTCGCGCCCGGCGCTGACGGTCACGCTGCGCTCGTGGGTGACGTGCTGATTGCGGGTCAGCCGCAACGTCGCGGTGCCGGACGGCACCGTCGTGAACGAGCCGCGCCCCTGCCGCAGCGCCGTGCGCACCGCGAGGAACGGATATTCGGCGCCGGCGAGAAGGATGCTCGCCTCGGTGCCGCAGCGTTTCTCGGGACGGCAGACGAGCTCGATGGTACGTCCGGGCTCCATGGCGATCGTGCCCGCGTCGAAGGAGGCGTGATCGTCGCTGACGGTGACGTTCGGCAGCACCCGCTGCGCGAAGCCGCGCGCCTCGACCACGACGAAGTGCGAGCCGCCCGCGAGGCCGCTCAACTGGAATGTGCCATCGCCGGCGCTCTCCACTTCGGTCCAGTTGCCGAGGACGTGGGCGAGGGCGGGAGAGTCGCCGTCCGTGCGGAGGAGGCGCACGCGCGCATCCTTGAGCGGTGCCCCGTGATCGTCGACGATGGTGCCGCGGACGGAGAAGCCGCTGGCCAGGGTAACGATGCCCAGGTCGAGCACGTCGCCATCGGCGAGTTGCAGCGTCCCGGTATCGTACGGCTGGGCGCCGTCGCTCTGGATCGAGAGCCGCGCCGTGCCGCCGCGCAGGCCGGAGAGCACGAGCTCGTCGGAGAGCTCGACGGTGCGGAGCGACTGGCGTCCGTTGTTCGTAATGCGGACGCGCGCGTTGCGCGGTGCCTGTCCGTCGGACTGCCGCAGCAGCGTGGCCTTCACGGTGGCGCCGCGGGTGAGTGTGACGGCGAGCTCGCGCTCGTCCTTCGCCAGCGTGGCGCCGGCGGCGAGGAAGCCGTCCGCGAAGATCTGCAGCGCGGTCTCGCCGGCGGGGAGCTCGCGCAGCAGAGCCACGCCTTTCCCATCCGTCGCCGCGAACGACGAGCCCTGCGCGACGACTCTCGCGCCGGCCACGGGATGGCCGGCATCGTCGCGAACCGCGACGCGAACCTCACGCGCGGGATGGAGCATGACTTCGCCGAGGCTCGCGGAACCGGTGGCGAGGGAAGCCTGATCGACGCGGCGCGCGAACGCGGACGCACCGGCGCTCCATTCGACCAGCGACCGCGGAAGCCCGCCGAGCACGACGTTGCCGTCCGCGGAAGCGGTGGTGGTGCGGCGAATGGCCTCGCTCAATTCAGGCAGCCGGTACTGCACCTCGAGCGCCCCGCCGCGGACCGGCTTGCGCGTACCGTCGACGAGGTGCGCGTCGAGCGTGCCGCCGGGTTTCAGCAGGAGGGCGAGCTCGCCGGAGGTCGCGGCGATGGTGCGCGTCAGCGGCGCGTGCGAATCGGACCAGACCACCACCCGATATGCAGCGCCGCGCATCGCCGTCACGACGGCGGGCTTCTTCTTCTCTTCGAATGCCAGGAGGCGCTCGGGGCAGATGCGCGTGCAGTCCGGCGGCAGCAGCGCGACGCGTGCACGGACGACGGGCTGGCCGTCCTCGCCGCGCAGCGCGATGCGCAGCGGCAGGGCGGGTGCCGTCGTCAGGCGGACTTCACGCGACCCGGCGGCGACGCGAGTCCACTGTGTGGCGGCCTTCTCCGTGACCGCCCGCGTCCATAGTTCTTCTCCGGCCGGAACGGCGAGGTCTGCAACACCTTCTTCATTGGCTCTCGACGACGGAAGCCGGTCGTCCGGGAGATCGCGCAGCATCGCCGCGTTTCCCCACGTCACCGTCGCATGAGGAGCGGTATGGATGCGCACGGTGCGCAGCGCCCCGCACACCACGCTCCGATCGCCTTCCAGTTTCTGCGGCGCGCAGGACGCGCTCCACCACCACGTCGTATGGGCGGTGTCGTCTTTCCCGACCGTCCATCCCTCGCGGTCGAGCGCGACTCTCGTGGCATCCGGGGCAAGCGTTACGGCGAGGAGCATCACGAGAATCACTTGCATCGTTTTCGTCCTCTACTTCAGCGTAAAAAGAAGCAGCCGCGGATTCGTGCCCGCGGTCTCGGGCTTGCCGGCATGTTGCATTCCCGGGACGTCGGTGACACAGGCGAGGCGCGTCTTCCGCGACTCGCATCTCATGTGGCCGAAGGGCCCGAGTCGCGTCATGTCGAGTGCCTGCTTTCGATTGAAGCCGGTCTTGCCGGCGTGCCACAGCGCCCAGCCGATTTTGCCGTTAACGGCGGTGCGTACGAGCGCGGCCACACCGTTGTCGGGCAAAGCGACTAAATCATCGACGAGCGGGCCGCGGTTCACGAACTGGACGTAGCGCGCGTTCACGTCCACGTTGTACTCGCGAGCAAGCCTGGGAGTGTCGAGCATCAGTGCGTCGACCCCGCCGCCGAGCACTTCCATGAGTTTGCCGGTGCGGTCGTAGCGATAGATGCCTGGCTCCGCGACAGTCAAGACCGCAATGGAACGATCCGGGAGCGCGACCATCGCGCCGGCATACGGCGACGCGGTCATACGCCAACGCTGGACCGCGTCGTTGTCGCCGAAAATACGATGGATTGGCGTTTCGACGACATCCTTATCCGGAAGTTGGGTCCAGAGCACGCCGCGACGAAGGGTCTCGTTCTCGGCGGCCTGCCCCATCCACCCCATGTACACGGCCTTGCCGTCGACGACCGCCAGCCCTCGCGGATAGAGACGCCCGCCGCCATATCCGGAGATGTACTTCCCGTCCTTTGTCCGGAACATGAAGTAGCGGCGCCCGGCGCCCATGATCACGACCAGATTGCCGTCGGTGGACACCAGTTCAGGGTACGGGAAACCGTCCGGCAACTCGCCTTCCGGCACCCATCGTGTGACCTTCTTCGAGCCGAGCGAGACTTTGGCCACACCACCATGCAGAAGCGCGACGAGGATCTCGTCGTCATTCAACCACGTGACGTCAGAGGCGAACGTCCCCTGCGAGGAAAGGTCGATGGCCGTGACGGGCTTCAGTGGCGACAACGCCGTCACGGCCGACAGGAATAGCGCGGAGAGCAAATGTCCCAAGCAGGGCTCCTGAGGTGCCGTTACTTCACGATGAACGTGCAGGCCAGGCAATCGTCGCCGTAGCCGGGGATACCGTCGAGAATTTTGCCTGCGACTTTACGCATGGAATACACCCTCCTTCGCGAAACTCTCGATTGTCGATTTGAGCCAATCTAACGACTTAGAGACGGAGGTGCAATAAGACACCTGAAAGTCTCTGTGTCTTTACTGGAGAGAGTCTTGCCGGCCATGGCGCGAGCATGCCTTGGCCCGATTTGACCGCTCCCCGTCCCCACGCGCATGCTTTGCGGGCCGAAACTGTGCAGCATGAAAACAGCACTGTTGGTCATCGACATCCAGGACTCCTTCAAAATCGATCCCGCGCGGTGGGAGAGACGCAGCAATCCGTGCTTCGAGGAGAACGTGACGAAGCTCATCGCCACGTTCCGTGAGGCCGGCGAGCCGGTCCTCTTCGTGCTGCACAACGACAGCGATCCCGGCTTCCGTCCCGGCGATCCGGAGGTGCGGCTGATGTCCTTCCTCGACCGCCGCGACTCCGAGCCGCTGCTGGTGAAGAACACGCGCAACGCCTTCACCAGCACCGACCTGCAGCAGCGCCTCGACGCCCTGGGCGTGAAGCGCGTGGCCGTGTGCGGCATCTCCACCGAGCAGTGCTGCGAGACGACGACGCGCGTCGCGGCGGACCTCGGCTACGAGGTCGATTTCGTCACCGAGGCCACGCTCACGTTCCCGATCGGCACGCTGTCGACGGACGCGATCATCGAGCGCACCGAGGCCGTATTGCGCGGGCGCTTCGCGCGCATCGCCACGGTCGACGAGATGGAGGCGGTATTCGCGACGTAGTGTTCGTGCTGCTCCCCGAGGTCGAGATCCTCGACCTCGCGGGACCGCTGCAGGCGCTGGGCGAGGCGAACCGGTCGCGGCCGCGCTACCGGCTTCGCTTCTGTTCGACACGCGACAAAGTGCGCACCGACCAGGGCATCGTGCTGGCCGACCTCGAGCCGCTGCCGGACCCCGGCGCCGGCACCCTGATCGTCGTGCCCGGCATGCCGTACGCCGCCACGCAGAAGCTCGACCGCGGCGTCGTGCGCTGGCTGCGCGGCGCGGCGGCGAGCGGCGCGCACCTCGCCTCGGTCTGCACCGGCGCGTTCGTCCTCGGAGAAGCGGGACTCCTCGACAGCCGGCGCTGCACCACGCACTGGTCGCGCACGAGCGAGCTGGCGCAGCGTTTCCCCAACGCGCGCGTGCTCACCGACCGCCTCTTCGTCACCGACGGCGAGGTGACGACCAGCGCCGGCATCGCCTCGGGCATCGACATGGCCCTCGCCCTCATCGAGCAGGCCGACGGTCCGCTCGTCGCGGCCGAGGTGGCGCGGGAGATGGTCGTCTACCTGCGCAGGGACGGGTCGCAGGAACAGCAGAGCGTCTATCTCGACTTCCGCACGCACCTTCATCCCGGCGTCCATCGCGTGCAGGACTGGATCGTGCGCAATCCCGACCGCCGGCCGACGCTCGACGAGCTGGCAGAGCTGGCAGGGATGTCGTCGCGCAACCTCACGCGCACCTTCCGCAAGGCAACAGGCATCTCCGTGCACGAGTTCTCGACGCGCGTGCGCCTCGAACTGGCGCGCTCGCTCGCGCACGAGCCGTCACTGACGATGGACGCCGTGGCGCGCCGCAGCGGGCTGAGCGCGCGTCAATTACGCCGCTTTAACGTGCGGCGGTAGGAATACCCCCATCCGGGAAGACTCCTCCGGAGGGTCCCGTTACATGGGGTCCACCCCGCAGCCTCACACAACCAATAAGGAATGAGCATGACCCCTCTCTTTCGAGTCGTGGCCCTCTCTCTGTGTCTGTCCTTTACCGCCGGAGGCGCGTTCGCCGCACCGGCCGGAACCGTGACGATCAGTCCCACCGTCCGGGAGCACCTCACCCATTTCGACCTCGACTCGCCCGAGCCCGTCGACGTCATCGTCACGCTCGCCGAGCCGCCCGCCGGACCGGCGAAACAGGGGCGTGAGCTGCAGCTCAACAAGATCCGCGCCGAGCGCGGCAACGTCTTCAGCCACCTCCGCCGCAATGGCATCAAGGTGAGCCCGAAGCACGAGTTCGAGCTCGTCATCAACGGCTTCTCCATCACCCTGCCGGCCGACCAGCTTCCCATCCTGGCCGCCACGCCCGGCGTGACCGGCATCTACGAGAACATCCCGGTGGCGAAGGAAGACGTCTCCGAGAGCGCGGTGCCGAACGTCGCCGCGCCCGAGCTCGCCCTGAGCACGCCGGCCATCAAGGCCGACGCTGCCTGGACCGCGGGGCTGCGCGGCACCGGCGTGGTCGTGGCCATCATCGACGACGGCGTCGACTATACGCATCCCGACCTCGGCGGCTGCCTCGGCGCCGGCTGCAAGGTCATCAATGGATATGACTTCGTCGACCTCGACGCGAACCCGCAGTCGGGCCACACCACCAACGCCACGACCCAGGTCAAGACGCGCGACTACCACGGCACGCACGTCGCCGCGACGGCGGCGGGCACGAAGGGCGTCGCGCCCGATGCGAAGATCATCGCCATCCGCGTCCTCGGCACCAACAGCAGCGGCAAGCTCAGCAACCTCGACACCGTCATGGCCGGCGCCGAGTTCGCCATGCGCAACGGCGCCCACGTCGTGAACATGAGCATCGGCTTCCAGGGCGTGACCGGTCCCTCCACCAACCTCTACGCGCAGATGACGGGCAACGTCATGCGCTCCGGCGTGGTGTGGGTCAACTCCAACGGCAATGACGGCCCAACGCCGTACCTGCCGAACATGTACGGCGCGTCGCCGGACGTCATCGCCACCGGCAACGCCGACGTGCGTCTCGCGGTTGCGCCGCGCACCATCGTCAATGCCACGAATGAAGCGCTGATCGGCGGCCTCTTCGCCACCGAGTTCCCGCAGTCGCTGCTCGGCACCTCCCTCCAGGTGGTCAACGTCGGCTTCGGCAACACGCCGGCCTCGTATGCCGGCAAGAATGTCGCGGGCAAGATCGCCATCGCCATGCGCGGCGGCGCGGCCGGCGAAGACGCCGCGTTCGTGAACAAGGGACTGCAGGCGCAGGCCGCCGGCGCGGCGGCCCTCATCGTCTACAACGACGCCGCGCGCGCGGTCGACTTCAGCATGGCCGCGCTGGCCGTGCCGAGCTTCACCCTGTCGTACGCGAACGGCCTGAAGGTCATCGCCAACCCGCTCATCACCGTCACCACGTACAACCCCGGCGCGCAGATGAACTCCGGCAGCTCGCGCGGTCCCACGGTCGACCTGATGATCAAGCCGGACGTCAGCGCGCCCGGCACGGGCATCATCGCCGCCGTGCCGTTCGAGTACAGCGCCACCGGCTACGCCGCCCTGTCCGGCACGTCCATGGCCTCGCCGCACGTGGCCGGCGCCGCCGCGCTCCTGCGCCAGGCGCATCCGGAGTGGACGACGCAGCAGATCAAGCTCGCGCTGATGAACACCGCCTCGAACCTGAACGACCTCACCGGCGTCAGCTACCGCCCCATCGAGCAGGGCGCCGGCTTCCTGAACGTCGCGCGCGCCCTCGCGCCGCATGTCTCGGTGGCCCCGGGCTCGCTCGGTTTCGGCCAGC
>DASPMO010000017.1:0-39424 GCA_035627015.1 Thermoanaerobaculia bacterium | reverse complement strand
ACGTGGCCTCGGCTGTCATAGAGGTACGTGGTTGCCCCGACGGTTTCGGGATGGCTCTCGGAGGTGAGCAGGCCGGCACCATCGTACTGGAACGTCCGCGTCTGAATGCCGGCGAGAACCTGTGTAAGCCGGTCGGCCGGGTCGTAGCGGTATGTGGTCTCGACCCCCTTCTGCACGCCATGCTCCACGTGCTCGTTCTCGACGATCGACACCAGGCGTCCGAGGCCGTCCATCCTCTCCTGCGTGGAGACGGATGTTTCCTCCGTGCTCGAGGTGGCGATCCTGATAGTTCGCTCGACCGTGCTGGCGCCGGTATGAACGATGGTCGCCTGACTCCCGTCCGGCTGTGTCGTTGCGATGACGCGCCCGAGAGCATCGTAAGCCGTCACCGTCTCCGGTGCCGTGAAGCCGGAAAACGCGCCCGTGCTCACACCGGTGGCCACGGACGTGCCGACGTTCCTGCCCAGCGCGTCATAGCTCGTGCGCACCGCGGACCACGGATCGGCCGCGACCCCGGACATCCAGTTTCTCTGCTGCACGAGTCGTCCGAGATGATCGTAGAAATAGCGCGTTTCCGTGAGAGCAGTCCCGCCGGCGGCTGAGCCGTGCGGCCACTGGCGGGCAATGACGGTGGCCGGATTCGAAGCATTGCCGGCGGCGATGTACTGATACTGGGTCCACGCCACACCGTCGGGGCGGATTTCCTCGATGCGCCCCAGCGGATCGTATTTGAAGGTCGTGGGTTTGCCGGCGGTATCGCGGCTGGCAACCACCAGGCCCGAGGAGTCCACGTCCAGATCCATGCTCAGGAAGCTCGTGCCGTCGTGCTGCGACGTGCTCCGCACCCCGTAGATGTAGGAATGATTCACCGCGTACTTCGGGACCTGGCCAAGGGAACTCGTACAGGTCACCGCGGCCGGCAGTTCCGTTTCGTCGCCGCCATAGTATTCCTCCCGGGTCACGTCCCCGGCGACGCCCGAGAAGACGGCAAGCAGATCGCGCTTCGGCTCCGATGCGAAACGCCGGGTCCGTTTCCGCTCCAGGAATCCCGTGCTCCCGAAACAGTAGTCCGTACGGTGCGTTGTCATCCCCCCGCTCCCCGTATCGGTGACTTCCACGAAATCGAAGAGTCCCAGGACCCACGAGGATGGCAGGACGAAGGTCCCCCCTCCGATCGCGTATTCACCGGCGGCGGGATTGAAATTCTGTCTGGTCGTGCGGCTCGTAGCGCCGAACGAGGCCTTTACCTCGGTCACTCGATAGTGTCCGAGACCGTCGAAGCCGTGGGACAGGTTGTCGATCCACTCCGACGCAGAGGACGTGTAGTGCACGGTCCGCTGGGACTTCAGCCGCCGGTTGTAATCGACAATGCCACGTGCGGCAGTGTTCAGAGCGATATCGGCTTCATATGCCACGTAGGTCCGCTGGAACGGGCGGCTCCAATCACCGTTCAGCCCATACGTGATCGTGGAGAGATGCCGTCCCTGCACGTCCGTCTCCTCCCGGTCCGGAAGATCTTTTCTCGTGAACGGCAGCGCGTATTCTCCTCGCGCAACGCAATTCTCGGAATTGCAGAGGCTGAAGAAGTTCTCGCTTTTCCGGAGGATCGTCGTCTTTTCATCATTGGTGTAATCGGTGACGGTGACCTTCTGCTCCAGTGCGGGCTGACCGGGCAGACTCTTATCGGATACCGTCTCGTACTCACGGTATCCTGTCACCACATTGTTCGCATTGCGGACCGTCCGGTGCTGGACCGCAAGCGACTTGTAGAGGCCCGGCGGGTTTTTATGGTTCGTCACCGCGGTCGGGTTCGGCGGATAGTGATTGAGGGTGTATTTCCACTCTACCCTGCCCAGCGTCGGGAGGGTCACGGACTTCAGCGCACCGGAGCTTTCATGACACGCGCCGGTGTCGTAATCAGAGACGTCATACGAGAATGTATAGGCGTTTCCTGCCGGCGGTACGACCTTCTCCAGAAGAGCGGCCTGCACGCGCTCCCCGACGTTGATATACGGCGGCACGTCCATGCACGGTCGCCCCAGCGAGGCCCACGCCGGAGGCGCGCCGGTCTCGCCGGCATAGTGAAACTCCCAGACCGCGTGGTTGCCGGGCATCTGTAACCGCACTTCTCCGACCGACCAGTGCGTGACCGGCGCCGGTGGAAATTCCTCGTGGTACGTGGCCGCCGGCCTCAGATAGACATAGTGGTTCCGCCCCACGGAATCATGGATGCGCCACACTCGATAGGTACCGGCGAACCGCGGCAAGGGTGCAGGGCCGGTATAGTCGTAATCGATCTCCACCGAATTGCCGAACGCGTCGCGGATGGCCACGGCGCCGCCGTTGGAAACATGCCCGGTGGTCACGTCGAACTCGCGAATCGTGCCGTTCGGAGACTCGACCGTCACATGGTCGCCGTCCAGCTTCATGCGCAGGTACGAGCCGTCCCGCGTGTAGAACGTACCGGCAGGAACGCCAGCGTCCGTATCGTGCAGCCTGGGATAAAAGGTGTGCACCGCGCCGTCCGGGCTCTCGTACGCACTCATGTTCCCACCCTTCGTCCCCTCCGGCAGGAGCCGGCCGAAGTGAAGCCGCCAGCCGAACCCCGCGTTGTCGTAAGGCGACGGATACGACCACCCGTACGTCTGCATCACCAGCCGGCACTCTCCGTTATCGCCGATCTGGCAGATCGGCTCTCCGTCCTCATCGAGCAACGGTTCCTCGATCGTGTCGTACTCCCAGTTGTTGCCGCCATACTGGAGTCCAACGCCGTACGAAAGCGTCGATGAGACCGGATAGTTGGCCCCGATCGGGAGAGTGACGTTCAGATTACCGTTGAAGACGTTCACCACCCCGATCTCTTCGAGCGCGTAGGCTTTCTGCGGGTCGAAGCCTCGCTCGAGGTTCGGACTGACCATCTGGGCCGGGGCGGAGAGCGCGGCAAGCAGTGCTGCGGCGAGTGAGATCGTGATTCTCATTGGCCCAGCTCCGCCGAAGACCACACCTGCAGGGTGAGGGGATCGATGACGATGACGAGGTCGCCCTTCTTCACTTTGTCGAATGGCTTCGCCGCCTTTTTCCTGAGGTTCCTGAGCTTCGCCGGCGAGATGGCCGCGGTACCATCCGTGCGACCGTCCTCATCGGCGGTTCCGCCATCCCCGATCGCTTCGAACCAGGCGTTCTCTCCCCGCCGCACCACGAGGATCTCGGCCATGGGGAGAGCCACGCTCAATCTGTCCCGGTCCTGGGGCTTGTACCGGACGGTATCCGCGGGCAGCGGACGACGCTCACGCGCCAGTCCGCGCGAGGAGACGAGGTGCCGTCCGGTCTCCAGGTCCACGACAGCCCATACCGCGTCGGCGGGGAGCTCGCGCCCGGCGTCGACCGTGATCCGGCCGCTCCCCGCTTTGTCACGCAGCATGAACTTCAGAGCGACGCTTTCCGCGTAGTGGAGTTGAATCTGGTTGCGCGCCCTGGCGAACACGACGAGCACGCCACCCGGTGTGACGCCTTCGATCACGGCCCCGCGCGGCTCGAACGTCAGCGTCAGCGGTTCCGGAGGGGCCGCGTGGGTGAGGGGCGCGATGGCGGCCAGCAAACAAAGGACAGCGGCGCCGGGCAGGAGTAGTCGCTTCGCGAATCGAATGTCATTCCTGGCAGTCATCGTCGAGTCCTGTCCGTTCACTGCAGCGACAGCAGCACGAGAATCTCCCCTTCGCCGCTCTGCAGCGGCTCGAGAGCTTTCCCGATGATGGTCCCCGGCCGGTGGATGGCCACCCCTCCCAGGTCGAGCGGCTGTGATTTCATGGCCATGCCCGGTTTGCTGCTGCTGACCAGCAGATCGCCGACGTGAATGGGCTGGGTGGCGTCCACCTTGACGCGCACGCGGCCCGTCGTGGCCACCATTTCCTTGCCCGCGCCCGCCGGGCCGAGAATCAGCCCCGGTTGCGCGGAGATCACCCCGGCGACGCGAACGTCATAGGCGCGCTCCGAAGCCATGACTTCATTGGTTCTCCCGGGATTCAGCACGACCACGGTGCCCGGCGGTACATCAGTGGTGGACGGCACCCACTCCGCGAGGTCCTGGAACACGGCGCCGACGATCGCGCCGTTGAACGAGAGTTGCGCGGGGCGGTTTCCGGCCGGCGGCTCGATCGTCAGGAGCGCCGCCGGCGCGGGGCTCGGATCGCGGGTGATTTCCGCGGCCGTCTTGTGCAGCAGCTTGAGCGTGTTGTCCGCGGGATCGATCCAGAATGCGAACGTCGCGATCGGTCTCGGATCTTCGGCGCCGTTCAGCCGTGTCAGCTTCAGCATCGGCGAGTAGGGGATACCCGGATAATCGCCGGAAGTGACGGAGAGATCCGCGTGCCCTGTCCACATCCCTTACATTGAGGCGTGACTGCACGAACACGTCGCCGCCGTCGACGTTCGAAATGACGGGCTGACTCCACTTGCCGATCTGCAATCCACTGACGCGGATCTCGCTGTTGCCCGGCATGTTCATCCGGATCCCGTGCGGGAGCGCCTGGTAGTACGCCAGATCCTGGAATTCGACAGCGATCGGGAGACCGCTGCCGACGTCGGGCTGAATCTTCAGCGGAATCGAGCCGCCCATGATGTGTGTATCACCGCTTACGCCGATCGTCATCCGGTCGACCAGGCTGTCGAAGCCGGTCGCAAACGTCAGGGTGCCGACAGCGGAGCCTTCAGCGAGCCCACCGCGGATCTGCGCACGTGCCACCTTGTTCGACGCAAACGTGATCGCCGATTTGTCATTGATCGTCGCGGCATTGTTTTCGAGGAGCAGTTCCGGGCCGATGCCGCGGTTCAGATCCTTGTTGCCGTTGTTCCGCACCAGATGGAGCAGAGCGCGAGGCTCCGTCGCACCGATTCCGACGTTGCCGTCACTCCGCACGCGTAACAGCTCGGTATTCGCGGCATTGAATACGACGAATTTCCCGTTAAAGCCCTCGAATTGGACTGCCACGGACGGTCGCGACGATTTCGGGAGCAGCACAACGCCGGCATCCGGCTTGGTGTTATCGCCGTTGACGACGACTGTGCCATGCGTGCCCGTCAAATCTGTCTGGGCTGTGACCGATCCGCCGATCAACGTGGTGAGAATGAGCAGGAAAATGCCTTGGGTTCGCATTGGATGAGTCCTTCCCGCCCTCACTCTTGTTCCACCGTCGCGTCATCGCATGCTCCGACCCGTCTGGCCGTAATGCGCTGGCGCAGTTTCTCCGTGGACTCGGTCAGTTCGACGACTCCCTCATACTGATCGCCGCGATACGTGATGCGTACTTTGGAGGAGCTCTTCGAACCGCACCTGGCGGTATACGAGAGGACGTTGCCGGAGGTGCCGCCTTCGACGACTTTGCACCGATCGGAAGGCTTCCCTTTGGGCGGCTCCGGCCGCTCCGCCGCCCCCGGCTCGATGCACACCGTGTATGTGACCGGTGGCGCAGGGTATGGCAGCTCGTTCTGCAGCGTAACTTCCCAGCGGCCGGGCACGACCAGCTTCGGCGACTGTGCGGACATGGCCAGTGCGGCGAATACGATCAGGACACCGACCCACTGAATGTATCGGACGGATTTCATACGATTGCTCCTTCATTGACGCTTTCGTAATACAGCGAACGGTCATTTCCCGTTGGAAGATGAGTCGACCGCTCATGGAAGGACGAGAATGCTCGCCCCTGGCAATGGCAAAGTAGCGCGAGTGTAGATGGCGCTCCATAGTGCGTCAATGCCACAATAAAATCACACTCACGGCGCCGTGCAATGCGTGTTGGTCGCGAGGCCGGCACCGGCTCAGTCTTGCTATAGCGATCGTCCGGTCATAGGTGCTATCGACGAACGACGATGCGTCAACGAGGCGGGCTACAGACCATGAGCACCAGAGGCGGCTGGTCCGGCGCCATTGCAGGCACGGCTCTGCTACGATCCAGCGCAGGCCCGTTCTGATGTAGGGCCCGGTGTAATCGAGCGGCTGATCGAGCTCATGAGCAGCCGCGTGAGAGCCCCGTTCTCGCGTTGATCGTATCCTCGCACCACGCCGCTCAACGTAAGGCCGGCGAGCCGCGCGTCCCCGCTGTCGTCGACTGCAATGCACAGTGGTTCCCCAACGGGAGACCAGCGCCGCCAGCGAACGAGCGCGATCGCAACGAGCTCCGCGAGGGTATCGAAGTGCATTGTTCAGCAACACATGGCAGGAAGTCGGGACGGTGCCGATCAGTCCTGCCAGTTCTCCTCATGCTCCGGAACCAGGTCGAACAACTCCTCGAGGCGGACGGTCGGATCGTTTGCGACTTCACGGACGGCCCAGAGAATACGGACCATGATCTTCCGGCGAATGTCGACGCGGCCGAGTCTCCATCGGGTCAACTGCTGGCGGCTGGGCGCCCGGCCTTGCAGCCGCTCCTGCAGCTTTGCCTGGACGTGCGCCGCGGGTACGCCATGATCGTCGAGTCACTTCTGCAGCGGCGTCTCGCGATGCGGCGCACGGCGCTTTACGGCCGTCACTGAAGTCACGCCCGTGCTCCCGTGTCCCACGATTGGTCGCGATACGGTGGCGGGTATTGGAGTTGCGGCACTCGCACGCAGGGGCCGGTCACGCATTGCTGGGATACAGGCGGGATGTGGCCGGCCCCGGTCGTTTCAGGTCCGCGGCAATGGGGTGTCGCGGCCTTTCGTTCCCGCTGATCAGCGCCGTTTGTCGGTTCCTGCATGGATGACGGCAAAAGCACCCGCTCGTGCTCGCACACGAATCGTGCATCGGCCGTCGGTCGGCGACGTGAAGGTGGGGGATCGGCGGGGAGACAAAGCTTCTTCATCGGTCTATACCCGATGCGAGGAATAGTCGTTCTCTCGTGAGGTATTCAGGGCACTCGTGCTCAGCAGCGAATTGCAGCGCGTGCACGTCCCGAGGTGAGCGTGGATTGCGGCATAGCGGCCGTAATCAGGGATGTGCTGATCGCTCTCCGCCTCGCAACAGGCCCTGCACTCTTCGAGGCAGGAGCCGCCCCGCGTACGCGAGCTGGCGCTCCCGCAGGAATGCACGAACCGGCATGCCCACCACTGCGACATGACGACTGATGTAAGGGCGCGCGACGGCCAGGTAAGCGGCAAACTCCTCCGCGCTCGCGGCCCTGCGCGTGCCGTAACAGGCGCGAAGGTAGAACTCCGCGGCGTCTTCGACGCGCTTCCGGTCCGCCTCCCGCGGGGCGCGATTCTGGTTCCTCCGCCGCATCCTGTGGCCACGGCGACGCGATGCCGGGCACTTGGCGACCGCCCCCGGCTCAGCCGTGTCTCACTGAGAGGAGTGTGGGGACGAGGGGGTTTCCCCACCCTCATTTCGTAACCCGGAGCGCCCGGGATCGCCTCCCGCACGCCCCAGGTTTGCCGACAGACTCGACTCTAGCCCGGCGGAAGGCCGAGGCGGGCGAAGATCGTGACGACGAGTTGCTTTGCGCGCTCAAAGCGATCACGCAGCGAGCGATTCTCGCGCTCCGCCGCGCCCGCACCCTGCGCCGCGACAATGGTGAGCAGCGCCAGCAGCATGGCCGCACGGCGGAAGCTTCTGGATACACCTCTCATAACCCCTCCTTTCCGCCGACCTGCGGCGGCGATGTGGAGGGCGCCCTCAAAGGCTGGTAGGAGTGTGCGAAGTGCCGGAATCGTTACACTGGGTCAGGCGGCGGCGGGACAAACAGCAGTTCCGGCTGGCGCTCCGCGCGCTGCACGAAGCGCCGGACGTACGCGACGAGGCCCGGCGTCACGGTGCCGGCGGTCGCGGCGTCTTTGAGGTAGGCGAGGGCCGTCAGCACGCTCGTGAGCTTCCCTGCATCCATGAACGTTCGAACGACGTTCGCGAGCACCTTCGCGATTTCACGCGGACCGCTGGTGGCATGCAGGATTTCGGCAAGATCCACCGCGACAACGGCCGCCTCGGTTAGCATCTCGTGAGAGGTGAGCTCCGCGATACACCTGCGAAGGCGGTGAACCGCTTCCGGGATGTTGCCTTCCGAGAACATCAGCCTCGCAATCGCCCAGTCGACGCGTGTTATCTCGGTCAGGAAACCCATTTCGGAGAAGAGCCGGCGCGCATCGTCGAGGTGATGCCGCGCCTCCGCGGCGCGTCCGAGCTCGAGGTAGCAGCCGCCCGCCGATAGCGATTCACGAGCGATCCACACTACGCTCCCCTTCGCCTTCCCGTACCGAAGAATCCCCTCGAAGACGTTGGCGGCCGCGGCATACTCCTGACGATCGAAGAGGACGTGCCCGAGCAGGTGGCGGGCATTCATGTAGGTGTCCGCAAGTCCCAGGCGCAGGGAGGCGTCGGCCGCGTCGTGGGCCGCTGCCTCGGCGTCGTCGAGCTCATCCTGCTCGTAATGAACGCAGCCGCGCACGTACTTCACCGCCGCGAGGCCGAGGTTCTCGTGCGGCAGCCGACGGTACTCGAGCTCGGACTTCGTGACCGCCCGGAGGGCGGCAGGCAACCGGCCAAGGAAGCGCAACGCGTTCGCCTGCTCCTTCAGCGCCTCGCCGCGAAGCTCGTGGATCGCATTCCGCGGGTAGCTCGTATCCGGCAGCGCGTAGCTGATCTGCGTTGCCACCTCGGCGAGCTTGAGCGCGTAGAGCGGATCGCGTTCACACATCCCGTTCGCCCATCTGCAGAGAAGCCGGGCCACGCCGCCCGTCCGGAATCTCGGTTTCGCCGCGATGCCGGCCCACACGAAACGCGCCGCCGCCACCGGCTCCTTGAACTCGTCCAGGAGTTCGAGTGCTTCAGCGTCTTCCTCGGCGAAACGTACCGCGAAGGCACGGAGATCGTCGTTCGTCTGCCGCGGCGCGGCATCGGAGAGACCAACCCATGTTTCGGGCTCCCGCAGCACCGAATCGAACGTTTGAATCCCGGCGAGCGCACGCTGGCAGTCGTGGCACGCTGCCAGATGATCCCGCTCCTCGGCGCTCAGCAGCGTCGCTTCGATGGCGTAGAGGCCCAGCGTCCGCTGGGAGAGGTGCTTCATGGCAACGACTCACGGCTGGTGGTGGCGATGTACATCGAGCGTACGCGGTTGCGGCAATAGTTGAGGAGACGGCGAATGTAGTTCGACGTCTTTTGCCGCTGCTCAGCAATCGCGATAGCGCTCTCCCCGAGCAGGTAAAAACGTTCGAGCGTGTCGCGGCAGGATGCGCCGAGACGCGCGAGCATCGTGAAATGACGTTTGTGGAGAGAGAAGGAGCCTTCCTGGCGGGCGAAAAAGCGTTCGTGAGAGAGGGAGAAGGTGCGTTCGGTGGAAGGCTGAGGACCATCCGTGTCATGCCGCGTTGTTATGATTCGCGCCCATGTATGTCCTGTACGAGGTCCTGCTCTACCTCGTGCTGCTGATCGCGCTTCCGTACTTTCTGCTCACCGGCGTGCTGCGTGGCAAGTACGTGGTGAACTTTCCGGTGCGGGCGGGGTGGTTCCGGCACCGGGCGGAGGCGCATGACCTCTGGATCCATGCGGTGTCGGTCGGCGAGACGCTGGCGGCGCGGCCGATCGTGGAGGAGATCGTCCGGCAGCGGCCGGGAACGTCGATCGTCTTCACCACGACCACCCTCACCGGGCAGGCCCAGGCGCGGCGCCTCTACCCCGACGCCACGGTGACGTACTTTCCGTTCGACTTCGCCTTCTCTGTGAAGCGCTTCCTCGAGCACCACCAGCCGCGCGCGTTCGCCACGATGGAAACGGAAATCTGGCCGAACGTGGCCCGCATCTCCCGCGCCCGCGGGCTGCGGCTGGTCCTGGCGAATGGGCGCATCTCCGACCGCTCCTTCCCGCGTTATCGCGCGTTCCGCTGGGTGGTGGCGCCCGTACTGCGCCAGTACGACCGCATCCTGGCGCGGGAGGCCACCGACCGCGACCGCTTCGTCTCCATCGGGGCGCCGGCGGCGATCGTGGAGGTGTCCGGCAACGTGAAGTTCGACTACGAGCCGGACGAGACGCCGCTCGAGGCCGCGCCGCAGCTCGAGGCGCTCATCGCCGGCCGCAAGGTGGTGGTGTTCGGCTCGACGATGGAGGGGGAGGACGAGGCGCTGCTGCCGGAGATCGAGGCGCTGCTCGCCCAACACGACATCTTCGTGGTCATCGCGCCGCGGAAGCCGGAGCGGTTCGAGCTGGTGGCGGGGCTGCTGTCCACGTCGCCGCTGCGGTTCGTGCGGCGCAGTGAATTGGGACGGGCTGAAGCCCGTCCTACGTTTGACATCCTGCTGCTCGATACCTTTGGGGAATTGGCCAAGATCTATCGCTACGCCACGGCGGCGTTCATCGGCGGGACGCTGATGCCGACCGGGGGGCACAACCCGATCGAGGCGGCCGCGGCGGGCGTGCCGGTTTGCTTCGGTCCGTCGATGACGAATTTCCGGGAGATCGCGCAGGTGTTCCTGCGCAACGAGGCGGCGGCGGAAGTCCAGAACGCCGCGGAGGCGGCGGAGTTCATCACGCGCATGCTCGAGCAGCCGGACGTGCAGCGCGCCTGGGGAGCACGGGCGCGGGAGACGGTGCTGCAGAACCGCGGGGCGTCGGAGCGGACGGCCCGCCGGATCGTCGAGTTGCTCGCGTGAATCCGTGGCACTGGGTCAATCGCCTGCGCCGCGCGCTCTATCGCCGCGGCATCCTCCGCGCGAAGCGGCTGCACCGGCCGGTGATCTCGATCGGCAACATCGCCGCGGGAGGGACGGGCAAGACGCCGGCGGTGATCGCCCTCTGCCGGCGGCTGGCGGCCGAGGGACTGCGGGTGGCGGTGCTGACGCGCGGCTATGGACGCGCGGACAAATCGTACTCCGGCCCGATCACATCAATTGATGCAGCTAAGTTCGGCGATGAACCGGTATTGATTAAGAATGCAGCGAATGTCGATGTTTTAGTCGGCGCGAAGCGATACGAAAATGCGCACGATTACCCGTGCGATGTATTCGTGCTCGACGACGGCTTCCAGCACCTCCAGCTCCATCGCGACCTGGACATCGTCATCGACGCGCCGTCGCGCTTCTACCGCGAGGGACGCTCGGCGCTGAAGGACGCGGACCTCGTCATCCCCCGCACGCTGCGCACGCTGGTCCCGGAAGAGCTGAAAGGGCGGCGCGTGTTTGCCTTTGCCGGGCTGGCGGACAACGAACAGTTCTTCGCCTCCCTCCGCGCGGCGGGAGTGGACGTGGCGGGGACGAAAGGGTTCCCCGACCACCATCGCTACAGCGAGGCCGACCTGGCCGCGCTGAAGCGAAACGGGCTGCCGCTCGTCACGACAGAGAAAGACAAGGTCAAGATCGCCGACCCGGACGTGATCGCGGTCGGCGCGGAGCTCGACATCCCGGAAGAGGTGCTCACCGAAGCCGTGCGCGTGGCGCGCGGCGAATCGCGGCGTCGACGAAGGAGACGCAAGAACACGCTGCTGCAGCGCCTCGAGTACGCCGCCTATCGCTTCGTGGCCCGGCGCGTGGCGGCGATGTCCGAGGAGGCGGCGCACCGCTGGGGCACCCGCCTGGGGGCGCTGGCCGGGCGCGTGCTTCGCGGGCGCCACCGGCTGGCGCTGCGCAACCTGCGCTATGTCTATCCCGACCGTCCGGAGCGTGAGCTGCGCCGGATCGCGAACGACGCCTGGCGCCACTTCGGCCGCGAGCTGCTGCTGTCGATCCAGACGCAGAACCTCTCGCTCGAGGAGATGGCGGCGCGCTGCCCGTTCGTGAACGCGCACCTCCTCGAAGAGGCCATCGCCCGCGGGAAAGGGACGGTGCTGATCAGCGCGCACTGGGGAGGGTGGGAGGTGGCCGGGCTGGCGCTGATGTCGCTGGTGAAGAACATCCGCACGGTGGCCCGGCCGCTGGACAACGAGCTGCTCGAGCAGGAGCTGCAGCAGATCCGCGCGCGCACCGGCGCGGAGGTGGTCGACCGGCGGAAGGCGGCCCGAGTGTTGATGCGCGGGCTGGCGCAGAACGCCGTGGTGGTGCTCCTGCCCGACCAGGCCGTGCTGCCGCGCGAAGGGGTCCTGGTGCCCTTCCTGGGGCATCCGGCGTGGACCACCCCGGCCCCCGCGAAGATGGCTTTGCGGGCCGGTGCAACGATTGTGTTCGGTTTTTGCATTCCGGACGGGCTCAGGCATCGGCTCGAGTTTGAGGAGCCGATTCGAGCCGATCTGCTGACTGAGGCTGAGCGGGACCCGGACGCGCTGACGAGACGAATCAATGAGATCATCAGCCGCCGGATCCACGCGCGTCCCGACCTCTGGCTGTGGATGCACGACCGCTGGAAAGGGACGGGAGAAGGTAACGTAACGAATGGCGTGTGAAACGGTCGCGATCGGCCTCAACTGGGTGGGAGACAACGTCCTCGCCCTTCCGGCGTACAAGGCATTACAGCACCGCTTCCGCAGCGAAGGGGGCATTGCCATCGCCGCGCCGGTGAACGTCGCGCCGCTGCTGGAGGCGACGGGCATCTTCAAGGAAGTGATCGCCTGGCCGCGCTCGACGCGCAAGCGCATCGCCATGCTGCGCGAGCGCGACTTCCGCCGCTCCATCATCTTCCCGAACTCGTTCCGCGCGGCGCTGATCGCCTTCGCGGCCGGCATCGACGAGCGCTGGGGCTACCCGACCGACGTGCGCGGGATCTTCCTCACGCACCCGGTGGCGCCTCCCGCGACCCGCGGCCACCAGCTCGACGACTACACGCCGCTCCTGGCGGCGCTGAACGCGCCGCGCGTGGTGGACGACATCCCGACCATCAAGCTGAGCGCCTCGGTGCGCGAGCACGGACGGCGGCGCCTGCTGGAGATCGGCCTGCACCTCGACCGTCCGGTGATCGGCATCCACGCGGGCGGCCTCTACGGCCGCGCCAAGCACTGGGGTGACGAGCGCTACGTGGACGCCATCCGCCGCCTGCGCGGCGAAGGGTTCGACGTGGTGCTGCTGACCAGTCCCGGCGAGCGCGCCCAGGCGGAGCGCATCGCCACGACCTGCAACGGCGTGCCGATGGTGGGCCACGACGGCGACGTGCTGGAGCTGGCCGCGGCGATGTCGCACTGCGCGGCGATCCTCACGAATGACAGCGGGCCGCTGCACGTGGCCGCCGCGCTGGCCGTGCCGTCGGTCTCGATCTTCGGTCCCACGGACCCGGAGCGCACGACGATCCCCGGCGCGACGCGGGTCATCCGCCAGCGTCTCTCCTGCCAGCCGTGCTATCAGCGCGAATGTCCCCTCGGACATCACCGCTGCATGGCGGACGTGTCGGTGGACGAGGTGGTGGAGGCGGCGGTGGGGCTGTTCGCCGTCGGCGAGGTCGAGGCGGAGCGGGTCTCGCCTTGACGTAGGACGGGCTTCAGCCCGTCCATGGGCGGGCTGAAGCCCGCCCTACGTTAGATCCCGATCACCGTCACCAGCGTTCCCACCGTCACGATCGCCGCGCCGGCGACGAGGTCGCCATAGCGGTCGAACCAGGCGAAGCGGAGCCGGCGCGCGCCGGCGTGTGCCGTCACCACCAGGATGACGATCGCGGCGATGGTGGCCAGCTCGTAGACCGCGATCACGCCGCCGACGGCGCCCCACCCCTTCGCCGAGGCGGCGACGATCATCGGGATCAGGGCCACGCACGGGTCGGCGCAGAAGAGAAGGAAGAGTCCCCACTCCGTCGCGCCTCGGCGATGGTGATGGTGGCCGCCGTGCGCGATGAGGTGATGCAGCGCCCAGAGCATGTACGCGAGGCCGAAGCCGATGAGGATCAGCGGCGCCGCGCCGGCGAGCGTCGTGCCGAGGGCCTCGACCGCCCGGCGGCCGACGATCACCGCCAGCACGCCGAGGAGGGCCGAGACGGTGACATGCCCCACCGCGCAGAGGAACGCCAGCCTGGCCGTGCGCAGCGGAGTCCAGTTGCGCGCACGCGCCAGCGCGGCGAACGGGACCCAGTGATCGGGCGCCAGCGAATGCAGCGCGCCGACCGTGCCGGCGGTGAGCATCAGCGCAAGCGTGACGTGATCGTTCATCCGCGCTCTTATAATCGAAACCATGGCTCGCGCGGCCGCTGAAGAAAAGCTCTACAAGATCGGCGAGGTCTGCAAGCTCGCCGACCTGCAGCCGTACGTGCTCCGCTACTGGGAGACCGAGTTCCCGTCGCTCGCGCCGGGGAAAAGCGGCGGCGGCCAGCGCCTCTACAACCGCCGCGAGGTGGACATCATCCTGCGCATCAAGGAGCTGCTCTACAAAGAGGGCTTCACGATCGCGGGGGCGAAGAAGAAGCTGGAGACGGAGCTGGCGGAGCCGGTGGCGGCGGCGCCTGCGGTTGCGACCGAGGGACGGGCTGAAGCCCGTCCTACGTTGAACCATGTGAAGCAGGAGCTGCGGGCGATCCTGGAGCTATTGCGCGAATAGCTGCACGATGCGCTCGAGGCCGGCCTTGTCTTCTTCGTCGAAGGCGTTCCACTGATCGGAGTCGACGTCGAGCACGGCGAGCAGCTCTCCCTCGCGGTCGAACACCGGGACGACGATCTCCGACTTTGAATTAGGGTCGCAGGCGATGTGGCCGGGGAACTGGTGCACGTCGGGCACGACGATCGTCTCGCGTTGCGCGGCGGCGGTGCCGCAGACACCGCGTCCGAGCTCGATCTGCAGGCAGCCCACGGTGCCGATGTACGGGCCGACCACGAGGCGGCCGCCGCACATGCGGTAGAAGCCGGTCCAGAAAAAGTGGGGGAAGGCGTGCGAGAGGACGGAGTTGATCGTCGCCATCAGTGCGATGTCGTCGAGGGTCTCCCCTCCTTCATCGCGCCAGATGGCAACGATCGCATCGTGGCATTCGGCGTAAGTGGTGGATTTAGGGTTCAACGCTTGCGACGATTCACGCGCACCGGTGCTGGTGCAAGACTCGGCCTGGCGCCGGCTGCGATCAGCAGGAGCGTTCCGGCCACTGCAATGATGACTTCGATCATGCCGTCCTCCACCCGTCTCTAGTGCAGGTTGGCGGCCAACTCGTAAATGCGCTCGTATTCGCGCGCCGAGCGCTCCCACGAGAAGTCCGCCGCCATCCCGTTGGCCTGCAACGTCTTCCACGCGGACGCATCCTTGAAGTTCAGCATGGCCACCCAGGCGGCCAGGTAGAGGTCCACCGGATGAGCCGCCCCGAAGCCGAAACCGTTCGCCACCTCGGGATTGGTGCCATCAAAAGGGATCACTGTGTCCGCCAGTCCGCCCGTCAACCGCACGACGGGGATCGTGCCGTAGCGGAGCGAATACATCTGGTTGAGCCCGCACGGCTCGTAGATCGACGGCATGAGCAGCATGTCGGCGCCGGCGTAGATGCGGTGCGCGAGCGCGTTGTCGAAGCCGATCCAGACGCGGCAGTGCGACGGATGCCGCGCCGCCACGGAGGCGAGCCCTTCCTCGAGCGCCGGGTCGCCGCTGCCGAGGATGGCCACCTGCGCGCCGGCGGCGAGGAGGCGGTCCATCACCGGGAGCAGGAGCTGGAAGCCTTTCTGGTCCACCAGGCGGGAGACCGCGCAGATGAGCGGCGTCTTCGCGGAGAACCTGAAGCCCGCCTCCTTCGCCAGGGCACGCTTGTTCTTCTGCTTGTCCCTGAGCGTGTCGGCATCGTAGCTGGCCGGCAGCAGCGGGTCGTTCATCGGGTCCCACTCCTCGACGTCGATCCCGTTGAGGATGCCGGTGAGGGAGACGTGGCGCAGCACGCCGTCGAGGCCCGCCCCGTGCTCGGAGGTGCGGATCTCGCGCGCGTACGTCGGCGAGACGGTGGTCACCTGGTCGGCAAAGAGGATGCCCCCCTTCATCGGGTTGAGCGTGCCGAAGTGCTCGATCGCGTCCGGCGCCCAGTAGCGGCTGTGCAGCCCGGTGATCGGGAACGCGTCCGCGCCGGCTACGCCCTGGTAGTTGAGGTTGTGGATGGTGTAGACCGAGCGCGTCTTCGCGAACTGCGGCTGCGCGCGCAGCCCCGAGTGCAGGTAGACCGGCAGCAGCGCGGTGTGCCAGTCGTGGCAGTGCAGGATGTCGGGCGCGAGGTCGAGCAGCTCGCAGGCCCGCACGAGCGCGCGGCAGAAGAAGGTGTAGCGGAGGAGGAAGTCGTCGGTGCCGTCGTCCGCGCGCGCGTAGAGCTGGTCGCGCTCGAAGAAGTAATCGTTGGCGACGAGGATGACCGGCACGTCGCTTCCCGGCAGCGTGGCCCGCAGGAAGGTCGCCTCGGCCAGCCAGTTCCCCCAGGCGATGGTGACGGTGGGCATGAGCTGGTGCACCGTCACGCCGTTCTTCTCGAACCAGTGCCGCGCGGTGCGGTAGTAGGGCATGAAGATCGTCACGTCGTGGCCGAGGCGCGCCAGGACTTTCGGCAGCGCGCCGCAGACGTCGCCGAGGCCGCCGCTCTTGGCGATAGGGGAGACTTCGGCGGTGGCGAAAACGATTCTCATCACGACACCGCAATGCTCGCGTAGCCCACCACGTGCGAGTAGTCGCCGTTCACGTCTCCTGACGTCGCGTGCTTGATCAAACGGGCGCCGGAGGCGCCGAGGGCGTTCGCGGCGACGAGCATGGCGGTGGTGGGGATGTAGCCGCACATCGAGACGTCGTACTCGTCGACCACGCGCCAGAGCTCTCGCGGATTGCGCGCCAGCACCTGATCGATCGCGAGCTGGTCCTTGCGCAGCGTCTCGCGCTGGTCCTCGTAGTGATTGAGGTCGGAGCTGGCCAGGATGGCGATCGGCTCCTTCTCTTCGCGCACGACGTCCGCGATGACCCTGCCGATCTCCTCGGCATAGTTGTAGCGGGGCGCGCCGAGGCAGATCGGGACGAAGGTGAAATCACCGAGGATGCGCTGCAGAAACGGGAGCTGCACCTCGAGCGAGTGCTCGCGCGCGTGGGCGCGGGTGTCGTCGACCAGGAGGTGCGTCTTGAACATGAGCGCCTCGGCGAGCGAGCTCTCGATGGCCACGTCGCCGAGCGGCGTGCGCCACGCCCCCTCGCGGTTGATGGCGGCGAAGTGTCCGGCGCCGGTGTGATTGGGGCAGAGGATGATCAGCCTCTTCGGAAGGTCGGCCAGGGCGTAGATCGCGGCGGCCACGTGTCCGCTGTACATCAGCCCCGCGTGCGGGACGACGGCGCCGATGAGGCGCTCCTTCGGTACGGGAGGGTTGGCGGCGAAGCAGGCATCGACCTGGCGGCGCAGACGGTCGGGCGAGCTCTCGTAGAACGTGCCGGCGACGGCGGGCGGGCGGACGTACATGTGCGTACTCTATGCAAAATCAAAATGCCGCGAGGAGCCCTCGCGGCATTTTCGACGGCGGAGTGTCGATCGCTTCGACGCGTCGGGGTCGCGACTGCATTTCGCCCCTGGAGCGGAACTGCCGGTCGGAAGGGTCTGCGGACTGCCTCGGGCTGCCATGAGGGCCGCTCGCCTTCCATACCACCGTCGCGCTGCATTTCTGCAGCGCGCATGCCATCCAGTGGAGCGCCGGCGTCCCCGCCGGCGGTCCGCTACCTCGGGAAGCTCGGCGAGTACAGCACCGCGTTCAGGAAGATCGGCAGTGTCCCCCTCCAGAAGAGCCGGAAATGCGGGTCGTCGGCGAAAGTGATGACCTGTCCCCGGCCGTACGGCTCGCTGACGACATACACCGAGCCCTTGATGCGCTCGAGCGACTCCTCCCAGGCCACGCCGGAGATGAGCGGCTCCTTCGCGTCGATGGTCAGGATGTTGTCGACCCGCTTGGGCATCGGCAGGAAGGCGTTGCTCCCCTCGACGAGCACGGCCGGCGAGCGCGGCACGCCGAACGTGAGATACGACCGCTCGTTCATGGTCGTGCGGAACGCGGAGCCGGGGATGCGGTAGTCGTTGTAGCGCTCGTCCGCCGGGGCGGTCTCCCCTTCCTTCTTCTTCGGCGGCTCCCACGGCTTCAGCTTCGAGATCTCGACGTCTTTCTCGCGGAGGAACGCGTTCGCGCCCTTGACCGCGACGACGGTGCCGCCGTCGCTGACCCACTGCTTGATGCGGTCGACGCCGCGCTTGCCGAGGCGGGCGGCATAGTTGCCGTCGGGGAAGACGAGCACCTCGTATTTGTGCAGCTCGAGGCCGCCCAGCGATTCGGTGGAGAGGACGCTGTGCGGCACCGGCGTGTCGACATCGAGCGTGTGCCAGAGCATGCCGAACGAGGTCGGGTCGCTGCCCGGTCCGCCGACGAGGCCGATCTTCGGCTGCTTGATGAAGCGCACTTTTTGCGAGCCGAGGGCCACCCCGCCGAGCATGCCCGACTCGAGCGGGACGACACTCACCGCCGCCTCGCGGGCGATGGCCTGCAGGCGCCCGTCGATGTCCTTGTCGTTGTTCCCCTTCAGCACGACGATCGAGCCGCGCGCGAACGTGCGGTCGCTGGTGCTGACGGCGCTGTCGATGACGCTGAAGCGGACGTTCTGGTCGAGCAGCCGCCCGGCGAAGCGGTAGAGCTGCGGGTCGTTGCCGTCGACGAGATAGCCGTACGAGGCGGTGCGGAACGCGCCCGGCGCGCTCTTCACGTACTCGCGCGTGCCAGTCACGGGCGTGGTGGTCACCCACGCTTCGACGTTCATCGCCAGCGGAAGCGACCAGGTGGTCAGGTCGTAGAAGTCATCCGGCTCGTCGGCCTCGGCCTTGGCGCGCTGCTCTTCGACGAAGCCCTTGCCGAACGAGGGCGCTTTCTCCAGCAGCGTGTTGGCCAGCGCGCCGCGCGGCTGCCTGGTGCTGACCACGACGGTGCCCGCGGGAAAGGTCTTGGCCTCGGTGACGTCGCGATCGAGGCGCGTGGCGCGGATCGACGTCGCGGCGCCGAGGGTCTCCAGGCGGACGCCGTTGCGCTGCAGCATGTCGACGAGCGCGTCGAAGTTCGGCGAGCCGGGGGCGAGCAGGAACGTGTTCTGCCCGTTCTGGATCTGCGCGCGCGCGGCGTCGTACGTGTAGCGCAGCAGCTCCGCGCGATGCTGCGCGGCCGTGCGCACGGTGATGATGCCGGTGGTGTAGTGCTTCAGCGCGCGGTCGGCCAGCGTGAGCGTGCTGCCGTCCTCGCGCTCGATGGTGCTGCCGCCGCGGCCGCCGCCGGCCATCTCGTAGGTCATGCCGATGGCGCCGTGCAGCGACGGCCAGGAGTCGCCGTAGCCGGGGTAGAAGAGGTCGAAGCGCTCGGCGACGAAGAACGGCCACCCTCTCCGCGAGAACTCCGCGGCGTTGGCGCGGCCGAAGACGTCGAGCCAGTCCTCGACCTTGGGCGGGAGGTTGGCGTTGATCGGCTTCGCGTCGGGGGGGAAAAAGTACGACGAGGTCCACGACATCTCGTGGAAGTCGACGAGGACCTGCGGCATCCATTCGCGGTAGGCCGCGACGCGCGCCTGCGTCTCTTTCTGCGACTGCCACGCCCAGTCGCGGTTCATGTCGATGAGATAGTGGTTGAAGCGGCCGCCCGGCCACGGCTCCTGATGCTCGAAGGCGTCGGGGTTGGCGTTGGCGCGCACGCCGCGCATGCGGTGGAACCACTGGATGTAGCGCTCGCGCCCGTCGGGATTCTCGAGCGGGTCGAGGACCACCACCACGTCGTCCAGCAGCCGGGCATTCGCCGTGAGCAGGTCGTGCGCGACCATCATCCCTGCCTCGGCCGACGACGACTCGTTGCCGTGCACGCCGAACGCGAGCCAGACGATGGCCGGCCGGTTCTTCGCGATGGTGGAGACGTCGCCCTCGCCGCGCGCGAGCGAGACCACGTCGGCACGGATGGCGTCGAGGGCGGCGTGGTTCTTGGCCGAGGTGATCGTGGCCAGGACGAGCGGCCGCTCCTCGTACGTCGTCCCGATCTGCCGCATGGTGATCAGGTTCGACCGCTTCGTCAGCTCGTTGAAGTAGTCGAGGATGCGGTGGTGCGGGGTGAAGCGGTCGCCGATGCGGTAGCCGAGGAACTCCTCGGGCGACGGCACCTGCGCGACGGCGGAGAGGGCGAAGAGCGTGATCAGTGCGACGCAGAGAAGTGCGCGGCGTGTCATAGGTGGGAGGATTCTAATGTGGAGTGCGGCAACGCCAGTTGCCGCTTTCGATTGCGGAGGCGCCAGCCTCCGCGGGGCGCCGCAGCTGGCGCTGCGGCATGGAGAGCGGCAACTGGCGTTGCCGCACTCCAGATCACTCCGGGCTGGTCATTTTTACGCCGATGATGGCGATCAGCAGCAGGGCGAGGAAGCCGAGGCGGGCGGCGGTGACGGGCTCGCGCAGGAGCACGATGCCGAGGATGGCGGCGCCGAGGGCGCCGATGCCGACCCAGACCGCGTAGGCGGTTCCGATGGGGAGGGTGCGGGCGGCGGAGGCGAGGAGGAACATGCTCCCCGCCAGCGTCACCAGCACGAAGAGCGAGGGGAGCGGCTTGCGGAAGCCGTCGGTGTATTTGAGTCCCACGGCCCAGCAGACTTCGAGGAGGCCGGCCAGGAGGAGCTGCACCCAGGCGTTCATTCGCCGACCGTGACTTCTTCCTCGGCCACGGCGTTCGACTTGGTGTGGATGCCGAGGCGCTTCATCATCTCGTTCAGCGTCGACGGCTTCACCTGCAGCAGCTCGGCGGCGCGTTTCTGCACGCCGTTCGCGAGCTCGAGCGACTGCAGGATCATCGTCCGCTCGTAGTTCGAGACGGCGTCCTTGAGCGAGATCCCTTCCGCCGGCACGACGGTCGCCGGCTGGTCCGTGCGCGTCGGATAGCGGAGATAGTCGGGCAGCAGCTCGGGAGTGATGCGGTCGCCGGTGCAGAGCACGACCGCGCGCTCGATGGTGTTCTCCAGCTCGCGCACGTTGCCCGGCCAGTTGTGGTCCATGAGGATGCGCATGGCCTCCCCGGTGACCTCGCGCACCTTGCGGCGGTTCTCCTCGGAGTACTTCTGCAGGAAGTGCTGGATGAGCAGCGGGATGTCCTCGCGGCGGCGGCGCAGCGGCGGCAACTGGATGGTGATGACGTTCAGCCGGTAGTAGAGGTCTTCGCGGAACTTCTGCTCGGCCATCAGCTTCTGCAGGTCGGCGTTGGTGGCGGCGATGATGCGCACGTCCACTTTCACCGTCTCGACCGAGCCGAGGCGCATGAATTCCTTCTCCTGGATGACGCGCAGCAGCTTGGCCTGCGTCTCCAGGTTGATGTTGCCGATCTCGTCGAGGAAGATCGAGCCGTTGTCGGCGACCTCGAACAGGCCGCGCTTGGTGGCGATGGCGCCGGTGAAGGCACCCTTCATGTGGCCGAAGAGCGACGACTCGAGCAGCTCCGGCGGGAGGGAGCCGGAGTTGACGGTGACGAAGGCGTTGCGCGCGCGCGGACTGGCGTGGTGGATGGCCTTGGCCACCAGCTCCTTGCCCGTGCCCGACTCTCCCTGCACGAGGATGTTCGACCGCGACGGCGCGGCGAGGCGGATCAGGTCGAAGACCTTCCGCATGATCTCGCTCTTGCCGATGATGTTCGCGTAGGAGAACTTCTCCGACAGCTCCGATTTGAGCCGCTCGTTCTCCCGCGAGAGGCGCCGCTGCTCGAGCGCCTTGTTCACGGTCAGGACCACTTCCTCGTTCTTGAACGGCTTGGGGATGTAGTGGAAGGCGCCCTGCTTCATGGCGTCGATGGCGCCGTCGATGGAGGAGAAGGCGGTGATGACGATGACCGGCAGGTGGGGATTGGAGATGCGGATGGCGCGGAGGGTGTCGATGCCGCTGATGCCGGGCAGCATGACGTCGAGGATGACCAGGTCGATCTCCTCGCTGGAATCGAGGACGCTCAGCGCCTCTTCGCCGCTGGAGGCGGCGATGATGTCGAATCCCTCGCGCCGCAATACGGCGTCGAGGACATCTCGCAGGACTTCTTCGTCATCGACGATGAGGATGCGCATATGTGGCGCGGGCTTCAGCCCGCGAATCTCTCCGGCGGGCTGAAGCCCGCCCTACATGCGGGCTAAAGCCCGCCCTACGTGGTGCTCACTGTTCTGTCCGCGCGGGGCAACTTCACCGAAAACTCGGCGCCGTTGCCCGGCGTGCTGGCGACTTCGATCTGACCCTCTGCAGCGTGGATGATACGGCGGGTGATGGCCAGCCCCAGCCCCGTACCGCCCTGGCCGCGCTTGGTGGTGACGAGCGGCTCGAAGATGCGGCCGAGCATGTCGGGCTGGATTCCCTTGCCGTCGTCCTTGACGCGCATCACCACGCAGTCGTTCTCCTCGGCCAGGCTGATCCAGATGTTGCCCCCCTCGCTCACCGCGTCGCGCGCGTTGAGCAGGAGGTTGGTCAGCACCTGCTGCAGGTCCTGCACGTTGCCGCGCACGCGCAGCGGGGCGAGCTCGGTGTGCACGCTGATCCGCTTGGCCTTGAAGAGGTCCTCGTGCAGCGCCACGGTGGCCACGACGAGATCGTCGACGCTCACCAGCTCGCGCGAGCGCGGGCGGTTGGCGATGAGGTCGAGGAGGTTGTTGACCAGGTTCGAGGCGCGGAAGGTCTGCTGCTCCATCTTTTTCAGGAGCCGGTACTTCGGATCGTCCTCCGGCGTCTCGGCCAGCAGCAGCTGGGCGTACGAGGAGATGCCGGTGAGCGGCGTGTTGACCTCGTGCGCCACGCCGGCGGCGAGGAGGCCGAGGGAAGCCAGGCGCTCCTTGTCCTGCAGCTCGCGCTCGAGGCGCACGCGGTCGGTCATGTCGCCGATGACGAGCACGCGCGCGTTGTCGGCCACGTCGCCGGCCGAGAGCGGGCTGGCGGTCACGGTCACTTCCTTCTCCACCCCCGCGGCGTTGATGAAGTGCGTGGTCAGCGTGCGCGTGTCGGCGCCGAGCAGCTCGGCGTACGGCGGGAAGAGCTCGTGGATCGTGTCGCTGGTGTGATCGGCGCCGACGATGTCCCAGAAGGCCTTGTTGGCGGTGAGCACGGTGCCGTCGCTGGAAACGACGGCGATGGCGGAGAGCGACGACTCGATGATGTTCTCGTTGTACTCCTTGAGCGCGCGGATCTCCTCGAGCTGGCGGCGCAGCTTGCCGTAGAGGCGGGAGTTCTCGATGGCCAGCGCCAGCGGCCCGGTGAGCGTGCCGATGAGATGGAGGTCGTCGCGCGAGAGCGGCTCGTCGCCGCGGCGCGTGCCGAGGAGCAGCAGCCCCTGCAGCT
Source organism: Thermoanaerobaculia bacterium (assembly GCA_035627015.1). Taxonomy (GTDB): domain Bacteria; phylum Acidobacteriota; class Thermoanaerobaculia; order Gp7-AA8; family Gp7-AA8; genus QHVT01. Next base: position 16,278 of record DASPMO010000017.1, on the reverse strand, counting down.
CGCCGCGGTTGCGCAGCGGGAAGACGTAGCGGTAGCCCGCCTCGAGCAGCTTCCACGGCAGCTCGCTCGTGTCAGGGAGGCGCGGCGCGCTGAGGATCACCGGCCCTTCCTTGGGGATGCTCCCGAAGTCGTCGACGCTCGCGCGCCGCGGCACTTTCCCCTCGGGGTCGTAGATGGTGATGCTCCCCCCCTCGCGCGTGTAGAGGTTCATGCGCTCGATGTGCAGCGTGGCGCGGAGGCGCTCGCGCATCATGGCGATCAGCTCGTGCACGTCGTGGAAGGTGGCCAGCTCCTGCGCGAAGTCCGTCATCGTCCGGCGATGGCGGTAGCTCTCGCGGTAGAGGATCATCTCGATGACCGACTCGATCTTCCCCTTGACCGGAATCAGGACGCCGGCGATGAGCAGCCCCGAGGAGAAGGCCAGGAAGTTCCGCTCCATCGCCGAGCGCTCCTCGATCACCCGCGAGAGCACGAGGTTCACGGTCGAGAAGGCGATCATGCCGAAGGCGAAGGTGACGGAGTACGCCAGGATCTCCTTGATCACCACCTCGACGTCCCACAGCTTGTACTTGAGGATGGAGACGGCGAAGGCGAGCGGGATGAAGGCCAGCGGCAGGATGGACCAGGTGGTGTAGGCGGGCCGCACATCGCCCCAGATCAGGTACGGGACGATGTACAGCACGGCGAACGGCAGGAAGCCGAAGCTGAGGCCGAGGTAGATCCACTTGATCTGCTTCTTGCCGATGGCCGCCGCCTGGCGGTACGTGAACGCGAGGGCGACCACCGCGAGCGTGAAGTAGATCGCGAAGTCGAGCATCTCCCAGCGCTGGATGATTTCGAACGCCGTGCGCGGCTCGGCCACGCCGACGGCGTTGTTGAACAGCAGCAGGTCGATGTTCCACAGCGCCAGCAGGGTCGGCGGCAGGTACATCAGCACGAGCCAGCGGCGGTCGCGCAGCAGCGGACGCGGGAAGCGCAGGAAGAAGTGCAGCGCCAGCGGCGGGAGGAAGACGCGCGACAGCTCTTCCGTCATCTGCAGGAGCTTGTAGCTCCAGTCGACGTCGCCCGCGGGGGTGTAGACGTAGACGATGAAGGAGAGCAGCGTGACGAAGTAGAAGAGGCGGCTCTCGGTGGTCTCTCCCCGGTAGAGCGTGAATAGGCCGATGGCGATGTAGAGGAAGCCGATGAAGCTGAGGATGAGGTACGGGTAGTCGACCTTCAGCTCGGGCGCCTGGTAGAGGATGGTGCGCAGCTCGCCGCCGCGGTCGATGACCATGGGGACGCTCTGGCCGATGCGGCGCAGGGTCTTCTGCAGCCCTTCCACCTCGCGCGTGGCCGTCTCGCCGATGAGCAGGATCTGATCGCCCGGCCGGAGGCCCGCCGCTTGCGCGCCACTGCCGGCGTCGACGCTCTTGACGACGATCACCCCGCGGTCGCGGCGGAAGGTGAAGTCGATGCGCTCGAAAGATGAACGTTTGCGCTGGAACGACACGAACGCACCGACGATCACGGCAACCGTGAGGACGGTGAGGAGGATGTTCGTGACGAGAGAGCGGCGCATATCGGGCGCCTATGCGCCATTCAACGGCAGTGCCGTGGGGCCGGCAGGGCTAATTCGTTGATTCGACTGGTTGAATGAGCTTCCGGATTTCCGAATGCGAGGGGCCCGGGTCCAAAGGGTTGGATTTTGGTGCGCAAAAAATTGGAGTGTGGGCGGGCTGAAGCCCGCCCTACGTCACGGGAAAGCGGCAGACATCCCTCAGCAGGCAGACGTCGCAGTTCTCCTTCTTCTGCCTGCGGGAGCAGAGATCGAGGATGCCGAGGCGGCAGAGGGCGAAGTCGTACCGGACCGGGTCGGCGGCGTCGAAGCGGGCCAGGGTGTCGGTGAGGGCGCGCGCGGTCTTCCAGTCGCCCGATCTGCGGTCGGAGAGGCCGAGGAAGGTGGCGATGCGGTGGACGTGCGTGTCGAGCGGCATGACCAGCTTGGCCGGGTCGACGAAGGTCCAGAGGCCGAGGTCGGGCGGCGTGCGGCGGACCATCCAGCGGAGATAGAGGTTCATGCGCTTGCACGCGGAGCCGCCGGTGGGCGACGTGAGGAGGTAGCGCAGCGCTCTGTCATCCTGAGCGGAGCGAAGGATCCCCTGCGGCTGCACGCGGATCGCTCCGTCGGCGGGGGATCCTGCGCCGTCTGCGCGGCTCAGGATGACAGCAGTGAACCGAGCCAGCGTGGGGGCGATGTCGGCGTCGGCGGGGTCGTAGCACTGCTCGAACAGCTTCCCGAGGGATCCGTGCGTCCGGATGGCGGCCGCGATGCAGCCGAGGAAGGCCACGAGGTCGTTGGTCTTGTGGAAGCGGTGGGCGAAGCCGGCGAATCGCCCCATCGCCTCGCGGGCGTCGAACGAGCGGAGATACGCGTACGGGCCGGGGCGCATCTTCGCCAGGACGGCGCCGATGTTGGCCACGATGGTCTCGGCGCGTCCGTAGGCGAACGCGGCGGCGAGGAGTCCCGCCACTTCCTGGTCGCGCGGATCGCTGTAGCGCAGGACGAGCTGCAGCGGGTCGGGCTCGATGGTGGAGATGTCGAAGGTGACGACCAGCTCGTCGAGGCGCTCTTTCAGCAGCCCCGGCGCGAGGGGCTTCCGGCGTCTCATGAGGGCGCCAACATTGTCCAAACTGGAACTCTTCCGCCTTTCCGGCGTCATACTTGCGCCATGCGCCACGCCAGAACTGCAGTCGCGCTCTTCCTTTCGCTGCTTTCTCTCCCCGCCGTCGCGGCCATCACGGGCACCGTGATGACCGGGGACGGGACGCCCGTCGCCGGCGCGCGCGTGATGATCCACGCGACCGAAACGCCGGAGGCGCGGCGCGAGCGGCTCCTCTCCGCCTCGCCGCAGCTCGTCGCCCTCGCGGAGACGAAGTCGGACGCGAAGGGAGCGTTCTCGCTCTCCTCGCCCAAAGAGGCGGTGGTCAACCTGCGCGTGGAAATGCACGGCTACGAGCCGGAGTCGCGGCGCGTGGAGAAAGACGAGGAGCTGGGCGCCCTCCTGATCACGCCGCGCGAGATGAAGAGCGGCACGATCACCGCCGGCGGCAAGCCGGTCGAGGGGGCGACGGTCGTCATCTCCTACGGCGCCACGGAGTACGTCGCCAGAACGGACGCACAGGGCAAGTACCAGGCGCCGGAGCTGCGGCGCGGGCGCAGCATCACCGTACTGCACCCCGGCTTCGCCATCGACGAAGAAGCGTTCATGACCGTCAGCGGCTCGCCGGCCAGCGAGCTGACGCGCACCCTCAGCACCGGCGCGGCCGTGAACGGCAAGGTGGTCTCCGCCGACGGCAAGACGCCGGTCGACAAGGCGGTGATCTCGATCGACGGCTGGCCCGCGGCCACCAGCGCGGAGGACGGCTCGTTCGTCATCGCGCGCGCGCCGTCGAAGTGGACCACGCTCACCGCGCGCAAGGACGCGCTCACCGGGCAGCACGCGTTCGCCGGCGGCAAGCCGCTCACCGTGCGCGTGGAGCGCTCGGGCGTGATCTCCGGCCGCGTGGTGGACGCGAAGACCAAGGTGCCTGTGGCCGGCGCCTCGCTGATGGTGGTCCAGAGCCGCCGCTTCCAGCTGGCCAACACCTCGATGATGGCCATCACCGACGCGAAAGGCGCCTACTCGATCCCCGCGCCGGCCGGCACGTTCATGATCATGGCGTCGCACCCCGCGTTCGAGACCCACTCGACCGACGTCACGGTCACCGCCGGGCAGCCGGTCACGCGCGACGTGAATCTCCAGCAGCTCGCGCGCGTGACGGGCGTCGTGGTCGACGAGGAAGGGCGCCCGCTCGCCGCGGCGAGAGTGTCGAGCGAGGCCGCCGCCTCGGCGGACTTAGGTAGGATGCTGATGATGCGCGGCGACTCGTCGCCGGTCACGTCAGGCTCGGACGGGCGCTTCACGGTACGCGTCCGCGGCGACAGCGACGTGAAGCTGCGCGCGGCGAAGAAAGGGCTGCCGGAGACGAGCAGCGACACGCTGCGCCTGCAGCCCGGCGAGCGCAAGAGCGGCGTCGTGCTGACCGTCCCCAGCGGCGTGGCGGTGACCGGCAAGGTCGTCGATCCGGACGGCAAGCCGCTTTCCGGCGTCGCCGTCGGAGCCAGCGAGACGCCGGTCGGCAACGACCGCATGATCATGCGGCGCTTCTTCGTCGGCAACATGCTGGGCGAAGAGGAGGACGTGGTGCGCACGGCCAGCGACGGCACGTTCACCATGCGCCTCAAGGAAGGGACGTACGACTTCTCGTTCAAGCGCGAAGGCTTCGCGCCGAAGACCGTCCGCGCGCAGAACGTGGCCGCCAGCGGCAGCCAGCCGGTCGAGGCGAAGCTGGAGGTGGCCGCGGAGATCTCCGGCCGCGTGACGCGCGGCGGCGTGGGCGTGCCCGACGTGATGGTCGGCGTCTTCGCCGACTCGATGACGACGGCGATGACGGGACCCGACGGCTCGTTCACCCTCGGCGGGCTGGCCGCGGGCGGCACGCGCGTCTCGTTCCGCAAGGAAGAGGCGCTGATCAACGAGATGCGTACCTTCACCGCCCCGGCGCGCGACGTGAACGTGGAGCTCCCCCTCGGCGGCACGATCCGCGGACGGGTGGTGGAGAAGGGGTCGACGAAGGCGATCACGTCGTTCCAGGCCGGCGTCTCGGCGTCGCGCAGCGGCGGCGGGATGATGATGATGGCCCCGCCGCTGCTGAAGAGCTTCAACAGCGAGGACGGGTCGTTCACGCTCGAGAACGTCCCCATCGGCGCGATGAACCTCATCGCCAACGCCACCGGCTACTCCTCGGCGCGCCTGAACGTCGACGTGCAGGAAGGAAAGACGGTCAGCGACGTGGTGCTCGAGCTCGAGCCGGGCGTGCGCCTGACCGGGCGCGTGACGGGGCCGAACGGCGCCGGCCTGGCCGATGCCTCGGTCAACGTGCAGCCGTCGCCCACCGGCGCGTTCGCCATGAGCGGCTCGCTGCGCCGCACCACCACCGACGCGAACGGCGAGTACGTCCTGGACGGACTCGATCCCGGCGAGGAGACGATCCAGGTCTCCCATCCGAAATACAACGACGTCTCGCGCCAGGTGACGCTGAAGGGACGGGAGACGAAGCTCGACGTGCAGCTCGAAGGGGGCCAGACGATCACCGGCGTGGTGGTCACGGACAGCGGCGCGCCCGTGGCCGAGGCCGAAGTGGATGCGTTCAGCGCCGGCGGCGGCCGCCACAGCGCGCGCACGAACGCCGGCGGCGCGTTCGAGATCGAAGGGATGCGGCCCGGCCGCTATCGCTTCACCGCGGCCAAGAACGGCTTCGTCGAAGGGCGCGTGGACGACGTCGACATCTCCGCCGGCGGGCCGGTCCGCATCACATTGCAGACGGGCGGCTCGATCTACGGCCGCGTGACCGGCCTGACGGAAGCGGACATGGCTCACGTCTCGGTGACGGCGCGCGGCTCGCGCGGATCGTCGTCGGCGATGGTCGACCCGCAGGGGAACTACCGCCTCGACGGCGCGCCGCTGGGGACGGTCTCGGTGTCTGCCGCGGTGCAGCCGCGCGATTTCACCGGGCGCCGGACCTCGGCCACGCAGACCGTGGAGATCGCGGCCGGCAGCGCGCAGCAGGTGAACATCGACTTCCGCGGCGACATGGCCATCAAGGGACGCATCACGCGCAACGGGAGAACGCTCCCCGGCGCGAACGTGTCGTTCTGGCCGCGCCGCTCCGGCGGGGGCGCCAGCGCCTCGGTCACCGCCGACGAGCAGGGGATGTACACGGTCACCGGCCTGGAAGAGGGGGAGTACAGCGTCAGCGTCATCGACTCGCAGCGCTACAGCCCCTACACCACGACCTACACGGTGCGCGGCTCGGCCACGTTCGACATCGACTTCAAGGCCGCCAACGTGCGCGGCCGCGTGATCGACTCGGCCACGAACGAGCCGCTCGAGAACGTGAACATCCAGTTCCGCTCCACCGCCACCGGCTCCGAGATGCGCGGCATGCGCACGGCCATGACCGACTCGAACGGCGTGTTCACGGTGGACTTCGTGAATCCCGGGGCGTACATCATCACCGCCAGCCGGGACGGCTTCGGCAACTCGGTGCAGGAGATGACCTTCACCGACGCGGGACGGGACGACCTCGAGCTGCGGCTCTCGCGCAACGACGGCGTGGTGCTGTCGATCATCGACGCGCGCGACGGCCGCACGCTGAGCGGCCAGGTGGTCGTGTTCGACCCGCAGGGACGGCAGGTTTACGACAGCCGCGGCAACTTCCGCTTCGGCGACTCGCCGAAGGAGATGCGTCTCCCGCTCGCGCCGGGCTCCTACACCGCCACGATCTGGGTGCCGGACTACACCTCGGTGACCACGAGCTTCTCTTCGCCGTCGCCGCAGCCGGTGACGGTGCGGGTGACGCCGGGCGGCACGATCGTCGTGCGCTCCAAGCACAGCGTGCGGCGCCGCATGCGGCTCCTCGACGCGAGCGGAGCGGCCTACCCGCGCGTCATGAGCGCCACGCCGTTCACCCGCGACCTCCCGCCGGGCACGGTGAACATCGACCACGTGGCCCCCGGCTCGTACACGCTCGTCCTGCTCAACGACGACGAGTCGACCGCGGCCACGCAGCCGGTGGTGGTGCGGGAGGGGGAGACGGTGGTGGTGGATCTGTAAGGCTATGGAGTGCGGTAGCGCCAGCTACCGCTTTGGATGCGGCGACGCCAGTCGCCGCGCCGCAGCTGGCGCTGCGGCATTGAAAGCGGCGACTGGCGTCGCCGCACTCCATATCACTCGTCGTGGTCGTCGCCGATCGGTTCCGGATCGGGGATCTCGGCGACGGCTTCGAGCGGCACGCGCTCCCGTTGCATGTGCGGGGGGGCGCCGCTGTTCATGAAGATGTTCTTGCGGTACTTCTCCAGCCGCTTGAAGAGGTGATGCAGGTCGTACGTCAGGCGCATGACCGTGCGGCGGAGCTTGTACTTCACCCGGCGGAAGGCCTCCAGGTCGTCGCCGCGCAGCGTCGGCAGGAACGAGTGGATCTCCTGGATGCGCTTGCGCACCTTCTCCAGATCCTTGTCCTGGATGTTCAGGAAGATCTCTTCCCCTTCGACAAGCAGCGGCTCGAGGCCGCTCATCTGGTCGTCGTACCAGTGCCAGAGCTGGATGAGGTCGATGCGGCGGCCTTTCGAGAGAAAGCGCGTCTCGAGCAGGTCCTGGCGGAAGTAGCCGAGGAGCTTGCGGTCATCGGTCTTGTTGAAGTCGTCGTCCGTGAGGTTACGGACGTTCCAGACGCCGTACCGGATGATGTCATTGCGCGTGCTGCGCAGTTGCCGGAGCACCTCTTCGAGGATCTTGAGCGGGAGCTGCGCCAGCGTCTGCGCCTCCGGCAGCGCCTGCTGGGGCGAAGTCAGGGACATGGCGGGCGAGAGGATACACGACTACTGCCCGGTGAAGAACGTGGCGTCTCCCGTGCGGTTGTCGATGAGAGAGGCGTACACGCCGCCGCCCCCGCTGCGGAAGAGCACCTGCGCGCGGCCGCCGCTCACGCGCGAGCGCACCGGGAGCTGCACGATCCCCGGCCCCGCGGCGACGGTGTAGTGCTCGATCTCCGCCCCCGCGGCGTTGAAGATCGTGATCTCCAGCAGTGCGTTCTCCGAGGCCACGGCCACGCCGATGTTCGTCCGGTAGCTGTCGCTGTTCTCGATGAAGAGAAGATGCTGCGGGCCGAGGGTGAGGAAGCGCACCGGGAAATTGACGTACTGCATCGTGTCTCCCTGGACGATGCGGTTCCCGGCGAACACGCCGGAGGGGATCTCGACCACCATCGCGGCCGTGGTCACGGTGCGGTGGAAGAGCAGGGCCAGCACGTCGGTGGCCACGAACGGAATGCTGATCGGCCGCTCGCCGTCGCCGATGAGCCGGACCCTGCCCGTGGCCATCGAAGGCCCGGCCACCCAGAGGTCGCTCCTCCAGAACGGCGTGCCGGAGAGCTGCGACGTGATGGCCGGCGCGAAGACGCTCCGTCCGCGCGAGAGCACGGCCGGGATGAACATCGCGTCGTTGCCGCGCACCTGTGAAAGGTAGGCGACGATGCTGGCCGTGCCCTCGACGACGCGGATCTCCTGCAGGTCGGAGCCGACCGGGAACTGCACGTGGCTGAACGGCTCGATGACGACGTCGCGCCCGGCCACGCGCACCGTGCCGCGCGCGCCCGCGGTCTCGCTGATGCCGAGGTTGTAGCGCGCTCCCTCCTCGGGGAACGGTGCCACGAGCAGCGGCGGCAGCCCCAGTGCCGTCGCCTCGAGCCCCGGAGGCACATCCTGTCCGTACGTGCCGTTCGGCGTCACGAGGTACGTGCGGCTCATGGCGGTGACGTCGCCGAGGATCTCCAGCGTGCCGCTGCCCGTGGTGTGGAACACGCGGCTCACGATGTCATCGAGCACCAGCGTCTGGCCGATGTCGACAAAGAAGCGGATGGTACGGAACTCCTCCCGGCCGTTCTTCGTGCTGGGCGTGAAGGTGAGCGTCGCGATCTGCACGCGCGACGTCCTGTTCAGGAGGCGCACGTCGGACACGTACGCGCCCGCCTGTCCGAAGAGATGCGCGACGACGGGGATCATCTCCCTGCGCGCATCGGCCGGGCGAGGCTGCGGCACTTCGCCGAAGAACTGGATGTCGAGCCCCCACGAGAGCAGCGTGCCGGCATCGAGCGGCTGGCGGTCCGCGACGCGCAGCGTCCACGTCCCCGCGGCGCCGCGGCCGCGCAGGATATCGAGCGGCTCCGCGGAGGCGGCGGTCAGGCCGTACGTGGCGTGAATGTCCCTCGTGCGCGAGCTGGAGAGCGGCTGCAGGAGGACTACCGTGCCGTCGGGCGCGATCAGCTCGAGGTGCAGGTCGCCGCGCGCGGAATGGGCGATGTCGACCCGCACGTGGATCTTCTCGATCGCACGCGGATCGTCGATGGTGAGCGTCGAGGTGATCCCCTGGTCGTTGTTGTCCGTGATGGCGACGTTGCGCTCGTTGCTCTGGAAGTGCGTCAGCTCGCCGCGCAGGGCGATCCCGCATTCGCCGAGGATTCCGCGCGCCCCCATGACGCTGCAGATCATCCCGATGTGCGCGCCCTGGTAGAGGAGCTGGTCCGCATCGAGCAGCCGCTGGGCCATGACCGCGAACGTCGGGCGCGGCGGCGCGCCGAAGACCGCCTCGAGCACGATCGTGTCCATCACCTCGCGCGGGAGCTGCTCGCGCAGCTCGCGCAGGGCCGACGACCAGATCGCGCCGTTGCGGTGCTCGGTGCCGGAGAGATCGCCGGCCTCGTAGTCGGCCATCGTGCGCGTGCTGTCGACACGGCGGAGACAGTCGCTGTCCGGCGGATAGCCGCAGCGCTCGGACGAGGCGTCGAGCCAGCAGCGCGCGTCCCAGTCGGCGATGCAGTAGAGATCGCGCCCCGAGGCGCGGCGCGCGTCCAGATGCGCGGAGAAGGCCCAGTAGTCCGCCGTCCCCTCGGTCAGCGCGCGCGCTTCGCTGCCGAAGCCGCCGGCGAACGTGCCGGGCGCAATCCACTCGATTAATGCGTGCGCATATTCGTGTATGACAATGTCGGCATCCTCGGCATCGTCGGTGCCTCCGGTGCCGAAGAAGAGCGTGCCGCGTCCCGCCTGCGTGCCGCTGGGAACGAAGAAGGAGTTGTCCTCGCCGCTCGCGGCGTGCGCGTCGACCGGGATGGCGTACGGGGCGACCGCGCGCGGGCCGCGGTAGCCGAGGGACTGCACCCACTCCTGGTTGCGATGGATGTGAAAGTACGCGTTGACGTCCTCGAAGCCGTCCTGCGTGCGGTCGAAGAAGAGGTCGCCCTCGGGCGGAGCGACCGGGGGGAGCTGGCGGTCGACCAGGTCGGCCCAGGGGCCGTGCAGGGCCTGATCGGGGAGCTGGACGGTTTTGTAGGCGGCTTCGGGGACGGGGGCGTCGTTGGCGTTCCGGAGATTCGGGGCGTTGAGGGTGACGACCGGGTTGGGGTCGAAGACCTGGGCGGGTTTGGCGTTGTAGAACAACGGCGTTCTGCGGAGGAGTTGGCCGGTGGCGGGGTCGTAGTCGTGTTGCCACGGTTTGTGAGGGGTTTCTTCGATGATGCGGCGCTCGATGGTGCGGCCTTCGCTCCGCCGGCGGCCTTCCGGACGGGCTGAAGCCCGTCCTACGTTGAGCGGCGTCTTGGTGGTGATGTAGGTGTCGGTGGGGAGGCCGTGCTCGTACTGACGGTAGCGGTAGTGCGTGCCGGTGAGGGATTCGCGGGTGAGCTCGAGAACGAGGGCGGCGGCGAGGAGCATGTCTGAATTTACGTTTGTGCGGCGACTTGCGCTGGGGGGAGGGCGGGCACTTCGGCGACGGGGAGGGAGAAATAGAAGGTCGTGCCGTGCCCTTCCTTGCTCTCCACCCAGATCGAGCCGCCGTGGCGCTCGATGATCTGCTTGGTGATGTAGAGGCCGAGCCCGAGGCCGCCGTAGTTCGTCGACGAGACCTGGCGGCCGCGATGGAAACGCTCGAAGACCTGCGCCAGCTCGTCGGCGGGGATGCCGATGCCGCGGTCGCACACGGCGGTGACCAGCGAGTCGCCGCGGTCGTCCACGGTCACGGTGACGTCGCTGCCGTCGGGCGAGTACTTCACCGCGTTCTCGAGCAGGTTCCCGAGGACCTGCTCCAGGCGGTCGCGGTCTCCGGTGACGATCTTGCTCTCGTCCGGGACGCTGACGTGGAAGCGGCGGTCGCTGACCGCGGTGTGATGGCGGTGCACGACGTCGCGCACGAACTGCGGCCAGGCGATGCCCTCGCGGCGGATCTCCAGGCGCCCGGTCTCGATGCGCGACACGTCGAGCAGCTCGAGGATGAGCCGCGACATGCGGTCGATCTGGTCGAGCGCGATGTCGAGATACTCCTCGGAGGTATTGAGGTCGCCCTCCTTGATGAGCATCTTCGCCAGCTGCGTGTAGCCCTTGATCGAGGTGACGGGCGTGCGCAGCTCGTGGGAGGCGATGGAAAGGAACTCGTCCTTCAGGCGGGAGAGGTCTTCCACCTTACGCCGCGCCTCGACCTGCTCGGTGTAGAGCTTCGCGTTCTCGATGGCCAGCGCGGCGCGCTCGGCGAGGATCTCCGCGAGCGGCAGCTTGTCGTCGGTCATGGCGCGCTCGGGATCGTTCGCGGCGATGACCAGCGCGCCGATCATCTCGCGGCGCGTGCGCAGCGGCAGCACAAGCAGCGACGCGAGCGTCACCGGCGAGGCGTGATACGTCCCCGGATTGGTGTGATCGAACGACGGGCGGACGTCGGTCATCATCGACGGATAGCCGGTGGAGACGACCTGCCCGATGATTCCCTCGCCGACGACGAGGGGCTGGCGATAGATGTACGACCAGGCCAGGCCGAGGGACGACATGTCGCGGTGATAGATGGAGGCGACGCGCAGCTCCTTGCTGTCGGCGGTGCGCAGGATGACGGCGCTCCAGTCGCCGAGGACCTCGGCCACGCGCTCGGCGATGGCCTGCGTGACCCAGGTGGGGTCGATGTTGGAGGAGAAGAAGGCGCCGGCGTCGGCCAGGATCTGCGCGCGCTCGGCCTGCACCTGCATCTGCTCCTCGAGCGCGCGGCGCTCGGTGATGTCGCGGAAAGTGACCACGACGCCGGAGGTGCGGTCGTCCTCGCGCAGCGGCGTGGCGCTCATGGAGACGGCCACGCGCTCGGCGCCTTCGCGCGCGATCAGCACCGTGACGTCCTGCACGGCGCGGCCGGTGGAGAGCGCCTGCGCGGCGGGGAGCTCCTGCGGGTCGAGCATGCGTCCGTGCTCGTCGCGCAGCCGGTAGACCTCGGCCTGCTTGAAGATCGGGACCCCGATGTCGGCCTTGCCGAGGAGACGCTGCCCGGCGGGGTTGATGAAGACGGAGCGCCCTTCGCCGTCGACGAGGAGCACGCCGTCGGACATCCCGCCGATCATGGCCTCGGTGCGCCGGACCTGGCGGACGATCGACTCCTGCAGCGACTGCTCGATGCGGAAGACGGCCGCGATGCCGAGGCCGAGAATGGCCGCGCCGACCAGGACCAGCGCGGTCATCAGCCATTGCCGGATGTCGGAGATGTACTCGGAGGTGGCGCTTTGCTCGGTGCGGATCCGCCCGGCCACCTGCTCCGCGTAGTCGGGCGCCTGCCGGCGCATCTGCGCGACGTCGCCCACCATGTTCTCGCTGCGCTTGTCGGCGTCGATCGCCACCTTGATCTCTTCCTTGTGCCGGATGAATGCTTCCACCAGCCTGGCGTTCTCCGGATTCTGGTCCGAGAGCTCCCGCGCGCGCAGGGCCTGGGTGTCGAAGTCGCGCGACGCGTCGTCGTACTGCTGCGAGAAGGCGGTCTGTCCCGTGCCGGCGAAGCCGCGGGAGGCGGAGACCATCGTGTTCAGGGCCTCGTCCATCGAGCGGATGGTGTCGAGCAGCGGACGCGACTCCTGGACGTTCTTGTGCTCGGCGCGCTGCTCCATCTGCAGGATGGTGATCGTCGACACGACACCAACCACGATCATGAGGGCCAGTCCGAGGAAGGCCCCCCACAGCATCCGCCGAATGGATGAGGACATACGATTCGTGCGCGTCCGTTGCAAGAACGGCGCCGCTTGGCTGCTAAATCGTAGTAAATACAGCTACTTCGGCACCGCCGCGCGTGGAACGCACCGTGCAGTATAGAGGAGCGGAGGCCTGCATGGCATTACGACCGCTCCGCAACGCGACGATCACCTTCGGTCTCGTCAACATTCCGGTCCGCTTCTATACGGCCACGCGCTCGGAAGACATCCACTTCAACCTGCTGCACGGGAGCTGCGGCTCGCGCGTGAACCGCAAGTGGTGGTGCCCGAAGCACGAGGAGGCCATCGAGTCGGGCGAGATGATCCGCGGCTACGAGGTCGCCAAAAACCAGTACGTGACGTTCACCGACGACGAGCTGGAGCTCCTCGAGAACGACGGCAACCGGGCGCTCGAGATCACCGAGTTCGTCGACCTCGAGCAGGTCGATCCGGTGTTCTTCGAGAAGGCGTACTACCTCGGGCCCGCGCCCGGCGGCGGCAAGACCTATCGCCTCCTGGCCACGGCCATGAAGAAGCAGAACAAGGTCGCGGTGGCGCGCTGGGTGTCGGGACATCGCGAGCATCTCGTGCTGCTGCGCCCCTTCGAGGAAGGGCTGGTCCTGCACACGATGTACTACGCCGACGAGGTGCGCGACTTTTCGGCGATCGACCTCGAAGGCGCCGAGGTGCGCGACAAGGAGATCGCGCTCGCGGAGATGCTCATCAACGAGCTGACGGAAGAGCGTTTCGACCCGCTGGCCTACAAGGACACGTACCGCGAGCGGCTGATGGACAGGATCCGCGCGAAGTCGGAGGGGGAGCTGATCGTCTCCGAGACGCCGGGGCAGGAGAAGGCGGCCGAAGTGGTGGACATCATGGAGGCGCTGCGGCGCAGCCTCGAGGGGAGCGCCAAGCCGGCCGCGGCGAAACGCGAGCGCGCCGCGCCGAAGCGCGCGCCGGTGCGCGAGGCGGCGGCGCCGTCGTCGAAGAAGAAACGAGCGTCGTAGCCCATGCCCGACCTGCTGAAGAAGTACCGCCAGATGCGCGATTTCGGCGAGACGCCCGAGCCCTCGGGCGGGAAGCCGAAGAAGCGCAGGCTGCCCATCTTCGTCATCCAGAAGCATCGCGCCTCGCACCTGCACTACGACTTCCGCCTGGAGATGGAGGGAGTGCTGAAGTCGTGGGCGGTGCCGAAAGGGCCGTCGTACGACCCGGCCGCGCGGCGCCTGGCGATGATGACCGAGGACCACCCGTACGACTACGCCTCGTTCGAGGGCGTCATCCCGGCCGGCAACTACGGCGCGGGAAACGTGATCATCTGGGACGAGGGAGAGTGGGAGTTCATCGAGCCGGGCGACGATCCGGTGGCGGCGCTGAAGTCGGGCAAGCTCACGTTCCGCATGTACGGGAAGAAGATGTTCGGCGAGTGGGCGCTGGTGAAGATCGGCGGCCGCTCGAAGAAGTCCTCCGACAAGGGAAACGAGTGGCTGCTGCTCAAGCACCGCGACCAGTTCGCGAACCCCGACGTCGACGTGACGGTGGTGGCCCCGCGCTCGGTGGTGTCGAACAAGCTCGTCGAGGAGATGGGCGAGGACGAGAACATCTGGGTCAGCAACCGGAAGGCGGGGGGGCGGAAGGCGCCCACGCTGGCGGACAAGCTGACCAACGTAGGACGGGCTTCAGCCCGTCCAAAACGGCGGGCTGAAGCCCGCCCTACGTCTAAGAAGGCATCGTCATCGAAGCGAGCGCCATCTCCAAAAGCTTCCGCTCGGAGTCGAAGCTCGCGGCCTGCAGCGAAGAGCCCAGCTCGAACCACTGCACGTCGTCGACCTCGCTGAGCTGCGGCTGGAGCTCTCCCGCCACGTACTCCATCAGATAGAAGTCGACGCGCTTCTGGATGAGCGTATCGCCGGCGCGGAAGACATACTCAATGGTGTCGAGGGGGCGCACGATCCGCGCCTCGATCCCCGTTTCCTCGCGCACCTCGCGGAGCGCGGCGGCCTCCGAGGTCTCGCCCGTGGTGACCGCGCCCTTGGGCAGTCCCCAGCGTGTTTTGTTGCGCGTGGCGATGAGGGCGACGTGCGGAGCGCCGTCGCGGACGGCGATGACGACACCGCCCGACGAGTGTTCGTTGCGCGTCTTCCGCCTCCCGGCACCCATCGCGCGCCATTCTACCGTGCGCACACGGACGGGCTCGTCTGCGACCTCAAAATCGCACTGGTCATCAGGGATGGAAAGGCGTACATTTCAGGAAAGTAAAAAATTGAACGCAAGGGGGTTTCATGTCCGGACTTGCCATGCTGACCATCGGCGGAGTGATCGTGCTCGCGGTGCTCGTGGTTGTGTTTCTGAAAGTCCGCCAGAGAGACCTGCTCGGCGCGATCATGGAGAAGCGCCGCGGCTCGGCCAGGCTCGTGAGCCGCGCCGATTACGTCGAGGGAGCGGAGACGATCCCGGTCGCCCTCGCGCTCACCGACACGACGCTCTATTACGAGAATCCCGACATGGAGTCGTCGCTCGATCTCGATCGCATCGACGAGATCGAGTACTCGGACGAGCTGCTCACCGGCAAGAACCACGGCGACGACTGCCGCGTGCTGCGCCTCCGCGCGCACCACACCGCGGTCGAGTTCCTCGTGGACAGGGCGGAGAGCAAGAAGTGGGAGTCCGCCCTCCCGCCACGCACGCTCGGCGTCGCCCGCGCGGTCTGACCGCGCGGCGGAATGGCGTACCGTGGCGGCCTGTTCCGACCGCCGCAGCGTCTCTCCATCACGTCGGGGTGTAGCGCAGTCTGGTAGCGCACCTGCTTTGGGAGCAGGGGGTCGGAGGTTCGAATCCTCTCGCCCCGACCAATGGACGCTGCTGTCGCAGCGAATTGAAAATGAGAAATTGAAAATTGAAAATGGGAGGAGGCGCTGACGCGCGTCTTCCTTTTTCAATTTTTCATTTTCAATTTTCAATTCGCATCCCTCCTCCGTCCCCGTAGCTCAGTCGGATAGAGCAACAGCCTTCTAAGCTGTGGGTCGAGTGTTCGAATCACTCCGGGGACACCACCCGCACGCCGCCTTCCTCCCCCTCCCGGCCTCATCCAGAGAAAAAAAACCACCAAAGACGGACAGGGATTACAATCCCGCCTGACACCCATATTTGTTCGTCGTCCGAAGGTCCAGAGAGTCCGGTGAAAGCGTCCGTGTCCCAGCGAGTGCTGCCTCGTGCAGCCTCTGCGTCGTTTTTCCTTTCGACAAGGAACTTCTTTGTCACTCTGGTCCTGACGTGTGTGCTGGTCGCCGGGTGCGGGGTGACGCAGAAGGCGCGATCGATGTTCGGCGGGCAGTTGCCGTTCGATGTGGTCGTTGCGCCGGACGCAAATGAAGACTCCCCCGTCGCGGTCGACCTGGTCTTCGTCTACGACAAGAAGCTCCTCGACACGCTCCTGAAGACTCCTGCCTCCGAGTGGTTCGCCAAGCGCGACCAGTTCGTGAAGGACTACGGCAACGCGCTCGTGGTCGAGCAGTGGGAGTGGGTGCCGGGGCAGAAGATCGACCGCATGACCGTGGCCTACCGCCCGGGCGCGCGGCGCGTCGTGCTCTTCGCCGATTACGTGACCGAGGGCGACCACCGCGCCACCGCCGACCCGCAGGAGCCGTTCCGCCT
>DASPMO010000016.1:0-30272 GCA_035627015.1 Thermoanaerobaculia bacterium | reverse complement strand
GATGATCAGCGCGTCGGGCGGCGGCGTGTCGTTCGGCGACGGCGTCACCGGCGAGACCAGGCCGACCGAGAAGTTCGGCGAGATGACGGTGGTGTTGTGCGTGGCGATGCCGCCCGCGGAGGGCGCGGTGAGCGTCACCGTCAGGCCGCCGAGGCTCGTGCCGACGGGGAGACCGGCGGTGGTGGCCACGACGGTGAGCGTAGTGCCGTCCGGCGCGACGACTCCCGTGGCCGGCGTCACCGAGAGCCACGGCTGGCGCGGCACGGCGGTGAAGCTCTGCCCCGCCAGCTCCGGCCCGAGGAGGTAGGTGAAGGTGAGCGGCGCGGGATCGCTGAGCGGCGTGGAGCCCTCGGACGACGCCGGCGGCAGGATGAAGATCGCGGACGCCGGCGAGAAGGCGCTGGCGTTCGTCGAGCTGCAGCGCCCGTTGACGGCGCGCACCCGCGCGTAGAGCGTGCTGCTCGCGGTCAGCGTGTGCTGCGTGGCGCCCGTGTCGACGGTCTGCGCGTTGGCGAACGCGCCGTCGCCGGCGAGCTGGAGCTGATAGGCGGTGGCGCCGGCGACCGGTGACCACTGGATGCGCAGCGCCGTGCCGGCGGAGATCTGCGCGGGAGCGGAGAGCACCGGCGCCTCGAGGGGGGCGCACGCGGCGGGGGCGGGGACGATCTGCAGCACGCGCTCGGCGGAGTCGAGCGTCGGGCAGCCGGCGCCGAACTGCGCGCGCACGAACCAGTGCACGCGTCCCGTGCCGAGCGTCAGCGGGCCGGTCTGCGAGGCGGTGGTGGTGGCGACGAGCTGCGGCGCGTCACTGCCGCGCACGACGTAGACGCCGTACGAGACCGCGCCCGCGGCGTCGCTCCAGTCGAAGACGACGGGCGAGGTGCTCCGCGCGCCGTCGACCGGCTCGATGGCGATGGGACGCTGGTTCGCCGCGCACGAAACCGGCGGCTGATACGTGAAGGTGGCGACCTGCGAGTCGCGCGACGGACAGCGGTCGACCAGCGCGCGGACGAACCACTCCAGCTCCCCGGCCGGCACAGCGCGGGTGACGGACGTGACGGGGGTGGTGGCCACGAGCGACGGCGTGCCGTCGGCGAGCGCGAGGTAGACCTCGTACCCGATGGCGCCGGCGACAGCGCTCCAGGTGAACGTCACTTCGCTGCCCGCCACGACGCTGCCGTTCGCGGGCGTGAGGATCTCCGGTCTCGTGGTGCCGCAGTTCTCCGCGGCCGGAATGCTGAACTGGAGGTGCTGCGATTCGACGGACGCGCACCCCTCGTACAGCGCCTCGGTCCACCAGGTGACCGTGCCGCGGCCGACATTGGCGCGCAGCGACGTCTCGGCGGTCGTGCCGAGGACCTGCGGCGCGGCGCCGTCAACCCCTTCATCAAGCATGGCCCAGACGCGGTAGCCGGTCGCGCCAAACGCGGCGCTCCACCGGAAGAGGACGAACGAGGAGTTGACCGTCGCACCATCCTGCGGCGCGAGCGGCGTCGCCGCCGCGCGCACCGCGCACGGATCGGGGGCGGGGCCGTCCTGCACGGTGAACGTGCGGGTCGTCGAGTGATAGGTGCAGTGGCCGGAGTGCGCGACGACCTTCCAGGTCGCGGGGCCGGCCGGGAGCGGCAGGGTGATGGAGGTCGTGTCCACGGTCGCATGGAGCGCGCCGTTCACAAAGACGTCGTACGTCGTCCCGGCCGGCTGCCATTGCAGGATGACGGGTGACGCGACGGTCGCCCCCTCGGCGGGGGAGAGCAGGATCACCACCGGCGTCGGGCAGGGCGGCGGGACGCTGTCGATGGCCACGGCCACGCCGTCGAACGCCGCGCAGCCGTCGACCGTCACCTGCACGCCGACGTCCGTCGTGCCGCTCGTGCCGGTGTCGAAGGTGATGGCGTTCGTCCCCTGGCCGCCCGTGAGGGTGCCGTTCGAGACGGACCAGAGGTAGGTCGCGCCCGGCTGGGCCGGCACGCTCGCCGACTGGCTGGAGAGGGCGGGCGCGGAGGGCGGCGCGGTGATGGTGGCGACCGGGTCCGCGCTGAGCGTGACCGTGTGCGTGTCGGTGGCGGAGCAGCCGGCGGCGCTGGTGACGGTGACGCTGTAGACCTTCGTCGCCTCGGCCTGGTTGACGGTGATGCTCGGCGTGGTGGCGCCGGTCGACCAGAGGTACGTGGCGAATGTCCCCTCGACGCCGAGGGTGAGATTCGCGTTCGGGCAGACCGTCGTGGGGCCGGCGATCGTCACCGACGGATAGGCCACGATCAGGACATTGACGCTGCCCGGCGAGACGCAGGAGCCGTTGGTGACCGTCACGTTCAGCGTGACCGCGCCCGTGGCGCCGGCGGTGAAGGTGACGGCGCTGCCGTTCGCCGGGCCGGCGATCGTGCCGTTGGTGATGCTCCACGCGTACGTGGCGCCGGGCTGCGCTGCCACGGAGGCGTGGTTGCCGGCCGACAGCTCGCAGACCGCGGCGGGGGCGGTGATGGCCGCGGCCGGATTCGGCGTGACGGTCACGGTGTGCGTGTTGTTCGTGCTGCAGCCGTTCGGGTCGACCGCGGTCACGGCGTAGGTCGTCGTCACCGACGGCGTGACGCTGATCTGCTGCGTCGTGGCCCCGTTCGACCAGTTGTACGAGACGAAGTTCGGGCCGGCGTCGAGGAGGATGGTCGCGCTGCCACAGCTCGAGGCCGGGCCGGCGATGACCACCTGCTGCGGCGTGTTGACGGTCACGGTCACGGGCGCCGACTCGGCGCCGCACGAGCCGCCGGTCACCTCGACCGTGTACGTGCCGCCGACCGTGGCCACGTAGGTCTGGGCGGTAGCCCCGCCGACGATGGCGCCGTTGAGCTTCCACTGATTGCCGGCGCCGGCGCTGCTGGTGAGCGTGACGCTGCCGCCGCTGCAGAAGGCGAGCGGGCCGGAGGCGCTGATGGTGGGCGTCGGCGGCACCGGGGTGACGTTGACGATGACCGGCGCCGACTCGGCCGAGCAGCCGCCGGCGTCGACGTAGAGAACGGTATAGCTGCCGGAGGCGGTGGCGACGAAGGTGTCGGTGGTGGCGCCGCCGATCGGTGCGCCGTTGAGCTTCCACTGGTTGCCCGTCGACTCGCTGCTGACCAGCGTGACGTTGCCGCCGGCACAGAAGCTCGTCGGGCCGAGCGGCGTGACGGTCGGCGCTGCGGGCGCGGGGTCGACCTGCACGGTGACCGGCGCCGACTCAGCAGGGCAGCCGTTGCCGTCGGTGAAGACGACCGTGTAGCTGCCGGCCGCGGTGACGGCCAGCGTCTGCGCGGTCTGGCCGCCGAGCGGCGCGCCGTTAAGCTTCCACTGGTTGCCCGTGGGCGCGCTGCTGGTGAGCGTGACGCTGCCGCCGGTGCAGAAGGTGGTCGGGCCGGAGGCGCTGACCGCCGGCGCGGGCGGGATCGGGTTCACCTGCACGGCCGTCGGCGCCGACTCCGCGGAGCAGCCGTTGCCGTCGGTGACGAGCACCGTGTAATTGCCGGCGGCGGTGACGGCCAGCGTCTGCGCGGTCTGGCCGCCGAGGGGGACGCCGTTGAGCTTCCACTGATTGCCGGTGGCGGAGCTGCTGGTGAGGGTGACGCTGCCGCCGCTGCAGAACGAGGTCGGGCCGGAGGCGGAGACGGTCGGCGTGGCCGGCGGCGCGGCCGCGTTGACGGTCACCGGCGCGGACTCGGCCGAGCAGCCGTTGGGGTCCGTGTAGACGACCGTGTAGCTGCCGCTGAAGCTGGCCACGAAGTTCTGCCCCGTGGCGCCCCCGATCGGCGTGCCGTTCAGCTTCCACTGGTTCCCGCTCGCCTCGCTGCTGATCAGCGCCACGCTGCCGCCGGCGCAGAAGGTGGTCGGGCCACCCGCGGAGATGGTCGGGGTGATGGCATTGGGGAAGACATCGACGAGGGTCGGCGAGGAGGTGGTGGTGCAGCCGGCGGCGTTCGTCACCTGCACGGTGATGCTCTCGTCGCTGCTGACCACGATCGACTGCGTGGTCTCGCCGGTCGACCAGAGGTACGACTGGCCGGCGTTCGCGGTCAGGGTGACGCTGCCGCCGGGGCAGAAGCTGGTCGGGCCGGACGCGCTGATGGTGGCCGCGGGAGTGGAGACGTTGACGGTGGCGCTGTTGGTGGCGGTCGGGCAGCTGGTGACGAAGACCGACACGGTGAGCGTGATCGGGTCGGTGGCGGAGGCGTCGAAGGTGACGATGTTGTTCGTCGACGAGCCGACGATGGTGCCGTTGACGATCGACCAGGCGTACGTCGCCCCCGGCACGGCCGGCGTGGAGGCGGTGTGGCCCGTGGAGTTGGCGCAGACCGCGGCGGGTGCGGTGATGGCCGGCGTGGTCGGGCAGCCGACGACGCTCACGGCCACGCTGCCGCTGTTGTTGGCCGTGCTGACCTCGGGGGTGGTGGTGCTGACGGTGGCGCTGTTGGTGATGGTCGTGCCGCTGGAGGGGGCGGTGATGTCGATGGTGATGTTCGGCGCCGCGCTGCTGGCGGCGAGCGGTCCCATGGTGCAGGTGATCGTGGTCGTGCCGCTGCACGTCCAGCCGCTGCCGGAGGTGCTTGTCAGCGTCACGCCCGGCGGCAGCGTGTCGACGACCGTGACGTTGTGCGTGGCGCCGAGGCCGGAGTTGCTCACCGCGAGGGTGTAGGTGACCGGCGTGCTGGTCGGGACGCTCCCCGCGGACGCGGTCTTGCTGATGGTCAGGTCGGGCTTGGCCGTGACGGTGAACGACGCGCCGCTGGTGGTCGTGCCGACCGAGTTCGTGATCGAGACCGGTCCCGTCCCGGCGCCGGCTGGCACCGTGGCGGTGATCGAGCCGTTGTTGTTCACGGTGAAGGTGGCGTTGACGCCGGCGAACTTCACGGAGGTCGAGGAGAAGAAGTTCGAGCCGTTGATCGTGACGGTCGTCCCGGCCGGGCCGGACGACGGCGCAAACGAAGCGATGGTCGGCGCGGAGCCGGGGTTGATGTTCGTCGTGGCGGTGGCGGAGTTGTTGGTTGGATTCGGGTCGCCCTGGTCGGCGGCGATGTTCGCGGTGGCGCTGATCTGCCCGACCGCCGTCGGCGTGACGACGATGGTCACGCTGCGGCCTGTGAAGGCGGGGTAGTCGGTCCAGGCGCAGGTGACCACGCCGCCGGCGTGCACGCAGGTGGTGGAGGTCGCGGTGGCGGAGACGAAGGTGGCCGTGGCCGGGACGTTGAAGGTGAAGAGGGGATTGGTCGCCTTCGACGTGCTGCCGTTGTAGAGGTTGACGCTGTACGTGACGTTGCCCGCCGCCAGCACGCGCGGGTCGGGCGAGTCGCTCATCGAGAGCTGCAGGTCGATGGTGGCGTTGACGGTGGTGTTCTCGGAGAGGGTGTTGTTCGACGGCGTCGGGTCGCCCTGGTCGGCGGCGATGGTGGCGGAGATGGTGTTCGTCCCGCCGGCGCCCGGCGTGACCACGACGGTCACGGGATGGTTGGTGAAGGCGTTCTGCTGCGGCCAGTTGCAGGTCAGCACGCCGCCCGCGGGCGTGCAGGTGCCGCTGTTGGCGACGGTGTGCGAGACGTAAGTCGACGAGGCCGGCAGGGTCACGGTCAGCACCGGGTTCGTGGCCTTGGAGGTCGAGTAGTTGTAGGTGCTGATGGAGTAGGTGACGTTGCCCTGGCCGAGGGTGATGTCGGCCGGGTTGTCGCTGATGCCCGTCACGCTCAGGTTGATGGTGGCGTTGACGGTGGTGTTCTCGGAGAGGGTGTTGTTCGACGGCGTCGGGTCGCCCTGGTCGGCGGCGATGGAGGCGCTGAGCGTGTTCGTGCCGCCCGTGCCCGGGGTCACCGTGACGGTGATGGTGTGGCCGGTGAAGGCGTTCTGCTGCGCCCAGTTGCAGGTCAGCGTGTTGCCCGCGGGCGTGCAGGTGCCGCTGTTGCTGACGGTGTGCGAGACGTAGGTCGACGAGGCCGGGAGGGTCACCGTGACCACCGGGTTGGTGGCCTTGGAGGTCGAGTAGTTGTAGGTGCTGATGCTGTAGGTGACGTTGCCCTGGCCGAGGGTGATGTCGTTCGGGTTGTCGCTGGTGCCGGTCACGGCCAGGTCGATGGTGGCGTTGACGGTGGTGTTCTCGGAGAGGGTGTTGTTGGCCGGCGTCGGGTCGCCCTGATCGGCGGCGATGCTCGCGCTGAGCGTGTTCGTGCCGCCCGCGCCCGGCGTGACGGTGACGGTGAGGCTGTAGCCGGTGAAGGCGTTCTGCTGCGCCCAGCTGCAGGTCAGCGTGCCGCCCGCGGGCGTGCAGGTGCCGCTGTTCGACACCGTGTGGGAGACGTAGGTCGAGGAGGCGGGGAGGGTGACCGTGACCACCGGATTGGTGGCCTTCGACGACGAGTAGTTGTAGGTGCTGATGGTGTAGGTGACGTTGCCCTGGCCGAGGGTGATGTCGGCGGGGCTGTCGCTGATGCCGGTCACGGCCAGGTTGATGGTGGCGTTGACCGTCGTCCCCTCGGAGAGGGTGTTGTTGGCCGGCGTCGGGTCGCCCTGGTCGGCGGCGATGCTCGCGGTGAGCGTGTTCGTCCCGCCCGCGCCCGGCGTCACGGTGACGGTGAGGCTGTAGCCGGTGGAGGCGTTCTGCTGCGCCCAACTGCAGGTCAGGACGCCGCCCGACTCGCCGCACGTACCGCTGTTGCTGACGGTGTGGGAGACGTAGGTCGAGGAGGCGGGGAGGTTGACCGTGACCACCGGGTTGGTGGCCTTGGAGCTGGAGTAGTTGTAGGTGCTGATGGTGTAGGTGACGTTGCCCTGGCCGAGGGTGATGTCGGCCGGGCTGTCGCTGATGCTGGTCACGGCCAGGTTGATGGTGGCGTTGACGGTGGTGTTCTCGGAGAGGGTGTTGTTGGCCGGCGTCGGGTCGCCCTGGTCGGCGGCGATGCTCGCCGAGAGCGTGTTCGTCCCTCCCGCGCCCGGCGTCACGGTCACGGTGACGCTGTAGCCGGTGGAGGCGTTCTGCTGCGCCCAGCTGCAGGTCAAGACGCCGCCCGACTCGCCGCACGTGCCGCTGTTCGACACCGTGTGGGAGACGTAGGCCGAGGAGGGGGGGAGGTTGACCGTGACCACCGGGTTGGTGGCCTTGGAGCTGGAGTAGTTGTAGGTGCTGATGGTGTAGGTGACGTTGCCCTGGCCGAGGGTGATGTCGGCGGGGCTGTCGGTGATGTTCGTGACGGCCAGGTTGATCGTGGCGTTGACGGTGGTGTTCTCCGAGACCGTGTTGTTCGACGGCGTCGGGTCCCCCTGGTCGCCGGAGATGGCGGCGGTGAGGGTGTTCGTCCCGCCGGCGCCCGGCGTGACGGTGACGGTGACGGTGTAGCCGGTGGCGGCGTTCTGCTGCGCCCAGCTGCAGCTCATCGACGCGGCGGAGGGAGTGCACACACCGCCGCCCGTCACGCTGTGCGTGACGTAGGCCGACGAGGCGGGGAAGGTGACGTTGAGGACCGGATTGGTGGCCTTCGACGTCGAGTAGTTGTAGGTGCTGATGGTGTAGGTGACGTTGCCCTGCCCGAGGGTGATGTCGGCGGGGTTGTCGCTGATGCCCGTCACGGCGAGGTTGATGGTGTCGTTGACGGTGGTGTTCTCGGTGCCGCTGTTGTTGGCGGCGTTCGAGTCGGGCTGATCGCCGGAGATGCTCGCCGTGAGCGCGTTCGTCCCGCCGGCGCCTGGGGTCACGGTGACGGTGGCGGAGTGGCCGGCGAAGCCGTTCTGCTGCGCCCACGTGCAGGTGAGCACGCCGCCCGCGGGGGTGCACGAGCCGCTGTTGGTGACGGTG
This sequence comes from Thermoanaerobaculia bacterium, assembly GCA_035627015.1. Classification (GTDB taxonomy): domain Bacteria; phylum Acidobacteriota; class Thermoanaerobaculia; order Gp7-AA8; family Gp7-AA8; genus QHVT01. Next base: position 22,465 of record DASPMO010000016.1, on the reverse strand, counting down.
TGCGAGACGTAGCTCGAGGAGGCCGGGAGGTTGATGGTGAGGACGGGGTTGGTGGCCTTGGAGCTGGTGTAGTTGTAGGTGCTGATGGTGTAGGTGACGTTGCCCTGGCCGAGGGTGATGTCGGAGGGGGAGTCGCTGGTGCCGGTGACGGCCAGGTCGATCAGGGCGTTGACGGTGGTGGTCGTGGAGGCGCTGTTGTTGCCGGTGTTGGTCTCGTTGGTGGTCGAGGCGACGGCGGTGGCGGTGTGCGTCCCGCCGCTGGTGGGGGTGATGGCGATGGTGGCTTGCCGCTGGGCGAAGCCGGTGAAGGCGGGCCAGGTGCAGGTCAGGGTGGGCGCCGAGCCGCTGCAACTCCCGCCGTTGTTGGCGTTCATCCCCTGCACGAGGGCGCCGGCGTTGATGGTGATGGTGAGCGCCGGGCTGACGGCCGAGGCGGCGCTGTTGTTGGTGAGGGTGGCGGTGTAGACGATGTCGTCGGTGCCGAGGGTGACGGGATCGGGGGTGTCGGAGATCGACGCGGTCATGTCGACGGTCTGCCCGAAGGCAGCGAGGGGCGAGACGAGGCACACCGCGAACAGCGCGAGACGAAGAACGACCGAGCGCATCGATAAAGATCTCCCTTGGACGAAACCCCGCAGACACCACGGGCGCACCGGACCTGAGAGGGCGCCTCCGCGAGAACGGCGAATTTTAGCAGATGAACCTGGCGAGGACCCGATCCGGCCGTGCACGACCGGATCGCGGAGACCATCGTGGTGCGGATCGCATGGCGTACATCTTGTACAGCTCGACACCATGAGTTGGGTCGTCTGGCTGGGTGTCGCCGTAGTCATCGCCGCACTGGCTGCTGTCACGGGCATCAAACCGAAAGGAACGCGCCCGGTCGCGCGCAGCCGCATGATGGGAGCCGGCCGCATCGCCCTCCTGGTGATCGCGGTGATCTTTGCCTATCTCGCGTATCGCGCCACGCGCGGATGACGGTGCAGTACGAGAAGGCCTTCTCCGCGTGGCTGGACCGTGCGCTTTCGCGCTCCGTTCCGCGACCCGTCGCCGCATTCGTGCTGAATCTCTACGAAGGCGTCGATACGTTCGACGCAGAGATCGCGGGTGCCGCCCGGCTCGATCGCGGCCACCGCGAAGTCTTGTCTGAAGAACGATTCTCCATCCCGCGGAGGTTCGTCGACGACTTCCGGACGGAAGCGCTGCTTCTTTACGAAGAGTGGTTCAGCAGTTACCTGACCAGGCGAGACCGCGCGCCGATCCTGGCCGGGGCGGAAGGAATCGCCGTTGGCTTCGCCGACGGCAATCTCATCCTGGTTCATCCCCGGATGCCGCTGGAAGCTGTGCACGCGGTTTTTGACTACTACGATGGCGTTCGCGGAGGTGTGGCCGACTTCCAGGGACGCCCCCACGCGTTTCGGCGTGAGCTCGATGAGCAGTCGCACGACTGGAGCAACTTCTACCGGCTGAAACCTCTCGCCGAGGAAGAGCTCAGGACCGTGATGGCCGACTGGTCGATCTGGACGCGCTGGCTGACGGCATACCGGGCCGGCAGGACCGGAGCAGACACGCATCCGGCCTTGCCGGAGGACAGACCAGCCCACGAGCAGATCGCGGACGCGGTCGCGGCGGCGATGTCGGTCGATGAGAATTCGCGAGTGGTCTGGGGTAAGTTCCACGGCCGGGTACCCCCCGACGGTGAGCTCGAAGTCCAGTGGAACGAGGTGTTGAGCTGATCTGCCGGCCCCGGGTGCCCGCCACGATGGCCGGCACACGCCCTCGGTCGAGCAGTGGTTGCACCAGGGAGGTCATGACTGCAGGTCAGGTGTGAATGTCGACCACGGTCAGCGAGGCATCGTCGGGCAACAGCTCGAACCGATGCGCGAACTGCTGGCGCCATTCGTCATCGGAAGGTGCATCGTTGGACCAGCCCTGCTCAACCCACACCCCATGTGCCAACAGGGCGAATGGGGGAGCGCTGAGCACCTCCTCGACGACGATCTCTCCTTTCCGCGCGCGGTTTACCCGTTCGGCCGGTTTCCTCCCCAGCAGCCGGCCGAGGAAGGAGGGCTGACGCGGCTGCCGGAGGTGGAGATAGCCGGAGAAGCGTCCGCCGATCCTGTACCACTCGAATTTCCCGTTCGGATTATCGCGAAGCCAGTAAGAGAGCCTCCCCTGATGGATTTCGCTCTTACAGCCGGCCCACTCCGGCATTCTGGCGGCGAGAGCCTCGAGGTCATTGACGTCCAGGCGGAAATGCTCGGCCATGGCCGTCAATTGATCCCCCTCGACGTACACGCGGTAGGGCGCGACCTTGGCGTAATCCGCGAAAGCGTGGAGCTGAGCGCGGACTGCATCGCCGACGACGAGCAGGAGGGAATGCATGGGCGCAGCGCTCCTCACACCCTCAACGAGCCGCGGAACCCCCTGGCGGCATAATAAGAGGGCGCACCATTGTGATACACGAAGACATGGCCGTAGCGGCGATCCATGAAGAGGGCGCCGCCGAGTTTTCGGATATCGGCAGGTGTGGTGATCCAGCTCGACGTCTTCGTATCGAAGTCTCCGAGTTTCTGCAGCTCCCGATATTGCTCTTCGGTCAGGAGCTCGATGCCCATGGCCGCTGCCAGGTCCAGCGCGCTGTTTTTCGGTTTGGCGGTTTTTCTCGAGTCCAGCGCTTCACGGTCGTAACAGACACTCCTGCGGCCCGCGGGGCTTTCCGCCGAACAGTCATAAAAGATGGATTCGCCGCTCGTTTTGTCGTGACCGACGACATCGGGCTCACCGCCGGTTCGTTCCATTTCATGGAGAGACCATAGCTTTTCAGGCCTGGCTTCCAGCCTTGCCTCGACTTTGGCCCACTCCAGACCCTTGTGGCGGTTCACGTTCTTCTCGAAACGGGCTCTCAATGCCCGGAGCAGTTCTTCCCGTTGTTGCGGCGACAACGATTTCCGCATGCCGTGAGTCATCCTTTCCGCGACGGGTCCGGGCTGCACTGGCGCGACACCCACGCGAGGGTGGTCTCCAGGTAGCGGGTGCGTGATGTCCTTGCCATCCTTCCTCAGCCGCTCCAACTGGTCAACGGTCATCCGGAGCGGCGTTTCGGGATCCTGCTCCCCGAGGAGCCAGAGCATGGGCGCGTCCACGCGCGCCAGGGTTGCCGGGACGTCGAAGTCGATGTCCCGCCCATAGGACATCCACGAGGATTGCCACCGCGAGTAGCGCATGACCGGGACCAGCGGCACCCACATCTCGCCTCGGGCCGAGCGGATCTCCGCCTCGAGCTGTGGCCAGCCGCGACCGCTCCGCAGGATCTCGAACTGCAGGTCCATGAGGCGGTTGACACGCGCGATGACCTCCGCGCCGTAGCCGGCGCGGGCGATGCGACGGACACTCTTCCAGCGCGTGAGCTGCGCCGGGCTCACCGCCGGTCCTGCCTTGACCACGACAAAGCGCACTTTTGCGGAGGGCGCGGTCGCCGCGAGCGGGGCGATCCACCCGCCCTGACTGCCGCCCCAGATCCCGATCTTCGTGCCGTCGATGTCGGCGCGTGCGCGCAGGAACTGGATGCCCGCCACCGCGTCCGCGGCGAGGTCGGAAAAAGCGGAGTCGATTTCGGGATCTGCGACTTCACGCTTGTGATCCGCGATCCCAAGCTTGTGATCCGCGATCCCACGCTTGGGGTGCGCGGACCTCACGCTTGTGATCCGCGATCCCAGGCTTGTGATCCGCGATCCCACGCTTGGAGTGCGCGGACCTCACGCTTGTGATCCGCGATCCCAAGCTTGGGATCCGCGATCTCACGCTTGTGATCCGCGATCTCACGTGTGTGGTCCAGCAGCCACAGTGTGAGAGGCCGCACCCCAAGCGTGGCATCAACGTTCACGCGTTTGACATCGATCGACCTCCCGCGGAAGGTCGTGGATCGAAACGTTGGCATGCGCGATCCCAATCGTGAGGTCCGTGTACCCCAAGCTTGGGATCGCGGATCCCAAGCGTGAGATCGCGGATCCCAAGCGTGGGATCCGCGATCACGCGAATGTCCTCCGTTCCGGACGCTCCCCGCGTAACCGTTCCGTCACTCCACGACGAGGTCACCGGGGCGAGTCTGGATCATCGGACGTCCAAGGGGTGCCTGTGTACCAGCCTGGCGGCACGCCACGCGGCTCCAGGATCGTCACGCATGCTGGCTCGTGACATGGCCTGTGGTGGACGACGCTACCTGGAATGCGCTGATTACGCCGCAGCGGGATGCGACCGGGCCTGTGGATCAATGCGAGCCGGTTTGGTGACGTCGTCGTGGCCTGCGCCGAGCGTCACCTCGGCGCGAATGCGCGCGAGGTGGGGAAGTCTTCTCGACCATTGAAGGGAGCAGTAATGACGACCTGCAGACGAACACCTACGAGGTGTGCAGGCGCATTCGCTCCTACGAATTCGAGACGAAAGATTTCATCAATGTCGAATGAGAGATGAGCGCGGTCATCCCTTGCACCGCGCTCGCGTCAGGATCTCCGGAAGGCGGCCGTAGGATCGCTCCAGAACGGATTGCCTCATTGATTTTCCGCACCTATCTAGAAAGCATAGGAGGTCAATCAATGAAAGTTTCCCGGATCCTCATCGTGGCCGGATTGTGCGTGGTGTCTGCCGCAGCGTTGGCGGCAGCTCCGGCCACACCGAAGAATCTTCGCGTCACCGGCACGACGGCATACAGCGTATCGCTCTCATGGGACGCGTCCAGGACCAACACCAGCGGGGTCACGTATCGCGTGGTCCTCAAGTACTGGGGATTGGAGGCGAGCGCCGGCTCGCAGACGGCCTATACCTGGCGATCGAACCTCGGGTCGGATGAGAGTTACGTGTTCTACGTCTACGCCGTCGACGCGGCCGGGAATCGCTCCGGCGACAGCGACACCGTCATCGCGCGGACGAAGCGCGACAACACACCGCCCGGCAAGCCGGTCCTCGAGGTGACGAACGTGGGGCCGACGCATGTCTCGCTGGTGTGGTCGGCTGCAGACGACGACCCGAACCTTTCCTACTGGCTTTACCGGGACGGCACGCCGATTCTCGAGAACAAAAAACAGACTTCTGCGAACGTCGCGCTGCTCGGGCCCGAGACCACTTACCACTTCACCGTCAAGGCGCGCGACGACGGGGTGAACTACTCGCCGCTGAGCGATCCAGAGCCGGCAACGACCACGGCGCCGAATCCGAACGACGTCACGCCGCCAACGGTGCCGGCGAATTTCCGGGCCGGGAGCTGGGGAGACTGCGAGGTCGAGCTGGATTGGGACGATTCGACCGACGACTTCGATCCACAGTGGGTGATCCGGTACGACGTCTACATCAACGGGCGTTACGACCACAGCACGGCGCAACTGCATACGCGGGCGGTCGCATACGGAGACCTGCACGGATTGAACGAGTTTTCCGTCATCGCCGTCGATTCGGCCGGGAACCAGTCCGCGGCGGCGGAAACAACGGACATCCTCGACGGCTGTTTCCCTTGAGCGAAACGGTGGTGACGCCCCGATGGGGCGTCACCACGTTTTCATGCGTTCGAGAATTCAGGCCGCCGGCGCTACCGCGAGCTCTTGCCAGGCATCTTGCGCCGACAGCTCGGTTGCCAGGACGTCCAGAGGCAATGATTGAACCTTCTTACGATCGAGCCACTTGCGCAAGCGTTCGGATGCAACGACATACGCTGTCGGTAATACGCGTGGATCGGTTGTCGTCGGATACCAGACAAAAACGACGAAGTGATGATCTCGGGCGCGGAAGGGAGCAATGTGCCACTCTCTTGAGCCGCTCAGTGTCTTGACGTCGATCGTTAGAGCGCGGCCCGACTCCTGCACGATCGTAATATCTACGTTGTCGTTTTGGGAAAACGTCAACGTAGCTTCGAGACCGAGTCGATGTAGCACAGACAGCACGAAGAACTTCGCCGCCAGGTCGAGATGCTTCGCCTGGGCCATCCAGGCGGGGCGCGGAGACTTTGACGGCGGCACGACAATCGGGTCGCCCCAAGCTGACGGATCATCAGCCTCTGCGACCACAAGAGCGTCGATTTCTTCGTCAGTGAGTTTTCGCTTCTTTGCAGTTCGCTTCATAGGAGCCATCCGGTGATCACGCGCTGGTCCGTTCACCGGATACGTGAACAATCAGTTTGAGCGGTCGGCCCGCATCGGTTCGTCCAAGGAACTGATAGCGGTTCGGCCCGTGCTTCCCCGCGTTAGGCCTCACGACGAAACCGTTCCAGATCACTTCCGCCGCTTCCCACTCGCCGACTTGGTGAACGGCGAGTTTGTCCACATCGTACCCGATGTCCCATTCCGAAGGATCGAATCGGTGCCAATCGACCACGCCGGCAATTGTAACCCGCGCATCATCTGATACTTACACAGGTTGCACTGCATGTCCCTCCCCGGGGGCGTCACCACCGTTTCATGATGTACATCAGTGCGAACCAGCGCGGGCGGAGGTAGGGGGTGTTCTCCGTGGTCGTTCCTTGCGGGCGGTCGATCGTCGTGGAGATGGTGTGCGAGTGCGGGCCGGCGTCCCGGATGCGGGTCTCGAACGGTTTGACGCCGGCGTCGATGCCGTACCTGTTGCCTTCCTCCATGTCCTTGCCCGTCCAGTCGGACGGCAGCGCGTGGCTGTGGGTGCCGTCCTCGGTGGATTGCTCCGTCGCGATCCGCACCTGCGGATAGACGTGCGTGTGCGACGAGGTGTCCGACTCCAGCGCAGGCACGCCCTCGCCCGCCCCGCGGATGAACCGGTCGCTCAGGTCGAGCGTGCCCTCCCTGCCGTCGCAGGCCACGAAGCCCGGCGGGATGTCCTCCTCGGCCCCCGACCACATCAGGATCGTCCCCGGCGGGATGGCGCGCGCCAGCACCGAGGGCTCGACCGTCACCGCCTGCGCCGCCGTGGCGATCGTCCCCGTGACCGGGTCGTAGGCCGTCAGCACGAACGACGTGCTCATCTCGATCGGCACCGCGAACTGGAACTCCTCGCGCGCGACCTGGCCGTAGCCCGAAAGCTCCACCAGCACCGCGTTGTCGACCGTCCAGGTCAGATACGCGCGCTGCGGCACATCCAGGCCGGCGAACGTGTTCTGGTTGATCGCGAACTGGCGGATCTCGACGGGGCGGTACTCCTTGTACAGCGGAATCGAGACATGGCCGTCGCGGTATCCCGGCACGTTGTCCCACTGCACGAACATCTGCGTCGCCCCCGCGATGAGCTGCGTGACGATGTTCCCGATCGTGAACGTCACTCCATCCGCGGGTCCGAGAATGGCGTGCGATTCCGGCGAGAGCTTCCAGGTCGGCGGCCCCTCGAGGAGCGCCACCGACCACGATGGATCGGTCGTCGACACCTCGAACTGCGCGGCCAGCACCTCGGTGGTGAGGTCGAACGGGCCCGGCCAGCCGGACGCATAAGGAAAGGAGATGCTGAACGACGGCGGCGTCGTCCCCCAGTCGACATCCTCGGGGACGATCGGCTCCACGGGGCTGGTGTTCAGGAACGTGACCTCGATCGTGTTCGCGATGATCTGCGCATCCGTCTTCGTCCCGTACACCGTGTCCGTATCGACCGTGACGTGCAGCGTGTCCCTCAGATCCGGGTCGTCGCTCGGGATGACCACGCTCACCGGGAGGGTATGGTAGGGCGCGGAGTCGCCGAGGTTGACGGTCACCCCGATCGAATACGTGCCGTCGTCCACCGTCGGCGTCAGCGCGGAGACGGCGAAGCTGAGGTCCGTGCCGTCGAGCCACTGGGCCGGCGCGGACGGCGTGAGCAGCCAGGTATCGAACATGCCCGACACGAACTGCGCGGTCCAGCCCGTGGCCTCGATGACGATCGAGGCCTGATCGGCGGCATCCAGGTAGAGCGCCGCAAAGTTGACGTCGAACGAGATCGTCCCCGGCGCCACCTCGATCGGATCGCCGGTCAGGTTCGTGAACACGAGCGTGGCCTCGTTGGCCATCCCGGTATAGAGGTCGTCCCCCTCGGCGGGGATGAATGCGACGCGAATGTCGGCGGCGGTCATCAGTCCCCCTTGATGATGTAGAACAGCGCGTACCACGGCGGGCGGACCGTGTTGCTGTTTGTCAACGTGGTGGACTGAGGGACGGTGATCGGCACTCTGTGGCTGTGCACGCCGTCGTTCTGTGTCCGCTCGCTGTCGCTGTATACGTCTTTTGTATCGATGGCGTGATAGCCGCTGCTCGAGTCGTCGAAGCTGCGGTCGTACCACTTCTCGGGGAACAGGTGCGAGTGGCTGCCGTCGCTGGTCGTGCTGACTTCGGTCTCGTATTTCGGAACGTCGTGCGTGTGCGTATCGCCGTCCCCCGTGTCGCCGGGCGCGAGGTCGCCGCCCGCACCGACGACGAAGCGGTCGGTCAGATCGGGCCGGCCGTCCTGGCCGTCGCAGACCTCCCAGTGGTCGGGGACGTCCTCCTCCAGGGAGCCGCTCCACAGGGCGATGGTTCCCTTCGGCACGAGGCGCGAGACGAGCGACGGCTGCACCACGACCGTCGCGCTCCGCGAGACGATCTGCGCGAGCGAGGCGTCGTAGGCGGTGAGGACGAAGGTGGTGGTCTGCTCGACCGTCACCGGCAGCTCGCTCTGCTGCGCCAGGACCAGCCCCGCGGTGGACAGCGTCACCCATGTGGCGTTGGTGGTCTGCCACGAGAGCTTCACCGTCGCCGGCTCGTTGATGTCGGGCAGCACCGCCGGGTCGACGGTGAAACGGTCGATGCTTACCGAGGAGTCCACGCGCGGCTGGGCGGCTTGCGCGGCCGCCTCGTGGCGCCCGTCGTAGCCGTCGCCGACGTGCTCGATCGTGACCGTGGCGCCGGCGCAGTCCGGCGACGGCAGCGGGACGGAGAACGTCTCGCGCGGGTACCACCAGCGGTCACGGCGCCAGGGGGGCGTGACGTCGACGTTGCCGCCGCCGAAGTCGGCGAGGATGCGCGACTCTTTCGTCACCCGGACCGCGCGGCGGCCGGCGTTGGTGATTCTCAGCGAACCATGGGCGAGCGTACAGCGAACCATCAGGACTCCTCCGTCAGCTTGAGTTTCATCCACCCCTCGACGAGCGCGCGCGGCGTCTGCAGGGTGGCTTCGAGGTTGAGATCGGCGATCGGGGTCTGGACCCACGTCTGTTCGGTGCCGAGGGCGATCCATTCCCAGGTCGCATTCGAGACCTGGGCGGGGCGGGGGACGGCCAGGCCGCTCTCCAGCGAGAGCACGGGAGTGGTCAGGAAGGTGTAGTCCATGCGGCGCATGGCCACGGCCACCGCGTCGGGGGCGATGGTCAGGACTTTCACCGGCGCGATGCCGGTGAAGGCGTGGACGCCCGCGCGCGGATCGACGAGCATCGTCACGACCGCGCTCTCGTCCGCGGCGGCCACCGTGAGCGTCCCCATCGCCGGCTGCACGATGTGCGGGCTCTCGCCGTCGGCGGCGCCGGCGTAGAGGGTGGAGAAATCGCTGCCGCGGAAGTAGCCGATCAGGCCGTCGTCGAACTGCGAGAGGCTGCCGAGGATGAGTGGGAAGCGGACGCTCGGGAAGCCGTTCGTCGTGCGCTGCAGCGGGTCGCCGCCGGCGATGTCCGCGGACAGAGCGGCGTAGCTCTGCACCGCCGAGGGGAGGCCGAACAGGCGCAGCGCTACGCGCGCCTGGGTGATGGCCAGCGGCGCGCCCATGAGCACCGCGGTCTGCAGGTTCTGCTGCTCGTCCCGCGGGGCGATGAAGATCTTCGTGCGGTCGATGGTGCGGATCAGCGCGTCGATGTACGCCGGCCCGTGGTCCCGGACGCTGAGGGCGAAGGCCGAGAGCACCGCATTGCGGCCCGTGAACGCCGCGTCCATCGTGCCGCCGGGCGTGCCGGTGCCGGGCGCGTCCTGCCAGATCGTGCGCGTCGCGTCGCCGCTGCGCGTGAGGCTGCCGATGGCCGCGCCGCCGGCGTCGTAGAACATCAGGCTGTCGTCGAGATGGTTCGGCACGACCCAGCCGCAGATCGGGCCGGCCACGGGGAGGTTGCTGGCCTCCCGCGCCGGCTCGTACGCGGAGAGCCACCGCAAATCCAGCTTCGCCGGCTGCGTCACGCGCAGGGGCGGCAGGAGCTCCGAGGGGGCGAGCGTGGGGATGGTGTCGGCGACGATGAGCCTGGAGAGGCTCACGCTGCGCACGCGCCCGAACTCGTCGATGAGGTCGAGGCGCTGGAGGGTGAGCTTGCCGGCGCGCAGCGGGTTGTATTCGTTCGACGTGAGGGGCGCGCTCTTGTTCTGGTCGCCGACGGCGCCGCGCACGCGGATGTTGGAAAAATCGTATGTGAACTGGTCGGTGGCGGCCGGATCGGCCACCGGGAGCTGCAGGGTCAGGGCGAGCATCAGCAGCGCCGCGTCGAAGCCGCCGAGGGACTGCGCCAGGAGCGGATACTCGCCGAGCTGGCGCAGGATGGCCTCCAGCTCGGGATCGGTCTCGTACCGCAGATACTCGACGATCTGCCGCTGCAGGTTGATGGCCGCGTCGGGCGAGAGGAGCACCGTGCCGCTGTACTGCTGCAGCGCCTCCGCGAACGCCGGCGCCTTCGGCTCCAGGTCGAGCGAGGTCTCGTCGAAGGTGAAGTTGTCCAGGACGAAGTCCGGCGAGAGCTCGCCGCCGGTGCCCACCAGCGGGCTGTAGACGAAGCGCCACGACAGGGCCACCGGATGCCACGGGATGTCCCACTGCAGGAAGCCGATGTCGGTCTGCGGCAGGAGGCCGTGGAAGGTGATGCCGTTCGACGGCGTCTCGCCGGTCAGGAGCTGCGTCTGTGCGGCGGCGATGGCCGCGGAGGTAGCGCCGGCGTCCAGCACGGCCGGATTGGCCGTTCCGCCCTCCGCGGCCAGGATGGCCGTGAGCACCGGGGCGAGCTGCGGGTCGGCCAGCATCATGGCCGGCACGAGCGCGGCGATGGCGGGGTAGGGGAGCGCATCGGCGTTGACCGCCGGCAGGTCGCTGGCGGCGATCGTGACGGCGGCGCTGCCGGGGACCAGGCTCGCCGGGAGCTCGAGCTCCTCGAGGATCTGCGTGGTGAGGATGCAGCGCGCGGCGGGACGCGCGTCGGGCGGCTGCGCCGGCACGCCGTCGCCGGAGAGCACGACCACCGGATCGTCGGGCTGGTAGTAGCGCGGCGCGGCCGCGGAGGCGAGCACGAGCTCGGCCGGCAGCAGCGCGCGCACGGACTGCTGCGCCGCGTCGAGCTGGCCCTGCAGCGCGGCCAGCGTCGACTGCATCGCGGCCAGCGCGCTCATCTCGCGGTCGAGGAAGCCGCGCACGGAATCGACCGGCGGATACCCCGGCTGGGGGGTGTACTTGACGACCATGTACTTGTTCCAGTCGGCGAAGATCTGCGACTGGAGCGACACCATGCGCGCGGCCTCGTCGTCGTACGTGCGCTGCAGGCGGTTGAGCTCTTCGAGCGCCTCGGCCGCGGTGGTGTCGAGCGCGAGCAGCGCGCGCTGCGCGGCGGCGTCGCTGCCGCCGGCCGGCTCGAGCTGCCAGACCACGCCGCCGGGATAGGCGGCGAAGGCGTCGTTGAAGAGCGCCTCCTCGAGGCGCGCGCTGCCGCCCGGCTGGTCGAGCCACGGCAGGACGCCGAGCTGCAGGGCGTCGAGGATCGTCTCGACGTTCTGCAGCGGCTCGGTCACCTTCGTGGCCGCGAGCGCGGAAAACGCCTCCGCGGGCGTGTTGCCGATGGCGATGGCGGGAGCGATCGCGGTGGCGTGGTCGGGAAAGTAGGCGCCGGCCGGCCGCCACGAGAGCGCCCAGACGAATCCCTGGCAGAGCGTGTGCTCCGGCGTCTCGCCCGCCGACGCGTCGAAGAGCCAGCCGTCGACGGGGCCGGCCCGCAGCGGATCGTCGGCCTCGTTCGCGTACCAGCCGGTGACGGCGTAGGCGATGGCGGTCGTGGCGGCGTCGAGCGCGGCGTCGTTGAGCGTCTGGTCGACGAAGCCGAAGACGTTGACGCAGTTCGGGTAGTAGGCGGCGAAGTCGGGGATGCCGTAGCCGACGGAGGTGAGGTTGTCCCAGTACGTCCCCTGTCCTCCGCCGGCGCGCCATTCGTCGTAGTCGTAGACGCGGCCGAGCCAGCGGTACGTCTCGGGCTGCGGCGCGGCGTCCCACGGGATGGTGGTCGGGCTCCACGTGCTCGCCGTCGCCAGGTAGTTGCTCTCCAGGACCCAGCTCCGGAGCTGGATGGGGGACGACGGCGCCGCGAGGTCGGCCACGATGCGCGTGACCAGCCAGCGGTCCGGGACCTTCGGCAGCGTGAGCTCGCCGCTGCTGCCGTACGCGCCGCGGCGGAGGGCGTTTGGCAACTGCCAGTGCAGGTGAATGCCCTGCACGAGCGGGCCGTAGTTGGTGAACGGCGCGCGCACGGCCAGGCTGCTGAGGTAGGCCGTGCGCGGCCCGCGCGGATACGGCAGCGAGTCGAAGTCGGCGTACGCCGGGGCGAAGCCGGGATCTTCGAGCGCGTCAATGAGGCCGATCGTCAGGGCGTCGAGGCGGACCGGGACCACCAGGCCGAGGCCCGCCGTCATACCGGAGCTCCGATCGTGAAGTCGACCTGCTCGACGCCCTGCACGAGCTCCAGCGCGAACTCGGCGGTGGTGTACTCCGCGCCCGCGGGCATGCCGCCGGCGGCCACGAGCGCGTCGTGGACGGCGCCGGCGAGGGCGTCGACGGCCACGACACGGCGCGCGGCGTCGCGCAGCGGCACGGTCACGCGCACGCCTTCGATGGGGGTCCCGGGCGCGTGGCCGGCGGCGTCGACGTACTTCAGCGTCTTCCCGTCGTTCTCGAAGCCGAAGTGCAGCATCTCGGCGGGCTCGGAGAGGCTGACCTTCGCGGCCTCGCCGTCGAAGATGCAGAAGAGGACGTCGGAGGCGGGGCGGTCGAGGCGGATGACGCGCAGCTCGGCGCCGGCGGCGTCGTAGCCGCGCACTTCCAGCGTGGGCCAGCCGGCGACGACGGCGGAGCGCATCAGGAAGCCGGTCTCGATGCCGCGGGACTCGGCCGCGGCGCGCTCGCTGGCGGCGCCGAAGATGCGCCGCACGCGCTGCGTGGCGGCGCGGTTGCGGATGCCGGCGCGCAGCCGGCCGAGGAGGCGGGCCTCGCGTTGCGCGCCCTCGATGCCGGTGGTGGAGCGGCCGAGGCTGAACGCGCCGTCGATCAGGCAGTCGGTCCAGTTGTCGTCCATCCGGAACATGCGGATCGACTCCTGCGGCAGCATGCGCACGTCGGGGATGAGCGCGTAATACGGCACGCCGTGGAGGTTGCGCAGGCGCGCCAGCCACTCGGTGATCCGCGCCTCCGCGGCCTGGTCCGTGGACACGCTGCCCGCGGACACGTTGCCCGCCGATTCCAGCGCCGCGCGCAGCCGCGCGCGCTGCTCCGGATTGATCATCCAGCGTTTCTTCATGCGGGCTCCTTCGGGAACATCGAGGCCAGGGCGGGCCTGACGAAGCGGCGCATCAGCTCCAGGTGCAGCGGCCCTTCGGCGCCGGTGAGCCGGAGCCCCAATTGATCGCTCAGAAATGCGCGCTCGAAGGCGAGCACGGCCTCGGTGGTCTGGGCGCGCTTCCACTCGTACAGCAGCGCGGCGAAATCCTTGTCCGCCAGGGCCATGAGCTGCCCGAGCTGCCAGGCCGCGGAGAGGGAGAGGTCGAACATCCCCGTGGCCGGGTCGTAGCGCGTCACGGCGTCGGAGGAGGTGACCGGCACCACGGCGTCGTGCGTGACGGCGCGCGGCAGCAGCGGCCCGCGGTACCACGACACCGTGCGCGCCCCCTGCCGGGTGTGGTGGTCGAAGGCGGTGTAGCCCATGGCGAAGGCGTTCCGCACGGAGTCGTGCGACGAGTCGTTCGCCGGCGCGTAGGGGATCTGCAGCGTCCCCGGCTCGCGGTTCAGTGTCACCAGCGCCTCGCGGAACGTCTCCTCGCGCGCGACGCAGCCGAGCTCCCAGAACGAGAGCAGCGCCAGGCGGATCGTCTCCGTGCCGGCCGGCAGCGCATTCGGCGGCAGGTACGGCGCCATCGACTCGAGCGAGACGAGATGGCAGGCGGTGCGGTTGCCGGCCGTCGGCATGCGGTTCGAGACCACGACGGAGAAGTCGGTGGCGATCGAGCCGTCGGTCGTGTCGCGCTTGCGCGCCGCGGTCTCCAGGCTGATCTCGCGGGCATGGGCCAGCCAGCGCAGGTCGGCGGCGGACGGCGCGATGGCGGTGAAGAGCGCGGCCGGGACGTCGATGAAGAGGATCGGGTCGGTCGCGCTCTCGCCGTATTCGAGCGCGAGATTGGGATAAGAGATCGTCCCGGCCGGGAGCCCGCCCGGGAGGAGCTCGCCCAGCGTGCCGTGGCGGACGGCGGGGATCGGGTCGTTCACGTCGAAGGTGAGCAGCGCCAGCCACGGGATCAGCGCGTCGCCCGACGGCTCGCTGGTGATGGTGCGCTGCCACGGCAGCGTGCGGGGGTGGAAGACGATGTGCGGGAGGACGTTCGCGTAGTCGCCCTGGATGTCGGCGGGGGGGAACTGCGACTGGATCTGCTCCGGCCGCAGCGCGAAGCGCGCCCCCTGGACGGCGAAGTTGAGGCGATGCTCGAACGTCTCCGCGAAGGCGTTGGCGGCGTCGCTGCTCGCCACCTGCTGCCGGATGGTCACGTCGTACGTGCCCGAGGCCAGCGGCGGGCGGAAATGTTCGTAAAAGACGATGGTTCCGTCCGTGGCGCTCATGCGGCGGCTTCCTCCTTTTCTTCATAGCCGAGCGGCGCGAGCACGACCGGATCGAGCAGGTTCAGCGTGTCGGCGTGGGTGAGCGGCGCGACGTCGATGTGCGGTGAGACCTGGCTGCCGGCGTAGATCAGCGCGGAGATGATGCCGGCGCGCACTTCCTCGACGGCCGGGTCGTCGATGGTGGTGGTGAGCGTGGTCCAGGGATCGTCCCCGCTGAACGGATTGCTCGCCGGCGCGTCGTCCGCGCCCCACGTCATCGGCTCGACCGGCTCGGGTGCGTAGAGCAGCGTGGCGATGTCGATTGGAAGCGAGTGGGCGGGTGCGTCGGGCGCGGGAGTGAGGGTCAGGCCCTGGGCGACGTTGTCCAGGAGAGCGGGCGTATTGAGGGTCTTGTTGCGGTCCGCATCGCCCTCATCGCCCCACAACGCCTTCGGCGCGCGCTCGATCGCGGCCGCGGCCTGCACGGTGTACGGGGCGCCGTTGCGCTCGATCTCGACGAGCAGCTCGCTGGTGAGGCGGGTCACGGGTACGGCCATCGGGCCGATGCCGAGCTCGGTGTTGTGCGGGGGGAGCTCCGCGCCGTTGAGCCGCACCGCCTTGGCCGGGACGAGCGTCTGCACGACCATCCGGAACAGCTGCGGGTCGACGGTGTAGTCGACCGGCGAGGCGAGGTCGTCGCGCAGGTCCAGTTGCAGCCCGTCCGCGAAGAGCGCCTTCACGATCGAGTCGGTGGGCGTGGCGCCCTCCGACACCGCGCGCATCCGTTTCGGGGTCGGCGAGACCACGGGCGGGAGGAAGGTGCGCTTGAACTCCGACCAGTCGATCGGCGGCGGGACGTCGTTGGTCGCGGCTCCAAAGGCGATGGTGAACGAGAAGACGCTGAGGTTGACGTGGGCCGTGCCGGAGAACGGCGGCCCCCAGATCTGCAGCTCCGCGCCGACGGTGACGGCCAGTGTCACGCGGGCGATGCCGACGTTGACGTTGGCGATGACGTTGAACGTCACGCCGGCGCGGATCTCATAGTGGAGCGGCTTCCACTGGATCCGGAAGTCGGCGGTGAAGGTGAACGAGGCCTTGATGCCGGGGATGGCCCAGGTGGCGTTCAGGAAGCCGCCGGCCATGACCGCGTGCGGGGTCACGGCCAGGTAGCCGCCCCCCTTGAACACGATCGCCTCGGCCATCTTCCAGTTGACGAGCACCATCGGCACGACCGGGTAGTGCGCGGGCGGCGTGTAGTACGGGTTATAGCCGCCGAGGGTGAGCACGAAGTCGCCCGAGTACGGGCTCGGCGAGAACCAGAGATAGAGCGCGAAGCCGCCGGCCAGGAAGCACTCCGGGGCGAAGATGTACGAGCCGGGCGTGAGCTGCGCGGCCACGGCCAGCAGCCCGTCGTCCGGGATGAACACCGCCTCCACCGCCAGTTGCGCGCGCGCCAGCGGCTCGGGCGCGGCGGGCGGCATGGAGAACGTCGACAGCCCGATGATGGCCACCTGCACGCGGTTGCCGAAGGCGATCGTCAGCACCGCCTGCGTCTTCAGCAGGCCGTACGACGTGACCTGGATGCCGGCGGCGACCCAGTAGTCGCCGATGGAGACCGGCATGTAGTCGTCCATGATGGAGAGGAAGTCGGCCAGCGTCGGATCGACGCCGAACGGATTCGTGGTGACGTTCGCCCCCGCCACGAGCGGGTAGTGCGGCACCTGCCACAGCGGCGGCAGCAGCAGCGAGCGGTTGAAGCCGAAGCCGCCCGAGAAGCCGCTGATGAAGAACGACGGCGGTCCCCCGATCGGCACGTTCAGCAGCGCGAAGACGAACATCGACGGCGGGTCGGAGGTGGCGTAGGAGCCGAACGCGCTGAAGCCGAAGGTCTCGGTCTGCACGACCAGCATGCCGTCGAACTGCATGGAATCGGGATTGGCGACGCGCACCAGCCCGCCGCCGAATTTCAGCACCTTCGTGGCGTAGCTCACGGCGATGCCGTCGATGCCGAACGAGGGGATGTAGGGCTCGTTCAGCGGCACGACCATCTTCAGGCCGAGCGCCTCGAGCAGCAGCGGCGTCACGGCCAGGGCGGCGTTGAAGCGCACGCCGATGCCCTCTTCGTCGAGGATGAAGCCGAGCTTCTCCACCGCCAGCGGGCCGAAGGTGCGCTGCGCCGGCACCCACGTGCCCGACCCTCCGGCCGGATAGACCGGCGGAGCGGCGGGAGGAGGAGGGTCGGGGAGCAGCGCGGCGGTTCCGGTCGTGGTGCGCCGTCCGGCGATGGGGATGACCACGCTCACGTAGTCGTTGGTGCCGAAGCCGACCCGGAAGCCGAGGTCGATGGAGGTCGGCCTGGTGGCGACTTTCTCGATCCGGAAGGAGATCTCCTCGAGCGTGATGCGGTCCGAGGGATCGAGCCATTTGCCGATCAGCGGGATGTCGGCCAGGTTGAAGGTCGCCTCGGGGATGGCCACCGCCGCGGAGAGCTGGAACCCGCGCACCTCGGTGGAGACCAGCATCTGCAGCTGCGTGAGGTAGACCGCCGGCAGCCCGGCCGGCAGCTCGATGCCGAAGATGGCCAGGAGGTCGGCGAAGAGGTCGTTCAGCGAAATGCGCTGGCCGGGCGTGGTGCCGCCGGTGAAGGTCCAGCCGGCCGGCTCGTACGCCGCCGAGAGGCCGAGTTGCGCCCCCGCCAGCTCGACGAGGCCGTACATGCCGCCGTAGACCACGTTCGGCGTGCCGGTCACGCCGAGGTTCAGTCCGATCTCGCGCAGCACGAGGCCGTTCTCCTCGTCGCCGAACAGCACCCACGACTGCTCGATCACCGTCTCGAACGAGTAGTTCGAGTCGCGGATCTCGCCGCTGATCGAGAACGAGATGCCCGTGATCACCGGCAGCGGGAGGGACTGGCCGATGAGGTCTTTGACGAGCTCCGTGAGGTCGAGCTTTTCCGTCGCGTCGAGCCGGATGAAGAAGGTGAGATCGGGCAGCGTGACGGCCGCGGTCAGCATGACGTCGGGGTTGCCGAGGAGCGCCGCGGCGGCCTGCACGGATGCGTAGACCGAGACCGAGGTCTCGGGTTGCATGACGCCGACGAGGAAGATGATGCTGTCCATCGTCAGCAGGCCGCCGAGGATCTCCCACTGCTTGCCCGCGCCGATGGAGGCGCCGACCTCGATGCCGTGCAGCGCCAGCGCGGGCGGCACGGAGCGCAATGAGATCTGTACGCCCTCGACGATCAGGACGTCGTAGATCGGGAAGCCGTAGCCCGGCTCGAGCAGCGTGCCGACGTTGGCGCCGTTGAGCAGGTTGCCGATCTCGTCTTTCGGGATCGGCTGTCCCACCGTCTGCCCGACGTTGAAGATCAGCCGCCCGGAGCTCGACTCGTAGATGTAGACGGACACCGGGATGGGGTCTTCCATCCCCTCGACCACGAAGTCCGTACGCGCCACCGCCGCCCCGGTGGGGATGACGAACACCTCGGTGCCGAACTCGTTGGCGAACTGCTGGAAGAGCGACGCCAGCTCGAGCCGGAACGTCATCGTGTACTCGCCGACGGCCTGCGTCTTCCCCACGGGATCGAGCGGCTGGAAGAAGAGCTGCGGCATGACCTTCTTTTTGGCCGGATCGTTGGGGTGCTGGACGTAGACCTCGATCGGACCCCCGAGGGTGACGGGCGTCTGGACGAGCGGCGAGAGGAGCTGCAGGAGGTAGCTCTTGAAGTCGACGGTGGCGCGGAGCGAGAGCCCCTTCACCAGCCGCGCGTTGACGAAGGCGAGGTTGGGCGGGTAGCCGAAAGCGAGGCCGTAGTCGTCCGGCAGGGTCAGCTCCGGGTCGGAGTCGAGCGTGAGCGCGACGTCGGTCCAGAACATTTCGTCGAAGACCGAGCCGGCCAACTGGGCGAAGCTCTTGGAGAGGGCCCAGAAGGCGTCGTTGACGGCGATCGGCAGCTCGACGTGGACCAGGCCGTCGCCGCGCAGCTCGAACGTCCCCTCGGGGACCAGCTCCCCGTCGGTGATGTTGAGGAACGTGAGCGCGGCAAGGTTGCCGCGGACGGTCACCGTCTGCGTTGCCTCGTCCGGCGTGGAGGTGCAGTTCTCCAGGGCCAGCGTGCCGGCCACGAAGTAGGTGTTGAAGAGGAGCGTGACCTCGGGCGTCTCCAGCGACGCGCCCGTGACGGAGAGGAAGCCGTCCTCGTTGGGCTGGAGAATCGCGAGCAGTTGGTCCCAGGTCAATGGCATGGCCGCTCCTTCAGGGCACCGTCACGTCGACGAGCGTGGGGAGGTGATCGCTGATGAGGCGCCCTCCCATGAGCGCCCCCTCGACGTTCATCACCGTGCCGAGGTTCGTCAGCTGGTCGGCGAAGTTCAGGGTGACCTCCGGATGCGGCCGTACGAATCCGCGCGGGTCGAGCTCCCGGTAGTGCTGCACGCTGGCCCGCAGCCGGATCTCGCCGAGGCGGACGTCCTCGGGGACGTTGGCGACCCGCGGGCTCGCGGCCGTGAGCGGCGCCGCGGCGGTGGGGCCGCTGCGCGTCAGGAAGTTGTCGAGGTTCTGCACCGCCAGTGACGCGGTGGTCGGCTGGAAGACGGCCCCGCCGTAGGAGACGAGGAAGGTGTTCTGGTGGATGGCCGCCTGCGCGCCGAGGGCCCGCTGCTCGTTGCCGATGAGGGTGCGGTAGGCGAAGGTGTTGTAGTCGACGTTGAAGTCGCCGGTGAGGATCCACTCTTTGGGCTGGTACTTGCGGCCGTCGATGGTGAGCATGACCGGCGGCGCCGGCGGGTTGGTGGAGAGTCCGGAGAGGAAGCTGAAGTAGGGAAGGGTCTTGAACTGCTCGACGGCCATGGTGGGCTTGCTGGCGTAGTGGCAGACGACGATGGGGAGGTACGCGCTGGCCGCGCCCGCCCCTCGGATTTTGAACAGTCCCAGCGCCGGCCGGCGCATGCCGGGCCACGGCGGGATGCCCAGCGAACGCCCCTGGGGGTCGAGCTGGTTCTGGTCGGGCATGAGGAGCGGAAAGGAGTCGTCGAGCACGCCGACGTAGCTGGAGGGGGCGGTGGTGAATTGCGCGCTGGTGATGGACGGCACCCGCCCGAGGACCCGCGGCGGCCGCGGGGTGACGCCGAGGAGTGGCCCGGTGACGGGCACGGGAGTGGTGAGCGCGGCGTCGCGGATGAAAAAGGCGTAAAACTCGCCGCCGGTGCCGGGGGAGAGGACGGCCTGCTTCCAGTCGCTGCTCGCGGTGGACGCCTCGCGCAACGCGTCGAGCACGATCCGCGCGAGCTCTTCGGCCGCGGCGCGCGAGGTGGCGTCGACTTCGAGCATGACGAAGAGGTCGACGGCGTTCTGCACGACGGTGCGGGCAATGGCGGCAACGATGTCGTAGTTGCCGTACTTCATCCCCGCTTTCGTGGGACCGAAAGCCTGGACGCTCCAGTTCAGCAGTCGAACCGTGGGCATACACGTCTCCTCAGGCGCTGCACTGCACTCGATTGGCTTGTGGGAGAGGACCGGGACCCGGCGCGCAGTCTAGCAGAAGACGACGTGAGGCCTCCCGGTCGTTCCCCCTCGCCGATACTCGCCTGCGCGGTGTCACCAGTTGGCGTTGATGTCGGCGAGCTTCGCCGCGCGCGTCATGGCGTTCCACGCCATCATCGCCCCGACGCCGCCGGGGTGCGGCCAGCGGTACCAGACGTTGAGCGTGAATCCCCCTCCGATCGCGGCGGCGTACGGATTGGCGACACCACCACCTCCTCCGGCCAGCCAGGGGCCGCAGTGCGCGCACGGCGCTAACTGCACGAACATGACGCCGGAGTTCGGGGGGACCGCGCGCGCTCCTGAACAGAACGCACCCATTCGACCCACAGTCCCCTCTCCCCACCGCGTGGGGAGAGGGTCAGGGTGAGGGGACGTGCCCCGCTGCGAGGAACCGCCCCTCACCCTGGCCCTCTCCCCGCGCGCGGGGAGAGGGGACCTCCGCCGCTGCAACGGCCGGAAGGAGCAGCAACACAAACAACAGGAGCATCACGATCGCGCGGTCTTCCCGCGCGTAACTGATGAAAATGTCAGCCATCGGAGCCCGGAAGAATAACAGGGTTGGCGTTGCCTCTGAGACGGCTCACGCGTTACGCCGGGTAGGGTTTCGTCGGCGCCGCGGCTCTCCTGTATCGGGGAGGAGCAGACGATGGCCAGCACGCTCGTGAGATCCGGGAATGCCCGACTGGGCGGATGGCTGCCTCGAGACCCGAGAGAGATCGAGCGCTGGATCCGGAAGCTCAAGAAGCGCGCGAACGAATCTCCAGCGCCTCTTATCCCGCCCATCGCCGAGTTCCAGCAGATGGTCGCGTCGGACCCGGTGCTTTCGGCAAACGTCGTGGCGATGTTCGCCGACGCGTATCGGCGCAAGCAGACGACGCCGCTCGACTGGGAGCCGGAGCCCCAGACGTTCGAAGACTTCCTGGTGCTGCTCAACACGATCATGACCACGGCTCCGGAGGCGTATCAGACGGGCACCGGTGCGAGTCAGCAGCCGGCCGGCCTGATCGGATTTCCGATCAATGCCCTGCTCGACTGGCCGATGGCCACCAGCTTCGGGTACGACGTGTTCTCGAATGCGCTCGTCAACCAGCAGTTCAAGAAAATCCTCGACTACTGGTCGACCTTCCTGGTCAGCCCCGATTCACGCTATGTGCTGGTTCAGGACGATCCCTCCAGCGACGCCATCGCCTGGCTGAGCGCCGCGGCGCAGGCGGAGATGGTGAGCGTGGCCAGTGCGGCCCTCGGGCAACCTCCTAACCCCATCGCCCCCGGCGCGGGCTTCGCCGACATCTTCAACTGCGATCCCGGCGATCCCTATTACGGCTTCGCCTCGTGGGACGACTTCTTTACGCGCACCTTCCGCGACGGCATGCGGCCGGTGGATGGGGTGGGCGACGACAATGTGATCGTCAACGCCTGCGAGTCCGCGCCGCTGGCGGTGACGCGAAACGTCGCGCTGACGGATTCGTTCTGGCTCAAGGGCCAGCCGTACTCGCTCGAGAACATGCTCAACTGGGACGCCTGCACGCCGCAGTTCGCCGGCGGCACGGTCTACCAGGCGTTCCTGAGCGCGCTGAGCTACCACCGCTGGCACAGTCCGGTGAGCGGAACGATTCAGAAAGCCTACGTGGTCAATGGCTCCTATTACCTCGAGAACCTTTACCAGGGCTTCCTCGATCCGTCAGGCGCCGACCCTTCCGCGCCCAACGACTCCCAGCCATTCCTCACGGCCGTCGCCACGCGCGCGCTCATCTTCATCGAGGCCGACAACCCGGCCATCGGGCTGATGTGCGTGGTGCCGGTGGGGATGGGCGAGGTGTCGAGCTGCCAGATCACCGTGCAGGCGGGGCAGCACGTCGACAAAGGCGATCAGCTGGGCATGTTCCACTTCGGCGGCTCGACGCATTGCCTCGTGTTCCGCCCCGGGGTGAATCTCACGTTCATCGACTACGAAACGCCGAGCCTGGACGCGCCAGACAACATCCGGCTCAATACCCGGATTGCCGTGGTGACTCCCTAGGCAGACCACACTGACTTCGCCAACGGATGCGGACCGCCGGCGTCCTCGCCGGCTGTCGTGGCGGCGTCCCGCGCCGCCACTCCCCCGCCCAGGGCGCAGGCGCGGGACGCCTGCGCGACAGCCGGCGAGGACGCCGGCGGT